>JBBRPP010000056.1:0-31611 GCA_038227995.1 Acidimicrobiales bacterium
CAACACCGAACGCATTCACTCGGCCCTCGGTGACGTCCCGCCCGCCGAGTTCGAGAGCGCCCACTACGCTCAAACATCGACCAGCGAACTGGTTGAAACCAAATAGCCCGAGTCTCCATCAGACCCAGGGCGCTTCAAACCGAACATGACGCTGAGCTGACCCGAGGCGCGCTGACGTCTGCATCGCTCGGTCGCCGGGCCGCCTCGACAGCAAGAATGTTGGAACCGCTCCCAAGGAGCGGGCAAGCAAGAGGTGTGGAACACGTGGGGCGAATCATCACGCCGGAATCGGCAGATCCCGTCACAGTGATGGCCCGACTGTTCGACACTCACGCTGACGTCATCTTCAGCTACGCCGAAAGGCGCGTCGGTGCCACGACGGCACACGAGGTCGTCGGCGACGTCTTCCTGATCGCGTTGGACCGACTGTCAACCTTCGACCCAACGCTCGGTACTGAGCGAGGTTGGCTGTACGGCATCGCCAACAACGTTCTGCGGCACCACTGGCGCTCCGAGTCATGACGCCTGCGGGCCCAGGCCCGCCACCAAGCATTGGCCGGGGTACGCGACGATGACCTGACGGTCGAAGAAAATCGGATCGACGCGCGATCAGCGATCACTCGCGTGATCGATCTCGTCGCTGCGATGCCCACCGGTGACCGTGAACTTCTGGTGATGTTCGCCTGGGAACAGCTCTCCTATCGCGAAATCGCAGATGTCCTCGCCGTGCCGATCGGGACCGTGCGTTCCCGCCTCCACCGAATACGACTGCAGCTCGCGGATCAGCGCGAGGAAGGACGGCGATGATGAATGAAGTCGAACTGTTTGCAAGCATCCGGCCGCCCGATGTTGTCTTCGACGCGACCGAAAGGGGACGGATACGAGCGCTGGTGCTCGCGCGAGCCAGAGACGGAGTTACCTCGAAGGAGACGATCCTTGGTGTCCCCGACGGCGGGGAAGACCACTCGACGGCGTTCGTCCGCGACGCCTCACCGGAGCGATCTGCTCGCGGACGCTCTCGGTTCGCGATTGGGCTCGCGGCCGCAGCGGTTCTGATCATTGGGTTGACGGTTCTCGCGCGGCGCGATTCGAACTCGGCTCCGACAGGCCCACAGCAGACGGCGGTCGCAGGGTCGCAGGAGACTTCGACATCGACTGCGGCTACGAACACGTCACCGACGACGGGTTCCACGACGGCGTCTATTCCGCCACCGTCAGACCCAAACCTTCCACCTGGCATCACCCTGCCCGCATCGATCGCTGTGCTCGATCCGGGCCCGGCGGACGAATCTCCGGTGCGCGACAATCCGATCGAGACCTGGCTCGGCCTCGGTAGCCAGCCGGCACCGCCCCAACGATGGTTCATCCGCCGATCAAGCGACGGCGCACCCAGCGGCGGCGTGACCGTGACCGAGGACAGCGGCGGTTGGGCGATGTTTTCCGACGGCCAAGCAGTCGGTATCGATGGAATCGATGCACGGGCCATTGATGGCGTCGTGCCGTCCATCCATCTCATCGGTTGGAAGGTCGGTGACCAAGTTCTCCGGGCGACAGCAATTGGAGATGTCGGCGAGTCCGATCTCGTCGATGCCGTCCGCGGCATGGCCTCAGCGACATCGCTGACAACACTGACGCCACCCGCCGGGTTCACCGAGCTGAGCGCGCCAAGTGCGATCAGTTCGGTCTGGTACGACCGGGTGTCGGCCACGAGCGTCACCGGCGACATCGGCGTCACGACGTACCGAACCGACGGCTCGCCGATCGATCTCGAGGCGATCTCGTTCATGACCACTGCCCGCACCGGCGCGGTATCGGCAACGGGCGACGGCTACATCACGTCACTTTTCGAGGGCACCCAATCCATGGTCGTGCCGATGGACGCCGGCACGTTTGTGGCGATCGTCGGCCCCGCAGGCGAAGACATCGAACGATTCGCGGCCAACATCCGAATCGTGCCCACGGCGAGCGTCGCTGTCCGGCCAATCGATCCGGGTCACCCGATTCCTGTCGGCACGAGGGCCCAGTACGGCGACGTTGCCGGCAACCGGTTCGTCGGCTTTGCCTACACCGGAACCGACGGGTTGCAGTGCGTCTGGATCCAGATCCAAGGAACTCCCTCGATTCCTCATTGCACGCACTCTGGGCATCCCGTCTGCCCGTGGCTTGTCGATCAGAACACCTCTGGTGCGGAGCCGAGCATTGTCGCAGTCGTTCCCGGTGAGCCGACGGCCGTGGAGGTCTTCGTTGGTGGCCAATCGATACCGACCACGACGCAGCAGTTCTCTGGGTTCACCCTTGCATTCGGTTCGGCTCCGACCGCTCACGAGGTCGCGAGCATCACGGTCGACGGAACTGCTATTTGTCCACCGAGCTGACTCGTCGAGAAGTTGACCTTCGTAGATCTCGCGCTGACCGCCGCAGTGACGGGTCAGCCCCACATCTGTGCGTCGAGCACGAGTGCACCGGTATCGGCATCGACGAGGACATAGACCGCGCAGGGAACGGTCGGACGTGAGCCGGGCGGCGCCGCAGTGGTTGCCGAGTTGGGGAAGCAGATCGCGCCGTTGACCTCGAAGTCGTAGACGAGCGTGCTGGCGGCATCCCCCACCGCCGATCCGTTCCTATACGACGCAAGGCTGACCTCGAACGTCGCCGATGTCTCGAAGAAGCCGGACACGGCCCTGTTGACCTCGGTCGCTGCGAAGGCCTGATCAGCGGAGACCAACGGTTCGGACTTCGGCGCGCTGAGTAGCGCTCCGTTGAGACTCAACTGATGGTCCAGGCGGCCGACCCGGTCGGTGGCCAGATGCGCTGCCAGCGTCGCGTCGGTGATGATCAGCGGATCCCGTGTGGTCGCTGCGGTCGTCGCATTCGATGCGCATCCCGAGGTGAGCGCAACACTCGCGGCAGCAAGCACGGCCAAACACGATCGCGACACGCGATCACATTGCCTGCTGATCGCGTTCGACGCAATCCCCTACAGGACCTTGGCGGCGATCGCCTCGACCTCGAAGTACAGGTTCGGCGCCGCGAGGCCGGCCACGACCAACAGCGTCGAGCCCGGCTTGTGCGCGCCGAGCACCTTGCCCCGTGCTTCGCGAACGGCCTGCAGATCGTGGCCGGCGACGACGAACAACGTCGTCTTGACGATGTCCTCCAGATCCATCCCGGCGCTGCGCACGACACCGAGGACGTTGCGGAACGCCTGCTCCGCCTGCTCGCCGACCGAGTCGGCAACGTTGCCGTCGACGTCCACACCGACCTGGCCGGACACGTGCACCACGCTTGCATTCGGTGGAATCACGATGCCGTGGACGTACGAGCCGTTGATCGGCGGAGCAACATCCGCGGGCGAGAGGACGACTTTGTCTGTCATGGTGGGCTCCGGATGTCAGGGGGAACGGCCAATGTAGCGTTGCTGACTCCGACTGAAATCAGGGGTGATCGCGCGCCGCGCGACCTGCCCTGATATTCGTCGGAGTCAGCGCCCCAGTGATCGCGCGCCGCGCGACCTGTCCTGACATTCGTCGGAGCGGCGGACGCGGCAGACCGGGGTCGCGCGACCGGCAGCAACGTCAGCGGGCCTGCCACGCGCTGGGTTGGTACTGCGGGAACGAGCGGCGCTGATACCGGGCGATGACGCACAGCAGGAACGTCTCCGGGTGCACCTGAGTCGGCCGCTGGTGATGCAGCGTCTGCTCGACCCGGCCGGCGAGATCGAGTGCGACCGAGTAACGCGCGTTCGGCGTCAGTTCGCGAATGCGCATCAGGAACGACCGAACGACTGTGTACTGATCGACGGTGAACGCGGTCGGATCGATCGTCGCCGCGTACGACTCGTAACCCGGCGGCACGGGGAACCAGATGCCGGCGGGGAGCGCTGTGCGATTCGGGTCGCGGATCACGATCGTGCCGGCCAGCAGATCGCCGATCCGCTGCCGAGTCGGCGTGCCGAGCACGAACAACGTGCCGACGATGCCACCCGGCGGGATCCATTTGTCGACGAGCCCGCCCATCGATCGCAACGCAGCGTGGCGGAACCGGATCGGGCCACCCTCGATGGTGACGACGCGCAGCCCCATTGCGGCCTTGCCGACGGTTCGCCCGCGGGACAACATCTCCGACAGCAGCGGGTAGAAGAAGATCACGAAGAACAGCAGGATCGCGTCGATGACCTGAGCAGTGCTGGCCGCGTACGATCCGCCGAGCGACAGCGCGAAGAACACGAGCAGGATCAGCACGAGGTAGAAGCCGATCTGCACCAGCGCGTCGATCAATCCCGAGAAGAGCCTCGACGCGATACCCGCCGACTCCAGCTCGAGTACGACCGCTTCGGGCGTGATGATGCCCTCGACGAACGCAGCGGAGGAGCCGGCACCTGAGTCGAGTTGGCCCACGCCGGTGCTCATACCCGAACTACCTTAGTGACGTGGACATCGATGCCTTCGTCGTACGGAACCAGGGCTCGTGGTTCCGTCTCGCCGAGCTCACCGGCCAGGCGCGCAAACCGAAGTCGCTGTCACCCGATCAACTCGATGAGTTGGTGCAGCTCTACCAACGCACGAGCGCGCACCTGGCCGATGCCCGCGTCACCTACGCCGGTGATCAAGCGCTCGTCGGCCGGCTGACGTTGCTCGTCACCGACGCCCACTCGGTGCTGTACAGCCAGCGCGATGTCGAACTGAAGCGCGGCCTGCGCGAGTTCGCAACCGCGACGTTCCCCAAGGCGGTCTACGGCATCCGCTGGTTCATCGCCGTCTCGGCTGCGCTCACGGTCGCGCCGTGGGCGATCCTCAACATCTGGCTGGCGATCTCGCCGCGCGCCGTGAACGCGACGGGTCCGGCTGCGCTGCGCGACCAATACATCCACGGCGAGTTCGCGGATTACTACCGCTCGAACTCGGCATCGGCGTTCGCCCAGCAGGTGTTCTGGAACAACGTGCGCGTCGCGATCCTGGCATTCGCGGCCGGCATCCTGCTGTGCGTCGTCACCGCGCTGTTGCTCGCCTACAACGGCGCCAACGTCGGCATCGCAGGCGGCCTCTTCACCAACGTCGGCGAGTGGCAGAAGTTCTGGGGCCTCATCCTTCCTCACGGCCTGTTGGAGATCTCGGCGGTCATCGTCGCCGGCGCCGCGGGCCTGCGCATCGGGTGGACGGTGATCGACCCCGGTGATCGATCTCGACTCGTCGCACTCGGTGAAGAGGGTCGGCGCGCGGGCACGGTGTTGATGGGACTCGTGGTCGCGTTCTTGATGGCCGCGACGATCGAAGGCTTCGTCACCGGCCAGCCGTGGCCGACAGCAGTTCGACTCGGCATCGGCATCGCCGGCTTCACGCTGTTCTGGGGATGGACGATCGCCTTCGGCGTCAGCCAGCGCCGCCGCGACCGGGCGGCCGACCGCACGCTACGGCGAGAACGGGCAGCGGCGCGGCGCAATGACGAGTTACAGCCGGCCTGACGCCTTCAGCTCCAAGTAGGTGTCGACGAGTCGCGTCGCCAGCGTTCCCGGCGCGGCATCGACGACCACCGCGCCGGCCGCTTCGAGTCGGGCGGAACACCGGCGCCGCTGTTGCAGCAACGACACGGCAGCCGCCTGACGGAACGTCTCCGAGGCCGCTTCATGGTGACCGCCGGCCGCCCACGCCTGCACCATCGGATCCTGCACGGCGGCAACCACGACGAGGTGCCTGCGGGCGAGGATCGGCAACGCGGGAAGGATCGCCTGGTCGACGGCCGAGTCGACGAGATCGGTGAGCACCACGTACAACGATCGGCGCCGGAAGCGGGCGGTCGCATAGGTGAACGCCGGCAGATAGGCGCTCTCGCTGAGCTCGGGTTCGAGCAGATACATCGCCTCCGCGACGCGAGACTCCTGCACGCGCGACTGGCTGGCAGCGACCACCGTGCGAACCTGGCGATCGAACGTGATGAGGCCGACCTTGTCGCCGAGATGCGTCGCCACTTTCGTCAAACCCAGCGCGGCATCCATCGAGTGCTCGACCCGCGGCACACCACCGACCGAGCCCGCCATGATGCGTCCGTTGTCCAACAGGATCACCACGGTCTGGTTGCGCTCGGCCCGGTACTGGCGCACGATCGGCCGCTGGCTGCGGGCCGTTGCGGCCCAATCGATGCGCCGTGAATCGTCGCCGGCACGAAACTCGCGCAGCTGGTCGAAGTCGGTGCTGTTGCCTCTGACGCGGAGCGTGCGAATGCCGACGTCGATGATCCGCGGCTGCCGCATCCGCCGTTGAATCTCGTCGCGACTGGGGAACGCCGGCAGCACGCGCAACACCGACGGCAGCGAACGCGTCCGATGCCGCGTGGCGAGCCGCAACGGGCTGGAGACGCGCACCGTGACGTCGTCGAGGGGGAAGCGACCACGGCGGCTGGGCCACAACTCCGCGGTCGCGGCGTGGCGGGCTCGACTGCCGAGGCGCACGCTCACCGAGCGTCGCGTCGCGCGCAGGCTTGGCCACAGGGCATCGGTGACGGTGACTCTCGACGGCGTTCGCGAGTGGTTCTCGATGACCCACGTGATCGTCGCGGTCTCGCCCAGCAGAACGCTGTCGGGATGCTGACGGAACACCATGATGCGGGCCGGCGAAACACCGGCGAACGCGTCAGCGACGAACAGCAGGACGAGCACCCCTTCGACCAACCACAGCACACGCCAGTCGTGGCCGGGCCAGAAGAAGAACCCGATCGCCGTCGCCGCCATCAACAGCGAGAATCGCCCGGAGGGAATCGGCATCGCTCAGCGCGGCGTCGGGACGGTGGCGAGGATGCCGTCGAGGATGCTGTCGGCCAGCGCGCCTTCCAGCTCGAGTTCGGGTTTGACCATGATGCGATGACGAAGGCACGGCTTGGCGACGGCCTTGACCTCGTCGGGCGTGACGAACGCACGACCGCTCAGCCACGCCCAGGCCTTCGACGCGTGCAGCAACCACGTCGCACCGCGGGGTGAGACACCGAGCAGCAGCGACGGGGATTCACGCGTCGCCCGGCACACCGCGACGATGTAGGCGAGCACGTTGGGATCGACGCGGATCGCCTGGATCTCGGCTCGGCCCGCAGCGAGATCAGCCGCTGTCGCGACCGGACGGATCCCCGCCGCGCGCACGTCGTGCGGGTTGAGACCTTGATCGTGTCGGCCGAGCATCTTGATCTCCTGCTCGGCACTCGGGTACGGCACCTGGAGCTTGAAGAGGAACCGGTCGAGCTGGGCCTCGGGCAGCGGGTAGGTGCCCTCGTACTCCACCGGGTTCTGGGTTGCGATCACCAGGAACGGATCGGGCAGCGGGCGCGTCGTCCCGTCGACCGACACCTGGCGCTCTTCCATCGCTTCCAGCAGAGCAGCCTGTGTCTTCGGCGGTGTGCGGTTGATCTCGTCGGCGAGCAACAGGTTGGTGAAGACCGGTCCCTCACGGAATCGGAAGCCGGCCGATTGCCCGGGTACGAGCTCGTAGATGCTCTGGCCGATGACGTCCGCTGGCATCAGGTCAGGGGTGAACTGAATCCGGCTGAACTGCATGTCGA
Organism: Acidimicrobiales bacterium; assembly: GCA_038227995.1. Lineage (GTDB taxonomy): Bacteria > Actinomycetota > Acidimicrobiia > Acidimicrobiales > Ilumatobacteraceae > WLMZ01. The sequence goes on from JBBRPP010000056.1 coordinate 7,543, forward strand.
ACGCGGCAGCGAGGCCTTTCGCGAGCAGCGTCTTGGCCACGCCCGGCACACCTTCGAGCAACACGTGGCCGTTCACCAACAGGGCAGCGATGATGCCCGTGAGGATGCCGTCCTGGCCGACCACGACCTTGCCCACTTCGTCGCGCACCGCCAACACCGCCTGCCGAGGCGAATTGGCCGGCGGCCGATCGGACGGCGGCGCATCGGGCGGCGGCGCATCGGACGGCGGCGCCGGGCTGGGCGGCGGAGCGTTGAACGTGGGCGGTTGCATGCTGTCACTCATACGAGCTCCTGGATTGGTGGTGCGTCCGTCGTCGCCGCGGAAGGGGGTGCTGGGGAAATGGTCAGGTGCCGGACCCGATCGATCATGCTCGACAGTTGCGTCAGCTGCACGCTGGTCGAGACGTCGGTCTGGAGCGCAGCGCGGACCTCGCGTGCATCGACGCCGGTGCGACGGTAGACGATGTCGCCGACTCGTTCGATCGAGGTGTCGGGCGGCATTCGGAAGTACGCGCAGAGCTGTCGGTAGAACTCACTGCGAATCAGCCATCCGGCACGCTGGAAGTGCTGGGCCCGCTGCATCAGGTTGCCCGTCGCAAGCACCAGCTCGTTGCCGGCGATCTGTGTCGGTTGCGGCTCGCGAACGGCACGACCGGGCCGCACGCCGCGGGCGATGCAGAACACCACGAACGCGATCGCGAGTTGTGCGAGCGCCATCCAGATGCCGGGCCGCACGAGATCGAGCAGCGTCTCGTTGCCCTTGCCGATGTCCTGCGCCGACGGCACCGCGCCGGTTCCGATCATGATCCGCACATGCTCGCCGGTCGCTGGAGCGAGCAACGATGACACCAGCCCGGCGTTGTCGGCGTAGCGCAGATATTCGTTGGTGACGATGCGGTTGTCTCCGAAACCGACGACCAGCCCGCTGCCGTGGTGGGCGACGATCACGAACGAATCGCTGCCCTGCGAGAAGCAGTGCGGTTGGTCGCCCGTCGTCGGGAACAGCACACCTGCGGGGGTGAAGACACCTCGCAGTGATTGCAGTGACCCGATCGTGCAGTCGCCGCGTTCGACGTTGGCCTCGTCGGCTGCATCGAGTCGGCCGCCGTCGAACGCTCCGACCGGGGAACCCTCGACCTTCACCCCGTCGGCGCTGACGCCACCGTGCAACGAACTGTGGGGATCGGCCACGACGGCAATGCCGCCGCCGGCGACGAAGTCGAGCAGCTTTGCTCGCTGGCTTGCGCTCAGGCGATCAGCGATCACGAACACCCGCTCGTTCGCCCCCGGCTGCGGTGCCGACGATGTGATGTCGACCGTCGCGCCGTAGTGCTCGAGCAACAGCACGACACCGTTCGCTCCGTCTGCGTTGCTCGACCGCGGGTCGAACGCCTGCACCTTCGGGCGGGTTCGGATCAGCAACAGCATGCCGACCGCGACGCCGACCACGATCAGTGCGGTGATCGCGGCACGGCCACCGCCGCCGGTGGACCGGCTGGCCGATGCCGAGCGCGCCGGGCTCACGTTCGACCGACTTCGTAGGTGCGCGGGACTCGATGTGCGAGCGCCGGCGCGTTCGCGAGGACCTCACCGTCCAACGCTCGGAACCGATCGTCGGCCGCGGCGTCGACATCCGCGTGCCCGTACCAGGCGGCGTCGAACAGGTCCGCAGCCTCGCGGAAGAACGGCACGGCGTTCGGCGCGCTCGCGCGAAGCTGGCGACGTTCCTCGCCGGTGGTGCGACCGGGGATCTCGTCGAGCAGTCCGCGACGGGCGAGATCACCGACGAGACCTCGGTAGCGGCACCGCAACGCATCGCGGAATCGACCTTCGGCTCGATGCTGATCCGCTTCCTCACGCCATCCAGCCGGTTCGCGCGATCGGTCGATCACGACCGTGCCCAGCAGTGCGTCATCGTCGGGATCGGCGACATCATCGCCGTCGCTGCCGCGTCGAGTCGACGTTCGATCGGCGAACGAGCGCACCGCGACGTACACGAGAGCGACGACGACAGCGATCAACAGCGCCCAGAAGAAAAACCCGAGGAAACCGAAACCACCGCCCGACGAACCCGAGCCCGACGACACATGCGGAGGTGGCGGCGGGTCACACACGGTCTTCGACTGGACCAGTCGACACGCGGTCTGGCGCACGTCGTCGGGATTCTGGCTGACGGGTCCGAGTGGATCGACCGGGGGCGTGCCGGCCGTGATCATCCGGCTCATGAGAACGCCGGCAACGGTGATCATCACGCCACCGACCCAACCGCGCCGAACGCCCGGTCCGCATCGAGCGTCAGGTCCATGCCCTCCAGCTTCATTCGCAACTCGAGGTAGAGGCAGGCCGTTGCAGCGGCGATCAATGGAGTGCTGATGAGCCGACCGAGTTGTCCGGCCGCGCCTTCGATCAACCAGCCGAATCGCCCGAACGCGACGAGTCCGGTCGCCTGCAACAGGCGGGGCAGATAGGCGATGCCGTACTGCACGACGACACCCACGAACGTCGACGCGAGCACGAAGCTGAACACGGTTCCGAAGCTGCGCTTCGCCATGCCCAGCGCGCGGCGAAGGCCGCGACCGATGCCCAAACGTTCGATGACGATCACGGGAGACACGAGCGCGGTCAACGCGACGAAGACGGCAACGACCGGCGAGCACAGGAACACGAGCGGCACCAGCGCCGAGCCGGTCACCTGAGCCAGGCCCAGCCCGACGAGCACCACCCAGCAATGACCGATCACCCACGCCACGAGCAGCGCCGGTGTGCGTCGCCACAGGCCCTGGTAGCCCGCCCGGATGGTGACCGGGATGCCCATTCGGAACCGCACGACGAGCGCGGCCACGAACCCGCCGACGAGACACGCCGACAGGCTGTTGACGAGCAGACCGAGATAGGCCAGCAACTGTTCGATGCCCGTCGCTGCCTTCTGTCCCCCGAGCAGTTCCGGCACCGAGATGATCGAGCGCTTGAAGCTCTGATAACGATCGAACGCCAGCGAGGTCCCGATCAGGTTGAGCACCACGCCGGGCAGGATGATGAACCCGGACCCGAGCACGAACTCGCGGGCGTTGCGTTGCACCATCACGCCGCCGGTGTCGAGTGATCCGATGATGGGGCGTTGCTGACGGCGGAGACGTCGCTGCACGCCACCGCCTCGTCCACCATCGGTGGTGCGCGCTCCGACATCTGACCCGGCGGCAGCGGGGTCGGCGCGGTGTGCCGCACCCGACTCGATCCCCGCCCACGACGTCACCTCGCCATTCTGGCCGATCGGCCGGTCACCGTGCGGCTCACCGCGTCGGCGTGCGACCACCGCGGGTACCGTGACCGGACGGAGGTCGCCGCACACCATGCAGGGCTACGACAACAGCAGCTACGGCGACGCGTTCGCCGACGTCTACGACGAGTGGTATGGCGCGATCACCGATGCCGACGCCACGGCGGCCACGATCGCCGATCTCGCCGCGAGCGCGTCGAGCGCCGATGACGCGGCTGGCTCACCGATCGTCGAACTGGGTGTCGGCACCGGTCGCCTTGCGCTTCCGCTCGAACCGCTCGTCCGTCCGAGACGCGTGATCGGCATCGACTCCAGCCACGCGATGTTGGACGCGCTGGCCGCCAAGGCACCCGACCATCGGCTGCAGTTGATCCGCGGCGACATGATCGACGCGATCCCCGACGGACCTCTCGGCGTCGTGTTCGTCGCGTTCAACACGTTCTTCAACCTCGCGTCGGCCGAGCGCCAGCAGGCGTGCATGACGACCATTGCGGCGCGGCTCTCGCCCGGCGGATGCTTCGTCATCGAAGCCCTTGTGCCCGATGAGCCGCCGCTCTCGGGCAGCCAGGTCGAGGTCCGATCGATCACCGCCGATCGCGTTGTGCTCAGTGTCTCCCGCTTCGGCGATCAGTTGGCCGAAGGACAATTCGTCGAGTTCACCGAAACGGGCGGTGTCCGCCTCCGGCCGTGGAGCGTGCGCTTCGTCGCTCCCGCCGAGCTCGACCAGATGGCCGCTCGCGCCGGCCTGCAGGTGCGTCACCGTTGGCGGTCCTTCGACCGCGATCCGTTCGACGACGACAGCGACCAGCACGTCACCGTGTACGAACGGCGCGCAGACGGCTGACTCAGCGTGAGGTGTGACCCATCTCAACCCTGAAAATGGCGTTGGTTCACGCATCGGCCCCGCAATGGTCCTATCCTGACTGGACAGTGTCTCAGATGCGATTGAATCCTCTTACCGGGCGTTGGGTGACCATTGTGGCGGAGCGGGCGGAACGGCCCACAGACTTCGCCCCACGCGCGCCAGAAGTCGAAGCCGACCCGAACCGTCCGTGCCCGTTCTGCCCCGGCAACGAGGAGAAGACCCTCCCCGCGCTCGAGCAGGTGGATGACGGCGGCAGCTGGCAGCTGCGGGTCGTCCCCAACCTGTACCCGGCGTTCGATGGCGACGAGCCGTTCGCGGTTCACCACCTCGGGCCCGTGCACGTCATGGCCGAAGCCAGCGGCATCCACGAGATCTTCGTGTACACGCCCGAGCACAACGGCGGCATCCACCTGGCCGACGATGCCAAGATTGCCCAGATCATGCTGGCGCTTCGTCGCCGCTTCGTCGATCACGCCAAGACGCCGAACATCCGCTACACGCAGGCGATCGTCAACCACGGCCGCGAAGCCGGCGCGTCGTTGGCACACCCGCACGGACAATTGCTCGGCCTGCCATTCGTACCTGGTGAGATCCTCGACGAAGAGCGCGCGTTCGCCCGGTTCGAGAGCGCGTGCATCCTGTGCGCCACGGTCGAAGCCGAACTCACCGACGGCAAGCGCGTTGTGTTCGCCAACGACAATGTGCTGTGCCTGTCACCCTTCTGGGCCGGCAGTCCGTTCGAGTTGTTGATCATCCCACGCAAGCACGATCTGCACCTGCAAGACGCCGATGACGCATCGTTGATCGCGGTCGGCAAGGCCATCCGCGACGGTCTGCTCACGCTGCAGGAAGCGTTCGGCGACGTCGCCTACAACCTCGTCTTCCACACCGCACCGCATCAGCACACTGGCGAGTTCCATTGGCACGTGCACCTGTGGCCGAAGCTCGTCAGCACCGCCGGCTTCGAGCGCGGCACCGGGGTTCAGATCAACATCGTTCCCCCGGAACACGCGGCCGAGAAACTCCGCCGCGTCGCGATCAACATCTCGTGACCCACATCGCGGTCAGCGTCGACATCGACGCGCCCCCTGCCGCTGTCTGGGCTGTGGTCGAGCCGGTCGAGCGCCATGTCGACTGGATGCACGACGCCGTCGCGATCCGGTTCCAGACCGAGCAGACACGTGGCGTCGGCACGACGTTCCTGTGCGACACCAAGGTCGGCCCGCTGAAGCTGGTCGATCACATGGAGATCACCGTTTGGGAACCCGAGCAGGCGATGGGCGTGCGCCACACCGGTGTCGTCACCGGCTCTGGCACCTTCACCCTGACCGCCATCGACCTCGATCGCCGCACCCGGTTCGCGTGGACCGAAGATCTGCGCTTCCCATGGTGGATGGGCGGATCGATCGGTGGCGCGCTCGGTGGCGGCATCATCATGAAGGCCATCTGGCGCCGCAACCTCAAAGCCCTGGCCGCTCTCGTCGAACGCTGACGTCGCGGCGTCACAGGGTTAGCCTCGGCACTCATGGCGCACGTGCTGATCGTTCACGAGGTCGCCGACTACGACGCGTGGAAAGTCGTCTTCGACGCGGCAGCCGACATCCGACGCGAAGCCGGTGAGCGCTCGTACCAGGTGCTGTGCGCCGAGACCGATCCGAACACGGTGGTCCACTTCTCGACGTGGACCTCTACCGCTGCAGCTCGCGACTTCTTCGAGTCGCCGCGGCTGCAGCAGATCCGCGCCGACGCCGGCGTCAAGGCGCCCGAGTTCCTGTACCTCGAAGAACGCGAAGCAGGGACGCTCTAGCTTCGAACGGCTCTAGCCCAACTGCCGCACCGCGGCCGTCACGCCGGCGCCGATCACGATCACGACGATGACCGGCAGTTTGCGCCACGCGGCGATGACCGCACACGCGACGCCGGCCAGGCGGGCGTCGATCTGCAGATGGTGTCCGTTGGTGAGCGTGTCCTTCGAGATCAGTGCCGCGATGAGCGCGGCGGGAATCAACGCCAGGCAACGTTCCAGCACCGGCGGAAGCGCCCGATCACCGACGATGACCAACCCGAGCACCTTGAACAGATACGCCCCGGCTGCGAGGCCGAGGACCAATCCCCACGTCATGCCGGCAAAGCTCCCGGTCCGTCGTCGAGCGTGAAGTCGTTGCGGTCGTCGTCATCAGGCGCGGGCACGGCAACGAGGATCGCGGTCGCCGCGATCAGGATCGGCAGCCCGATGGGCAGAAACGGGGTCGTCGCCAGGCACAGGACCACGCCGAGCACCGCTGCCTTGCGGCCGCGCACCGTGCGCAGGTGCGGCCACAGCATCGCCACGAACGCAGACGGGATGGCCGCGTCGAGCCCGTACGTCTTGGGGTTGATCGCGTTGCCCGCAACGGCGCCGATCAGCGTGCCGATGTTCCAGAAGACGTACACCGATGCGCCCGTCACCCAGAACGCGATCCGTTGCAGTTCTGGGTCGTCCTGGGCCGTTGCCATCGCGGTCGATTCGTCGATGGTCAACTGCGCGGCGATCAGCCGCGTCGCCAACCGACCCTTCAGCCGACGCGACATCGTCAACCCGAACACACCGTTGCGCGCCGCCAGCAGCAGCGCGCCGCTGAGCGCGGATCCCACCGATCCACCGCCGGCGATCACGGCCACGGCGCTCAGCTGCGATGCACCGGTGAAGACCAGCAGCGACATCGCGCAGGCCTGCACCGTCGAGGCCCCGGCACCGACCGCGCCGACACCGAACAGGATCGCGAACACCCCGACCGCCAGGCCGAGCGTGACCGAGGTGGTGAGCACGGGGCGCACGCGTGGGTCGCGCAGCGCCGCGATCGATGGCATGGCTGGAGACCGTACCGAGCCGGACCCGCGGTTACGAAGCCGGTTTCTCCAACCAGAGAACGGCGAGTGGGGGGAGGTCGATCACGATCGATGCCTCCTGGCCCTGCCACGGGATGTCGGTGCTGGCGACGGCCATCGCGTCGTCGCCGCGGTACCCACTGCCGCCGTAGCGATGACCATCGGTATCGATCAGCACTCGCCATTCGCCCGCGGCCGGTGCGCCGACGCGATACCCCTGATGCGGGACCGGCGTGAAGTTGGCGATGCAGATCACCTTCGTGTCGCCGTGACGAATGAATGCGTAGATCGAGTGCAGCGAATCGTCGGCATCCAGCCACTGGAAGCTGGCCGGCGAGGTGTCGCGTTCCCACAGTGCTGGCGTCGCGGCCGTCACGGTGTTGAGCGAGATCATCAGTTCGAGCACACCGCGATGCGGCGCGTGATCGAGCAGGTGCCACGGCAAGCCCACCGTCTCGCTCCACTCCGTGAACGGCGCGATCTCGGCGCCCATGAAGACCAGGGGCGCACCCGGCAGCGCCCACATCCAGCCGTAGAGGGCACGCAGGTTGGCAAACCGCTGCCAATCGTCGCCGGGCATCTTGCCGAGCAGGCTCGCCTTGCCGTGCACGACTTCGTCGTGACTGAGCGGCAAGACGTAGCGCTCGCCGAACGTGTAGAGCAACCCGAACGTCAGCTCGCGGTGGTGATAGCGGCGGTGGATCGGATCGTGCTCGAGGTACGCGAGCGTGTCGTTCATCCAACCCATGTTCCACTTGTGGGTGAAGCCGAGGCCACCGTCGTGCACCGCATGCGTCACCTTCGGCCACGACGTGGATTCTTCGGCGATCATCAACGCGCCGGGCACTTCCGCACCGACCAGCATGTTGACCTCCTGCAGCAATGCGATCGCGCCGAGGTTCTCGCGGCCGCCGTTCTTGTTGGGGATCCACTGGCCCGGCTTGCGGCTGTAGTCGAGGTACAACATCGAGGCGACAGCGTCGACGCGCAGACCGTCGATGTGGAACTCGTGCAGCCAATAGAGCGCGTTCGCGGTGAGGAAGTTGCGGACCTCGTTGCGATCGTAGTTGAACACGAACGTGCCCCAATCGGGGTGCTCGCCCTGGCGCGGGTCGGCGTGTTCGTACAGCGCCGTCCCGTCGAACCGACCGAGCGACCATTCGTCTTTCGGGAAGTGCGCCGGCACCCAGTCGACGATGACGCCGATCCCTTCGCTGTGGAGGATGTCGACGAACTCACGGAACTCGTCGGGGGTTCCGTACCGCGACGTGGGGGCGAAGTAGCCGCTGACCTGATAGCCCCACGATCCCCCGAACGGGTACTCGGCGACCGGCAACAGTTCGACGTGGGTGAACCCCATCGCCTTCACGTGCGCCGCCAGCTGGCGGCCGAGATCGGGATACGTGTCGACACCCTGTCGCCACGACCCGAGATGGACTTCGTAGATGCGCAGCGGAGCCGACGGTGTGTTGTCGCGTGACCCGACCCAGTCGTTGTCAGACCAGCGGAACGTGCTCGGGGCAACGACAATGCTGGAGTTCTCCGGCGGGTGGTCGGTGCGCCGCGCCAGTGGGTCGGCTTTGAGGATCGTGCGGCCCGAACGGCTGACCACCGCGAACTTGTAGCGATGACCGTCGCGTGCATCGGGCACGATCGCGACCCAGATGCCGCTCTGCTCGATCTGTTCCATTCGAGCGCCATCGCCCCACGCGTTCCAGTCGCCCACGACCCATATCTCGCGTGCGTTCGGGGCCCAGACGCTGAAGCGCACGCCCGCTCCGCCCGGGATGACGTGCGCTCCGAGGAGTTGCCACAGCCGCCGATGACGACCTTCGTTGAAGAGATGGACGTCGAGCGGACCCGGCCACACGTTGGTCGTGGACATCCCGCCGCTGGAACCATCATCTGGTGTCACGCTTGCGAGCGTACGCCAGTCACGCAGCTACGGTCTCCGTCATGCGCGTGTTGATGCTGTCGTGGGAGTTCCCGCCGCTGGTGGTCGGCGGGATCGCGGCCCACGTCGATGGGCTGGCGCGGGCGATGGCGCGGGCCGGCAACGAGGTCGTGGTCTTCAGCCTGCACACCAACGACGCTCCCGACGACACCGTGGTCGAGGGTGTCCGCGTCCTGCGCGCCACCATCGATCTGCCGTGGCTGCCCGACGACAACCTCGTCGCCCAGATGGCTTCCGCCAACCACCAGGTGACGCAACTCGCAGCCCAACTCGGCGACTGGCGGCCCGACGTCGTCCACGCCCACGACTGGCTGGTGGCGTGGGCCGGCGACACGCTCTCCACGCTGTTCGGGGTCCCGCTGGTCGCCACGATCCACGCCACCGAACGCGGACGACACGGCGGGCACGTGCCACCGGGCATGCCCGCCGCGATCAACTCGATCGAGTGGTGGCTCAACTATCAGGCCACCGAGGTCATCTGCTGCTCGAAGTTCATGGTTCGCGAAGTGGTGACCGGCTTCGAGCTGCCCGTCGACAAGGTCCACCTCGTTCCCAACGGTGTCGACCTGGCCGTCTGGGAAGTGCCGCCCACCACCGGCATCACCGCCCGCGAGCCACTCGTCGTGGCGTGGGGACGGGTCCAGTACGAGAAGGGCTTCCAGGTCCTGGCCCGGGCAATTGGCGAACTGCGCAGTCGTGTGCCCGGCATTCGCTGCGTGATCGCCGGTCGGGGCACGTACCTGGCCGAGCTGCAGTCGCAGATCGACATGGAAGGGCTGGCCGACATCGTCAACCTGGCGGGCTTCATCCCCGACGACGATCTGCGCGAGATGTTGCACCGGGCCGGCTGCGGCGTCATCCCGTCGCTGTACGAACCGTTCGGGATCGTTGCCCTCGAAGCGATGGCGGCCGGCGCACCGACCGTCGTCGCCCGTACCGGTGGGCTGGCCGAGATCGTCGACGGAACGGGCGCCGGCCTGCTGTTCGAGCCCGGAAACCACAACGATCTCGCCGACCGGATCGAGCAGGTGCTGAACGACGCCGCGCTCGCGGAAGAGCTGCAACAGACGGCCGCGAAGCTGCTCGCTCATTTCTACACGTGGGATGCGATCGCAATCGCGACACTCAGCGTTTACAAACAGGCTGTTTCGCCCGGCACCTGACTGCGGTTACCCTCGCTGCAATGCGTAGCGTCCGACAATTCAGCGTCGATCCGGCCGTGCCGGGTTCGCTCGCCGGCCTCAACCAACTCGCCAACAACCTGCACTGGTGCTGGGATCGCGAGCTGCAACAGCTCTTCGCCGACCTGCATCCCGTGGCATGGGAAGAGTCTGGCCATCAGCCGCTGGCGATGCTGGCCCGCATCTCCCCCGCCGAATGGACCGCTCTGGCCGACGATCCCAGCGTCGTCAGCGCCGTCGGCGCGGCAGTCGTGCGCCTCGAGACCGCGCTGAAGTCCGAGCGCTGGTTCCAGACCAAGGGCACCTCGCCCCTGGCCGGCGTCGCCTACTTCTCGCCCGAGTTCGGCATCAGCGAATCCGTGCCTCAGTACAGCGGTGGTCTCGGCATCCTCGCCGGCGACCACCTCAAGGCGTCGTCCGATCTCGGCATCCCGCTGGTCGGCATCGGCCTGCTCTATGCCGAGGGTTACTTCCGGCAAAGCCTCGATGTCGACGGCTGGCAGCAAGAGCGCTTCCCGTTGCTGGAGAAGGCCGGCATGGCGCTGGCCAACACCGGCAAGCAGGTGACCATCGACCTCGGCGGCGACGAGGTCACCGTCACCGTCTGGCGCGCCGATGTCGGCCGCATCCCGCTCTACCTGCTCGACGCGCCGGGCGTCACCGATCGGCTCTACGGCGGCGACGTCGAGCATCGCTTGCGCCAGGAGATGGTGCTGGGCATCGCCGGGGTGAAGGCGCTTCGTGCCCTGGGCCTCGATCCGCAGGTGTTCCACACCAACGAAGGTCACGCCGGGTTCCTCGCCCTGGAACGGATCCGCGAGCTCGTGATGAGTGGCCTCACCTTCAACGAGGCGGTCGAGGCCACCCGCGCCGGCGGCGTCTTCACCACACACACGCCCGTCCCGGCCGGCATCGATCGGTTCCCGCGCGAGCTGATGGAGAAGTACTTCTCGTCGTACGCAGCGCAAGTCGGCATCACCTTCGATCAGCTGATGTCGATCGGGCAGCGCAGCGACGAGCCCGACGAGACCCGGTTCAACATGGCCGTGATGGGCTTGCGTCTCGCTGCTCGCGCCAACGGTGTTGCCGCATTGCACGGTGCCGTCAGTCGCGAGATGTTCTCCGGTCTGTGGCCGACGGTGCCGGTCGACGAGGTACCGATCGGCTCGATCACCAACGGCATCCACGCCCACAGCTGGATCTCGCCCGAGATGGATCAACTGCTGCGCAGTGTGCACGGCGTGTGGGACGGCGCCGACGAGGAAGCGTGGCAACGTGCGTACTCGTTGTCGCCCTCCGCGGTGTGGGCGGCCCGTTCGGCCGGCCGCGCTCGGCTCGTCGACTACGTCCGCGGGCGCATGGGCGACGACATCCTCGACCCCAACATCCTCACCATCGGGTTCGCCCGTCGATTCGCGACCTACAAGCGGGCAACCCTGCTGCTGTCGCACCCCGAGCGTCTGAAGCGCCTGCTGCTCGACGCCGATCGCCCGTTGCAGTTCGTGTTCGCCGGCAAGGCCCACCCGGCCGATCATCCCGGCAAGGAGATGATCCAGAACATCGAGCGCTTCGCCCGCGAGCTCGATGTGCGTCACCGCTTCGTGTTCCTGCCCGACTACGACATCGCTGTCGCCCGCTTCATGTACCACGGCTGCGATGTGTGGCTCAACAACCCGCGGCGCCCACTCGAGGCGTGCGGAACCAGCGGCATGAAGGCCGCGCTCAACGGTGCGCTCAACTGCAGCATCCGCGACGGTTGGTGGGACGAATGGTCCGACGGCCGCAACGGTTGGGACATCGCGTCCGCCGACGACGACCCCGATGACAATCGTCGCGATCAGCGCGAGGCGATGAGCCTGTTCGGGCTGTTCGAGCAGGAGATCGTCCCACTGTTCTACGACCACGGTGGCCGGCCGAACCGCGAGGCGCTGCCGCACGGCTGGATCGACAGGATGCTGCACAACTGGGCGACGCTCGGACCGAAGGTCACCGCGTCGCGCATGGTCCGTGACTACGTCACCGAGCTGTACGAGAAGGCCGCGCTCGGGGCGACCGCTGTCAACGACGCCGGTGCCGCCAGCGCCCGTGCCCTCTCGGCGTGGAAGCAGAAGGTCCATGCGGCCTGGCCGTCGGTGAAGATCACAACGCTCGACACCGACACGACACCGGGCCTGGCCGGCGAGACACGCCACGTCACCGCGACGGTCGAGCTCAACGGGTTGGCCGCCACCGACGTCACTGTGCAGGTCCTGCACGGACCGATCGACCTGCAGGGTTACTTGCTGCCCGACACCGAGCAGATCGCGCTGACCCTCGGCGCCGATGGTGCATGGGCGGGCGACTACGTGGTCGCTCGCTCGGGTGGCTACGGCCTGACGGCTCGCGTCCTGCCCACCAACCCCCTGCTCGCCAACCCGTTCGAGACCACCTGCATCGCCTGGGCCGAGTAGCCCCGCCGAGTACTCGGGTCGCCGGCAATCAGCGGCCAGTGAACTGGGCTTTGCCGGGACCGTTGGCCAGGAAGCTCTGCACGCCGATGCGGCTGTCGTCGCTGTGGAAGACCTCGACGAAGGCGTTCTTCTCGATCGCCAGGCCATCGGCCAGCGACATCGCGATGCCCTCGTCGATCGCTGATTTGGCCAGCGCCTGGGCGACCAACGCGCCGCACGCAACCTCGGCCGCCAGGGCGAGTGCGCGGGTGTGCAGTTCGTCGGTGGCGACGACTTCGTCGAGCAGACCGATCCGCAGCGCTTCTTCGGCCGCGACCTGCCGCCCGGTGATGCACATCTCCTTGGCCCGGCTCACGCCGATCGTGCGCGGCAGGCGCTGCGTGCCGCCACCGCCCGGGATGATGCCGAGCAGGACCTCGGGCTGACCGAACACGGCGCGGGTCGAACCGATCCGGTAGTCGCACGCGAGGGCCAACTCGCAACCTCCGCCGAGCGCGTAGCCGCTGACGGCCGCGATCACGAAGCGCGGGATCGCCGCAATCGCATCGAGCGCGCCGTGGAACGCCTCGGTGATGCCGCGCGCCTCGTCTGGTCCGCCGAACTGGCTGATGTCGGCACCCGCCGCGAACAGTCGCTCGCCGCCGGTCACGACGACGGCTCCCGGCGGGTCGGCCGTGAGTGCGTCGGCGACCTGTCGCAGTTCGGTCAGCAGCTCCTGCGAGAGGGCATTGACCTTGGGATTGTTCAACGTCACGACGGCGACCCCGTCGTCACGTCGTTCGAGCAGCACCAGTTGATTCGTCGCGTCCATGCGGCGAGGTTACGCCTCGACAGGCCGCAGCATCTCGTCTGCCGCACCCCACGGATCGAGCCGGCGGTGCAGCACGTCGTCCTGCAACGCGTCCCAACGATCGCCGCCACACAGCTCTCGGGCTCGTTGTTCGAGTCGCCTGGCGACGATGTTGGTCAGCTCTTCGCGCAGCCGCGTCTCGCGCCGCGTCGTGAGCGCTCCGTCGGCGCTGATGTGCTCGCGATGGGCGAGCACGGCGTCCCACAACTCCGTGACACCGACACCCGTCGTGCCGACCGTCGCCACGATCGGCGGGCGCCACGAGTCGTGGCCGAGGTCGGACAGATCGAGCATCTGCTCGAGATCGCGCCGGGTTTCGGCCGTCCCCTTGCGATCCGACTTGTTGATCACGAACAGGTCGGCGACCTCCATCAACCCGGCCTTGTTGGCCTGGACGGAATCACCCCAGCCCGGGTTGACGACGACCACCGTCGTGTCGGCCTTGGCTGCGATCTCGACCTCGACCTGACCGACGCCGACGGTCTCGACCAGGATCCACTCGCGACCAATCGCGTCGAGCAGACGGATCGCTTCCGGTGCTGCCAACGACAGACCACCGAGATGGCCGCGGGTCGCCATCGAGCGGATGAACACGCCCCGGTCGGTGGCGTGATCCTGCATCCGGACGCGGTCACCGAGGATGGCCCCACCGGTGAACGGTGATGACGGATCGATCGCCAACACGGCGACCTCCAGCCCCAGCGAGCGGAGGTGGCCGATGGTGGCCGATGTCAGCGTGCTCTTGCCAGCGCCGGGGGCACCGGTGATGCCGACGGTGTACGCCCGGCCGCCGAGGGGGTAGGCCAGCCGGCCGATCTCGCGTGCTTCGGCAGAGCCGCGTTCGATCAGCGACAGCAGCCGCGCCAGCGCGGCACGGTCGCCATTGCGAGCGTTGGCGAAGAGGTCCTCGACCGGTTGATCGCGACGACCCACGAAATCAGACCGCCACGACCTCGGTGACGCCGTCGACGCGGTCGCGCATGATGCGTTCGATGCCGGCCTTCAGCGTCTGGGTGCTGGCCGGACAGGTGCCGCACGCGCCGATCAACGTGACCGAGACGATGCCGGTGACTTCGTCGACGTTCTTCAGTTCGATGTCGCCACCATCAGCCTGCAGAGCAGGCCGGATGACTTCGATGCATTCTTCGACTTGGGCGCGCATGGTGTGACCTTTTGATCTGGACCGCAGTCCATTGAAGCAGGTGGATCATTAAGATCCCGACAAGTGAGAACATTTCGAGTGGTGGCACTCATTCCCGCCGTTCTGGCCCATCAGGGCGGCTGGGACGAAACGCTGCTCGTCGTGGGTCCCCTGGCGTTCATCTACTGGCTGCTGCGCCTGGCGAAACGCCGTGCCGCAGCGGCACCGACGTCAACCGAGCCCGCCGAACCCGCCGAACCTACGATGCCGGTCGACGACTGATCGATGCGCCGAGGCCGGCCAGGCGACCGACGAGGTCGTCGTAACCGCGATCGATGTGCTCGACGCCGCTGATCACCGTTTCGCCGTCGGCCACGAGCCCGGCGACGACCAGGGCTGCGCCGGCGCGGATGTCGGGGGCCCGAACCGGCGCCCCGGACAGCCGGTTGACGCCCCGCACGACGGCGTGATGGCCGTCGGTGCTGATGTCGGCGCCAAGGCGTTGCAGTTCTTCGACATACCGGAAGCGGCCCGGATACAGGTTCTCGGTGACGATGCCGACGCCATCGGCCATGGTCAGCATCGTGACGATCAGCGGCTTGTAGTCGGTGGCGATGCCCGGGTACGGCAACGTCGCGACGTCGATCGCCCGCATCCGCTCGCCGGCCCACACGCTGAGCCCGTCTGTCTGCGGGGTGATCTGCAGGCCCATGTCGGTGAAGCGGCGGATCACCATCTGCATGTGTTCGTGACGGGCATTGCGCAGCCGAATCTCGCCACCCGTGACAGCCGCTGCGGCGATGTAGGTGGCGGCCTGGATCCGGTCAGGCACGACCTCGTGCACGACGGGACGCAGGCTGCCTCGCTCGACCCCGTGGATGACGAGCTTCGATGAACCGATGCCTTCGATGTCGGCGCCCATCTCGACCAGGAAGTTGGCGAGATCGCAGATCTCCGGCTCGCGGGCGGCGTTGTCGATGACGGTGGTGCCCTTGGCGAACACGGCCGCAGTGAGGATGTTCTCGGTCGCGCCGACGCTGGGGAAGTCAAAGGTGATCTCGGCCCCGTGGAGCCGCTCGGCGTGCGCTTCGACGTAGCCGTGCTCGAGCACGAACGTGGCGCCCATCGCTTCCAGACCCTTCTGGTGCATGTCGATGGGGCGGCTGCCGAAATCGTCACCGCCGGGGAGCGACAGCTTCACCGTGCCGCACCGGGTCAGCAACGGGCCGAGAACGTTGATCGAGGCTCGAATGCGCTCGACGAGCTCGTACGGGGCGACAGGCGTGAGGTTGCCGTCGTTGGTGAGCGTGAGCGACTTGTCAGCGCTCCAGGCCGCTTGCACTCCGATCGCGGCGAGGAGGTCGGACATGATCGCGACATCGGCGATGTCAGGCACGTTGGTGAGCGTCGTCACCCCGTCGACGAGCAACGTCGTGGCCATCAACTTGAGCACCGAGTTCTTGGCTCCGGGCACCGTCACTTCACCCGTCAATGGTCCGCTTCGGCGCGCGACGATGTGCTCTGCCGCAGAATCCATGGCGATCAGTATGCTCCGGATGTGGTCGGCCGGAGGCGCGTGGTGCGAGAACTTCCTGCCACCCGCGAGAACCACGAGTTCGCCCTCACACCACGCAACGACTTCGTCGAGGAGGTGGCCGGCGAGGTTCCGGGCACGTTCGTGCAGGTCGCAGGGCCGTTCTCGGAGTACTCGCGGTCGGTCGAGACCACAGCCACCATCGTGCGCGAAACCACCAACTATCGCCTGTCGATTCCGTGGTTCGGATGGCTGTTCGCGCTGCCGGTGCGGCGTACGTTGCGACTTCGCGATCGCGGCATGCAATCCGGCGTCCAGCCGTGGTGGGCGCCACCTGATCGACTCGAACCGCGAGAAGCGATGTTGCTGGGTTTGCTCGCCGCCGCCTCGATGACATCGGCGTTCGCGAACACGCTGTTCACCCAGACCGTGAACTACGCGGCGAAGGATTTCCACATCGACAAATACGGCCAGGGGGTCGGCGGCGTCGTGGTCCGCATCGGCATCGTGTTCGCGCTCCCGATCGCGTTCTTCGCCGATCGTGTGGGCCGAAGAAAGATGATCGTGCTCGCCGCGTTCCTTGCGCCGGTCGTGTGCTCGCTCGGAGCGTTGGCGCCGAACTTCGCCGCGCTCGTCGCGACCCAGACCCTCGGTCGACCGATGGGCCTGGCGCTCGATCTGCTGGTCGCCGTGGCTGCGGCCGAGGAGATGCCGCGCAACAGCCGCGCGTACGCGGTCAGCGTGCTGGCCATGGCCAGCGGACTCGGCGCGGGGATCGCCGTGATGGGTTTGCCGCTCGCCGGAGTCGGCACATACGGGTGGCGATTCGTCTACGTCCTCGCCCTGATCTGGCTGATCGTCGCGTTCGACCTGCGCAAGCGGCTGCCCGAGACCCGTCGCTTCGAGCGCCCGCACGTCATCGCCCAGAAGCTCAACAAGCTGCGGCTCGGTGAGATCGCGGCGGTGTCGTTCCTCGCCAACCTGTTCGTCGCGCCGGCGTCGTACTTCCAGAACCGCTACCTCGACGAAGTGCGCGGGCTGTCACCGGGAGCGATCAGCCTGTTCACCGTCAGCACGGCGACTCCCGCCGCGCTCGGCTTCGTCGTCGGCGGCAAGATCGCCGACATGCACGGGAGGCGCAAGCTGCTGGTCGTCGCCGTCCCGTCGAGTGTGCTGCTGCTGATCTGGTCGTTCAGTGTCGGCGGCGTCGGGCTGTGGCTCGGAGCGTTCGGGGCCGGCTTCGTCGGCGGCATCGGCTATCCGGCATTCGCTGTGTACCGCACCGAGATGTTCCCCACCGGTAACCGCGGCCGGGCTGCCGGCATCGTGACCGCAGCCGCGCTCGTCGGCGGTTCGTTCGGTCTGCTGGCGGTCGGCAAGCTGCTCGACAACGGCTGGTCGTACGGGAAATCGATGGGGCTGATGGCATTCGGTGAGATCTTCGCCGTGCTCATCATCGTGCGCAGCTATCCCGAGACCGCACACAAGGATCTCGACGAGCTCAGCGACGAGCCGGCGATGCCCGCGATCTCGCTACCGGATGGTTTCTAGCCACTCCACGATCGCGGTCGAGATGTTCGCGTCGCATCCCTTCAGGTCGTGACCCTTGCCCTCGAACCACACGTGCGTGACCGGACCTGGGATCGTCGCTGTCCACTCGGTCATCTCGTCGGGTGTGCCGAACGCATCGCGCGTCCCGGAGATGAACAGACACGGCACCGTCAATCGCGGCAGGTGTTCGACCCGCAGCTTCTCCGGCTTGCCCGGAGGATGGAGTGGATACGCGATGAGGATCAGCCCGGCAGCCTTCACGGGGGGCGCAGTCTCTGGCGCTCCGGCCGTCTCGCCGGCGACCGCGATCGAACACATCCGTCCGCCCATCGACCGGCCGCCGAGCACGATCTTCTTCGGCTGCACCGCCAGCGTCGTCGCGAAGTCGGCGGCCTCCGCTCGCACCGCGTCGAGCAACACGGGAGCCCGATCCGGCGCACGTCGACCGGCCTTGCGATAGCCGAAATCGGCGCGCCGCACAGGCAGCGGCGCGAGTGACCGTTCGATCTCGATCAGCGACGAGTGGTTGCTGTCCGTCCCCGCACCGGGGTACAGCAACACTCCCTTGACGTTCTTGGACGGCTTCACGCGAGCAAGATCTTTCGCGCTTCTCCGAGGTCGCCGATGGCCTTGCTGGCCGCGATCTCCGATCCCCCGTGGTCGGGGTGCACCAGGCGCAGCTGATCGCGATACAGCGTCATCACCTGCTTCTTGGTGACCTTGCCGGTGCCGAGCGGGAAACCGAGCAGTTCCAGTGCCCACGCACGAGGGTCGGCCATCGCGGACAGCGAGGTCGCGCTGCTGCCGGCGAGGTGGTTGATGAACGAGGGCCCGATCGGCCCTTTCCAACGCATCGCCTTCTTGATCACCGGCACCAGCGAATGGCGCGCCGCTTCCTCCAGCCGTTCGATCGCGTAGATCGCGCCGAGCACCTGAACCAGCCCGCTGCCCTTGCTGTCGAACTTGAAGCGGACGGTCTCGTCCTCACCGATCAGCTGATGGCGACTGACGCCAAGGCCGTGTCGGTCGACTTGATAGCGGTGACGCAGCCGCGGCTGGACGACTCGCTCGCCGTTCTCGACCTGACTCAGCAACCGATGCACGTCGGCGATCAGATCGTCGTCGACGTCATCGAGATGGGCCGCGACGACGGCACCGAGCAACAACCCGCCGAAGCCTGGCGCGGGGTCGGCAGGCAGGATCAGGTTGCCGAGCGAGATCCGTCGAGTGGGCGTTCCGGCTCGCGAGTGCCACACCTCGAGTTCGGACAGCAGCATCGTGGCAACGTTACCGGCAGCACTTCGGGCGTACGTAGGTCAGCTG
Organism: Acidimicrobiales bacterium; assembly: GCA_038227995.1. Classification (GTDB taxonomy): domain Bacteria; phylum Actinomycetota; class Acidimicrobiia; order Acidimicrobiales; family Ilumatobacteraceae; genus WLMZ01. Next base: position 26,537 of record JBBRPP010000056.1, read on the forward strand.
GGATCAGAGCAACAGCCAGAACACCCGAGCAGGTCAGATCAGCGGGCGGAGCAGATCGTGCAGCTCGATCGCGACTTGCTGCGCCCGGCCGGGTTCACCATCGTCGCCGTCATCCGTGGCATCCTCGCCCTCGACCAGCTCGTCGGCCAGGAGTTCGGCCAGTGCGCAGCTCTGGCGCCAGATCTTGAGTTCGACACCCGACGGCGGCCGGTTGGGGTCGGCGATCTTCAATGCTTCGAGCAGGCGCTCGAGCCCGTCAGCATCGCGCGGATCCTTGCGCAGGCGCTCGCCGGCGAGGAAGAAGCTGTTGAGGCTCTCGAAGGGCAGTGCGTCACCGTCGGGACCGTCGTTGATGATCGGGATGATCTCGCCCGACTCGACTTCGTCGAGGATGGAATCGACCGCGGCCTCGTCGCTGGTCGGCACGAGCAGGACGAGCGCTTCCCAACGGAACGGGATGCCGGCTGCGCTCAGCGAATCGTCGACGAGCGATCGTTCGAGTTCGTCCCACTCGCTCAGGTCGTATTCGGTCAAGACGGTGTCGTCGCCGATCGTCCGCTCGATGTCGGTGTCGCCGCCGTCGCCGGCCTCGTCGTCGGTTCCCTCCGTGTCAGAGTAGGTGACGCCCTTGCCGACCATGTTCAGGCGCTGTTCGACGTCGGCGAAAACCTTGTCGACATCGGACTCGAACGCTTCTGGCACGACGAGCTCGGTGTCTTCCCAGCCGTGCGGGATCTCCGAATCTGCCAACGCCGAGGCCAACTCGGCTTGCTGGTCGAAGTCCCACTCGCTGAGGTCGTAGAAGACCTTCGCAGCTTCGGGATCGGTCGGGCTCCACTCGCTCACGGCGCGACCCTATCCGACGTAGTCGCGAAGGAACTCTCCGACTCGTTGATATTCATCGAGCTGATTGGCCGGCTGGCGGAACCCGTGGCCTTCGCCGTCATAGATCTTCAACACCACCAGTCCACCCGCCTCGACAACCCGAGTCGCGAGGACGCGGCTCTGCTCGACCGGCACCACGGGATCGGCCGAGCCGTGGAACATCAGCAAAGGAATGCGGATGCGGTCGGCGAAATCGACCGGTGAACGATCGTGGTACGGACCGGGTTCCGCGTGACTCGACGGAATCGCGCCGACGAGCGACACGGTGTAGTGGCGCTCGAAACGGTGGCTTCGTTCGGCGAGATCGAACAGATCTGTCACCGGGTACGACACGACTGCCGCTGCTGTCAGGTGACGCGCGCTTGCGGCCACGCCCAATGCCGTGAAGCCCCCGGCCGAGCCACCGACGAGGACCGTGTACCTCGGGATGCCCCAGCCCTCGCGGTGCGCGTGCTCGATCGCGGCGACCGTGTCGGAGACGTCGACCTCGCCCCACCGCCCGCGCATCGCCTGCTGGTAGTCGCGCCCGTGGCCGGTCGAGCCGCGATGATCCGGCACCAAGACGTTCCAACCCTGGGCCCGCCAGTAGGCCACCCGCGGCATGAACGTGACCTGCCATTGATCGGTCGGCCCACCGTGCAACCAGCACAACAAACGGTCGGTGGCGACGTCGGAGCGATACAGCCGGGCGAACAACGTGGCGCCGTCGGCAGCCGTGTACTCGACCAGTTCGGGCTCCGCGAGCGACTCGTCTTCCCACCCGCTGACCGGACCGACATCGACGACCGTCCGCGACCACGACGTGGTGTCGTACACCACGATCTGTGTCGGGGTTCGGGCGCCAGTGCGAATCGCCGCCAAGCGATCGCCGTGCCAGGAGAGTTGACCGTGGACGGCGCGCGCAACGTCACGCACATGGCGCGTCTCGACATCGACGACGCAGAGCCGCCCGAACCCACCCTCGTTCCGCGTGAACGCGACCCGCGACCCGTCCGGCGACACTGCGAACGTCCGTTGCCCGAGGCCCCATGTCGGGTCGGCGTGTTCGAACGGTTCCTCGACGAGCGGTGCGTCACCCAGCCACACGTTGTTCCATCCGCGATCGTCGCGAATGCAGATCAGTTCACCGCTCGGCGTGATGCGCGGCTGCTGGACTGCGCCGGCCGGTCGGACCACGCCGCGGCGCTTGCCATCGATCGAGACGCGCTCGATGCGCGAGCAGTCCCAGGCCATGTCGGGCACGTTCCACGCCTGCCACAGCACATCGGCACCGTCGGGAGTGACGAACGGATCGAAGCTGAAGTCGGCGCCGCCGTCGTCCAATCGACGAGGCGCCAACGCGTCGCCGATCGCCTGGACCCACACCTCCTGCTGATCGATCACGTAGACGACGTCACGTCCATCGGGCGATACCGCAGGTGCCTGCACCGTGCGATCTGGGCCGTGGTCCGTGAGGCGGCGCACCTGACCGCCGGGCACTGGCTGCAGCCACAGGTTGCCGTCGGCCCCGGCGTACACGACGGCACTCGAGTCGGGCATCCAGCACCACCCGCCACCACCGAGGCTGCGTCCGGATCGGACGGCGGGATACGCCGTCAGCTGGCGCGGCGCCGCACCGTCGAGCAACGTCAGCATCAGCACGGCCGTGCCCGCGGTGGCGACGGCATACACCAGCATCGAGCCGTTGGGTGACAGGCGAGGCTCGGTGAGGTCCCGGCCGCCGATGCAACGCTCCGGCGAGATGGGGCTCATCGCGACGAATGTAATGCGGGCCGCCGTAATTCGCTTGCACGTGTCGGCCGTCGCTGGCACAGTGTCGCTCGGCTTCGACCGAAGCCCATGAACGCGTAGGAGGTGCCGATGATGTTGACCGATCCCCGATCGAACGTCCGTTGCGGCGCGCCCGCGTTCAACGCGTCCACCCGCTGACGCCGCGCCCGGACCGTTCCCTCCGTGGCATCGCCTGGCGCCTCCGCGTCCTCGCCCATCTGCGCTTCCTGCGCTATCCCGTCAACCCTTCAACCCTTCAACCCTTCATTCATCGCCTTCGAAAGGAGCCGTCATGTACGGCAACACGCATCCCGACATCCTGATCCAGATCATTCGTCAGCATCAGGAACGTCTGCGCCACGAGGCAGGCCGTTCACGCCTGTACCGCGAGGCCAAACGCGTTCGCATTCGCCAACGCGTCCACTGAATCCCCGAGGGCTAGGGTTGCGGTCATGTCGATCGTGCAACAGCCTGACCGCAACCTGGCCCTCGAACTCGTTCGCGTCACCGAATCGGCTGCCCTCGCGGCATCGCGGTGGGTCGGTCGAGGTGACAAGAACGGTGCCGACCACGCAGCTGTCGAGGCCATGCGCACGGTGCTCTCCACCGTCGCGATGGACGGCGTGGTCGTCATCGGCGAGGGCGAGAAGGACGAAGCACCGATGCTGTTCAACGGCGAGAAGATCGGCGACGGCACGCCACCCAAGACCGACATAGCGGTCGACCCGATCGACGGCACCACGCTCACTGCGATGGGACGCGACAACGCGATCTCGGTGATCGCGGTCAGCGAGCGGGGCACGATGTTCAACCCCGGTCCGTGCGTGTACATGGAGAAGATCGCGGTCGGCCCAGAAGCAGCCGGTTCGATCGACATCACGGCGACGGCGACCCAGAACCTCCGTTGGGTGGCCAAGGCCCGCGCCACGTCGGTGCGTGACCTGACCGTGATGATCCTCGACCGGCCCCGACACCAGCCGCTGATCGACGAGGTCCGCGCCAGTGGTGCCCGCATCCGGCTCATCAGCGACGGTGACATCTTCGGCGCGATCGCCACCGCGTGGCCCGACGCCGGCGTGCACGTGCTGATCGGCATCGGCGGCACCCCGGAAGGCGTCATTGCGGCCGCAGCGCTGAAGTGCATGGGCGGCGAGATCCAGGGCCGTCTCTACCCACGCAACGACGAAGAGCGCGCTGCGGCGCTCGATGCCGGGTACGACCTCGACAAGGTGCTCACCACCGACGATCTGGTGAAGGGCGACAACTGCTTCTTCGCCGCCACCGGCATCACCGACGGCGAGCTGCTGCGCGGCGTGCGCTACGACAACGCCGGCGCCCACACCCAGTCGCTGGTGATGCGCGCCAAGTCCGGCACAGTTCGACTCATCGATGCCCATCACCGCATCGACAAGCTCAAGACCTTCGCCAGCGTCGACTACGAGTGATGGGCACGTATCCGTTCACGTCAGCGCTCGTGACGGGAGCATCCAGCGGCATCGGTGAGGCGATGGTGCACCTGCTGGGCAAGGCGGGAGTACCGACCGTGCTCGTTGCCCGGCGCACGGATCGTCTCGAGGAACTGGCGGCGACGTACGCAGGAGTCGGCTTCGAGGTGCTGGGCGCAGACCTCAATTCCGCTGACGGTCTGGCTGCTGTCGTCTCTCGCGTCAGCAGCGAATCCGCACCGATCGAACTCGTGGTCAACAACGCCGGCTTCGGCACCTCGGGCCTCTTCCACGAACTCGACGCTGATCGACTCGCCGACGAGATCGGGCTCAACATCCAGGCCCTCACACGTCTGTCACACGCGGCTCTCAGCGTCATGATCCCGCGCAAGCGTGGCTACTTGCTCAACGTCAGCAGCATGGCCAGCTTCCAGCCCGCGCCAAAGCTCGCCGTCTACGCCGCGACCAAGGCGTACGTCACCAATCTCACCGAGAGCCTCCACGAGGAAGCTCGCGGCACCGGCGTGCACGTCACGGCATTGTGCCCGGGGCTGGTCAAGACCGAGTTTCAGAGCATCAGCAGCAGTGACTCATACGCAGGTAGCTACCCGAACTTCGCCTGGCTCGACATCGATGCCGTGGCCGGCGCCGCCCTTGCCGACGTCGCCAAAGGTCGCGCCCTGTCGATCCCAGGGGTTCTCTACAAAGGGATGTCGGCAGTCGCGGCCATGACCCCGCGCAGCATCACCCGCCGCCTCAGCAGCCTCATACAGCGCTGAATGAGTTCTGAGTGCCAGTGGAGGAAACTTGCGGTCATGGGACTCAATCGACGCAAGGTCGGCCAGTTCCAGTGATCAGTGCACGGTTGCTGTAGCGGCAGTGTAGAGCATGGTGGGGCTTTGGTAGTTGAGGTGGCGTCGGCGTTGTCCATTGATGATCGTGGCGGCATGGTCGGCGGCGGCTTGTTCGATGTTG
>JBBRPP010000057.1:0-31162 GCA_038227995.1 Acidimicrobiales bacterium
GCTGTCGGCGAAGAGTGTGGAGAACGTGGCGATGACGGTGCATCGGATGCTGCGCGATGCGGTGCGGTGGGGGAGGATCCCCAAGAGCCCGGCGGACATGGCCGACCCACCGAAACGGTCAGCGACATACCGTCCGATCAAGGCATGGAACATCGACACGCTGCGCACGTTTCTGGAACTGACCAGTGGCGACGACCTCTCACCGCTGTGGATGCTGCTCGCCACCACCGGCTTGAGGCGAGGCGAAGCGCTCGGTCTGCGCTGGTCCGACATCGACCTCGACAACGGCCGAGCACACGTGACCCAGACCATGATCGCAATCGGCTGGCAGGTCTATGTCGGCCAACCCAAAACCCAAGCCGGGCGACGCCCCGTCGCTCTCGATCCGTTGACCGTCGAGGTGTTGCGCCGACACCGCCAACACTCAGCGCGAACCTCGACGCCGGGCGCACCCGCGGGCGGGCTTGTCTTCTGTGGGCCTGATGGTGAGCCGTTGCATCCAGAGCGGGTGTATCAGGCGTTCAGGCGCGCGCTGGTCCGTCACAAGTTGCCGACGATTCCGTTGCACGGCTTGCGCCACACCTGGGCAACGATCGCACTGCAGACCGGCATCCACCCTCGTGTCGTTCAGGAACGGCTCGGCCACTCGAACATCGCGATCACACTGCAGACCTACTCGCACGTCCTACCGACCATGCACGACGACGCGGCGATGTCCGTCGCCTCCCTCTTCATGCCAGGCGGTTGACATCTGGAGTCCACGTTGCTGAGCGAGTGCCCTTCTCGAGCGCGAGGCAACGGAGGGGCTGGGCCCAGTGCAGCCGACGCTGCGCCACGGCAGGCTGCTTTGCGAGATCAGTGGTTCACGCCAAGTGGAGCGCCCGCTTCCGCTTGGCGAGTCACGCCGGACGAGCGAACTCGATCACCTCTACGTCGTAGAGCGGTGCGAGTTTTCGGAGCCGTTCGATGACATGAATCGTGGACACGGCGGCGTCCTGTCGCGGGGTCTAACGCGCGCCTTGCAGCGTCAGCTCGATCAGATTGCCCTGGCGTTCATGGAGCGCTGCGAGACCTTCGACAAGGAGCTCGACGATCGTTCGCAGCGAGTCGTCGTTGATGTGCCCCGCGAGGGTGGTCAGAGTCGCTCGGAGTTGCTCGTCCTGCTCGACGAGCCGGCGGTTGAGATCGACGAGATCAATCATGACAGCCGAACACCGCCGTCGATGCGGGTGACAGTGAGCGGCGCGCCAGGTCGCACGAGACGCTGCAACACGCCCTTGGGGATCGAGATCGTCCCGGAGCGCTCCCTGTCCGACCCGTACCCAGGATCCCATCGGCAGCCGGTCAGCTGCTCTCCGAGCAGGTCCACATCGATCGTTGAACGCTCCCCAGGGAATGCTCGCTTGGTCGCGGATGGCACACGAATGTGCCCGCCACTGATGTCGTTGGGCGTGATGTTCTGCGTTCTCAGCGCAGGCCCAGACAGGTGCGGACGCGAGTCCGGTCGGATCGGCGCTAACAGCACGGCCGGGGTCATCGGATCGGCCGCTGGGGACGGAGCCGCTGCATCTCTCGTCTGCTTCACTCCGGTTAGACCGTGTCGTTTGCGATTCCTACCCGGGACCATCAGGTTCGCGAACGGAACCACCGCGTCGACGTCGATCAGAGCAGTACGCACCGCGCTGGGTAGTCCGGCCGCGAAAGCAGACACCAACTCACGTTCCGCCGATGTGGGGTCCGAGCAAGGCGCATAGTGGACCCAGAGCCGTGAGGTCTCCAGCATCTTGATCGGCCACCCACCCGCGTGCGGGGCACGAGCGCCGAGCGCAGTCGTGTAGTACTGCCTGATCCTGTAGGCCAGGGAGGTCCCGGCCAGACCGATGTAGAGGACAGGCTCGCCGACAACCCACATTGCCGTCAATCGCTCGGCCATGGTGGACTCGGTGGCTTGCACATGGTCAACGCGCGCCTCTGGACGCACCTGCAGGAGTCGCTGCACTGCTGCCAGATCCAGTGGGCACTCGGCGAGTCCGCAAGCGTCGTCGACATCATCGGTTGTGGCCACAGCGTACACGCCCGGCATCGCTGTCGGAACAGGCGAGCCCCACCGAACACGACCTGCGGGGAGCAGACCCGCTCCAGCGAATACCTCTCGAACTGTCGTCATTTGTCGAACCCCCATCTCGTGCCCCACACGGGGACATCACACCTGGAAGCAAGCTTCGCGTAAGGGTGTGACACTTGAACGAGGATGAGTTGTCCGGGCTCGGTCCCGATGATCTGACTCTGGGTGTGACTGGCGTTGTTGCCTTTCGGTTGAACTGTCGGTTGTCGGGATCGGGCTCGGGCATGCACCGACCGGTCGGGCGAACGTGACCTCATAGGAGCGCTGGCCTGCATCCCAAGTGTCTTGTCCGCCGTCCCGGCCGGGCGGTGCTCTCGAACCTTTGGAGAACGGAGCAACGACATCATGACAACACAAACCACGAACGTTGTGCTCGGCGTGGATACCCAGGCCGATACACACACCGCAGCCGTCATCGACGACCAAGGACGGTTGATCGACACGATCCAGGTCCCGACCACCGAAGAGGGATTCCGTCGGCTTCTGGTCTGGGCATCAACGCACGGACACGTCACCGCAGCGGGTGTCGAGGGCACCGGCGCGTACGGCGCAAGCCTGACCCGGTTCCTCACCGCGCAAGGTGTTGGTGTCATCGAGGTCAACCATCCAACCGTCAACATCGCCGTCGACACGGCAAGTCCGATCCCGCTGACGCTCTCGCAGCCGCCCGAGCGGTCTTGTCCGGTGAAGCGGACTCGACACCTAAACAATCCACTGGTCTGGTTGAAGCAGTGAGAGTGTTGCACCTGGTCAGGCGATCTGCGGTGAAGGCCAAGACCCAGGCGGGCAACCAGATCAAAGATCTGGCGCTCACAGCTCCAGACGCGATCCGAGCCGAGTTCCGCCATCTGAACACCCGTCAACGGGTTCGTCTCGCATCGGCATGGAGCCTCGACGACATCAGAGATCCAACAACCGGAACACGAGCTGCGCTGCGCACCGTCGCTACTCGCTGGCTGCAGTTGGACCAGGAGATCAAGTCCCTCGAGCGCAACATCTGGCCGCTACTCCGCAAGCTCGCGCCGACACTGCTGAGCGAGCACGGTGTCGGACTCGATGTCGCCGCCAAGCTCGTCATCGCCGCCGGCGAGAACCCCCAACGACTCCGAACAGAAGCCTCCTTCGCTGCCCTCTGCGGGGCCAGTCCAGTCGACGCGTCATCGGGCAAACAACAACGACACCGACTCAACCGGGGCGGCAATCGGCAAGCCAACAATGCACTCCACACTGTCGTGCTGATCCGTGCCCGAACGTGCCCCGAAACCCGCAACTACATCGAACGACGACGAGCCGAGGGCAAGACCAACCGAGAGATCTGGCGATGCCTCAAACGAACACTCGCCCGCCGATTCCACCGAATCCTCATCAACGACCTCACCCCCTTGACATAGGAGCTTCAGCGTGAGGACGTGGTGCCGGTTGGTCGAGGTCGGCTGTCGACCAAAGTCAATGCCGTGCGATTGCGGCTGCCTACTGCTTCTGCGCTCGGCCAGTCTGATTGGCTCCCGGCGGGCGGACGGAGTTGGAATCATTCAGACATTCCCCGAAGTCAGCGGCGATGTCCCGTTCCTTGTCGATCGTTCGAGCTATGGAGGTGTCCGTCATGCAGGGTCTCGTGAGTCCCCGAGGCATCGAGCCGTCACTTGATGAGCTTCCCGCGTTGCTCACCGTCGATGACGTCGCCGCGGTGCTCCGCATAGGCAAGTCGCTCGTCTACACCCTTGCCCGGCAGTATGAGGCCTCGGGTGGAACCCATGGCATTCCGGTCATCCGCGTGGGGTGTTCGCTCCGCTCGCCCAAGTGGGCGATCATCGACCTCGTGACAACTGGAAAGGTTGCCCAGCTTCCGTGTGGAGCGGCAGGCTCGTCGAGCGCAGCACGTTGTGGAACAAGATGTCGAAGGCGCGAGCGGTTCTCGGCCGGCTCCTGCCACCGCGTGAACAGAGCACGGGAATCGTCCGGCTGCATCCCGCTGTGATGACCGACTTGCAACTGTTCTCGGCATTTGTCAGCCGAGCACAGGTCGTTTCGTCGTATGAAGCGATCAGTCTGCTGACTGACGCGCTCAGCCTCGTGCGAGGGGTTCCATTCGACGCCGTCGGCTACGAATGGGCACACGAACAGCAACATCACTCACGAGCGTGCGAACTCATCGAGACTGCGGGCCTTCGACTGGTCGAACTCGCGCTGGAAGCCGACGACATCGCAACTGCCCGTGCCGGAGTGAGCAGCGCGTTGGCAGCACTCAAGATCAACGAACCGCTCTACCGGGCCCGGATGAGGGTCGAGGCTCACGCTGGCAACGCGAGCGGTGTTCAAGCTGCCTACAACGAGATCGTCGCGCTCGTCGGCGACCTCGACGGCGCACCCCAACCTCAGGTGTCCCCATCTACGGCCAGGCTGTACGAGGCGTTGACGAGCCGCTGACGAGTCTGAGGATGAGAAAGCCGGCCGATCGCAGTTGCGTGGCGACTCTCATGGCCGGCAATGCCCATTGCCTTCGGAGATCGGGTCGCGAGAGTCAGTGTCGATCGAGTCTGTATGTCGTAGACGCTCGCCTACGCCCTCGACGTGAAGCACCGAACGCAGCCAGGGTGATTGCCCGCGCTGATCCTGTACAGGGCTGGGCCGACCAGCCCGTCTGTCTCAGCTGATGTCGTTGGTGTGGGTGATGGGGGTGGTCATGAGCGTTCGGGGGACGAGCACGAATCCGGCTGTGCCGGCGGCGAGGAGGAGGAGTCCGCCCATGATGTAGACGCCGCGGATGCCGATCTGGTCGGCGAGGATGCCACCGGCGCCGATGCTGATGAGTCGTCCGGTCTGCCAGACGATGTCGTAGAACGCGAAGATGCGCCCTCGGAATCGATCGGGTGTGGTGGTTTGGAGCACGGTGTTGTAGGTGACGTTGCCGGTGCTGGTTCCGATCCCGTAGAAGCAGAGGCTCGTGAGCGCAACTGCGAAGTTCGAGACGGCGGCCAGGATCAGGTCGACCAGCCCGCGCAGCATGTATGGGCCGAACAGCAGCAGCGGTTGGCGGAGGTCGGTGACGTAGCGTTGGAGCACGAGCGGGCCGATGCCGGCGCCGACACCGATCGCTGCGAGCAGGAGCCCGAATCCGGTGGCGTCGATGTGGAGGTGTTGTTTGGCGAGCACGACGAGCAGGGCGCTGGTCGCTCCGGCGGAGAGTGCGGCGAGGCCTTGCACCGCGGCGAGCGTGCCGAGCAGGCGGCTGTTGCGGATGATCTGGATGCCCTCGACGATCTCGGCGCGACGGCTGCCTCGTTCGACCGGGTCGGTGGGAGGACTGCGCAGGCCGCTGAGTGCGATTGCTGAGGCGAGGAATGTGACGGAGTTGATGCCGAACGCAGTGCTCGCTCCGAGCGTGACGACGACGGCGCCGGCAAGGGGTGCGAGCACGATCTGGGACATTACGGCTGCGGACCACACAGCGGAGTTCGCGGCGACGAGTTCGTTGTCGTCGACGAGCGACGGCAACAGACTGGACGCGGCCGGGTTGAAGAACACCGTCAACGCGGCGAGTCCGAACGCAGCTGCGTAGAGCGCCCAGAGTTGGTCGGAGTTGAACGCGACGACCGCGGCAATCATGGCCCGGCCGAGGTCCGCGGCGATCATGACCTGGCGGCGGGGGAGCCGATCGACGACGGTTCCTGCGACGAAGCCGAGCAGCAACACGGGAGCGATCTCGAGTGCGACGACACTGCTGACGTTGATCCCCGAGTTCGTGATCTGGAACACGACGATGACGAGCGCGACGGCGTTGAAGGTGTCTCCCCATCGGCTGATGGTCTGGGCGATGAAGAGACGCCGAAACCCCCGGTGACGCAGCACGCTGCGAATCCCGCCCCGTGGCGACCCGGAACGGTCAGCACTCATGATGAGGGATCGTGGGCGAAGGCTGCGGCGGCGTCGCAGCCCCGCAGCAAAGTGTGCGCGTTCAGAGCATCGATCCGAAGTCGGACGTGACGGTGGGGTAGGCGGCAGTCATCGATTTGAGTTGTCGGGTGGTGAGTTTGAGTTTGATGGCGAGTGCGCAGAAGTTAATGAGTTCGCCGTACTCGGGTCCGAACATGTGGGCGCCCACGATCGTGTCGTTCGAGGTGTCGACGAGAATCTTGACCGCCGCGGTGGTTTCGCCGATCCGGTAGTTGGAGTACCAGCCGCTGGTGTCGCGGTAGCGGACATCGATTTCGATGCGCCTCGCTCGGGCGTCTTCTTCGAGGAGTCCGACCCGTGCGAGTTCGGGGATCGTGAACACTACGGTGGGCACGCCGTCGTAGTCGGGGATGATCGTGGTGTTGTTGAGCATGTTCGAAGCGGCGACTTTGCCTTCGAACACGGCGACGGGGGTCAGCGGCATACCGGGGCTGTCGGCCGAGTCGCCCGCAGCATAGACACGTGGGTTGGTCGTGCTCTGGAGATGGTCGGCGACGTGCACGCCCTGGCCGTTGTATGCGACGTCGGCGGCGTCGAGCCCGAGTCGGGACAACTCGGGGATACGGCCGGCACCGTGGACGATCAGGTCGGTCTCGATGGTCGTCGTTTCGCCGGATCTTTCGACGGTGACCAGATAGCTGTTGCCGGTCGGTTCGATCGAGGTGACGACGGTGTTGCGGTGGAGGCCGATGCCGACGTCAGCGCTGCGGGTGATCAGCAGTTCGACGAGGTCGGGGTCGAACCCTTTGAGTGGTCGGGCGCCGCGATCGACGATCACCGGGTTGCTCCCGGCTCGCGCGGCGATGTGGGCGAACTCGAAGGAGATGAACCCTCCACCGATGAACAGTATGCGGGCGGGCAATTCGTCGAGGTTCAAGAAGTCGGTGCTGTCGATGACGTGCTCGGCGCCGGGGAAATCGAGGGGTCGGGGCCGGGCGCCGGTGGCGATCATGAAATGGCGCGCCTCATGGCTGGTGCCATCGACGTCGAGCATGTTCGGTGCCGTGAACACCGCGGTCCCGTGGAATGTCTCGACGCCGTTGTGGTTCAGATCGTCTTCCATGTTCTGGGGGACAGGGTCGGTGAAGCCGTGCTTGTGCTTCATCAGGTCGGCCCAGTTGATGACGAGGCCGTTGGCGTCGATGCCTTTGCCGCGCATGAGCCGGGCGTTGTCGATGATCTCCGCGCCGCGTCGCAGGATCTTCTTCGGGTCGCAACCACGCAAGGCGCAGGTGCCGCCGTAGGGGAGTTCGTCGACGATCGCCACTCGCCACCCCGCCGAGGCACATTTGTTGGCCGCCGCGACTCCGGCCATGCCGGCACCGATCACGATCAGGTCATACGGGTCGCTCATCGTTCTGGGTTCCTTTGATTGAGTGGAGACCTCAAGGTGACATCCATGGGGTCCACCGTAAACCTTGATCCACAGGACAAGGTCAAGGGGTCATCTCCGCAAGCGTGCGAAGCGTCGCTTGACCGAGGTGGGCTGACGAATTGGATCAGCCGAACATCGACTCGTCGACGCTGTTGCTCGTGTCGAAGATGTGACAGATCTCGCCGGCGGTACAGTCGGCCGGGTCGAGCTGTCTGCTGCGGTCGAGAAGCTGGGCGAGTTCGGATTCGAGCGCCGCGAGCTGTCGGCGACGTTGCCGAACGTCGGCGAGCTTTGTCGCGAGCAGGTCGTCAACGTGGCTGCACGGCGCAGTGCCGTCGTCGCGGACATGGAGGACGCTCGAGATCTCAGCGAGTGTGAGCCCAGCGGCCTGGGCCGTGCGGATGAACCGGAGCCGGGCAAGCGTCGTGTCGTCGTAGACGCGGTAGCCGTTCTCGGCGCGCCGGGGGTCGGGCAAGAGTCCCTTGCGTTCGTAGAGCCGAACGGTCGCGGTCGGGATCCCGAGCGTTTCAGCGAGCTGGCCGATCAACATCTTGACCACTTTATCCCTTGACCTTGTTCCGTGGGAGAAGGTTTAGCGTCGGTTTCGTGATCGCAACTTCACCGCGAAGGCTCGACGATGAATGAGAGGGCATCGACGATCGGCCCGCTTGCTGCGGCCGCCGCGATGTTGGGTTTGTGTTGCGGGCTCCCGCTGTTGGCGTCGGTCGGCGTGGTCTCCGGAATCGGGCTCGGCAGTTGGATGATTGCCGGAGTCGCTTCTGGAGTCGTCCTCATCGGATTGGTCCGCTGGCGCCGAAGGCGGTCGACGTCGACCTGCGACGTGTCGGCGTCTCAGCACGCCGACGGACGTTCCTCACGATCCCGCACGACACGGGGCAAGTATTCGTCTTCGATAGCGGTCACGCAGGCCGATCGTCCATCAGCCGGACCCGGACGAAGAACATGAGCAAGTGCTGTACCACCGACCAATCGATCGATCCCACCGCTTGCCCCAGTTGTGGTTTCACGGGCCCTGTTGTCGGAGCGCTACCCGTCCGGTCCCACCTCGCCGAAGCCATCGAGGGATCGTGGCAACACTGCCCGACACCTGACTGTGCCGTCATCTACTACCTCGACAACCACACCATCACCGCCGACAGCGTCCGGACACAGGTCGGACACAAAGCGAGCGAGAAACCCACCCCGATCTGTTTCTGCTTCGCGCACACCGCCGACGACCTCGCCGACGACCTCGAAGCCAACGATGGCGTCAGCACGATCAAGGCCGACATCAAGACCGCCGTCGCCAACGGCTTCTGTGCCTGCGAGCACCTGAACGTCAGCGGCAACTGCTGTCTCGCCGACGTCCACCGCACCTTGAACACCATCACCACAGCGGCAACCACGCGTGTCTGAGATCTGGCCGCGCTCCACACAGTGACGTGGTCGACTTCGTGCGTAGCGGGAACACGCTCCTCGAATGGGCGACCCAGCCACCCACACGATGTTGAGCCCGCATGTGTCGATCTGCTGATCGCCGGCGTTTCACTCGATCGTCGTGGGTCGAAGTCGACCGGGCACCGATAACAGGTCGAACGTCGCCATCGCGATGCCGGTGCCTTGTCGTGACCAGCTCACGCTCCATCGATACCGCTCAGGATCACAGCCGACAAGGGGCTTGGCCCCGCTCGCTATCGGTGCATCTGGGCGGGGTCGCCCGCAGCTCCCCAAGGCCGGACGTCACGGCAGGAGCGGGCCGTGGAGTGAGCACCCGGGAACCGGCGATCTGCATTGACTTGAGCCAACATCGAGCAGCACAGAACGCGACCCTCAACGTGATGATGTGACCGTCAGTGGGCAGGGCCTGTTGGCCGCGGCTGGGGAGCCCGACGAAGTCGCAGACCGTGTCCAAGATGCAAACGGTGACCTGGTGGTCGAGCGATCAGGTCAATTTCGCGCCCGCGGCAGCATCGGCCTGCGCGATCAGCTGCTTCAGGCGGCGCAAGCTGGGGAGCCCGACCAGTCGATCGATCACGTCGCCGGTGTCGCCGAAGAGCACAAGGGAGGGGATGATCATCACGCCGAGTCCTGTCGCGATGTTCGGGCAGTCGTCGGCCGCGCTCGACCCCGGGGGGAATGGCAGCCGGACCTCCGCTCGACGGTGGAATCGGTCGGAGAAGGTGCTGGCCTGGCGTCGGTGCTCGGAGCGTTTTCCATTCGCCACTGAAACCCGCGGGCGCGTCGCGTCGATTCCCGGGTCAAGCGATCAGTTGCGAGCCGTCTTGTCGGGGACTGACGGATTGAGTCAGTTGGCGGGAGCTCGTGGTCCCGGCTTGGTGACCAGTCGATCGCGACGAATCGCCCGGCAACCGGCTGCAACCGCTGACCGATTCGACGCAACGGCGCCGGGTCTTGCCGATCAGCTGAGTGCAATCCTCCTTCCACGACGGTGCCCGGGAGCGAGTTGGCTCCCGGGCACCGTGAGGGGTATCTGCAGATCAGGCGTGAGCGTGGTGGCGCAGCGGACCTGAGGCGGCGACGGTCGTCGTCTGTCTGCGAGCGTGGACTGTCCAGCCTGCGGCGACCATTGCGAACATCAGGTGGCCGACGAACAGCACCCACGGGGTGAACAGCGATCGGGCGTCGGGGTCGATCGCATTCCAGACCACGAGCTGGCCGGCCCATGCCGCCATTGGCACGCCGATCGCTACGGCGACGGCAGCGGTGGTCGAGATCGACTTGCGGTTGGCGCCGGTGGCGATCATGACGCCGAGCATCATCGACACCATCATGTGGATGACGATTCCCAGGACGAAGGCGGCGCCGTTGAACCCGCCGTCGAGTGGCGCCCCACGCCAGAGCGAGTGGGCGATGAAGTTGACGGGGGCGAAGAACCCGTCGCCGGTTGCGGCGAGCGCGATCATGGACCACATCGCCATCACCATGCCACCCACTGCTCCGAGTAGCGCTCCCTGGATGATCTTTCGTTCGTTCATGTTGGTGTCTCCTTCTGTCGAGTTACAACAGGGAACCCACCGAGTAACGCTGCTCGTTCACGAGTGTCAGGTCGCTGACAAAGTCGGTGCGCGGCGGTGAGCCGCTGGCTCGAAAGTCGGCGACCCGACGCAGCGGTCGACGACTCGATGCGCCAGGCCGCGTGGGTTGCTCGCTGCGTCGGGCGTGGATCAGTTCCGCACCTTTCTCCCTCTGACCTGGAGTTGCTTGCCGCCGAGCTGTCGACGGTGAGGTTCTCGCGCGGCGATGTGGTGTTCGTTGCTGGGCAGATGTCGACCGCGGTGTGGGTGGTCCGCTCGGGATCCATCGGGCTGTTCGCGGGAGCCGGCGCGGATCGTGTCATCCTTTCGATCCTTCGCCCGGGAGACCTCGACGGGGATGTCTCGATGCTGCTCAACATGGCGCAGCCCTACTCGGCGGAAGCACTCGAGGACTCGATCTGTCATCGGCTCGACAACGAACTCTTCGTGAAGATGTTCGGCCAACATCCCGAGCTCGCGCGTCGCTGGCTGACCGCTGTTGCAAGTCGACTTGCAACAAGCCAGCAGCGCCTGGTCGACCTGCTCGGGGTACCGCTCGCTCAGCAGGTCGCACGTGTCATCCTCGACGAAGCCGTGGACGACGAACTTCCCTATTCCCAGGCGACCGTCGCTGCCCTCCTCGGCGCTCGGCGGCCATCGGTGAACAAGGTGATCAGCGACCTTCAACGTCGTGGACTCATCGACGTCGGGTACCGCTCGATCAAAGTGATCGATGCGGCCGCGCTGGTGGCGCAGGCCGGCCGACAAACGGCCGCGCGAACCTGATGGGAGTCGCCCGTCCGCCGTTGACCGGGTCGTCGGTGGCGACTCGCCGGTGTCTGCTCGTTGTCGGCGTAGGAGTTGCAATCGCAGCTGGGATCCAGCGACGCATCGCGGTCGCCCGACGATCCCGCGTCCACTGGGACCGGCCACAGCTGCGCACGATGTCGTTACCTCTTGCTGCCCGGGTAGTGGGGGAGGGTGCTCCGATCGTGCTGCTCCACGGGCTTGGGGCTTCTGGTGACTATTGGGGCTCGGCATACGATCGGCTTGGCGATCAGCATCGTCTCGTTGTCCCCGATCTCCTCGGGTTCGGCGCATCGCCGCGACCGACCGCCGGCTTTGGGCCGGATGAACACGTAGCGGCCATCGAAGCATGCCTCGACGCTGCCCGCATCGATCAACCTGCGATCGTGG
The DNA here is from genome assembly GCA_038227995.1 of Acidimicrobiales bacterium. GTDB lineage: Bacteria > Actinomycetota > Acidimicrobiia > Acidimicrobiales > Ilumatobacteraceae > WLMZ01. The sequence continues at coordinate 11,687 of JBBRPP010000057.1, forward strand.
TGGCGCACTCGGCTGGTGCCATCGTCGCGCTGCGTCTCGCAACAACCCGCCCCGACCGGGTACGTGCCGTGATCATGTTCGGACCACCTCTCTACCCCGATGCAGGCGACGCTCGACGTCATGTCAAGCGGTTGGGTCTGACGGCACGACTCTTCGTCAACGACGGCAACTTCGCTGCACTCGTGTGTCGTTGGACGTGCGCTCACCGACAGCTGGCAGCGTCGCTGGCCGAGCTCAGCCGCCCGGACCTTCCGGCGCGGATCGCACGTGACGGCGTCGAGCACACTTGGGCTTCGTACTCTGAGACGCTCGAAAGGCTCGTGCTCGGCAGTGGCGCCGCCGGCTGGCTGGCTGACGTCACCGTGCCCGTGGTGATCGTGGCCGGCCGCGACGACCCGGTCTGCAACCACCCATTTCTCGCGGAGATCGCTCGCACCGACCCGAACATTTCGTACCGGGCCTGGCCCGGTGACCATCATCTGCCGCTGACCGACCCAGGCCTTGTCGTCCGACTCATTCTCGAGGTGGCCGACAGTTCGGTATGTTGAGACACGACCTCGATCGCCGACGTGGCACTGTCGAGACCCGTTGAACGTGAGGTCGAAGGACTCACTCGGCCGGAAAGCTCGTTGTCGTGGAGGTGGACGTGACTGTTGATGGTGTCGGGAGCGTAGTCGTCGTGGTCGTGGTCGTGGTCGTGGTCGTTGACGTGCTGGTCGGGTTGGGGTAGTCGAACACGGGCAGCATCTCTGGCTCGCTGAGTTGCTCGGGCTCCTTTTCACCGTTCCAGACCAGGACCCGGTCGCCGTTGGCGACGAGGGTCTGGAAGTAGTCGGAGATGTGCATGGGGATGCGGACGCATCCGTGCGAAGCGGGGTGGAGTGGTACGTCGATCGCACCGTGGACGGCGATGCCGTAGTTGAAGTAGACGGGGTTCCACATCGATCCGAGTGCGCCGTTGCGGATGCCCGGGACACGACGGAAGTACTCGAAAACTCCGCCTGGGGTGGTGGAGATCCCGCACACGTCTCGTTCGATCGCTTCGTCGAGTTTTACCCCTCGTTCGTCGACGTCGATGGTGACGAGGTCACACCACTCGTCACCAGTCCCACTCGACATGTGGGACACCAGCACCGGGCGGCCGGCGTGGAACACGGCGATGACCTGTTCGGGAAGATAGATCTCCGTGTGCTGGCGGCCTTGGCCTGTGCGTCGTGGCACCGTCGCGACGGCGGCGACCATTGCGTCCCAGACAGCACCCGTGACGACGCCCGCGGCATCGTCTCGCGGGGTTGATATCGTCAGCTTCTCGAATGCCCACACGGCCCGGCGGGTGGCATGGCCGAAGTAGCCGTCGACGGGCCCAGGATCGTACGCAAGGTCGATGAGGCGCTGCTGGAGTGCGGCAACATCATCGTCGACCATGCCGAGCGCCAGGTTGTTTTTGATGGTCGGCAACGAGGTGGGTGATGCCGTGGGGCTCGGGTCGGTCGTCTGGTCCGGAAAGGTCGTCGGCCGGACGACCGGGTCGGTCGCTGGTCGTGTGGCCGCCTGGCCTGCGGGGTTCCCGCGGACGTTCCACAGTGCGGCTGGGATCGCCGTGATCGCTCCGGCGACGAGTAGCCGCCGTCGGGTGTAGGTGGCTCGGTCAGGCCGCACTTGCTCGTCGGCGTCGCGCGAAAGCAGCCACGGCTGCGATAGCACCGAGGATGACGACGGCGGCGAGCGCGGTGGAAGCGGGGTTGTCGGGGACGATGTGATTGGTGAGCCAGCTTTGGATGCGGATCGCCCGATCGATGATCGGGTCGTCTGTGTTGCCGTTGAGGACTCTGATCTCGTACCAGCCGTAGTAGGCGACGTAGAGGCCGGCGATCACGACGATGCCGCCGGCGATCCGGTTGATCTTGGGCAGCGTGTTGCGGAAACGTTGGACGACGGTGGCTTTGGCGAGGGAGAGTGCGACGGTGAGGATGCCGATGACGATGCCCATGCCGAGCGCGTAGGCGAGGAACACTGCGCTGCCGGCGATGAAGCTGGAGGACCGGAAGGTGGTTGTGGTGATCGCGAGGAACGGACCGACGGTGCATGACAGTGAAGCGGTGGCGTAGGAGATGCCGAACAGGAACATCGAGGGCAGGGTTCCGTCGCTGCCACCGCGTTGCAGTTTTGGGATTCTGAGGGTCGGTTGGCGTCCTGCGAGGAGAGCGATGCCGAGGGCGACGAGACCGATGCCGATGATGACGGTGACCCACGGGAGTTTGTCCTCGACAGAGAGGGCGAGCGGGGTGACGATCAGCCCGAAGGTGCCGAAGACGACGACGAAGCCGGCGGTGAGCGCGGCAGACACTGCCAGCGCTCGAGCGACTGCGTTGGCACCGCCGGCGCGGTGCTCGCTTCCCAGGAACGCGGAGAGGTAGGCGGGGAGGAGCGCGAAGCCGCATGGGTTGACGGTGGCTGCCATGCCGGCGGCGATGGCGAGTGCGTATGGACCGTCGAACATGTTTCAGGACTCCAATGTGGTGCTCGGTCGGTCGTGTGGTCGGGAACCTTCGGTGCCGCCGCTGCCTGCGGGGAGGGTGGCGGCAGCGGCGGCAACCGTGGGTTGGCGGTGCCCTTGGGGGGTGACAGGTTGGGCACGCACGGGGTGGGAACCCGGTGAGGTGCGATCAGCATTCCGGCTAGGAGCCGCCGTGGGAAGTTGGCCGGTCGGCGAGCGGGTTTCTCCGCCATGACGTTGAACGCGCGCTCCTCCCGTTGGTTGCTGGCGGCGATGACGGCGGCCGCCGTCGTGCTGGCGGCTTGCTCTGCCGGCGGTGAGGGGGCTACTTCGGTCGTGGCGTCGGTCGATTCGTCGGTTCCCGCCTCTGCCACGCCCCAGGACGTGGTCGTCGAGCACGTCGTCGAGTCAGCGGTGGAGGACACGCCGTCGGGTCTGGCGGCGGCTCGTGGTGGAGACGTGGACGGATTGCCGGAGCCGTTGGTGTCGCTCTCCGAGCTGCGGTCTGGGGGTCCGCCGCCCGACGGGATCCCTCCCATCGACGACCCGAAGTTCATACCCGTGGCGGGTGTTGATTTTTTGGCCGAGAACGAGCCGGTGATGGCCGTCGACGTCGGCGGTGACGCGCGGGCGTATCCGGTGCAGATCCTCATCTGGCACGAGATCGTCAACGACACGGTTGGCGGCGTTCCGCTGGCGGTGTCGTACTGCCCGTTGTGCAACTCGGCGGTCGCGTATGACCGGCGTGTCGATGGTCGAGTGATGAGTTTCGGAACATCGGGGCTGCTGTGGAACTCGGCGCTCGTGATGTACGACCGCCAGACCGAGACGCTGTGGAGCCACTTCAACGGCGAGGCGATCGTCGGGATGCTCACGGGGACCGAGTTGGAGACGTTCCCGGTGGCGACGGTTTCGTGGGGTGTGTGGCGCGACGCGCACCCGGACGGTCTGGTGCTGAGTCGTGACACCGGCTTCGACCGCAACTACGGATCGAACCCGTACCCCGGCTACGACGACATCACCAGTGAACCGTTCCTGTTCGAAGGAGAGGTCGACGGCCGTTTCACGGCGATGACGCGCGTCGTCGGCATCGAACGCGATAGTGAGGCGTTGGCTGTACCGCTCGTGTTGCTCCGCGAGCAGGGCGTCGTGCCGGTGACCATCGCCGGCCAGGAGCTGACGGTGTGGTGGGCGCCTGGCACCGTGTCGGCCTTGGACGAAGGCAGCATCGTCGACGGCGACGACATCGGCGCCACCGGTGTGTTCGTGCCCGTCGTCGATGGGACCGCGTTGACGTTCACGTCGTCTGGTGGCGACTTCGTCGATGACCAGACCGGCTCGACATGGAACCTTCTTGGGATGGCCGTGGGCGGATCGCTCGTGGGCCGACAGCTCGAACCGGTGGAGCACGTGGACACCTTCTGGTTTGCATGGGCGGCGTTCCGGCCCGACACCGCTGTCGCGGCAAATCCCTGAAGTTCCGTTTCCGTGGACGATCTGTTGTTTCCTGCCACTGACGCCGGCGTGGTCGGTCAGGTACTGGGTGTGCTCGCGGTGACGATCGCTGTGGTGTGGTTCGTGCGCCGCGAACGTGCACTGGTCACGCTGGTCGTCGGTGTCTCGCTCGTGCTGCTCGGCTTCTTCGGTCTGCGTGGCCTGCACTGACTCGACCCACTACTTCGGGAAGTCGTGGAGCTCACAGCGGGTTCCCGCTACCACCGGGTGACGAGGAGTTGGCGATGACCACAGCGTTCGTACTGTCAGGAGGAGCAGCCCTCGGCGCCGTGCAGGTTGGCATGTTGCAGGCGCTCGAGACCGCTGGAATCCGTCCGGATCTTGTCGTTGGCACCAGCGTCGGGGCGATCAATGCAGCCTGGATTGCAGGAGACCCAACTGGTGCACGCCTCGACGATCTGGAAGCCCTCTGGGTATCGATCCGGCGCGGGCAGGTCTTCCCATCGGGTCCCACAGGCCTGTTCGGCCTTTTGGGCCGCAGGTCCGGCCTCGTCGATCAACGGCATCTGAGCAAGCTGATCAGCAGGCACATCGGCTACGAGCGGCTCGAAGACGCCGGTGTGCCGCTGCACGTCGTCGTCACCGATGTCCTGACCGGTCGCGACGTCCGGTTGTCGCGCGGATCCGTGATCGACGCGATCCTTGCCAGCGCAGCGATCCCGGGTGTGTTCTCCCCGGTGATGATCGGCGGGCGCCACTACATGGATGGCGGGGTCGTCAACAACGCGGCCATCTCCCATGCCGTCGCCGAAGGGGCCAGCACCGTGTACGTGCTGCCGACCGGATGGTCGTGCTCTTTGGACCGTCCCCCCGTCGGTGCGTTGGGAATGGCGTTGCACGGGCTCGCCGTATTGGTGCAGCACCGCCTCGCTGACGACGTCGATCACTTCCGCAGCATCGTCGATGTGCGCGTGGTGCCACCACCGTGCCCGATCAGGGTCGGGCCCGCCGATTTCTCGCACGCACGCGAGTTGATCGACCAGGGTCGGGCCTCGGCGACCGCGTGGCTGAGCCACCAAGGCGACGTTGACGTCGGGCTGTTACGCCCGCATGATCACCCGATGCCGGCTGCGTCATCGTGAGGAGGCGCTGAGGCCTGCTGGGACGACGGTTCAGCTCAGATCGCGGTGCGCCCATCGGCGCATGCGATCGGCGGCGCGCTCGGGGAAGCTGCGGTGGCGTGCCAGGCTGTGCTTCATATGGATCGTCAGTTCGGCATCCCGGTCGCACATTGGGCAGGCGGCAACGTGCTCGCCCACGCGACTCCGAAGGTCTCCGTCGAGTTCACCGTCGACGAACGCATCGAGGTAGCGGCGATAGCGGAGATGATCGAGGGGCATCACGCAGGTGGAAACCCGACATCGCCGCGGATGCTTCCCAGGGAATGAGCCGGCATCCTCAGCGGGTTCCCTCTCGCGTGGCCAATCCGGAGGCGAGCCAAGCACTGTTCGAGCAGCACGTGCTGCCCGAGATCGAAGTGTTGTTGCGAGTTGCGCGTTCACTGACTCGCAACGATGCCGACGCGGAGGATCTGGTCCAGGACACCTTGATTCGCGCCTACCGCGCGATTGAGCGGTTCGACGGTCGGCATCCGCGGGCGTGGCTGCTCACGATTCTGCGGAACACGCACATTAACCGCAACCGGCGCCAGCGTCCTGAGCTGCTCCGCGACCCGGACGGCACATCTCGACAGTTGAACGAGTTGGTAGCGGTCGATGTGACTGATGCGGGTGTCGATGCTGGCTTCGATGCCGAGATCGAGCGCGCGCTGGCCGAGCTGGATGAGCCATTTCGGAGTGTGTTGCAACTCGTCGATGTGGAGGGTTTGACCTATGCCGAGGCCGCCGAGGTGCTGGGCGTGCCCGCCGGCACGGTGATGAGCCGTCTGCACCGGGCGCGTGGTCGTATCCGTGATCGTTTGGACCGGGCCGGCCTGGCCCCGAGGAGCCACTGATGAAGAAGCCGTGGAAGTCCCTGTTCCGATCGTCTGCGAAGCGACCGATGACGTGCGGCGAGGTTGGAGAGTGGTTGCAGCACTATCTCGACGGAGAGCTCGATGATCGTCGCTCCGAACGATTGGCCGCGCATCTCGAAGATTGTCGAAGGTGTGGACTCGAAGCCGACACCTACGAGCGGATCAAGCACTCGCTCGCCGATCGCCAGCCTGCCGTGCCGGCGGACTCGCTGGCGAGGCTGCGCGAATTCGGGGCACGCATCGCCCGCGGCGACGAGCCGGTGGAGCGGTGAACACCGAACGACCAGAGATCTCTTGGTCAACGCCACTGGACGTATGCGTGCTGATTGCGAAGGGAACCACGTTTCGCACTGCGAGCAAGATCGCTCTCGTGGTGGGCACCTTGCTGACCGTGGTCAATCAGGGTTCGGTCATCGTGTCGGGCGATGCCTCGTTGGCGACCTGGGTGCGGACGGTAGCGAACTACGTCATTCCCTACGTCGTCGCGAGCATCGGCTATCTGACGCCATTCAGGCGGCGCTGATCTTCGCCCCGTGACATCGTTCGACGGGTTGGGTCGAGTTCAGTCCAATGCGGCGATCAGATCCGACACTGGTGGACGGGCGTCGGGCGTGGACGGGAGTGAGAGGTAGCGAAGTCGTCCGTCGCGTCCGATGACTGCGTCGGCACCGAGTTGGTGGATGTCCTCGGTGGGCTTACTGAGGTGGCGCCCTCGCAGGAGCAGACCTGCGTACATGCGCAGCGTGCCGAACGACCAGATCTGGCGATTGCTTCCTCGCTCGGCGCCGAGCAGTCGGTACAGGCGGCGGTCGACGTCGGTGACGATGGTGAAGGGAATCGCGAGGTGGTCGCGGTGGGCGGCGAGTCGTTCTGGTGCGGCGAAGGTGACGATGACGATGGCTGCGTCACCGAATTGGTCGAGATGGTCGCGCACGGCGATCACGTGTTCTTGACATGGCAGTCAAGCAAGGTGACGGTGCAGCACCAGCACGAGTGGGCGGCCGCGATGATCGCTGGTGCGCCATACCTGGCCGCGGTGATCGATGAGTTCGAGGTCGGGAAGCGGGTCGCCGACGCGGAGCGTCATGTCGCGCTCAGTCCGCTGGTCGCGACTGTGGCTGCTCTGATGACGAACTGTTCGAGGGTTCGCCGATTGGGCAGCCCGACGATGCGGTCGACCTCGTTGCCGTGCACGTCGCACAACACGAGTGTCGGGATGCTCATCACCCCGAGCCCTGATGCGAGGCCGGGGTTCTCGTCGATGTTGACGCGTGCAAAGTGGACCTGGTCGTCGGCGTGGTGATGGGCGAGGTCATCGAAGATCGGGTGCAGAGCCTTGCACGGTCCGCACCACGGTGCCCAGAAGTCGACGATGGTCGCGTGGCCGTCGAGCGACTCGAAGAACGTGGCGTCGGTGAGATCGGCCACGGGTGCGGGCCCGGTGTGGGCGTGTTCGTCGGCGTCGGGGGTGGTCTGGTCGGTGCGACGGAACCGGTCGAGCAACGAACGACGCCGCGCCGGGCCGCCGTCGTCTTCGATCTTGACGCCGTGCCAGAACGCCACCCGTCCAGCGACGGCTGACGCTGCGCTGCTCGGGTTGGGGTAGTACCAGGCAGCGTCGCGGTTCTCCTTTCCGTCGACAATGAGGGTGTGGTAGGAGGCGCTGCCCTTCCACGGGCACACCGTCGTGGTCGTGCTCTGCCGCAGCAACTCAGGACGCACCGCGTCGGCGGGGAAGTAGTGGTTGCCCTCGATGACGATTGTCTCGTCGCTCTCGGCGATCACTTTCCCGTTCCAGACTGCTCGAACCATGGCCTGACTCCTTTGTCGATGTCGATGTGCATGAGGAACCCGGTGTCTCGGAGTGTTCCTTCCCGCCGTTCACTAGCGACGTCAGCTGCCGGTAACGGGGTGTCGACGGAACCAGCGGCGCCGGTGTGGCCCCTGCGCCGGCAACGGCGATGGCAGCAGCGCAGGGGTCTCGTTCGCTACGACCTCGAGAACGCGTCGCGCGGAAGGGTTGACAAGGTTCACCTTGCCGATGGAGACGGTGGGTACGGTCTCGTTCCCCCGGGCGACGGATCGGACGAAAGCCGCTGCTCTCGGGTCATCCCAGATGTTCACCTCTCGAAACGGAAGCCCAGCCCGGTGCAGTCCGCCTCGAAGCGAGGAGCAGAACGGGCACCCGGGGCGCCAGTAGACCGTGATCTCCCCGCCGTCGGCTGAGAGATGGGCGAGCTGTGGGTTCGTGTGCGCCATAGGAGTGTGAACCCGCTCGGTCCGATCTTCGATTCCCGGTAGACGACGCCGCAACTCAGTGTTCCCACGCTCGGGCGGCGAAGGCGGCGTCGACAGGAGTGTGGAACAAGTGGTTGCTGTAGTTGGAGATCGTCTTGACGGCGAGGGCGAGCACCACGTACAGGATCTGCTGCTCGGTGTAGCCGGCAGCGAGAAACGCATCGACCTGGTCGCGGGTCGGCAAGCCCCGGCTGTCGAGCATGGCAAGGGTGAACGTCGCAAGCGCGTCGAGCTTCGGATCGGGAAGAGTGGTGCCGCTGCGGAGCGCGTCTGTGATCCCAGCAGGCACCTTGGTCATGTCGGCCAGGGTGGAATGAGCGGTGACGCAATAGGAACACCCGTTGGCGCGGCTGATGGTGAGGAACACCGTCTCCTGCTCGGCCGCAGTGAGGCCGGATTCAGAGCGGAAGGCCGCGTAGCCGGACATGTAGGTGTCGAGCAGGCCGGGCGCGTTGACCATGTTGGCGTACATGTTCGGGATCATCCCGATGCCGGCCTTGGCCTTTCCGAGGAGGGCGGCGACTGCGGGGTCGTCGTCTGTCTCGGCGCGGGCGGGAAGCGAGAGTTGGTACTCGGAATGGCTCATGGTGGTCTCCTCGTTCGGGTGAAACGTCAATTGTGAAACGCACACTTCAGAACCCGATGTTCTGTAACCTGTATTCCAGATATGCGCACTTCTTCGAAGTCGACCGTCGGGGCAAGCCGTGGGAGACCGCGGTCCTTTGATCTCGACGCGATCGCCGAGCGGGCGTTCGGTGTGTTCTGGGAGCATGGCTACGAGGCGACGAGCCTCGATGCGCTGGTCGTAGCGACGGGGATCAACGTCTCGAGCTTGTACGCGGCGTACGGCAGCAAACGCGGCCTGTTCCAGGCGGCGCTGGTTCGCTACGAGCACCATGTCGGCTCGGCGCTCGAGGCGTTGGTCGCCGGCTCGCGCGGCCTCGACGACGTCGTGCGATTCGTCGAGTGGGTGCGTAGCGGAGTCTCGTCGGATGTGCAGCCGTCGGGATGCCTGATCGTGAACACGATGGTCGAGTTCGCCACGCAGGACCAGGAGATCGGTGAGGTGACCCAACGCCACCGCGAGCGGGTTCGCCGATCGTTGGAAGCTGCGCTCACACGCGCCGGGCGATCCGGTGAGATCGAACCGCACACGGGCTCCACTCGGGCCGCGTTGGTGCAGGCCGCGATGTTCGGTGCGTTGGTCACAGCCCGGTCGGGGGCCGTTGTCGACGCCGAAAAGATGCTGTGCGGATTGGTCGACGAGGTTTGCCGCTGGCGATCCTGAGGATGATCAGGCGGACGGGTACGCGGCGGCCGTCCGGTACGGATGCGGGAACGAGACGATCGTCTGTTTGGCCGTGGTGGTGAGCAGCTCGAGGGCTGCTGCGACAACGTCGCGTTGACGAAGGGCATCGCCGGGTGCTCCGAGCGGTCGGCCCATCGGATGGTCGGTGATCAGGGCCCGGCTGACTCCCATTCGTGCCGGCACGTGGGCGAACGCGGCGATGTAGATCCCCACCGTGGGGATCCCTGCCGCTTCGAACACTCTCTGGACGTGCCCCACGGACACGTGACAGACAGGTCAAACCGGTACGAGCAGCACGGCGTCGACCTGGGCGGCGCGAAGCTCATCGGCCCAGAGTGGTGCGACTCGCTCGCGCAACTTGAGCTGCGATGTCGCGCCCACGAACGAATACGCGTCGGCGGCCAGTTCGCCGATGACGCCATCATGTTGGAGTTCTCGCATCGCCCGCAGCGGGAGGGTGACGTTGTGGTCGATCAAGGCGGCGTCGATCGGGTACCCGCCGTGGCGCACACGAAGCTGATCGGCTGGTGTCTCGACTGGAATATGCGACAGGGTGGGCTCGGCGCGAAGGAACTCGCCGATTCGGGATTCGGCCTCGGCCTGGGTCATCTGCTCGACGCCGAACGGCTTCGGGTCGTCGCCGGCGACGAAGTGTCCGCTCGAGGTCACCAGCGCAACCCGAGCCTTGGCGAGCGGTGTGGTCAGGATGCTGAATGGAACGTCGTCGTACGCGAACGCTGCCTTCGACTCGAGGTGCGCGCCGTACGCGCGGCGTTGCCATGATCTGGCGAGATCGACGAGCCGGCTTGCGTCGCCGTCGTTGAGCGTGCGGCCGAGTTCGCGGAGAAGTCCTTCAAAGAAGTCGGCTGCTTCGGTGTCGGAGAGGTCGGCAAGGAACTTGAAGTCGAGGTTGCTGCGCGACCCGTAGAAGAACGAGTCGGCAAAGTCCTTCAGCGTGAGTGGTGATTCGCTCTCGGGTGTCGTCATGGTCTTTGTCTACTTCGTGGGTCCGTGCTGCGGCTGGGCGGCGCTGACAGGCCTGGCTCGCAGGCCGGCAGACTCGCCGAAGAACTGCAGTGCTGCTTGCTGGATGGCCATGGACCAGGTGGGGTAGGCATGGGTCGTCTGGGCGAGACGCCCGACGAACATGTTGGTTTGCATCGCAAGGGCGGCTTCGTGGATCAGTTCACCGCCGGTGGGTGCGACGACGGTGGCGCCGACGAGTCGTCCGCCGGCGAGGTGTCGGGTACCACGGCGCGGCGCGGCGATGAGGGTGACGAAGCCTTCGGTTGCGCCGACGGCGATCGCTCGGTCGACGTGAGTGAGCGGGAGATGGGCGACGCGGGCATCGGGGTGTTGTTCGGCAGCCTCGGCCTCGGTGAGGCCGACGTGGGCGACCTCGGGGCTGGTGAACGTCGCCCACGGAATTGCGCGGGTGTCCAGTCGGAACCTGCGAACGCGAGCGAGCTTCGAGAGGGCGTTGGTGGCGGCGATCCATCCCATGCGCCCGGCGACGTGGGTGAACTGGAGTCCACCGGTGACGTCGCCCACAGCCCAGATCCCGCCGATGTTGGTGGCCATGGTGTCGTCGACGGTGATCGCGCCTCGCTCGTCGATCGCGACGCCGATTTCTTCGAGGCCGAACCCGCGCCCCGACGGTGCCCGGCCGATTGCCGCCAGCAGGTGCGTGGCGGCGATGGATCCGCCGGTTTCGGTGTGGACGCAGATGGTGCCGTCCGGGCTGCGTTCGACGAGCGTTGCGGGGGAGCCGACCCGCACTGTGACGCCGTCGCGGGTCAATGCGGCTGCGATCACTGCTGAGGCCTCGGGTTCCTCGCGCGGGAGGAGTCGGTCTGCGGCTTCGATCAAGGTGACCTGGCTGCCGAGACGTGCGAATGCCTGGGCCATTTCGCAGCCGATCGGTCCGCCGCCGAGGATTGCCAGCGAGGTGGGCCGCTCGTCGAGTTGGAAGAGCGTTTCGTTGGTCAACGGATTGCTCTCGCGTAGGCCCGGGATCGCGGGGATCAGCGGTCGTGCCCCGGTGGCGACGATGAAGCGTTTCGAGCGAACTGTGGTGCTGTCGACGTCGATCGAGGTCGGGTTGCGGAAGCGGGCGTAGCCGGCGATGACATCGATGCCCTCCCGGGCCAGTGCGGCGGCGTCCTCGGTGGCGGCGATGTGGTCGACGGCGGCGTGGACGCGCGCCATGGCCTCGTCGAACGAGTTGTGCTGCGCGGCTGCGGCGAGCAAGGCCTTGGACGGTACGCATCCGGTGAACGTGCAGTCGCCGCCGAGTGGGCCGTCCTGAATGATCACGACACTGGCGTGCCGACGCCGTGCTTCCTTGGCCGCCACCAGCCCACCGGCACCACCGCCGATCACCACCACGTCATACGACGTCATCCACAATCCTTCCATTCGGCCGAATGGAGTGGAAACCCTGTGACCGGTCGGGATTCTTCCCTTGGAATGCGATCCGATCGCGGTGGGTTCCCCACCCATGAGCTCGACGACTCGATCATCGAAGGCACTGACGGCGCCCAAGGGGCGCCCGACGACAGCACGCGAGGACGTCGCACGCCGACGATCCGACCGAATGGTCACGCTGCAGTGGTTCGTTGTCGGCGCTGGGATCGTGGCACTGCTGGTGCTTGCGATTGTGATGTCCCGCGGTCAGGAACCGATCCCTCTCCATCAGCGATGATCATGACCATATGATCGACCGCACACTTCGAACCACCAAGGACCGAGTGGTTGGTCCGGCTGCTCGTGTGGTTGCCGGCCGCATCGGGCCCGGTTGGCTCACGATGCTTTCACTCGCCGGTGGCCTCGGGGGCGGTGTCGCCGCCGGGTTCGGGCTCCGTTGGCAGGCGGTCGCCCTGTGGCTGCTCGGTCGGGTCTTTGACGGGCTCGACGGTGCGGTAGCCCGCGACGGAGACCGTCAGAGCGACCTTGGTGGATACCTGGACATGATGGCCGACACGGTCGGTTACGCGGCCGTACCGATCGGGATCGCCACGGCACAGGCAAGCATCGGGACATGGACCTGGTGCGCCGTGCTACTCGCGACCTTCTACGTGAACACGATGTCGTGGACGTACCTCTCAGCGATTGCTGAGAAGCGCGGTGGCGGCGCAGTCGAGACCGGGGAGCGAACCACGATCCACATGCCGGCGGGGCTTGTCGAGGGTGCCGAGACCATCGTGTTGTTCGTGCTGATGCTCTCGTTCCCCGACCAGGCGATCTGGTGGTTCTCGGCCATGGCAGGCCTGGTGGGCATCACCGTGATCCAGCGGGTTGTCTGGGCCGTCCGGAACCTTCGATGACCGAAACCGCTGTCATCGCTGAGCCCCGGACTCATCGCCCGCTGGGGATAACTCCTCAGGGAATGATCGGGCCGACGGAGCGGGTTCCCAGCGGGTCGGCGGCCGTCGACCGGAGACCGATTGATCGAGATGTGGAGCGAGCACGAATGGTTGACCTGGGGTTGGTGGCATGGCTGCGACGTTGGGAGTTCCGCACCCGACCGGTCGACGCGGAGTCCGCTGCTGCAGCCGCCAGACGGTGGGCGGAACTACCCGAACATGTCAAGACCGACGGTCAGCTGATCGGCCGGCGATCGACCGGTTGCGAAGGCACCCATGGGGTGTTCCCGGCCTGCGACTTCGCGTGCAAACCGTGCTACCACTCGAAGGACGCGAACAAGGTGCGTGTCGACGGAGCGCACACGCTCGAGCAGGTGAGCGGACAGATGGCGTTTCTGCGCGAGCAACGCGGCCCGGCAGCGTTCGCGCAACTGATCGGAGGCGAGGTGTCGTTGCTGGCACCCGAGGACCATGCGTCGGCCCTCGAGGCCATGCGAGCGAACGGCCGTACACCGATGAGCATGACCCACGGCGACTTCGACGAGGAGTACCTGCACCAGGTGGTGCTGCGACAGGACGGGAGCAGACGGTTCGATTCCGTGTCGTTCGCGGCGCACATCGATTCTACGATGTACGGCCGACGCGGAAACGAGAAGCCACAATCGGAAGCCGAACTGCACGACCACCGCCAGCGTTTCACCGACATGTTCGCCAGGCTCCGCTCGGCCCACGGCGTTCGCTCATACCTCGCGCACAACATGACCGTCACCCCCGACAACCTGGACGAAATCGCCGACGTGATCACCGCCTCGCGGCGCCAAGGATGGCGAATGTTCTCCTTCCAACCCGCCGCCTACGTCGGCAGCGAAGTCCGTTGGCGAGAAGGATTTCGAGCGATGACTGACGACGACGTGTGGACCCAAATCGAGCTGGGAGCGGGCCGCGCGTTGCCATACCGAGTGCTGCAATTCGGCGATACCCGCTGCAATCGCACCAGCTGGGGGGTCTTCGTCAACGGCCGATACGTCCCGGTGCTCGAAGAAGACGATCCCGCCGACCTTGCCGCACGCGACGCATACCTCCGCTACCTGCCCGGCAACTACATGACTGAACCGAACACCTTCGTGAAGGTCCTTCGGGTCACTCGCCTCCTGATCCGGCGGCCACCGCTCGTGCTCATCGCCGCCGGCTGGACCCGTCGATTCGCCCGACGCGCCGGTGGCCTTCGTGCCCTGCGATCCGGGATGCAACCAGTGACATTCGTGATGCACAGCTTCATGGACGCTGCCGTCGTAGCGCCGGCCTGGGAGCTCCTTCGACGAGGCGAGACGGCCTCCGATCCGGCGGTGCTCGCCGCGCAGCAACGCCTGCAGGCATGCACCTATGCAATGGCGCACCCCGAGTCCTCTGAGCTCGTCCCGGCCTGTGTGCAGCACTCGCTGCTCGACCCGGGCGAGAACCGGCAACTGGCCCAGTTGCTCCCGTTACCGACCCGACGCGCACCGCGTGGCCCATTGGTGTCCTCGTGTTGATCTCCCGTCGTACGTTCGCAGCCTTGACGCTTGGCTCGATCTTTGCGGTCGCGTGCTCCGACGGCAATCGCCGATCAGCCGGTTCCAGTGCAGGGTCAGTGGGGGTCGGGCCGAGCGTGCTCGATCCGAAGGACTGGGAGGGTGTGCTTGTTGCTGCGCGCGGCCAGAGCGTGAACTGGTACCTGTGGGGAGGTTCCGAATCGATCAACCGTTTCGTCGACGACACCTACGGGCCTGCACTGAAGGACCGCTACGGTGTCACGCTGCGGCGAGTGCCGATCGCCGACACGGTCGACGCCGTCAACCAGCTACTCGCCGAAGATCGCGCTGGCACCGCCGACGGAGCCGTCGACATGATCTGGATCAACGGCGAGAACTTCTCGACACTGCGCACCGCCGGACTGCTCTACGACGGCTGGGCCCGCACGCTGCCCAACGCGTCACTGGTGAACTGGGACAACCCAGCGGTTGCCAGCGACTTCGGTACCGACGTCGGATCGATGGAGAGCCCCTGGTCATCAGCACAGTTCCAGCTGGTGTACGACACCGAACGAACTGCCGAGACAGACCTACCTCGCTCCTACGCTGCACTGCTCGACTGGGCCTGCGCCAACACCGGACGCTTCACGTACATCGCCCCGGGTCCAGGTGGCTTCCAGGGAACACGCTTCGTGAAAGGCGCCTTGTTCGAGCTGTCGGGAGGTGCCGAACAGTGGCAGACCTTCGACCAGACCCTGTGGGACAAGTGGGCGCCACGGCTCTGGGACTACCTCGAACAACTTCGGCCGTGCCTGTGGCGATCAGGTAAGACGTATCCGAAGGACGAAAGCGAACTCCACCGACTCTTCGCCAACGACGAGGTCGACTTCACCATCACCCAGGCCGCGGTGGGCGCCGGTGCGCTGATCGCCGACGGGCTCGTACCCGACACGGCCAAGGCGTTCGTGTTCGACACCAACTCGATCGGCGACTTCAACTACGTCGCCATCCCTGCCAACGCCACCAACAAGGCCGCGGCGATGGTGGTGGCGAACCTGTTGCTCGCCCCCGAGATGCAGGCACGTCAGATCGTGCCCGCCAACGGCTTCGGCCTTGGCTACGCCATCGACCCGAACCGAGTCACCGACCCCACCGCACGGCAACTGCTCACCGATGCAGCCGCACAACTCGGTCCCGCCGCCACCGACCCGACTGACCTCGCCGCATCGCTCGTCGGCGATGCCGCCGCGGCATACCAGGACCTCGTCGAAACCGGCTGGCGTCAGGCACTGTTGGGCGGGCTGTGAAGCTCGCTGCACCCACCCGCCTGTCCCGCGCCGACCTGCTCCGATTGTCGCTCGTGGTCGTCCCCGTCGGGGGTCTGTCGCTCGCCGCGCTCGTCGACGCGCTCGCCACCAGCCTGGGTGCCGACGAAGTGCGGTGGTCGACAATCGACCTGAGTGCCTATTCCGACGTTGTGACGCGATCCGGCTTCTGGGAGTCCTACTGGTTCTCCCTCTGGATCGCGATCGCAGGCACGACCATCGCAGCCATCGGTGCCGCGCTCCTCGGATTCGCGTGGACCAGACGCGCCGACCGGCGCGGGCGCCTCACCCTGTCGATCCTGCAGTTCAACCTCGGCGTGCCACACCTGGTTTGGGCCGTGGCGCTCGTCGCGGTGCTGTCCCCGTCGGGGTGGATCGCCAGGCTCACCGCCTGGGCCGGCCTCATCGATCGCCCGAACCAGTTCCCGCTGCTCGTCAACGACCGTCTCGGTCTGGGCGTCATCCTCCATCTGGTCACCAAAGAAGTCCCGTTCCTGCTCCTCGCTTCCCTCCCACTGAACGGGCCGCGACTGCGAACATCTCTTGGCCAGGCAGCCACCCTCGGCGCGTCACCTCGCTCGCAACTGCGTCACGTCTACCTACCCGGCGTCGCCCCAGCATTCGTGCCGGCGCTCATCGCTGTGTTCGCATACGCACTCGGCGCCTACGAGCCAGCGGCCGTGCTCGGTGTCCAACAACCACGCACTCTCGCAGTTGTCGCCGTCGAATGGTTCCGCGACCCCGACCTCAGGCTTCGCGATCAAGCCTTCGCCCTCGCCACGATCCTCCTCGCCACGATCGCAGTCGCCGGTGCTGCGTTGCTGCTCGTCACCAGGCACTGGTGGACGCATGGCAGCCAACGACACGTGCGCGTCGCACCGGTGGGCGCATGAGCGTTCCGCAGAGTGCCCGACACGGCCGGCTCGTCACACCGCTCGCGGCCGTCCTCGTGGTCGCGACCCCGATAGCCATACTCGCGCTCGCCGCCCTTTCAACCAGATGGTTCTTTCCCGACCCGTTCCCCGACTCATTGACCACCGAACACCTGTCGAAGATCCTCGGCAGCTCGACCACCAGGGCATCGATCGCCACCGGCCTTCTGGTGAGCGCCACGGTCACCGCGATTGCGCTGCTCGTGTCCTGGCCCGCCTCCCGGGTGCTCGCCCGCCCGCACATGCCCGGGCGCGCGGTGATCATCGTCTTGCTGTTCCTCCCCAGCGTCCTGCCGGCTGTGGGCCTGGCAATGGGCATCGACATCGTCCTTCTCCGGCTCGACCTTGCCGGCACCTACATCGGTGTTGTCATCGCCCATCTCGTGCCCACCATCCCGTACGCCGTCGCCGTGCTCACCGCCGGCTTCGTCCGCCACGACCGACGCCTCGAAGCCCAAGCGGCCGTGCTCGGCGCGAACGATTGGCAACGACTCCGACTCGTCACGCTCCCAGCGCTGCGCGGCACGCTCCTGGTCGCCGCCGCGCTCACCTTCGTCGTGTCATGGAGCCAGTACCTGCTCACGGTGCTCTCCGGATCAGGACGCGTCGTCACCATCACGATGCTGCTGTTCTCCGCCCTCAGCGGCGGAAACCCATCAACCATCGGCGTCCTCGCGCTCGTTGCAGCTTCGCCAGCCACCATCCTGCTCGCACTCGCCGGACGCCAAACGACCGAAAGCATCGCCCCATGAGCCTGATCGTGGACGGCATCGTCAAACTCTTCCAACCGCAGGCCGACCCAGTACTGAACGGCGTCAGCTTCGTCGTCGAACCGGGATCGGTCACCTGCCTACTCGGCCCATCTGGTGTCGGTAAAACGACGCTGCTGCACGTCATCGCCGGCCTCGCCGACCCCGACGCAGGAACGGTGCATCTCGACGGAGCCTCACTCGACGGGGTCCCAGCGCACCGCCGCCCACTCACCTTGCTGATGCAGCAACCCCAGCTGTTCGCGCATCTCGACGTCATCGACAACGTCGCGTTCGGCCTACGGGTGCGTGGCGTTGCACGGCGTGCCCGTCGGAGGCGCTCCCTCGAACTGCTCGAACTGGTCGGCATCGACCACCTCGCGAGCCGCTCGACGCATCACCTCTCAGGCGGCGAGCAGCAACGCGTCGCGCTCGCCCGAGCGCTCGCGGTCCGACCCGCAGTGCTGCTCGCCGACGAACCGTTCGCCAGCGTCGACGCATCCGTACGGCGCGATCTGCAGGACCTCGTCACGAGTGTGCACCGCGAACTCGGCACAACAATGCTCATGGTCACCCACGACCTGGACGAGGCTCGCAGAATCGCCGATCATTGCGTCGTGCTCGAACACGGACGAGTCGCCATCCAAGGGTCTCCGCACGAGATCATCGGACGACCGACTACCCCAACCGCGCAGCTTCCCTGGTCTGCTCACCGCCACGTCAAGACCACCGAACCAGACAGCCAGAGGCCCGTAGAGACACCGTCGCTCGTCAATGGCAGCAGAACATCCGGGGCGAGACCGTGAACGCCGCGGCACACGCTCAATTCGACTCGTTCTTTGACGAGAGCTACCCGTCGGTCGTCGATCTCCTCGCTGAGATATACGGCAACAGATCGATCGCCCTTGACGAGGCCCGCTCATCGTTCGCATCCACATACCGCTTTTGGAACAAGCTGGGCTCGCATGATGACCCTTTCGAATGGACACTCACAGACGCATTCTCCCGACAGCGACGCCGCTGGACAGATCACGCCACCGACACCACGGGTCCAACAGTCGGTCACTCCGCCGCCGTGCTGCGCCGCCGTGGCTTCACCGACGCCCAGCTCCGGAACATCATCGGCCCACCCGAGACGGTGAACCCCACCGACGACCCGCCGGTCAGCGCCTACGATCCTTCAGGCATTGCTGCGCCTCGTCTGGTCGACGAGAAGCGCCTCGTGATCGCTCTCGCGCGTCGCCGAGCGACGGTCGCCACCGCCGTCTTGACCGTCATGGCTGTCCTCTTCGTTGCGTTCGAGATCTTCATCGCGCGGGGATGATCCCGAACAAGCTTTCGGATCGCCTTCAAGGATTCCGATGGCGGTTCACAGCACCAGAACCGGCGTACGACGGTTGGGGCGATTGGTGGCCAGAGTCCGTCGTTGCGAAGGGAGCGTATGAGTGCGAGGGTTCGTGTTGAGCGTTCGGCGAGGCCGCTGACGCCTCCGCTGTCGATGATCAGCACGTGTTAGCCGGTCTGGTGGAGTTGACGATCGCGGATGCGTCGCACGATCGCGTCGGCGCGAGGTTGTTGACGCGCTGTGGGTTGGCCGACTTCGGCGGCGAGTTCGGTGAGGTAGTCGTCGGTTGCGTCGAGTACGTCGCGACGTTCGAGTTCGGCACGCACCGCAACCTGGAGCAGTTCCGAGGCGGGGAGATCGCGGCGTTTCAGCTCGTCGTAGAGGTCATCTGGGAAGGTACACCTGCAAACGTGGAATACACCTAACCATACGTCTAGTCGAACGGCACGGCAAGCGCCTTTACGGCCCCGACGAGGCTGCGGTGGTGTTTCGGTCGGTAGAGATTCGGTAGAAGATCACCGGCCTGGAAGTGTTGAAAGTGCGGTTGACCTGCGGTGTTGCGCTCGGGAAGCTGGGGGTTTTCACCATGTCACTTTCTTGACATATCCCCTGGTCAGGGCATATGTATGCGTGGA
This sequence comes from Acidimicrobiales bacterium, assembly GCA_038227995.1. GTDB lineage: Bacteria > Actinomycetota > Acidimicrobiia > Acidimicrobiales > Ilumatobacteraceae > WLMZ01. Next base: position 31,143 of record JBBRPP010000057.1, read on the forward strand.
GCTGGGGGGAATCGAACCCC
>JBBRPP010000058.1:0-29452 GCA_038227995.1 Acidimicrobiales bacterium
CCACTCTCCCCCGACGAAGTCCTCACCGAAATCCAAAACCCCAAAATGAACCCCGAAGGCTCCAACTTCCAAAAAATCAACCGACGCTCAAAAGACTGGGCCATCGTCGCCGTAGCCGCCTGGGTCCGCGGCACCGAATCCGGCATCGCCCTCGTCAACATGGGCTCCACCCCCATCCTCGCCACCTCCGTCACCACAGCACTCGCCAACGGAGCATCCATCGACGACGCCGCCAAACTCGCATCCGCCGACGCCGAACCCCAAGCCGACCTCAACGCCAGCATCGAATACCGCACCCACCTCGCCAACGTCCTCGTCCGCCGCGCCCTCACCGCCGCCACCAGCTGACCACGCTGCGCTCCGCGGCCATCACGTTTCGAGCGGAACCCGCACGGGTAAGAAGTCGTTGACGATGTTCACCCGGCGTTCACCGCGCCACCGTCCCCGCGACATCGTTGGGTAAGGTTGACTGCTGTGTCCGAATCGACGATCGAAGTCCCTCCGACGACCGTCACCGAGGCCTCCGATCTGGCTCCATTGCGGTGGAAGCAGCCCCTTCGATCGGTCGTACCGGTCGACCCCTGGTCCGGCATCAGGCTCGCGATGTTTCTGTTGTACGCGGTTCTGTACGTCTACTGGTTCATCACCCGCGGCCTGATCATCGACCGCATCTCGGTCGCGATCTCTGTCGGGCTGTTCATCATCATCGGTCACCTCGGCCGGCCGCCACGGCGATGGGCGTGGCTGGTGCTCGATTTCATCTGCTACGGCGTCATGTGGTTCTGCTACGAGGAAAGCCGCGGCTGGGCTGACCGCGCCGGCTTTCCACGCCAGGTCGAGCTCCCCCGCAACATCGACCGCTTCCTGTTCTTCGGCACCGATCCCAACGAGTTCCTGCAGAAGCATTTCTACAACCCGCACACGATCCATTGGTACGACAAAGTCGCCTCGGTCACGTACTACACCCACTTCATCTTCCCCGTGATCGCGCTGGCGATCCTGTGGGTCACCAGCCATCACGAATGGGCCCGGTTCATGAAGCGGTTCGCATCACTGTTGCTGGTCGCGTGCGCACTGTTCGTCCTGATGCCGACGGTGCCCCCGTGGATGGCATCGGCCTCGAACTACCACTATCACGCGCTCAATCCGCCGCTGGCCCGCATGACCGGCCGGGGGTTCGCCTCGCTCGGTCTCAAGGGATTCGTCAAAGCATGGGAGAACGCACTCGACTGGGGCAACGCAATCGCGGCGATGCCGTCGTTGCATGCCAGCTTCGCGCTCTTCGTGCCCGCGTTCTTCCTGCCTCGGATCAAACCGAAGTGGCTCAAAGCGCTCGTCCTGGTTTTCCCGCTGCTCATGCTGACGTCACTGGTCTACTTCGGTGAGCACTACGTCACCGACGGCCTCGTCGGCTGGGCGCTGGTCGGTCTGTCGTTCCTGTTCTGGGGATGGCAAGAGCGCTACGCCCGCCGTCGCCGAGCGGACAAGGCACGCAGCTTCCTGTCGCTCGACGCCGCTGCTCAGCAGTCGCACGAGAGCTTGGCCGACGAGTTGGTGTCAGCGTGAAGCTGCGCAAAGTGCTGCTCGACTGCAACTTCATCACCGCGCTGCTCGACGAGCAGGCACCGGCGCACACAGCTGCCAAGCAGCTCTATGCAACGCTGGTCGACAACTACCAGGTCGGCACCGACCGGCTCTATGCACTGTCCACCGTCCTGCGCGATCTGCCCCGCGAGTTCCGGCAATCCGCACTTGCCCCCGTGCTGACGATCCGCGTGACACGCCAGTACCGAGTTGCCGCATCGCGCATCGATGCCGCGCCCGAAGTCGCGACTTCACTGGTGATGCTGCAGCGTGAACGCATCCGGGCAATCGCCACGACAACGCACGACTACGACGCAATCGATGTGGAAGTTCTGTCAGCGCTCGACGGGGACGGCGGGCATCCAACGTTCGACCCGGCGTCGGCAGCCGACATCGACGTCGTTGCGCGAGACGCGAACGAGAGCGACGACGTCAGCTCTCGAACTGCACTGCAGCCCGCTCGGCAATCCACGGGCGAATGATCTCGGCGCGAACCGAATCGTGTTCCGGGTGGACGTCGTAGGCGCGATAGTGATCGAGAGAGTCGAACGTGGCGACGATGGCGAAATCCATGTTCGCTGCGCTACCGAGGCCGAGATCGGAGCCGAATCGGTAGTCCTTGATACTGGGCACCAGACCCGGCAAGGTGCCGAGACCAGCAGCGATCTTTGCCACGTCTTCGGCGGTGGTCTCGGGCTTCCAGCGAAACGTCACGACATGAGTGATCACAGCAGACCACCATACGCGCCACCGTCGACGTGCATCTGCAGGCCGGTGACGAACTTGGCCTGCTCGCTGCACAGGAACGCAACGACCTGACCGAAGTCGTCGGGGTCGCCGACCACGCCGGCCGGGATACCGAGTGCCGCAGCATCAGGGGTGCCGCCGTACAGCGTTGTCATCCGGTCGGTCGCGTGGATGCCTGGCTGCGCCGTGTTGACCGTGACTCCGTCGGCCGCGACCTCGCGAGCCACCGTCTTCAGAAAGCCCGTGACGCCAGCACGAGCGGTGTTCGACTGGATCAACGTGGCGATCGGCTGGCGCACGGCGACCGACGTGATCGCGACGACCCGGCCCCACTTGCGGGCCTGCATCTCGGGGATGGCCGTCTTGCACATCCCGATCACGCTGAGCAGGTTGAGGTCGATGCCCGTCTGGTACATCTCGACGGCAGTCGACGCGAACGTGCCCGGGGGCGGACCGCCCGCATTGGCGACGAGGATGTCGATGCCACCCAACGCCGCGATCGCAGCTTCGACGAACGCGATCCCTCCGTCGGCGTCGGCGACGTCGCAGACGAGCGGCACGCAGTCATTGCCGACGCTGACAGCGGCCGCTTCGATGCGGGCACGGTCGCGGCCGCAAATAGCGACGCGCACGCCCGCCGCGGCCAATGCTTTTGCACTCGCCAAACCGAGCCCACCGGAGGCGCCTGCGACAGCGGCTCGTCGTCCTGTGATACCGAGATCCATGAGCGTGACGGTAGCCGCCGGGCACCGGGTCCCGCACAGTAGGGTTCTCCCTCGACGGTCCGCCCTCCGGGCCGGAAAATCCACAGCCAACGGTGAGACCATGGACGAAGACGCGATCGACGAATTCCACCTCGACGCGATCGCCGACGCCGACCCGTACCCGTACTGGTACGAAGACGTCGACGAACCCGACTCGAACCCGACCCTGGTGCGAACCGTCAGCTGCGATCTGTGCATCGTCGGTGGCGGCTACACGGGTCTCTGGACCGCGATCATCGCCAAGGAGCGCGATCCATCACGCGACGTCGTCCTGATCGATGCCAGAGAGGTCGGCTCCGCGGCGAGCGGGCGCAACGGTGGCTTCATGGAGAGCTCGTTGACCCACGGTGTGGCCAACGGCCAAGCCCGATTCCCCGACGAGATCGCAGTGCTCGAAGAGCTCGGCCTGAAGAACCTCAACGACATCGAAGCCGCGATCAAGCGCTACAACATCGATTGCGACTACGAGCGCACCGGTGTGATCGACGTGGCGACCACCGCCCACAACCCGTCGTACTTCGACGAGCTCCGCGACGACTACCAACAGTTGCGGTCACTCGGGCAGAAGGTCGAACTCCTCGACCGCGACGGCATGCAGGCGCAGGTTCAATCAGCCACGTACACGGGTGGCCTGTGGCGCAAGGACCGCGCCGCGCTCGTCGACCCCGCCCGCTTGGTGTGGGGTCTCAAAGCTGCGGCCGAGTCGCTGGGCGTGACCATCTACGAAGACACCAAGGCGACCTCGATCGCCAAGGACGGCGTCGGCGTCATCGTGCACACACCGCTCGGTGCGGTTCGTGCCGGCAAGGTCGCGCTCGCCACGAATGCCGCGAAGCCGTTGCTGAAGCGCCTCGGCCACTACATCGCCCCGGTCTACGACTACTGCATGGTCACCGAGCCGCTGACCCCGGCACAGTTGGCCGACATCGGCTGGAAGAACCGGCAGGGCCTCAGCGACATCCCCAACCAGTTCCACTACTACCGACTCACCGAGGACAACCGCATCCTGTGGGGCGGCTACGACACCATCTACTTCTGGCGCGGCCGAGTCAACGCCGAACTCGAGAGCCGCCCCGAGACCTGGGCCAAGTTGTCGAAGCACTTCTTCACCACCTTCCCCCAGCTCGAGGGCGTCAAGTTCACCCACGCGTGGGGCGGCGTCATCGACACGTGCAGCCGGTTCTGTGTCTTCTGGGGCACCGCGATGAACGGACGCGTCGCATACGCGATGGGTTACACCGGCCTCGGTGTGGCATCGACGAGGTTCGGGGCCGAGGTCATGGTCGATCTGCTCGATGGCAAGCGCAGCAAGGCAACGCAGACCAACTTCGTCAAGGAGAAGCCACTCCCCTTCCCGCCAGAACCGTTCCGCTTCCTCGGCATTCAGGCGACACGGTGGTCGCTGGACCGCGAGGACAAGAGCGGCCAACGCAATCTCTGGCTGCGCACCCTCGACCGCTTCGGTCTCGGCTTCGACAGCTGAATCAGGCGCGCGTCAGCACCACGCTGGAACGCGGCGCAAGCGTGATGACACCGTCGTTCAGCGAGCCGGTCGCGGCCGCGCTCGACGCGGCGAGCGTCCACTCACCGGCAGCCTGAACCGTGAACGCGAGCGGCTCCCACCACGTGTTCACCATCACATAGAGGTCGCCGCGTTCCCACGCAATCGAGTGCGACGTCCACGACAGATCGGGTGCCGCGTCGACGCCGTGCAGCGTGATCGCACCATCACCGTGACGCTTGCGCAACTCGATCACCGAGCGGAAGAACTCGGTGACATCGTCGAACGCCGACGCCCGCGTCCAGTCGAGCCATGTCGTGTCGTTGTCCTGGTTGTACGGATTGTTGTTACCACGCTGGGTCTGGGCGAACTCATCGCCGGCGACGACCATCGGTGTTCCGGCTGAGAGCAACAGAACCACCATCGCGTTCTTCATCTGCTGCACTCGCAGCCGGCCGACCTCGGCTGCGATCTCGACCGGCACGTCGTCACCTTCCCACCCGCAGTTCCACGAACGGTTGTCGTCGGTGCCGTCCGACCCGCCGTGACCGTTCGCGTCGTTGTGCTTGTGCTCGTAGCTGACGAGGTCGTACAGCGTGAAGCCGTCGTGGGCGGTCATGAAGTTGATGCTGCGAAATGCTTCGGCTCCGAACAGGTCCGGGCTTCCGTTGATACGTTGCGCGACTGGCCCCGCTGCGCCGTTCTCGGCCCGCAGGAACGACCGAGCGTCGTCACGGAACTTTCCGTTCCACTGACCCCAAGATCGTCCGGGAAACGACTCACCGAGTTGATACGAGGCGAGGTCCCATGGCTCCGTGATCAGGCGCAGACCCCGTGCAGCGGCGAACGCCGAGATCGCGTCGATCACCTCGCTGCGATCCTGCACCTGGCCGTCGAGACCGCGGGCCAACAGCGTCCCGAGATCGAAGCGAAAGCCGTCGACTCCGAGATCGGCGTAGCGTTGCAGCGAGCCGAGGATCAGCGCCGACGCGGCCGGATGGGCAGCACGCACCACGTTCCCGCAGCCGGCGTCGTCGCGGTACTGACCGTCGTCGTGAAGGACGTAGTACGCAGCATCGTCGATCGAGCGCAGGTTGTATGTAGGGCCTTTGTCGTCCTCTTCGGTCGTGTGGTTGTAGACGACGTCGATCAACACCTCGATGTCGGCGGCATGAAACGCATCGACCATTGCGGCGAACTCGCCATCTGCATCGTCACCTGCGACATAGCCGTGGTGCAGTGCGTCCCACGCCAGCGGCATGTAGCCCCAGTAGTTGCCCTCGGCCGGGTCGAACTGATGCACCGGCATGAGCTCGACCGCGGTGACACCGAGCGACGCGATGTATCCGACGTGATGGGCCAGACCGGCGAACGTCCCCCGAACTGCTTCCGGCACGTGAGGAGCGTGAATCGTTGCACCGCGGACATGCAGCTCGTAGACGACGAGATCATTGGCACTGTGGCGGGTGCCGCCGCGAACTGGTTCCGGTCGTGAGCGGCGCCGCAGCACGCCGAACGGTGAGCGACCGATGGTGTCGGCGCCGTGGATGGCAGCCTCGTCGCGGTCGTGGTCGGGCGGGAACCACACCTCACGGGCTTCGGGGTCGACGAGCAGCTTCGAAGGATCGAAACGTGAGTTCGCACCACGAGGGCCGTCGACGCGGAATCCGTACAGATCCGCTGTGCCGACGATGGCCGACGACAATTCGGCCGTCCACAGGTCGCCGACACGGGACATCCCGACGATCGCCACGGCCACCATCGGCTCACGGCGATCGACGACGAGCACAGTCGCTGTGGTCGCGGCAGAGCTCCACAACCGGATCGTCCACGACTGTTCAGCGTCATTCCACTCCGCGCTCACCCCCTGATCTTCGCGGATCGAGTGCCGTGCGTACAGCTCACCTCCCCGTAGTCTGAAAGTGATGTCGCAACCGACCCACACCGTCAACGATGTCGCCGTCGCTCTTGCCCATCACGGGTACCTCGCTGACGAGGGACTGACGACCGCGATCTTCCTCGCCCTCGCCCTGCGCCGGCCGTTGTTGCTCGAAGGCGAGGCGGGTGTCGGCAAGACCGAGGTCGCCAAAGTGCTCAGCCGGTGGACCGGTGGCGAGCTGATCCGCCTGCAGTGCTACGAGGGCATCGACGCCAGCCAGGCCGTGTACGACTGGGACTACAGCCGCCAGCTGTTGCACCTGCGCGCCGCAGAGGCGAGCGGCGAGGCCAAAGGCGTCGGCACAGAGGCGCTCGAGGGCCAGCTGTACCAGGAACGCTTCCTGCTCAAGCGGGCGTTGCTGCGGGCGATCACGCCCGTGCCGGGTCCTCCCCCGATCCTGCTGATCGACGAGGTCGATCGATCCGACGACGAGTTCGAGGCCTACCTGCTCGAGGTGCTGTCGGACTTCCAGATCACGATCCCCGAGCTCGGTGTCTTTCAAGCCGAACGTCCACCGATCGTGATCCTCACCAGCAACCGCACCCGCGACGTACACGACGCCCTCAAGCGCCGCTGCCTGTACCATTGGGTCGAGCACCCCACGTTCGAGCGCGAGGTCGAGATCGTCCGCCTCCGCGTCCCGCACGTCACCGAGATGCTCCGACGCCAGGTCGCGGCAGCGGTCGAGATCCTGCGCGGGCTCAACCTCTACAAGCCACCGGGCGTGGCCGAGACCATCGACTGGGCAACCGCGCTCGGCCGCCTCGGTCTGACGGAGCTCTCCGAAGCATCGGTGCGCACGACACTCGGCGCCGTGCTGAAGTACCGCGAGGACGTCGAGCGTGTCCATCAACACGGCGTCGGCGATCTCGTCAAGCAAGCGTTCGAGCGGGGCATGTCCCGCGCCTGATGTCAGGACCCACGGACATCGACGACGCGGCCGTCCTCGAGGGCGCTGAGAAGATCGCCACTGCGTTCGCCCGGGTGTTGCGCGGGCTGGGTCTCAGCGTTCCCGTCGGCTGCGTCCTGACGTTCACCGAGGCGCTCGGAGCGACCGGCATCGATCAACGCGGCGCGGTCTACTGGTCGGCGCGGTCGACGCTCGTCCGTCGGCCAGAAGATCTCCCTCTGTTCGACCGCGCCTTCGCCGTCTTCTGGGATGCACGCACCAGCGATACCGAGTTCGACGTCTTCGAAGAGCCACAGCGGATCACGATCGAGATGGACGACGGTGATGCCGACGACGGCGGCGGCGATGCCGGCGATCCGAACGACGACGAGACGATCCAGCTGCGCTTCAGCGCGGCCGAGGTCTTGCGTCAGAAGGACTTCGGTGCGTACAGCGACGACGAGCTGCGCCAGGCCCAGCAGATGATGCAGCGCCTGCGCTTCGTCGGCCCGCCGCGACGGTCGCTGCGACTGGTTGCCGCCAAGCGCAATCAACATCGCCCCGACATCCGCCGCACCGTTCGCGCCTCGCTGCGTGCCGGTGGTGAGCCGATGCGGCGCTACTGGCGCGAGCCCGGCGACCGGATGCGCCGACTGGTGCTGTTGCTCGACGTCAGCGGCTCGATGGAGCCCTACGCGCGAGCCCTGCTGCGTTTCGTGCATGCAGCGGTCGCCGGCCGGCAGCGGGTCGAGGCGTTCGCGATGGGCACCCGCCTGACGCGGATCTCCAAGGAACTCGACAGCCGCGATCCGGACAAGGCACTGAGCCTCGCCAGCGCCCGCGTCAGCGACTGGAGCGGGGGCACGCGGCTCGGCGAATGCCTGCGCCGGTTCAACGACGAATGGGGCGTGCGGGGCATGGCTCGCGGGGCCATCGTCGTCGTGCTCAGCGATGGCTGGGACCGCGGCGACCCGCAACTGTTGGCCGAACAGATGCAACGCCTGCAACGCATCACCCACGATCTCGTCTGGGTCAACCCACTCAAGGTGACTCCCGGGTACGCGCCGCTGGCACGGGGAATGGCTGCGGCCCTGCCGTATGTTGATCACTTCGTGGAAGGTCACTCACTGGCAGCAATGGAAGAACTGGCCCGGGTCATCTCCGGCGCGTCAGCGGGAGTGCATCATGCGTGAGATCCTCGACGACATCGAACGCTGGCGCAGCAACGGCCGGCGGGTGGCCGTGGCGCGGGTCGTCAACATCGAGGGCTCCGGCCCGCGCGATCCCGGTGCGGCCATGGCCGTGAACGAGGACGGCGAAGTCGCCGGCTCGGTCAGCGGCGGATGCGTCGAGGGCGCCGTCGTCGGCGAGGCCCTCGGCATCCTCCACGGCGACCAGCAACCGAAGATGGTCACGTTCGGCTACAGCGACGACGAAGCCTTCGCCGTCGGCCTCACGTGCGGTGGCATCATCCACCTCTTCATCGAACCGCTCAGTTGGTGACGCGCTCGTGACGCTCTACACCCAGCTCCGCGATTGCATCCGCAACGACCAGCCGGTCGGTCTCGTCACCGTCATCGACGGTCCGAACATCGGCGCCAAGTTGCTGATCCTGCCGGACGAGCCGGCACAGGGCTCGCTGGGCGACCCCGAACTCGACCGGATCGTCGCCCGCGATGCGCTGGCCGAACTCGAAGCGGCGACGACGGGGGTCCGGCACTACGGCCCGCGCGGTGAGACCACCCCAGAGGATCTCGCCGACACCGACACGGTGAGCGTGTTCGTCGAGAGCTTCTCGCCGCCGCCGCAGATGTGGATCTTCGGCGCAGTCGATTTCACCGCCGCGTTGGCCAAAGTCGCCAAGGTGCTCGGCTACCGGGTCACGGTGTGCGACGCCCGCGAAGTGTTCGCCACCCGCCGACGGTTTCCGATGGCCGACGAAGTGCTGGTGTCGTGGCCGGGGAAACTGTTCACCGAGCGCGGGAACACACTCGGGCCTCGCGACGCCGTGTGCGTCCTCACTCACGACGCGAAGTTCGACGTCCCTGCGGTCATGGGGGCGATCGGCACCAGGGTCGGCTACATCGGTGTCATGGGCAGCCGCAAGACGCACGACAAGCGGATGCAGCGCCTGGCCGAAGCCGGTCTGAACGAACCCGATCAGGTGGCGCGGTTGATGTCGCCGATCGGGCTCGACATCGGAGCACGCACGCCCGAGGAGACCGCGATCGCCATCTGTGCCGAGATCATCGCCCGCCGCACCGGACGGGAAACACCGTCACTACGCGACAGCGAAGGCGCGATCCACGGCTGACTCTCAGCCTGCTGTCGGATCACCGAAGCGGACGCTGCGCTTGAGTGGCATCGCGTCGACCATGACGTTGCGACCGGTGTTCGGCGCGTGAACGATCGCCTTGTCGACACCGAGGTAGAGCATCACGTGTCCGGGGAAGTAGACGATGTCTCCCGCCTGTGCGGTATCGATCGTCCGCGAGGCCGCGGCCCGGATCTGAGCACCAGACTGACGGGTGAGTGTCTCACCGGCGACGTTCCACGCATAGGTCGTCAGACCCGAGCAATCGAAGCCTTCACCGGCCTTGCTCGTGTTGTGGCGGTACGGCACGCCGAGCTGAGTGAAGGCTGCCATCAGCGCCATCTGGTGCTGAAGGTCGGCGGCGTCCCACGCTGCCGACATCCGCGCCGAATCGATGTCGATCCGGTTGGCGATCTCGGTCGCGATCGCGTTCCGTGTGGCCCGGTAGGCGGCAAGCATCGACGCCTCGCCGGTGCGCAGGTAAGCCTGGAGCTGGGCGAGCGCCTGGGTTGCCGTCGTGGCCATCGGGTCGTCGACCCGGACCCGAGCGGAAGCGGCCGTGGGATTGCTGGTCGGCGCGGCGAGCACGGACGGAGCCGTCATGGCGAGACCGCCGAAGCATGTCGCCGTGACGACGACGGCGAGCGCTGCCCGGCCAACCCAGCTGCGCGGTGACCCGACGTGCGGCGTGCCGAGCATCGGCGTCGCGCCGAGCTGCTCTTCGATGAGATGCACAGAAACCTGTTGCATTCAGATCTGTCCCTTCGTCTGACGCATCCGATTGCCGCCGTGGTGGCCGACAACAGATGTCGTGGCTTGAGCGATTGCCCGCTCAGGTCACGGGCGCCAAACGAGAGCGCCACGCTGTATGACGAAAGCAACCATTTGCACGGCCGCTGTCGTAATGGGCGACATGATAACGACATCAAAATGCAACAATCAACCCCTTCGTAACACTTTCGTCATGTATTTCTCCCCGACCGTTCGGGCACTGTCCACCGAATGCGGCAGTGTGTGGGACGTGTCCGCAGCGTCTTCCACCGATCCGGCACGCCACGAATCGACCTCGACCAAGTCATCGACCCCGCACATGTCACCGATCGTGACGTGTGCCGTCGTGCTCGCGGCAGGCGCCGGCAGCCGGTTCGACGGCAGCTCCCACAAGCTGCTCGCGGTGCTCGGTGAGCAGAGCGTGTATCGCTGGGCACTCGATGCGGTGCGAGCCGCCGGCCTCGATCACGTCGTCGTGGTCACCGGCTCGGTCGCGCTCGATCTGCCGTCCGACGTCATCGAGGCGCACAACGACCAATGGGCCGACGGTCAGGCGACGTCATTGCAGGCCGGCATCGTCGCCGCGACCACACTCGGTGCCGATGCGGTCGTCGTCGGTCTCGGCGATCAACCGTTCGTGACGCCCGAGGCGTGGCGGGCCGTCGCGGCTGCCGATTCGCCGATCGCGGTCGCCACGTATGCCGGCAAACGCGGCAACCCCGTGCGCCTCCATCGATCGATCTGGTCGCTGCTCCCGACCGCAGGCGACCAGGGCGCCCGTAGCCTGATCGCTCTACGGCCCGAGCTCGTTGCCGAGGTAGCCTGCACCGGTTCACCTGCGGACATCGACACGATGGAGGATCTCCGACAATGGAACTCGTCAACGAATTCACAGTGAATCGCCCGATCGACGAGGCCTGGGCTGTCCTCACCGATGTCGAGCGGATCGCACCGTGCCTTCCGGGTGCCGAGCTGCAGGAGATCGAAGGCGACATCTACCGCGGGGTGGTCAAGGTCAAGGTCGGCCCGATCAGCGCCGCGCTGAAGGGCGAGGCCTCGTTCGTCGAGCGCGATGACGCCAACCACCGCGCCGTCCTCAAAGGTGACGGTCGCGACACCAAGGGCAACGGCAACGCTTCGGCACTGATCACCGCAACGCTGGAAGAGTTGACGCCGACGAGCGCGAAGTGCGTCGTCCACACCAACCTCAACATGACCGGCAAGGTGGCCCAGTTCGGTCGCGGCGCGCTGGCCGACATCAGCTCGAAGTTGATGGTGCAGTTCTCCAAGAACCTCGACGCGATGCTCGTCGCCGACGGCGTCGACAAGGCCGCCGCGGCGGCCGAGCCGGTCACGGCAGAGCCTGCCGCAGAACCGACTGTCGACGCCGCTACATCTGCCGACGCAGCCACGACAGATGACGACACCGCGGTCGAACCGACGCCCGTTGCGGCAGCCGACGACGCACCGACCAAGCCGACCGTGCGCAAGATCAACGGTCCCGCGGCCGAGCCGATCGACGCGTTCAGCCTCGGCGGCAGCGCGATGCTGAAGCGCCTGTTGCCTGCGCTCGCCGGCATCATCGTTCTGATCTTCGCCCTCAGCCGGCGCAAGAAGTAAGCACCCGCGAGCCACAATTTCGACGTTCTCCAGACATCGAGCCGCGAGCAGTGTCTAATGTCGATCGGGAGATGGACGATCGAGAACGAGTACGCGAGCTGCTCGGCCGCGAGCCGCAGGGTCGATTCGAGGTGGTCGTGCGCAACCTCGACGGCGATCCGGTGGTGCTCCGTAACGATCCGCTGCTCGACGACGGCACGCCGATGCCCACTCGTTACTGGTTGATCGGGCGGTCCGAGGTCGCTGCGGTCGGTCGGCTCGAAGCGGCCGGTGGCGTTCGCGAGGCCGAAGCATCGATCGAGCCCGACGCGATCGCCGACGCCCACGCTCGTTACGCCAGCGAGCGCGATGCAGCGATTCCCGCGCTGCACGTCGGACCCCGCCCGTCCGGTGGTGTCGGCGGCACGCGAATGGGCGTCAAGTGCTTGCATGCCCACTACGGCTGGTTTCTCGCGGGAGGCGACGACCCTGTCGGCCGATGGGTGGCCGAGCGGATCGAAGCGGTGCGGTCGTGACCGAGGCTCGGATCGACATCGGTCGCGAGACCATTCGCATCGAATGCGATGGCGCGTTCATTGCGCCGTGCGGTGCCACACCGCTCACCGCACGACACTTCACCAGCGACCCGCCGCAGCCCGAAGACCTCACCAACGCGATCGGGGACGCGACCGATCACCTCGACGATGCGTTGCGCGAGCTGCCCGGACTCGGCGATGCCGCGCCGGTCGTGATCACGGGAGCACTCGCGCGGGCCATCGCCGCGATCGAACACGGCGCCACCGTTGCCAGTCCGTTGTTCACCCTCAGCCGCGACGCCGCCGAAGACGTCTTCCGTACCGTTGCCACCGAAGTCATCGCCGACCGTCGTCGCAATCCCGGCCTGCCCACCGAACTCGTCGATCAGATCATCGCCGGCTGCTGTGTCCTCGTCGCGATCATGCGTTCGCTGCGACTCGACGAAGTTGCGATCGAGACCGAATCGGGCGTCGACGTCGACGTCGCGGCCGCGCACCTCGACGCTGCAGTCGTGGACGCGTCGCGATGAGCGTCGATCGCCGAGCCTTCAACCATCCGTCGTTGCCACCGCTGAACGGTCTCCGCCTCTACGGCAAACGGGTGATGATGCGGCCGCTCGTCGCACCTGACTTCCCGGGCTGGAGCGATGTGCGCCTGCGCAACGAGGGTTGGCTCCTTCCGTGGGAGCCGTCACGCATCGCTGGTCAGGGCGACCCGACGCGCGACCGCGACGTGTTCGCCTCGCGTTGTTCCGCCCGCGACCGTGACCGACAGTTGGGCGTGGCCTACGCGTTCGGCCTGTTCGTCGACAACGCGATCGTGGGCGAGGTCAATCTCAACAACCTCGTTCGCGGCGCGCAGCAGACGGGCACCATCGGTTACTGGATCGATCAGGCCAGAGCCGGCCACAGTTACGTCGCCGAAGGTGTGTGCGTCCTGATGCGCTTCGCATTCGAGGAATTGCGGCTGCATCGCCTCGAGATCTGCATCATTCCGCGCAACAACAACAGTCGCCGCGTCGTCGAGAAGCTGCGCTTGCGCGACGAAGGTGTTGCGCTGCGATTCCTCGAGATCAACGGGCTGTGGGAAGACCACGTGCGTTACGGCGTCACCGCCGAGGAGTGGGCAATCCGCAAGGATGAGCTCGTCGCCGCGTGGCTGTAGGCGGCGCTCGCGGCGAACCGCTGGTGGCTTACGCCTGTTCGGCGACCGTCCGCATCATCACGGCCTTGGCCTGACGAACCGTCGTCCGCCGCTTCCACATCTTCATCTTCCAGTGGCGGGGAGCGCTCTTGGCTCCGCTCGCCTTTCCACGTTCGGCATCGTGGTGGTGGAGGGGCACCCATGCTCGCCCGGGCTCGTGCAGATCTTCGGCTTCGAGGCCGGAGCTGACCTGGCTGGCGACAGAATTGAGCTCACTGTGGATCCGGTGCCGCTCGTTATGGGCGTGCGCTCGCAAGTCCATCTTCGGTGGCGGTGCCATTTCCTGCATGTGATGCCGTTGACTCATCGTGACCTCCTGCGTAAAAACGTTCGGATTCTTTGATGGGCTCCCCTTGCAGCATGAACGTACACCCGTCCGGGCCGCGTGGGAAGGCATTCCTGGCAGTCTTGCGTCAGTTGTTCGTCAACTCTTCGACGAGATCTTCTGTTGGAGCGCGGCGATCCGTTCTGCGAACCACGGCTGCCGTGTGCTCCACACCTGGGGATCGAGTTCGCGTTTGACGGCCGCCGGGTGGTTGTCGATGTCGGCCATGTCGTTGATCGTCTGCTTGACGATGATCGACAACTCTCGTGGCGCCGTGGCCGCGCGGGCAGCCATCGTCTGGGCGACGGCCATCAGCTGATCGTCGTCGACGCAGCGATGGACGAGGCCGACTCGCTCGGCTTCGGCACCGTCCATCACCTCGCCGAACACGACGGCCGCCATCGCCGCCTGAGGTCCGACGATGCGACGGAGCATCCACGTGTGCCCGCCGCCGGGATGAATCCCGATCTGCAGGAATCGAGTGTCGAACTTGGCCCGACGGGCAGCGATGCGCACATCGCAACCGAGGGCGAGGTTCATGCCTGCCCCGACCGCAGCACCGTTCACGGCGGCGAGGGTGGGCAGTGGGCTGCGAGCGATGCGCAGGAAGCCCTCGTAGATGCTGCCGAGGCTGGCCTCGGACGATTCGGCAAGGTTGCCGAGGTTGGCCCCCGCGCAGAACGCCGGCGCGGTGCCGGTGACGACCACGGCGCCGATGCCGTCATCGGCTTCGATGGCATCCATCGCCGCGACGATCTCGGCCACCATCGGTGCGGTGAGCGTGTTGCGCTCGGCGGGGTTGTTCAGCGTCAGCGTCGCGACGCGGTCGCTCGTGGTGATCTCGACAAGACTCATGATCCGATTGTCTCATGTGCCAAGGTTGCGGCGTGAATGCGCCGCCCGATCTGCCCTCTGCGAGACCGGCCGCCACGGTCGTCATCGCTCGCGAAGGCTCGGACGGGCTCGAGGTATTGCTGCTGAAACGAAGCGCCGTCGGAGCCTTCGCCGGGATGTGGGTGTTCCCGGGCGGGCGCGTCGACGACGCCGATTCCGGCGACGACGATCTCCAGCGGGCTGCCTCGGCCGCAGTCCGCGAAGCTGCCGAGGAGGCAGGTCTGTTCGTCGATCCGACCCAGCTGATCGCGCTCTCGCACTGGACGCCACCGGTCGTCGCCCCGAAGCGGTTCACGACATGGTTCTTCGTCGTGCCGTGGTCCGGCGGAGAGGTGACCATCGACGACCACGAGATCGTCGCCGAACAGTGGATGTCGGCGCGCGCCGCGATCGCGTCCGACCTTCCATTGACTCCGCCCACGTACGTCACACTGGCGACGCTCGCCGAAGCCGGCTCGTTCACCGGATTGCGGGCGCTGATCGAAGTTCGCGGGATCGAGCGTTACGTCACGGTGATCGTCAAGGACGAGGACGATCTCGTCATGATGTGGGAACGCGACGCCGGCTACGAATCAGGCGACCCTCACGTCTGGGGACCTCGGCACCGCATCCGGATGACCGAGGGCCAACCGCTGCTGTACGAACGGTCCGGAGCCTGACGCATGCTCGACCACGTCTTCACCGATGCCATCGGCGCGCTGCGCGACGCGTTCGAAGGCGCCTTCCTCGAGCGTCAGGCGTTCGAGGAGCACTTCCAGGTCGACGTGTTGCTCGGCGACGTCACCTGGGAGACCAGCTATGGCTTGCCGGGTGAAGGCCAGCCGCCCCGTGTCGTGGCCCACATCTCGTTCGACTGGCCGACGTGGAGCCAGACGGCGTATCGCCGTTGGTACATCGAGGAAGTGTTCGACGAACCGCCATCGATCGAGATCGAGATCGGCTTCCGGGTGCAACGACTCCGCGAGCAGCCGGACCCCCAACATGTGCAGTCGGTTCTCCCGGAGGCCAGTCCGCTGATCGGCAACGAGCGGCTCGAACGCGCTGGCGCCACCGTCGAGATCGGCTACATCGCCGAGGCGGCCGCGATACCCGACTATGCGATCGAGATCGTTTACGAGGGCCTGTACGAGCTGGCCGAGGAAACGCTGGCCGACGGTGCGAGCAAACTGCTCGACGAACACTTCGGCGCGCTCGGCTCGTGGATCGCGACGACGCTCGTGCGTCTCGGCGATCTCAAGCTCAGCTTCCTGCCTGCCGACGACGCCGACTGATCTGGCCGGAAGCGTCGAACTCGCCGTCGTCGTCGTCCCGGTGTCAGCATCGAGGTCATGTCAGACGTGGTCCTCCTCGAAGTCAGCGAACGAATCGCGACCGTCACCCTCAACCGGCCCGAGGCGCGCAACGCGCTCAGCAGCGAGGTGTTGTCGCTGCTGCCGCGTCTGTTGATCGAGGCTGATGCGAACGACGAGGTCGACGTGATCATCCTGACGGGTACTGATCCGGCGTTCTCCGCCGGCCTCGATCTGAAGGAGTTGGGATCATCGGCCGGAACGCTGGGCGGGGGTGCGAGCTCGACCCAACCCGAACGCGGTCCGTTTCCGACGCTGTCCAAGCCACTGATCGGAGCGATCAACGGAGTCGCCATCACCGGCGGCTTCGAACTCGCGCTCAACTGCGACTTCCTCGTCGCCAGTGAACTCGCCAAGTTCGGCGACACGCACTCGCGCGTCGGGGTCATGCCGGGTTGGGGCCTGACCGTTCTGCTCCCGCAGGCGATCGGCGTCCGCCGCGCTCGGGAGATGAGCTTCACCGGCAACTTCCTCAGTGCGGCAGAAGCCCACGAATGGGGCCTCGTGAATCACGTCGTCGCCCACGCCGATCTGATGCCGACCGCTCGACGCCTCGCCCGCGACATCAGTGGCAACGACCAGGCCGGTGTGCGCCAGATTCGCCGCACCTATGCCGAGATCACGCGCGACGAACCGGGATGGGCGATCGAGAACCGCGACAGCGTCGCCTGGAGGCGCACGATGTTCAGCCCCGACAAGGTCGCCGAGCGTCGCGCCGGCATCATGTCGCGCGGCCGCGGCCAGTAGCCGTCGTCAGACCACGGGGCGACGACGCCGGCCGAGACCCAGGAGCGCAAGCCCTGACATCAGTACGAT
The DNA here is from genome assembly GCA_038227995.1 of Acidimicrobiales bacterium. Taxonomy (GTDB): domain Bacteria; phylum Actinomycetota; class Acidimicrobiia; order Acidimicrobiales; family Ilumatobacteraceae; genus WLMZ01. The sequence goes on from JBBRPP010000058.1 coordinate 17,233, forward strand.
TGCCGCTGATTCGAGAACGACTGCGCTCGCCTTGCCTGTCGTCGGCAGGACGGCGATCGACGCCGCGTTCGACGACAGGACCGCCGTCTTCGACGTGCCGACGGACGACGAGACAGGAACCGCGACTGCCGAAACCGATTCGGAGGCGACCTCGTGACAGCGGTTCACGGTGACCCCGACCGACAGGATCTGGACGGGTCCGGTGCCGCTGTAGCCGACGATGATGTCACCGCCAGCGATCGGAACACCGGCGGAGGCGGCGGTGCTGCCGATGCTGACGGTGACACCCGTCGCCGCCACCGGACTGGCCGACGAATCGACCGCTGTGACGGAGAGCTGTGTCCCGAGTTGATCAGGGATGGAGATGCCGGAGTCGAACGAACCCCCTGGATTGAGCAGTGCCGGCCCGACCCACGAGTACTGCTCGACGGAACAGATGGTGCCGATGTTCGAGTCGGCATGGGTGATGGTGGGGGCCACGAGCGACAGACATCCGGCGAGCAGCGCCGAGCCGAGAGCGAGTTTCGAAACCATGTGCCTCGTACCACCTTTGTGAGTGCATCTCAGGCGGTTGTCGCCTGCAGGGCCGGTTTCGCGCTTGCTCCCCGCTGAGTCATCGCGACCACTTCGCTCAGCAGATCAGTGCATCCCTTGTTACCACGAGATGTTACGTCCAACCACGCCACGTGGTAAAGGGAAGACTGAGAATGGGCCGATCGACCTACGAAACCGCAAGCCATCGTCTGCACACGCCGTGACCTGGACCGTCAAGGAATCGTCAAGGATCAGATGCTTGCGCCGCGTTTGCGGAGCTCGGTGATCACGGCCGCCGAGACGGTCTCGGCCAGGATCGTGGCGCCCGTCGCGTTGAGGTGGAAACCGTCCGCGGCGCGGACCGGCTTGTACTGGCCGTCGGCCGGATCCTGGGCGTACGCCGCGAACCCGCCATCGATCCCCGAGAACAACTTCCACGAATCGATGAAGATCACCTTGGGGTGCTTGGTGATCTCGTCCTGCACCACTTCGTTGACGAACTTGAGGTTGTCGAGGTTGGGACTCTCGGCGTTGGGCACGCCGATCCAGATGAGCGTCCGACCGCCGCCACTGAGGAGGTCCATGACCGCGCCGACGCGCTTGCCGTACTCGGCTTTCCACGCATCGCTGCCGACCTTGGACTGAACCACCGTCTTGTCGACGTCGAGCAGGGACTGGGCGTCGTTGCCGCCGAACAGCGTGAGCACGATGTCGGGGTTGACGATCGGGAGTTGCGACGCGAGACGGTCCGGCCAGTTGAAGTAATCGGGCCGGGCGAGACCGGTCGACGATTTGTAATCGACGCTCAGGTCGACGACGCCGGTCTGCTTGAGCATCTTCTCCAGATAGGGCGCGAACCCACCCGCCTCGCTGTCCCCCGTGAGGACCACGCGAGCGGGGTCGGCCGCCGAGGGAGGCTGCCCTGGGTCGGCCGAGGCCGGCAGGCTCGTCGATGCATCGACGGGTGTCGTGCCACCGGTGCCCGCCGCCGACGTGGAGGTCGACCCCGGATCAGCACCCGCCGCTGTGGTGGGGGCGGCGGCGGTAGGAGTGCCGTTGCCCCCGAGCACCGACCGCGCAAGGGCCACGACGCCATACGCGACTGCCACGATGACGACCAACGCGACGACTCGCCGAACGGCATACGTGCGCTTGCTGCGTCGCCGACGAGGGGCGCCGTTGGGCGGGCGGCTCGGCAATGATCGTTGGGGGCGTTGCGGGTCCATGAACGTTGTGTTTCAGCGTACGCGAGGCACGTTGTCTTGGTCGTGACACCCGCGCAGGCAGGGTAGGCTCTCGGCCAGTCGGATACCACCGACTGCCTACAACTATCCACACAAGGGGGAGCAATGCGGAAGAGCAACAAGGTGCTCAGCGCGCTCGCAATCACCACGGTTTGCGGCCTGATGGCCGCATCGTGCGGCAGCGACAAAAAGGCTGCCACGACCACCACCGGCGCGGCAGTGACCACCACAGCCGCATCGACCGCCGGCTCGACGGCTTCGTCGACAGCCAGCAGCACGGCTTCATCGACAGCCGGTAGCACGGCCACATCGGCGACCACGGCGACGTCCGGTTCGACGGCTGGCTCCGAGGCGACGGGCAGCTCGCTCGACCCCGCCACGGTCACGGCCTGCGAGGTCACCGACACCGGTGGCGTCGACGACAAGGGCTTCAACCAGTCGGCCTACGCCGGTGTCACCACCGCCGCGACCAAGCTCGGCACGAAGGCCGATCTGCTCGAGTCGAAGACCGACGCCGACTATGCGCCGAACATCCAGAGCTTCCTGTCGAAGAAGTGCGCCGTGATCATCACGGTCGGCTTCAACCTCGACAGCGCAACGGCAACGGCGGCGAAGGCCAACCCGAACCAGCAGTTCGCGATCATCGACTCGTCGGCGCAGGACAACAACGGTACGCCCGACGACTTCAGCGATGACAAGGCCCTGCCGAACGTCCGCCCGCTGCTGTTCAACACGGCTGACCCGTCCTTCATGGCCGGCTACCTCGCCGCAGGCATGACCAAGACCGGAACCGTTGCCACCTACGGCGGCATCGACATCCCGCCGGTGGACATCTTCATGACCGGCTTCCTCAACGGCGTGAACTACCACAACACACAGAAGGGCACCACCGTGAAGGTGCTCGGCTGGGACGGCAAGAACGGTTCGTTCGCCGGTGACTTCACCAGCCTCGACAAGGGCACGTCCTTGGCCCAGGGCTTCGCCGACGAGGGCGCAGACATCGTCTTCCCCGTCGCCGGTGGCGTTGGCCTCGGTACAGCGTCGTACGCCAGCTCGAGCGGGAAGATCTCCGTCATCGGAGTCGACGTCGATCAGTACGTCAGCAACCCGCAGGACAAGGGCGTGTACCTCACGTCGGTTCTGAAGCACGTCGAGAACGCCGTGTACGACACGGTCCAGAACATCGTCAAGACCGGCAAGCCGGGCGCTTCGTACCTCGGTACGCTCGCCAACGACGGCGTCGGACTGGCCGACTTCCACGACTTCGCCTCGAAGGTGCCCCAGGCGCTGCAGGACGAGCTGACGCAGATCAAGGCCGACCTCATCTCGGGCAAGATCAAGTCCGTCACGTCCTGATCGAATCGTGATCATGTGATGGTGAGGGGCCTTTCGGGGCCCCTCACCTCGTTTTCGCCCGAGCCGCCAACGATGGTTTCGGTTCGGGCAGTTTCACCCGTTTCGGGCGCGGTGGCCTCGCGCCGCTGCGCTATGGTCGCCGTTCTGAAAGGGGCTCAATGGAACTCGAGCTGCGTGGTATCACGAAGCGATTCCCCGGTGTGGTGGCGAACGACGACGTCAACCTGACCGTCCGCGAGGGCGAGGTGTTGGCGCTGCTGGGCGAGAACGGGGCCGGCAAGAGCACTCTGATGAACATCCTCTACGGCCTCTATCGCGCCGACGAGGGTGAGATCCTGATCGATGGCGAGCCGGTGCGGTTTCACTCCCCTCGTGACGCGATCAAAGCGGGCATCGGCATGGTGCATCAGCACTTCATGCTCGTCCCCAACTTCACGGTTGCCGACAACGTCATCCTCGGCGTCGAGCCGACGATGTCATTCGGTCGGCTCGACCGGTCACGGGCACGCCAGCGAGTCACCGAATTGTCCCGCGACTTCGGGCTCGACCTCGACCCCGATGCCGTCACCGAGAACCTCGCCGTCGGCATCCGACAACGAATCGAGATCGTCAAAGTCCTGTTCCGCGACGCCAAGATCGTGGTGTTCGACGAGCCGACGGCGGTGCTCACGCCGCAGGAGATCGAGGACTTCTTCCGCATCGTCGAGACCCTGACCGCGTCAGGCTGCGCCGTGGTGTTCATCACCCACAAGCTGAAAGAGGCCCTGCGCATCGGCGACCGCATCGTCGTGCTCCGGCGCGGCAAGACCGTCGGCGAGGCAGACCCCACGACCGCCACCCCCGCCCAGCTGGCGGAGATGATGGTCGGCCGCCCGGTCGAGCTCGTGGTGAACAAGGCCCAGGCCGACCCGGGACCGATCTCACTCGAGGTCGCCGATCTCGCAGTCACCGACCCGGACGGGCGCTACCTCGTCAACCACGTCAGCATGGAAGTCCATGCCGGTGAGATCGTCGGCATCGCCGGCGTGCAGGGCAACGGCCAGAGCGAACTCGTCGAGGCGCTGGTCGGCTTGCGGCGGGCGATCTCGGGCACGATCACGCTCAACGACGAGAACATCACCCGGCTCTCGCCTCGCGAGCGGCACAAGGCCGGCATCGGGCACATCCCCGAAGACCGTCAACGCGATGGCCTGGTGGGCAGCTTCTCGATCACCGAGAACCTCGCGCTCACGGGCTACTACGAAGCGCCGCTCAGCAAGGGCATCAACATGAACTGGTCGGGGGCGCGCACCGAGGCCGAACGCCTCGTGAAGGACTTCGACATCCGCACGCCGTCGACCGAGACCAGCTGCGGAAAGCTGTCCGGCGGCAACCAGCAGAAGGTGATCGTCGCGCGCGAGATCAGCCGCCCGCTCAAGCTCGCGATCGCCAGCCAGCCGACCCGCGGCGTCGATGTCGGCTCGATCGAGTACATCCACAACCGGCTCGTGGACCTGCGCGATCGCGGCGTCGCGGTGTTGGTGGTCAGCACCGAGCTGGATGAGATCATGGCGCTCTCCGATCGCATCCTGGTGATGTTCGGAGGCCGAATCGTCGCCAACCTGAATCGTGGCGACACCGACCACAACGATGTCGGCCTGTACATGGCCGGGGCCAAAGGAGATCACTCGACGTGACTGCTGTGACCATCCCTCCGGGGCCCGTTGCCGAGCCGGACGAGCACTCGCCCTGGCCGCAACGTCTCGCCAGCCTCCGTCTGACCGCGCTGGCGCTGCTGACCGCACTGGTGCTGTCGGCCTTCATCATCGCCATCTCCGACCTCGACAAGCTCAAGCACGGCGACGTCGGCGGCATGTTGACCAACGTCAAGGACTCGTACATCGCACTCGCCAAGGGCGCGTTCGGCAGCCTGCGCGGCGTCAGCGAGACCATCACCTACGCGACGCCGTTGATCTTCACCGGCCTCAGTGTGGCGATCGCGTTCAAGGCGGGCCTGTTCAACATCGGTGCCACCGGTGAGGTGTTCGCGGGCGGCATGGCTGCAGTGTGGGTCGGCTTCGCCTTCCACGCTCCGGCCCCGATCCACATCGTGCTCGCGATGGGAGCCGGAGCGATCGCCGGAGCCGCGTGGGGCGGGTTGGTCGGTCTGCTGAAGGCACGCACCGGCGCACACGAGGTGATCACCACCATCATGCTCAATTACGTGGCGGGCTTCGCCGTGCTGTGGATGCTGAAGACGACGGCCTTCCAGAAGCACGGCACCCGCGACGCGATCTCGCGTGACGTCTTCCCCTCGGCTCGACTGCCCTTTCTGTTCAACTTCTTGCATCGGTCATCGATCGAGCTTCGTGCCCACTACGGATTCATCCTTGCCCTCGCATGCGTCGTGTTCGTCTGGTGGCTCATCAGCCGCTCGAAGCTCGGCTTCCAGTTCCGCACCCTCGGCGCCAATCCCGAAGCAGCTCGGTATGCGGGTATGAACCCCGGCTGGCTGATGGTCGGGGCGATGATGATCGCGGGTGCGCTGGCCGGCCTCGGTGGCGGCAGCGAGATCCTCGGCGGTGTCAACCAGGGGCACGCCACCGCCACCTTCGCCGGCAACGTCGGATTCGACGCGATCGCGGTCGCGCTCCTCGGCCGGTCCTCGCCATGGGGCACCACCGCGGCGGCACTGCTCTTCGGCGCGCTGCAGGCCGGCGGCCAGCAGATGCAGCTCGACGTCCACGTTCCGATCGATCTCGTCCTCGTGATCCGCGCTCTGATCGTGTTGTTCGTCGCCGCACCGTCGTTGACCCGCATCATCTGGCGACTCAAAGCCACGGGCAACGAGAGTGGCGCCCAGCTGTTCAAGGGATGGGGCTGATGGCATCGCCAACCGAGATCTACCGCGACGTTCAGCAGAACATCGGTCGGTCGATCGAGCAGATCAAACGATCGCGCAACCTCGGCATCGTCTACCTGATCCTCGCCGCCGTGTGTGCGTGGCGACTCACCAGCCACGACGGCACTGCAACCTTCAACCTCAGCGGCGGCCATTCGTTCGGCATCGCAGCCACACCGCTGGCGTGGATCGTTGCAGCGATGCTCGCCGCGATGGGTGGCGTGCAGTTGATGCGCGGCCTCGGCCGGTGGCAGACCGCGGTACTCGCCGTCGCCTCGGTGGCGTTCATCTTCACGCTGCTCGCGTGGGCCGCCGCACCGCGCAGCTTCGCGTTCGTCGGGATGCTGAGCCAGGCGATCACGTACACCTCGCCACTGATCTTCGGCGCCCTGGCCGGCATCATGTGCGAACGCTCGGGCATCGTCAACATCGCGATCGAGGGTCTGCTGCTCAGTGGTGCGTTCACGTCGGCGCTCGTCGGGTCGGTCGTCACCTTTTGGGTCGGCGTTGCCGCGGCGATGGTCGTCGGCGCATTGTTCGCCTGGCTGCTGGCGTGGATGTCGATCCGGTTCAAGGTCGATCAGGTGATCGTCGGCTTCTTCATCAACTTCTTCATCCTCGGGCTCACGTCGTTCCTCGGCAACCGCATCCTCACCAAGAACCAGGCGTACAACCAGGTGCGCGCGCTGCGGCCGCTGAACATCCCGCTGCTGCACAAGATCCCCGTCATCGGGCCGATCCTGTTCCGGCAGACCATCTACGTCTACCTCGCGTTCGGCATGGTCGCCTTCCTCGCGTGGGCGTTCGCCAAGACTCGTTGGGGTTTGCGCACTCGCGCCATCGGCGAGCACCCGCGTGCGGCGGACACACTCGGCGTCAACGTCAACCGCCTCCGGTACCGCAACGTGATCATGGCCGGCGCCGTGGCCGGATTCGGTGGTTCATGGTGGACCGCCACCGAGACGCGCTTCAACCAGAACATCACCAGCGGCCGCGGCTACATCGCGCTCGCTGTCGTGATCGTCGGCCGTTGGAGCCCCACTGGAGCCCTGGCCGGCGCGCTCACCTTCGGCTTCTTCGAAGCGCTCGAGCAGAAGCTCGACCTGCTTCAAACCGGCATTCCCGGTGAGTTCATCCAGATGACGCCGTACCTCGCGACCATCATCGTGGTGGCCGGGTTCGTGGGTCGCTCACGGGCGCCGAGGGCCGCCGGCCAGCCGTACGAGAGTCAATAGTGGTCAGCGCGGCAGCTCGCTGATCGCCTGCACTTCGATGCCGCCACGCGGCCTCTGGGTGAGCGTGACCTTGACCCAGCGCGGCTTGGCGGTCGACATCACCTCACGGGCGATCTCGGCCGCGAGCGCCTCCGCGAACACGGCACGGTCGCGGAATCCCCACAGGTAGAGCTTGAGGCTCTTGCTCTCGATGCAGTGGCGGTCCGGCCCGTACTCGATCACGACGTTCGAGAGGTCGGGCTGCTCGGTCACGGGACACATGCTCACCAACTCGTCGTTGACGAATCGCACCGACGTGATGTCGGCCGGGGCGGGAAACACCTCGACGTGCTCGATGGCGTGACGCACCGTGCTGCCGAGCACCGTGAGGGAATCAGTCGGGGTGGACGGGTCGCGTTCCATGGCCGTAAAGGCTACGGTGGACGCCATGGCAGGCGTTCTTTCCGATGAGCAAATCGACCGCTACGACCGAGACGGTTACCTCGTGATCGAAGGTTTCGCCGGCGCCGAATCGTGCGCTTCGTTGCGGCAGCGGGCGGTCGAGATCGTCGACGCATTCGTGCCCAGCGGCCGGCGCACCGTGTTCACCACCAACGACCAAGAGCGGATCTCGAACGGCGAGTTCCTCGATTCCGCGAACGGGATGTGGTGCTTCTTCGAAGAGGAAGCGTTCGATGCCGACGGCCAGTTGGCGCAAGACAAGTCGCTGTCGATCAACAAGATCGGCCACGCGATGCACGACCTCGACGACGAGTTCGAGCGTTTCAGCTACACCAGCGATCTCGCCGGGGTCGCGGCCGACATCGGTCTCGACGACGCTCTCGCGCTGCAGAGCATGTACATCTTCAAACAACCGCGCATCGGTGGCGAGGTCGGCTGCCATCAGGACGCGACGTTTCTGTACACCGACCCGATGACGGTCACCGGGTTCTGGTTCGCGATCGAAGACGCCACGCTCGACAACGGTTGTCTCTGGGCGGCTCCGGGCGGCCACCGCACGAGTCTGCGCAAGGCCTTCAAACGCGCGGGTGAGACCAACGACGACGGCACCGTGTTCGACATCTTCGACGCCTCCGAACTGCCCGCACCAACCGACCTCACGCCGCTTCCGGTTCCGGCCGGCACGCTCGTCGTGCTGCACGGCCTGCTTCCCCACTGGAGCGACGTGAATCGCTCCGCGCACAGTCGCCACGCCTTCTCGCTGCACTGCATCTCCGGCCAGGCGGACTACCCGGCGTGGAACTGGCTGCAGCGCAACGACGACCTGCCGCTGCGCCGGCTCGACCGATCCGATCGCGTCACCGCGTGATCCAGGATCTGATCCGCAAGGCCCCCAAGGCCCTGCTCCACGATCACCTCGACGGTGGCGTCCGTCCCCGCACCGTCGTCGAACTCGCTGACGAATTCGGCTACGCCAACTTGCCCACTCACGATGTCGACGAGCTGGCCCATTGGTTCAACCGCGGGGCCAAGCGCAACGACCTCGTCCTGTACCTCGAGACCTTTGCGCATACATGCGGTGTGATGCAGCACCGCGACGCGATCGAACGCGTCGCATATGAATGCGCCGCCGATCTTGCCGCTGACGGCGTCGTCTACGCCGAGGTCCGCTTCGCCCCCGAGCTGCACACCGAAGCCGGGCTGACACTCGACGAAGTGGTCGAGGCAGTGCTCGCTGGCTTCGCCCGGGGATCCGCAGGCACGAGCCTGACCATCTACGCGATCCTCTCTGCGATGCGCACAGCGGCGCGGTCGCTGGCGATCGCCGAGCTCGCGGTTCGTTCCCGCGACGCCGGCGTGGTCGGCTTCGACATCGCTGGCGCGGAAGCGGGCTACCCACCAACCCGTCATCTCGACGCGTTCCAGTACGTGCAGCGCGAGAACTTCCACTCCACGATCCATGCCGGCGAAGCATTCGGCCTGCCGTCGATCTGGGAGGCGATCCAGTTCTGCGGTGGCGAACGGCTCGGTCACGGCGTGCGAATCGTCGACGACATCACGGGCGAACGGGGTGACGAATCCCTCGGTCGCCTCGCGTCCTACATCCGCGACCGCCGCATCCCCCTCGAGCTGTGCCCGACCTCGAACGTCAACACCGGCGTGTGCGCTTCCATCGCCGACCACCCGATCGGCATGCTGCGTCGGCTGCGGTTCCGAGTCACGGTCAACACCGACAACCGGCTGATGAGCGACACCTCGATGTCGAAGGAGATGGCGCAACTGCACGACGCGTTCGGCTGGGGCCTCGACGACTTCGAGTGGTTGACGGTGAACGCGATGAAGAGTGCGTTCGCACCGTTCCCCGAGCGCCTGCGGATCATCAACGGTCTCATCAAGCCGCGCTACGCGCTGCTGCGCGCCGATCAGACGCTCGGGGCGTAGGAGCCGCGTCAGCCGCGGGTGAACTCGTACGTCACGAAGGTCAGACCGTCACCCACGGTGCGGGTGGCGATTCTCCGCATCCCTTTCATGCCGGTGGTCTGGCCGAACAATCGCTCGCCAGCACCGACCACGACCGGGAAGACGAACAGGCGCAGTTCGTCGACCAGATCGTGCTCGATCAGCGCGCGCCCGAGTTGGTAGCTGGCGTAGACGATGATGTCCCCGTCGAGTTCCCGCTTCAGTTTCGCGACCTCGTTCGCCAGGTCGCCCGCGAGCACCGTCGAATTGACCCAGCGCGGATCGTGCAGCGTCGACGACACGATGTATTTGGGCAGGCTGCGCAACCTGTCCGCCCACTCGCCCGGACGGGAGGACCAGCGAGCTTCGAACCATTCGTAGCTCCGTCGGCCCAGCAGCATTGCCCCAGAGTCGAGGGCCTCCTCGAACTCGATCGCACCCCATGCGTCGAGGTCCTTCCCGCCGAACCGGCTGAACCAACCGCCCCGCACAAAGCCCTCCTTGCCGTCGGGGTCCTGGACCACTCCGTCGAGCGACACGTTCGTACTGATCACGAGCTTTCCCATGTGTGTTCTCCTTGTCGATGCCTTCTGTGACACGTGAGGTAGACACCGCGCTGAGACAGAATTGGGCGCCCGCCGACCGCCCAGTTCGCGCAGCCATCGGTGTCTCCATCAGGATGGACACACACAGTCGGGGGAGAAGGACACGTTGACGGTCGCCACGGCACAGCTGATCTCGAGGGCGAAGGCCGGAGACGGTGATGCCTTTCGAGTGCTCGCCGAGCCGCACCGCCGCGAGTTGCACGTGCATTGCTACCGGATGCTCGGATCGTTCCAGGACGCCGAGGATGCTCTGCAGGACACCTTGCTCGCCGCGTGGCAGAACTTCGCAGGATTCGAGGGACGCTCGTCACTCCGCACCTGGCTCTACCAGATCGCGACCAACCGTTGCCTGAACGCGCGTCGAGCGATTCGCCGGCGCCCGGCGAAGGCGTGGGACGTGCCCGGTGTTCTGCCGCCTGCGCCGACCCGGTTCGGCGAAGTCCGTTGGTTGCAGCCGTATCCCGATTCGATGCTCGACGACCCAGCGGCAATCGCGCTCGGCCCCGAGGCCCGCTACGAGTTGGCCGAATCGGTCTCCCTGGCATTCATCACCGCGTTGCAGACGCTGCCACCGCGTCAGCTCGCCGTGCTCGTGTTGCGTGACGTACTCGGATTTCGCGCGAACGAGGTGGCAGACATGTTGGGCGCAACCGTTGAGTCGGTGACCAGCGCGCTGAAGCGAGCACGTGCCGGCCTGTTGCGACGAGCACCCGAGACCGAGCGCAGTCCGTGTTCCGCCGGCCTCGCATCAGAGAACGCTGTCGTGGCGAGCTTCGTGCGAGCGTGGGAATCCGCTGACGTCGATGCACTGGTCGCACTGCTGACCGATGACGTGTTCATGTCGATGCCCCCGATACCTTTCGAATACGTCGGCCGAGATGCTGTCGCTCGATTCAGCGAGAGCATCTTCAGCGCCGGTCGCCGATTCGACCTCGTGCCGACTCGGGCGAACGGTCAACCGGCGTTCGGGGCATTCGTGCGCGTCGCCGATGGCACGTCGGTCGGGGCGGGTGTCTATGTGCTTGCCCTCCGCGGCGACCGAATCTGCGGTTTGACACGCTTCGAGAGCAGCGTGATCGCATCGTTCGGGCTGCCGACGTCACGACCAATCGCGTCCTGGGTGCCCAGCCGTGCGACGTGACAAGATGAACGGATGCCCGTTGAAGTCAATGTCGTCGAACACCCCCTCGTTGCCGCCTCGTTGACGAAGGTCCGCGATCGCAACACGCCGAACGCCGTCTTCCGGCAAGAGCTGGAACGAATCGGTGCGTTGCTGCTCGTCGAGGCCACACGTTCGCTGGCCACCCACGAGGTGGCCGTGGAGACACCGGTCGAGATGACGACGGGTCAGATCCTCACGACGCAGCCGGTGATCGTTCCGGTCCTGCGCGCCGGTCTCGGCTTCCTCAACGCTGCCCAGATCCTGATGCCCGGCGCCGACATCGGCTTCATCGGCATCTCGCGCGACGAAGCCACCTTCAAGCCCAAGCCGTACGTCAACAAGCTGCCCGATGACATGGCCGACCGAGTCTGCATCGTGCTCGATCCCATGCTCGCCACCGGTGGCTCGATGGCACACACATGCGAGCTGCTGTACGAGAACGGTGCCACCGGACCGATCCGCATCGTGTGCGCACTGGCTGCGCCCGAGGGCATCCTCGTCCTCCACGAGACCGGGATGGACCTGGTGATCTACACCGCCTCGATCGACAGCCACCTCAACGAGCACGCGTTCATCGTCCCCGGCCTCGGCGACGCCGGCGACCGCCAGTTCGGCGCCGCCTGACCGACCCTCACGGCGACGCCGTCATCACAAGTCGCAGCTGATGCGCTTGGATTCCAGTGGTCAGTGCATCTTGAGAGGGGATGTGATGGCTGTGGGTCGTGGGCGCGGGTGGAATCGGTTGTCGGATGAGGTGCGGTTGGAGATTCGTCGGCGGCGGTCGGCGGGTGAGCACACCAACG
>JBBRPP010000059.1:0-29355 GCA_038227995.1 Acidimicrobiales bacterium
GACGGTGTCGGCGATGGCGGCTGAGGCGCGGGCGAGTTCTTCGGTGGTGGCGGAGGCTTGGGTGACGGCGGCTGATTGTTGGGTGGTGGTGGCGGCGAGTTCGTCTGATGATGCCGACAACTCCGACGCCGCCGAATTCACGTCGATGCCGGCGTCTCTCGTGCTGTCGGCGAACGCGCGCAGCTTGCGCGTCTCCACCATCGCCAGCGCGAACGCGGCAAGCGCAGCGATCAGCGAGCCGATGACCACGATGACGATCGAGCGATGTCGCTGGTCGTTCACCGGTGCGAGAGAAACACTGGCGGGTTGCTCGGCGAGGATGACCCAGCCGAGCGCGTCGACATGGTCGTAGGCGCCGACAACGCTCGTGCCCGCGAGGTTGCGATATTCGGCGGTGCCCTGCTCACGGTGCGATGCCTGATCGACGGCCGAGTTCTGGACCTTGGTGCTGAGGCTTCCGGCCGCAATGAACGCGGCGTCATCAGCGAGCGTGCCGGCCGTCGTGTCGTAGATCATCGACCCGCTGGCGTCGACGGCGACGACGCCGCTGCCCTTGTCGAGCTCGGGGTTGAGGACGGTGTTCAGGGCCGCCAGGTCGAGGTCGCCGACCAGTACCGCCTGCGGATGGCCTGCACTGTCCAGGATCGCGTGGGTCACGATCCACTCGATGCCCCCGTGCGCCAGCGCCGGCGTCTGCATGACAGCCTGTCCGCTGGCCGCCGTCCGGAACCACGATTCGCCCGAGTAGTCGACTGACGTGCCGGTTCTGCTCGACAGCAGCACCTTGCCGTTGAGGTCGGTCACCTCCAACAGGGTGAAGTCGGTGCCCGCCTTTGTCAGCCGCGTCAGCGATCCGGCCTGGGTGATCGTCGGCGTGCCGCTCAATTCTTCGGCGGCGAGATTCATGTCCCTTGTGCGTTCGTTGATCCAGTCCTCGAGCCTCGTCGCCACCGATCGGGCGACGCCGGCCTCCTTCGCTCGCGCTGCTGCGGCCAGGCTGTTCGACGATTCGATCGTGATCAGCGCCGCGAGCACGGCCATCAGGGGTACGGCCACCGCCACCATGCTCAGCACGAGGCGATAGCGATAGCGCAGCCCGGTACGGGACGAATGTTTGGCAGAGGGACGGGTCACGCGGATGACTGTTGCGGCTGGCCGCCGCGACTGACCCGTCAACCCGGCACTCGGCTGATCAGCCGGCCGACGGCTCGCCGGACGTTGCGGCTCCACGGCTTGCCCAGCCGACGGCTGGCCCTGCTGCTACTTGTCGCTCTCCGCCGTCGCAACGGTCGCTGGTGTGGCGGACTGGTACGCCGCATCTTCCGATGTGCCGACTGGAAAGATGCCTGCGCCGAGGTAGTACCAGCCCGAGACGACGTCGGGAGCTTCTTGGGAGAAGACATCGAATGGACCGTTGTCGCCGATCGTCGCCAAAGCCTTCGTGTCGAGCCAGACGAATCCGTCGCTGTTGAGATCGGTGGACAACTTGATCGTGGGCGGCAACTTGTCGACGATCGTCTGTCCGCGGGCACCGACCCACGCTGGAAGACTCCCATTCGCCGTGCTCGCTGCGGTCGTACCTCCAGCGGCGCCCAACGTGAGGGTCGTGGCGACTGCAAGGGAGATCGAGGCGATTTTCATGGGCTCACGTCGAACATACGCCCATTCGCCAGATGTGTAAAGAAACGAAATTCTATCTTTCTGCACGGATGATGCGGAGACCCGATCAGCCGGCAACGTAGACGTTGCGGATGACCTCGTCGATGGTGGTCACGTCGTTGGCGACGAGCGCCATCGCTTCGGTTCCCATCGAACGCATGCCTTGCGAGATCGCCATTGCCCGCACGGCCTGCGGCGGCGCACCGGTCACCATCAACTGACGAATCTCGTCGGTGACCTCGAGCACCTCGTAGACGCCGACGCGCTCGCGGAAACCGGTGTCGAAGCAGTAGTTGCATCCGGCGCCACGGAGGAACACGTCCTTCGGCGGACCGTCGAAGCGCTCGTACCAAGCGAGCTCCTTTGCTGTGGGCTCGTACGGCGCGGCGCACGATGGGCAGACCTGACGGACGAGTCGCTGCCCGACCACACCGACGAGCGACGACGACACCAGGAATGCCTCGATGCCCATGTCGAGCAGACGGTAAAGAGCGGAACTGGCGTCGGTCGCGTGAAGCGACGACATCACGAGGTGACCGGTCAGGGCCGATTGAACGGCGATGCGCGCGGTTTCCTCGTCGCGGATCTCACCGACGAGGATCACGTCCGGGTCCTGGCGCAGGATCGACTTCAGGCCGCTCGCGAACGTGACGTCCGCCTGCACGTTGATCTGCATCTGGTTGACGGCGGGGAAGACGTACTCGACCGGGTCCTCGATGGTCATGACGTTCAGTTCACTGCGGCTGATCTCGGCCAACGTTGCATACAGCGTCGTCGTCTTGCCGGAACCCGTCGGTCCGCTGCAGATCAACATGCCGTACGGCTTGTGCACGATCGATACGTATCGCGCATACGTCTCGGCCGGCATGCCGAGCTCTGCCAGCTGCTTCATCGAGCGGCTCATGTCGAGCAGACGCAACACAGCGGTCTCGCCGAAGATGGTCGCGCCGGTGGCGACGCGGACGTCGAGACCTGATCCGTCGACGGTCATGTGGAACTGACCGTCCTGCGGGCGACGCCGTTCCACGATGTCCATCTCGGCCATGATCTTGATTCGGCTGACGAGCTCGGGCCCGATGGCGGAGGGAAGCGTCAAGACTTCGCGTAGCGAACCGTCCACTCGGAAGCGGATGCGGATTCGACGATCGGTGGGTTCGATGTGGATGTCCGAGGCTCGGTCGCGAACTGCCTGGGCGACGATCTTGTTGACCAGTTGGATGACCGGAGCGTCGTTGTCGACGACCAGTTGCGTCTCCTGCTCGGGCGCGGCCGACGCCCAGAACTGACGGATGTGATCGTCGCCTTCTGACACCACGCGGTAGTGGGTGTTGAGCGAGGTGACGATGTCGCTCGGCGGAGCGAGGTAGACGTTCACGGACGACACAGCGAGCGCGGCGAGGGCTTCCCGAACCTGCGCGCTCGCGCCATCGGCGACGGCGACGTCGAGGACGTCGTCGGTCAAACGGAGCGGCACGATGTTGAACGCTCGGGCAGTCGCCTCGGGAATCGCGGCGAGGGCCTCAGGCGTTGGGCGTTCGCGGCGCAGGTCGACGGTCGGCAGCCCCAGCTGAGTTGCCAGCGCCTGGGTGAGCGCCCGTGAATCGACCAGGCCCTGTTCCACCAGGATCGTGCCGAGCTGACGCCCGGACTCCATCTGCAGGTTGAGCGCCGCTGCCAGCTGCTCGGGTGACAGGGCCTGTTCGGAGAGCAGCACCTCACCCAGGCGGGGCCGCGCGTCAGCAGCGATCATCGGGCTGACAAGAGCCGCGGGAAGGTCCGGCTCGAGCTTCTCGAGGACTTGTTGGTTGCGTCTCTTCACGTCAGAAATTCCTCTGCTGGGCGTCTCGTCGCCGACGAATCCGGTCGGCGGCGTGCGGGTCTCTCAGTCGCTGCTATCGGCCACAATCGGTCGCAATCTAGATCCAGAAGAAATTGTTTATTGTCCTTCAAGTTCTCACGGAAGCGGGCCGACAAAGGAGACGTGACTGCCGTTTCTCCCACCGTCCGCGCCGGGTCGCGCACTGCCATCGATCGGCCATGTTCGAGGTCCGTGCAATGAGCCACAAGGACCCTTCGCAGCCCGTTCTACCTGCGCTGACGCCGCTTGCGCTCGTGGAGCCTGCTGACACGACGGACGACATGGCCACGGAATCCACCGGCGACTCGAAGCCCAAGCGCGTCCACCGCAGGGTCGAGCGCCGCAAGACCGATGGCCAGGACACAACCGTCGCGAACGTCGCCGAGTACGCGAAGCATGCGGCCGAGAGCACCACCGACGCGACGCCCGCCGAGACCGACAAACCGGCCAAGTCCGGGATCTTCAACGCCCAGTTCCACTTCGGTCGGGCCGTCAAGCCGCAGGTGCTGATGGCATTCTCGCGGCAGCTGGCCTCGTTCTTGGAGGCCGGCATCCCCGTGCTCGAAGCACTCGAGATCGTGTCCATGGAGACGGATTCGAGCGAGATGAAGACCGTCGTGCTCGACCTGCGGTCCGCAGTCCAGCGCGGCACCAGCTTCGTCGATGCCGTTGCCGCTCACCCCACCGTCTTTCCCGGCTACTACCGGGCGATGGTGATGTCGGCGGAATTCACCGGGCGCCTCGACGTCGTGCTGAACCAGTTGGCCGTCTACCTCGAACGTGACATCGCCGCCCGCCGACAGGTGAAGGGTGCGCTCACATATCCGATCATCGTGTTGGTCGTGGCGTGCGCCGCGATGGTCGTCATGTCCGTGTTCGTTCTGCCCAAGTTCAGTGGTTTGTACCGCAGCCTCGGTGCCAAGCTTCCGCTGCCGACGCGCATCCTGCTGGGGTTCACCGACTTCATGACCGGCTCGTGGCCGCTGATCCTCGCCGGCGCAGCCATGGCTTTCCTGGTGACGATCGGCGTGTTCGGTGGCGACCGCAGCAAGTCCCGACGCGATCGTCTGGCGATGCGGCTGCCGGTTGTCGGCAACCTGTTCCATCTCATCTCGCTCGAGCGCTTCTGCCGTGTGCTCGCCGCACTGGCCACCGCCGGCATCCCGCTGCCGGATGCGATCGACGTCTCCGCCGACAGCACCAACAACTCGATCTTCAAGGCCAAGATGACCGTGGTACGCGAGACCGTTGTGCGCGGCGGTGGCTTCTACAGCCCGATGCTCGACAGCGGCCTCTTCCCGATCGCGGCGCGGCAAATGATCCGAGTCGGAGAAAAGACCGGGTCGCTGGGCCAGCAACTGTCCAAAGCCGCCACGTACTACGAGCGAGAGGTCAGCTTCCACATCAAACGGGCGACTGATCTCTTCGAGCCGACAGTCATTCTCGTGGTCGGTGTCGTCGTCGGCTTCATCGCCGTTGCCCAGGTGGCAGCGATGTACAGCATCTTCGGCCAGATCCATTGACGAAGTTCGGCCCTTGAAAGCCGGTCATCACCGCCGACAGTCGGCACCACCCAGAGAGAAGGAAGCAATGAACTCAGACATGAAGCCACAGACACCGAAAGGTGGCCGTCGTGCGGATGACGGCTTCACGCTCGTTGAAATCCTGATCGCCATCGTTCTCGTCGGCATTCTGTCGGCGGTCGTCGTCGTCGGTATCAGCAGCTTGACCAGCAAGGGCAACTCGTCCGCTTGCGCCGCATCGCTCGATGCAGCCAAGGCCGGCACCGTCGTCTACTACGCATCGAACAACAACGCGTACCCGACGACGATCAGCGCACTGGTCAGCACCGGAGCGTTGACCCTGCCCAGCGGTGTGTCCGTCGACGCGACCGGACTCATCGCGTCACAGGGAACGAACTGGAAGCTGACGATGACGCCAGGCACCAGCGGAGCCCCGCTGCCGACCTTCGTCTGTTCCTGATTCTCGCCGTCGCCTGCGTGCTCTGAACGAGCCGCAGGCGACGCCTTGACGGAATGACACTGGTCGCGAAGGGAGCAGCGGTGATCAACAGAACGTGCCACCGCAGCCACAGACGAACTTCGCTCTCGACACGGAAGCGACAGCGCGGGCTCGATGTCGGTGAGACGCTGATCGAGATCGTGCTCACCGTTGTCATCATCGGGATCTCGGTGACCGCGCTGCTTTCGGGCCTCGCAACGGCCGGGTCAGCGGGAAACAACCAACGGATCAGCGTTCAGACCGACGACGTGATGCGCAACTACGCGGAGGTCACCAAGGCCGCAGCCCGCGGCTGCGTCGTCGGCGGCTCGTACGTCGTCAGCTTCGGCGCCCCGAAAGGATTCACCGTCGTGTCGTCGCCCGCCGACACGAAGTGTCCGGACATCACCTCGACCAAGCTCGTCACGCTGAAGGTGACGGGTCCCACCGGCATCGCCAAGCAGATGCAGATCAGGCTGCGCACTCCATGAGTGCTCCGGCGAGCCACCGTCACGAGGATCGTGGGGCAGCGCTGATCCTGGCGATCGGATTCGTCGTCATGATCGGCGCGATCTCCGCCGGCCTGATGGGCCTGGTGACATCGAGCGTGAACAACCGCGGATCACTCGAAGCGATTCGTGATCGGCAGTACGCGGCAGACGGCGCGATCGAAGAGGCAGTGACCCAGGTGCGTCAGGTCAAGGCCTCAGCGCTCGGGGCATGCGCACTCGACACCGGCACCGCGACGTCGACGCTGGACGCGTACGCGATCAGGGTCGACTGGCAGAACGCGTGTGGCGTGGTGCGCACGTTCGACGGCCTCGTCGTCGCTCAGCGCAACGTGATCTTCGCCGCATGTCTCGACACCGGTACGGCGTGCACCGACAGCAGCACGATCATTCGCGCGTCGGTCAACTTCGAGCAAGGTGCTGCCGGTGCGGTCACCAAGACCTACGTCCAGTCGTGGAGCGTGAACCAGTGACGTCGGCCCCGCCGGTGTTGCCGGCCACTCGTCGCGTCGATGCCGGCTTCACGCTCGTCGAGCTGCTCATCGCACTCGTCCTGAGCACCATCATCGGCGGAGTGATCGTTGCCGCGATGATCACGTCCCTCAACGCGTCGAGTTCGACCACTGCGCAGGTCAACGATTCGACCGACGCCGGGTTGGTCTCGGCGTTTCTGTTCCGCGACGCGCAGGCAGCCGGCGCCACGAACGCGGCAACCGGACTGCTGGACACCACGGTCGGGGTCTCCACGGTCGCGGACACCGCCGGCTGGGCAGGCTGTACTCAGCCAGGCACGCTCGTCGTCCGCTTCAGTTGGCTCGATCGGACCGACATCGCCAACGTTCACACGGTCGTCGCGTCGTACGCGCTCGATTCGACCGGGCAGCTCACCCGCCGGTTGTGCCAGAACGGCACGAGTACCGATGTCGTGCTCGGGCACACCGTCACCGCGGCATCGGCATCGTGCGAGCCGGACCCGACGTGTAGCGGACTGGCCGGCACGGTGGCCGTCACGCTGACCGGCAGCGGTCAGCGGGTTCCTCTCACGTACACGTTGCGGGCCTCCGTTCGACCCGATCATCAGACGTTGCCCGTCGCCGCGAACTCGTCGCCCGTGCCATTCCTGGCGCTGGCCGATCCGGCCTCGAAGTCGGCATGCCCGACGGTCTCGCTCGGCGGCACCGGCGCGATCACCGTCATGGGCGATGCGCTCGTCAGCGCTCAGTGCGGCACGAATGCGATCACGGGCAACACGAAGATGCTGCAGCCCAGCGGAACCACAGCGGTGATCAGCGGGCTGACCGATCCGTTCGCCGCGGTCACGCCACCGAAGGCGTCGTGTGGAGCCGGAACCAATCCGACGCCACTCGGAGCCAGTCCGGCCGCCGACGCCGTTGTCGTCTATCCGTCGCCGGTCGTCATCAGCGTCACTCAGAACTTCAAGCCTGGTCGCTACGTGTTCTGCAAGGGTCTCGTGATCGACAAGGGCGCGAACGTGTCGGGTACGGGTGTGCTGTTGTACGTGGCCGGCGGCACGATGACAGTCGACCCCAACGCCATCGTCGACCTGAGCCCGACGGTCACCGGCGACTACGCCAACCTGTTGGTCTGGGTCGCGACCCCGCAGACCGTGACACTGAGTGAAGGCCAGGACGTCGACAGCTATCGCGGCTTCGTCTACGCACCCTCGTCCGAGGTCGATCTGATCGGCACCTCCGCGACCAACGTCGGCGGCATCATCACCAAATCGCTGCTCTTCAGCGGGCCCGGCTCGACGAGGATCGGGTTGCCTCTGCCGACTGTGACGGTCATGCCGTCGTTGCTGCCCCGCGGACAGGTCGGGATGCCGTACACCCCGACCCCGATGCTCGCGGCGGGCGGAGTCGCCACGTATCGATGGTGGTCGTCGGGATTGCCGAGCGGACTGTCGCTCGACCCCGCAACCGGTCTGCTCTCGGGCAGCCCGACTGCATCAGGTTCCTTCGCCGTCGTCGTCACGACATGGGACACAACCGATGTGGCTGGATCCACGCGGTACGCACTGACGGTCAATCCGAAGGTTGCGATCTCCGGACCGGCGACCATCCCGACCGGTCAGGTCGGGGTCACCTACACGACAGCAATCGTCGGTGCCGGTGGGACGACACCGTATCTGTGGTCGGCAACCGGCCTTCCCGCGGGGCTGGTGATCAATCCGGCAACGGGTGCGATCTCGGGCAGCCCGAAGGTGTCCGGAACGTTCAATGTCGCAGTCACGATCACCGACGCGATCGGCGCGACCGCGTCGACGTCGTATCCGCTTGCTGTCAACGCCCAGCTCGCCGTCTCGGGTCCGGCGACGATGCCGGCCGGTGTTGTCGGTGTGCCGTACTCATCGACCGTCACTGCAACCGGTGGAACGACGCCCTACGCGTGGTCCGCGACCGGCTTGCCGCCGGGTCTGACGATCAACCCGACGAGCGGTGCGATCACTGGGACACCGAAGGCACCGGGCGCCTCCGCCGTGGTCGTCACGGCAACCGATGGAATCTCCGCCACCGCAACCAAGAGCTACACCGTCACGGTGACCTCCAGCCTCGTGGTCACCGGTCCGGCGACGTTGCCCGGCGGCGTGGTCGGTGTCGTCTATGCCCCGACGACCATGACGGGTTCGGGGGGCACGGCACCATACGTCTGGTCGGCCACCGGGTTGCCAACGGGCATGTCCATCGCTGGTCCCACCGGGATCATCTCCGGTACTCCGACAGTGGCCGGCAACTTCTCGGTGGCGGTCACTGTCACGGACGCATCGCTGAGCACGGCGACGTCGACGCTGGCGCTGAGCGTGACCAAGACACCGATTCCACCGGGCTGTCCCGCCAATCCGACCGGATGGCGCGGCGAGTACTACAGCAACAAGAACCTCACCGGAAACCCGACGGTGTGTCGGGACGACGCGAGCATCGCGTTCGACTGGGCCTACGGTTCGCCGGACCCGGCCGTTCCGTCCGACCAATTCTCCGCCCGATGGACGCAGACGCAGACGTTCGCGGCCGGCGACTACACCTTCACGATGGGGTCCGATGACGGCGGCCGGCTGTACATCGACGGCACGTTGATCCTCGACCGCTGGGTGGACCAGGGATACCCGTCGCCGCCGCCGTCGGTCGTCGCAACGTTGACTGCCGGGCCTCACACGATCGTGATGGAGTACTACGAGAACGGCGGATACGCCAAGGCGACGTTGACGTCGAAGCTTCACGTGCCGGCGGTGTGTCCGACATCGCCGGCTGGTTGGGTCGGCCAGTACTACTCCAACGTCTCGCTGACCGGTTTGCCCGATGTGTGCCGTGACGATGCGTCGATCAACTTCAACTGGGGCAGCGGGTCACCCGATCCCGTGATCCCGTCCGACTACTTCTCAGCTCGCTGGACCCGCACCCAGAAGTTCAACGCCGGCACCTACACCTTCGCCCTCGGCACCGATGACGGCGGGCGCCTCTACATCGACGGCACCTTGGTCATCGACCGTTGGGTCGATCAGGGATACCCGTCGCCGCAGCCATCGGCGGCGGTGAAGTTGACCGCTGGAAACCACACCCTGGTCGTCGAGTACTACGAGCGCGGCGGATTGGCCCAGGCGACCTTGACCCAGAGCCCGTGAGTCCGCGGCGGGCAGCAACATCGTGATCAGCGCGCCGCCACCAGCGGCGTCGGCGAGCTCGAGGCGACCGCCGTAGCGATCGATGGTGGCGGCGACGATCGCCAGTCCTTGGCCCGTGCCGGCGACCCCGTTCTGGGTGAGGACGCGCACCCCCGGTCGGATGATCACCTCGCGCAGGTTGGCGGCGATGCCGGGGCCGGAATCCGAGACATCGATTCGTCGCCATGACTCGTCGGACGATATGGCCACGCGCACGTGGCCGCCGCGTGGTGAATGCTTGATGGCGTTCTCGACCAGGTTGGAGATGGCGTCCTCGAGCGCCGGCCGATCGCCGGCGACAGCCGCGCGACCGGCCACGTCGAGGTGGAGATCGACCCGACCCCATTCGGCCAACGGTCTCAGCCGGGCGACGGCGGTCGCGGCGATGATCGCGAGATCGACCACTTCGGCATCTGGGGTCGGACGCCTGAGCTGCGACAGCTGCTCACCGAGCCGGTCGAGTCGATCGAGCTGCCCCAACACGACGTGCAGCGCCGCGTCCGTGTCAGCGCTGGGATCACCGTCGGACAGATCGTCGAGGCTGAGACGAATCGTCGTCAGCGGCGTCCGCAACTCGTGTGACAGGCGGCGAAGGTCGAGTTCGAGTTGAGTCTTCGTGCCGGCGTCGCGGGCGATGCGCCCGCCGACGCGATCGATGGCCGCGCCGAGCACCGCGACTTCGGTGATCCGACTCGACGGCAGGGGCGCGGATGTGCCGGACAACACCAGCGAGCGGGCTTGCTCGGTCAACCGCGACAACGGCCGCGTGATCCTGCCGGCGAGCCACCAACCCATCGCAGCAGCGGCGAGGCACAGCACCGCCACTGCCAGAGGATCGAGACCGTACAGGTCGCGCCAGCCGCGGCGCACCGGCGCCGCCTCTGCGACGACGACGACCGCGACGAGCTCGTCGTCGGTGACGACTGGTTCGATGCCGATCGCTGATTGACCGATCCCGACGCCGTCATCGTTCGTCGGACTGTTGATGTCGTCGAGCACGTGAGCGATGGCCGCAGCCACGTGGGGATCACTGCCGATGTCGTCGCCACCGAGGAAGGTGCCATCGGGGTTGGTGATCTCGACCCGCCGGTCACCGGTCGACGTTGCGATCCTTCCGACCGAGCGACCTGACTCGAGCCGTGGTCCGACTTGCCCCGCGACGACTTCAGCATCGCGCTGAGCCCCGTTGACCGCCTCGGCGCGACGCAGGTCATCGGTACGTGACGCCAACACGCTCGTGCCACCGAGGACGAGTGCGAGTGCGCACACAGCTTGCCCGGCGGCGAGTTGCCAACGCAGCCGATGGGTCCTCATCGACGCAACCGATACCCGACACCGTGAACCGTCTCGATGTAGCCCACTCCGTCCGGCCCCTGGCCGAGCTTCGAACGGAGCGACGACACGTGGACATCGAGCGTTCGCTGCACGAAACCGAGGTCGCTGTCCCACACCTCGACGGCGATCGTCGTGCGGCGAACCATCACCCCGTGATGACGGGCGAGGAGCGCGAGCAGCGACATCTCCTTCGTCGTCAGATCGATCGCCACACCGTCTCGGCGGACCTCGAAACCTTCGATGTCGATGTCCAGATCGACGGCTCTCACCGTCGTCCTGGGCACGCCGTTGGTCCGCCGCAACACGGCACGGCAGCGAGCGATGAGCTCGCGCGTCGAGAACGGCTTCGACAGGTAGTCGTCCGCACCGAGTTCGAGCGCGAGGATGCGATCGACCTCGTCACCTCTGGCCGAGATGACGATCAGCGGACCGATGTCGGCGATCTCGGCGCACGCTGACAGACCGTCGCCGTCGGGAAGGCCAAGATCGAGCAGGACGAGTTGCGCCGCTGCTGCGCCAGACCGAGCTTCGTCGAGCGTGGTCACCCAGCGGCTCTCGAATCCGTGGCGGCCCAGCGCCGTCATCACGGCCGCTGCGAGTTCGGCCTCGTCGTCGACGACGAGGATCGGGCGGGTCATCGAGTCACCTCGTCATCTCTATCACGGCCTGTGGTCGCCGTCCCGTCAGGCCCGCGCCGGCGGCCGAACATGCTGCCTCGGTGCCGGCCAGTCGACCATGGCCGACCGGCCGGCACCGTGACGATCGCGGTGGATTCGATCAGCGAGCCACGAAGTAGGCGAAGAACTTGTCGGTGTGCAACGACTTCACCAGGGCCCTCGCATCGGTCTTGCTGAGTCCGGTCTTCTCGATCCGGTACCGGGTCGTCGCGGTCGTCTTGCCGATCTTCACGACCGTCAACCCGGTGACCTTCTTGGCCACGATCAGTGCCAGACGCTTGTCTGCGTTGGCCTTGACCTTGAACGTGCCGGCGATCACCTCGTAGGTCTTGGTCGTCGTCGTCACGGTCGTCGTGGTCGTGGACGTCGTGGTCTTCTTCGGCGCCGCGGTGGTTGTGGTTGCGGCTGTCGTTGCCGCGGCGGTCGACGGGCCGGATGTCGCGCTGACGGCGAGCGCTGCCGCCGGCGTGACGACGAGCCCGATGGTCATGGCCGCCATCGTGACGACGCGGCGTCGCACCTTGGAGTTGGACGGTCTCGGGGCCTTGGCCTGGCGGGACGTCTCGTTCTGATCGTGCACGTGTTCTCCTCATTGGTTGGGGACCTCAACCGTGCGCCCATGAACATCAAGAAGTCCTCAAGTGGACCTCCGGGCAGCTCAGATCATCGACCTCGACGGAGGCGCCTGCGAGGGTGCGCCGCTGCGACGTGTTGTGGCAGGCTGCGAGCCGCGGTGGCCGAACGGGTCGCAGCTGGGTGCAGCGAGTCGGGCCGATTGGTGCCCGCGTCAGGGGATCGTGATGGCAGGACCGATGGAGGGTGTGCGAGTCGTCGAGCTCGGCGTGTGGATCGCCGGACCGGCAGCCGGGGGAGTGCTCGCCGACTGGGGCGCCGATGTCATCAAGATCGAGCCTCCCACCGGTGATCCCGCGCGAACCTTCCAACGAATGCTCGGCGGCGACATGCCGAACAACCCGGTGTTCGAGCTCGACAACCGCAGCAAGCGCAGCATCGTCATCGACCTCGCAACCGATCGTGGAAGGGAACTCGCGCTCGAGCTGATCGATGGCGCCGACGTCTTCCTGTCCAACATTCGCGCCGAGGCCCTGGCTCGGATCGGTCTCGACGCCGAGACCTTGCTGGCCCGCAACCCTCGCCTCATCTACGGCCATGTCACCGGCTACGGGCTGGAGGGCCCCGACGCCAACCGGGCCGCGTACGACATCGCTGCGTTCTGGGCTCGCTCGGGCATCGCCCATCTCCTGATGCCGGCTGGAGGCTCACTGCCATTCCAACGTGGCGGGATGGGCGACCACTCGACAGGCGTGCAGTTCGCGGGAGCGATCTCCGCCGCACTCTTCTCACGCGAGCGAACGGGCAACGGCCAGTTGGTCTCGTCGTCGCTGTTGCGCCAGGGCGTGTACACGATCGGGTTCGACCTCAACATGGTGCTCGGGTGGGGTCGCTATCCCGACGTCAGCGACCGCGAGACGATCGGCAATCCGTGCATCAACAACTATGTCGCGGGCGACGGGCGCCGATTCTGGATCGTCGGCCTCGAGGGTGATCGGCACTGGCCACCGCTGGCACGATCGGCCGGCCATCCGGAATGGATCGACGATCCGCGGTTTGCCACGGCGCGCGACCGAGCGACGAATGCACGCGAACTGATCGCGGTCCTGGATGCTGCGTTCGCGACGCGTTCGCTCGATGAATGGGCCGATCGCTTCGCGGACGAACCCGACATGTTCTGGGCGCCGGTGAGCTCGCCGGAGGAGATCGTCAACGATCCGCAACTCCGTGCGGCTGGTGGATTGGTCGAGGTGCCCGACGAGTACGGCACCACGACGATGATCGCCTCGCCCGCCGACTTCCACGGCACCCCGTGGGCACCGCGCTGGATTGCCCCGACGCTCGGCGAACACGGCAGCGTGGTGTTGAGCGAGCTCGGGTACAGCCCTGATGACATCGAGGCTCTGGCCGCCGCCGGCGTCGTCGGCCGTCCCCCCTCCCCCTGACGCCTCGCGCACGTCGTCCGCCGCGCATGTTGCGCCGGCTCGCGCAAACCGCGCCCCGCCGCGCATGTTGCGCCCGCTCGCGCATGTCGCGCCCGGCTTGCGCAAACCGCGCCCGGCTCGCGCAAACCGCGCCCGCGGTGGGCTTCTGCGCGACCCGGGTTGCTCAAGGACCCACCGCGGGCGCGGTTTGCGCGGATCGGCGGTGATCTATGAATCGTCACGTGGAGATACGGGATGGGCTGCAGGAACACGAAGCGCCACAGGACGAATGCGGTGACAGCGCCGTCGCCCGCGCATCCCGCCCGGCAGCGTCGGGCAGAATGCGGTCGTGCACACCGAACTGCTCTACCTCCGCGACGCCTACCTCCAGCATTTCGAGGCGACCGTCGTCGACGTCCGCGACGACGCGATCGCGCTCGACCGCACGGCCTTCTACCCAACGGGTGGCGGGCAGCCGCACGACACCGGCACGCTCGCGGGGTTGGACGTCGTCGATGTCCGCAAGGAGGGCGAGCTCGTCTGGCACCACATGGCCGGCGGCGAGGCACCTGCCGTGGGCACGTCGGTCAGCGGCGACGTCGAATGGGGCCGACGCCACGACCTGATGCGAACCCACACGGCGCTTCACGTCCTGTGCGGGGTCATCTGGAACGAGTGGAGAGTTCCGGTCACCGGCGGCAACATGGAACCACTCAGCGCTCGCATGGATTTCGAGTTCGACCCGCTGCCGGCGGATTTCGGTCCAACCGTGGAGGCGCTCGTCAATGCCGAGCTCGCCGCTGATCGATCGATCGAGGTCGGCTTCCTGCCGCGTGACACAGCGGTGATGGACGAGGATCTGATCCGCACCAAGGTCAGCATGATCCCGGCGACGGTGTCCGAGATCCGTGTGGTCGACATCGTCGGTCTCGACAAGCAGGCGGACGGCGGAACGCATGTGCGCAGCACGGCCGAGGTCGGACGGATCCGCGTGGTCAAGACCGAGAACAAGGGCAAGGGCAACAAGCGCATTCGACTGGAGATCGTCGACGCAGCTTGATCCGGCGGCGTGGCTCGGCCACTCCGCACGACGAGCCACGGTTCACACTCAGTCGAACGGAAATGGAGGCGTTTGCTCGCGTACATTGACCGAGGTGCACACTCACGAACGACCGACGTGGCGAGGGCGGCTCCACCAGTGGGCGTTCTTCGTCGCGTTGCCGGTGGGGGCGCTGTTGATCATCAGCGCCGATCACGCGATGGCCAGGATCGCCACCACCATCTACGTGCTCGCGGTGCTCGGCGTGTACGGAACGTCGGCCGCGTATCACCGAATCGCCCAGACGCAGCGGGCTCGCGAGGTCATGCAGCTCCTCGACCACTCGATGATCTTCGTCCTCATCGCTGCGACCTACACGCCGCTGTGCCTGCTTGCGCTGCCCCGAGCGTGGGGCATCCCCGTTCTCGTCGTCGTCTGGGCGGGGGCACTCGCCGGCGTACTGCTCAAGGTCGTCGCGTTCGAACGATTCTCGTGGTTCGGATACGCGCTCTATCCGATCCTCGGCGGCGCGCTGCTGGTCATCCTTCCGGTACTCGCCACGCATGTGACCGCGATCCTGTTCACGCTCGTGATCGTCGGAGGGCTCACCTACGGCGTCGGTGCCCTGATGTTCAAGTTGAAACGTCCCGATCCCTGGCCGAGCACGTTCGGCTACCACGAGTTCTGGCACGTGTTCACGGTCATCGCGGGGTCGTGCCACTTCGCCGCGATCGCACTGCTCGTCCGCTGATCTGACGAGCCGTTCGCAGCTCGCCCCAGTACAGTCCGATTCATGCGTGCTGGGCGGTTTCTGATGGTTGGTTTCGCGGCGGGCGGGCTGCTGGTCGGGGCCTCGTGTTCCAGCTCGGACAGCAAGACCGCAACGGCGGCATCAGGGCCGGTGCTGTCGGCTGTTGCGACGTCGACTGTCGTCGGCACCACGTTGGTCAATTCGAGCGTCTCCGTGCCATCGTCGGCCAGCGTTGCGTCGGGCGCGGACACGACGGATGCCGCGAGCGCGACGACCATTGATCCCACCACGACCGAGGTCGCGACGACCACGACGGTGGCGGGCCGTCCGATGCGCGACGGCGCGACTCGTATGCACTTCGAGATCGGGCCGCTCGACATCAAGCCCGGGCAGAACCTGATCGACACGACGCCGGGAACCATCCCCGAACCCGCCGGTGACGGCTGGGTCGTACGCATTGCTCCGAACCTCCATCTCGAGGACGGCTCGATCCCGGGTGTCGACGTGATCCATCTCCATCACGGTGTGTGGCTCAACGGCTCGGCGCGTGACGCGACGTCGAACCTACCCCAGCGGTTCTTCGCCGCTGGTGAGGAGAAGACCACGCTGGCGTTTCCCGCGGGCTACGGCTACCAGTTCCACGCCGGCGACAAATGGTTCTTGAACTACATGATCCACAACCTGTGGCCCACCGACACCAAGGTCTGGATCACCTACGACATCGACTTCATTCCGGCCGACAGCCCTGCAGCGGTCGGCATCCAGGCTGCCCGTCCGATCTGGACCGACGTCGAGAACGGCGGCATCTATCCCGTGTTCGACGTGCTCAAGGGTTCCGGTCACGACGGCAAGTACACGTTCCCCGACGATGCCACGGATCCGTACGGCACCGCCCCGGCCAAGAATCAGTGGACCGTCGATCGCGACGGCATCCTGTTGCAGACCGCTGGCCATCTGCACCCCGGGGGACTGCACACCGACATCTGGCTGCAGCGCGCCGGAGCAACGGCTCCGGCCGATCACGCCAAGGTCGGAGCAAAGGACACGGCTCACCTGTTCGAGTCCGACGCGCACTACTGGGAACCGGCCGGAGCCGTCTCGTGGGATGTCGCGATGACGGCAACCCAGGACACCTGGCGGGTCGCCGTGAAGAAGGGCGACGTGCTGTCGACATCTGCGACGTACGACAGTGCTCGTGCATCGTGGTACGAATCGATGGGCATCATGGTGGTGTGGATGGCCGATGCACCAGCCGCATCGGACACCCCAGCGATCGATCCGTTCACCGCTCCGGTCGATGCCGCCGGCGAGCTGACCCACGGGCACCTGGCCGAGAACGACAACCATGGTGGCCAGCCGAATCCCGACTACGTCGATCCGGCCACGTTGCCGCTCGTCGCTGCGACGACCCCGATCGCGATCAGCCAGTTCGTGTATGGCCAGGGTGACATGGTCAACAGCAACTCGGTTCCCGAGGTCAAGGCCGGCGGCACGATCACGTTCGACAACCTCGATGCTCCGCTCGAGAACGGTGAATGGCACACGATCACGGCGTGCAAGGCGCCCTGCAACCAATCGACCGGCATCGCCTATCCGCTGGCCGATGGCGACATCAGCTTCGACTCCGGTCAGCTCGGCAACGGCGGTCCACCGACGGCTGGTCGCACGACCTGGACAACGCCCAGCGATCTCCCGCCCGGTCTGTACACGTACTTCTGCCGCATCCATCCGTTCATGCGCGGATCGTTCGAGATCGAGACTGCGACGCCGTAGCGGCAGCAGCAGCGGTGTCCGATTCGTTCAAGACGGCTCGACCCGAACCGGCGTACGGTGAAGCCCATGACCGCTCGATTCGATCTCATCGGCCTCGTCGTCACAGACATGGCCGCCACGCTCGCGTTCTATCGCCGTCTCGGCGTGCAGATCCCTGATGGCTCAGATGACGCGCCGCACGTGGAGGCGTTGCTGCCGGGCGGGATGCGCATGGCGTTCGACACCGCCGACACGATTCGTTCCTTCGATCCGCACTGGTCACCACCAGCGGGCGGCGGTCATCGGATCGGCCTGGCCTTCGCGTGCGACGACGCGGCGGATGTCGATGCCGTGTACGCCGACCTGGTGGGCCATGGTCATCATGGACACCTCGCACCGTGGGACGCGTTCTGGGGTCAGCGCTACGCCACGGTCATCGACCCAAGCGGCAACTCGGTCGATCTGTTCGCACCGCTGGCCTAGCCGCTCGTGTCGCGAGCGAGCGCTCAGCCGATCAAGGTGGTCATCGTGACGCCGGCGATGTCCTTGATGTCGCGGGACATGTGGGACTGGTCGGCGTAGCCGGCCGCGGCCGCAGCGTGTGCCAGTGAGGAAGCTCGTCCGGCGAGCTCGATGGCGCGGTTCATACGCCGGATTCGCGACAGGGTCTTCGGGCCATAGCCGAACGCCGCGGTGCAGTGTCGTTGCAGCTGGCGCGCGCTGAACCCCACGGCGTCGGCGACATCCTCGATGGAGGCGCCGCGGTCCAACATTGCGACGATGGTGGGCAGATATGAAGGCGCGGGACCAGTCGTGCGCAGCCGATGGACAGCGACCAACTCGAGGACAGCCGGGAGGTCGCGGCTGGAAGTCAGCGCGTCGCCGATCCGCTCGGTATCGAGTCGGCCCCAGATCGCATCGAGCGGTTCGCGACGATCCAGCAACCGGTCGGCGGGCACGCCGAGCACCGTCGGCGCAACCCCGGGCGCGAACCGGAGACCGACCGACACGTCGCCGGCGCGACCTGGAACCACGTGAGCATGCGTGTCCGGTCCGGCAACGAACAGCGAGCCGGCGCTCCAGATGATGTCCATGCAGCCGTCGGGAAGGATCCGGTTGTCGCATCCGTTGGAGACAGATGTCCAGACGATTGCGCCTCGGACCCGGGAGCCTCGCTCGCTGTACACGAGTCCACCATGCCATGTCCGACCGAACAGGGCAACGCGATCGCAGCTGGCATCTCCCCGTGACCCGCCAGGCGATTGCGGTAACGTCGACTCGTGGACGGCATGCACGACATGGGTGGGATGGACGGCTTCGGTGCGGTCGTCACAGCCGACGGTGAGATGACCTCCCATGAGGCGTGGGAAGTCCGTGCCCAGGCTCTCGTGATGGTCAGTCTCGGGGGAGCGCGCCGCTGGATCGAGCAGATCGACCCAGCGACCTACCTCGCCTCGTCGTACTACACGCGATGGCTGATCGCGGCCGAGAAGGCCTCGCTGGCTCGGGGGATGGTGACGGCCGACGACCTCGCCGAGCGCCGTGAGTACTTCGCCGCCGATGAGTCGCGGATGCCGACCACCGTCGTCGATCCCCAGCGCCGAGCGAGCATCGAGCACTTCATGACGAATGGTGTGCCGATGGCCGCAGCGATCGCGCCGAAGTTCGCGGTGGGTGACGCAATCGTCGTCAGACGGATGCACGAGCCGGCACACAACCGATGCCCGCGGTACGTGCGCGGCGCGCCTGGCCGGATCGAGCAGATCTGCGGCCGCGATCGAGTGCCCAGCGCGGCGACCGCAGACGTGACCGCCCCGGTGTACACGGTCGAGTTCTCGTCGACCGACCTCTGGGGCGACGCGCGCGAACCAGACTTCGCTGTGTTCGTCGATCTGTGGGAGGACTACCTCGAACCGGCAGCGGGCGATCAGCGATGAGTGACGCACCGCACCACGATCACGATCACGATGGTCACGATCACTATGCGACGCCGAAGTCGCGCCGACCCCGATCCGAGTTCGAGATCAGGACGATGGCGCTCGAGGCGGCGCTCACGGAGAAGGGCCTCGCCAGCACGGACGCAATCGATGCATTCGTCGAGATCGCCGAACACCAGATGGGTCCGCACCACGGTGCGCGGGTGGTTGCGCGCGCGTGGGTCGACGACGCTTTCCGCGAGCGACTGTTGCGCAACGGCACCGAGGCGATCGCCGAGTTGGGTATCTCCGGAGCTGAGGGCGACAACGTGCGCGTCGTCGAGAACTCGGCGGAGACACACAACCTGGTGGTGTGCACGCTGTGCTCGTGCTATCCGTGGCCGCTGCTCGGCCTGCCCCCGATCTGGTACAAGAGCTTTGCCTATCGGGCCAGGGCTGTGTCCGAGCCACGCAAGGTGCTCAGCGAATTCGGCTGCGAGCTGGACCCCTCGGTGGCCGTGCGGGTGTGGGATTCGAGTGCCGAAGTCCGTTATCTCGTGCTTCCACAACGCCCAGCCGGAACGGATGATCTGACCGAAGCCGAGCTCGCGGCACTCGTCACCCGCAACTCGATGATCGGTGTCGAACAGCTCGCCGCGCCGCCACACTGAGCAACCTCGCGCGGGTGGCCCGGAAGCCGTTGGGAGCATCTGTTGCGGTGTTCGGGCTTGTGTCGATTGCGGCTGGTGCGACTCGAACGGGGCTGGTGTGCCTGGTCGTGACTGCGATCGGCGTGTGGTTCTCCCGGGCTCACTACACCGTCACGTCGGAGACGATCGTGGTGCGCGTCGGATGGGGCTTCCCCCACATCTCGCTGACCTCGGCCGAGATCGCCGAGGCGAGCACGTCGAGCCTGCCTGCACTGCTCGTCGGTGGCTGGGGTTATCGCGGCTGCTGGACGTTCTTCCACCGTGTCGCGATCTCTCTCGGTGGATCGGGGGTGCTCGTCAAGACGAACACCGGCGGTCGTCTCCAACTGTCGACGCACCACCAACGTGATCTGCTCGATGCCATCGTGTCGATGGCGCCCCACGCGAGGAATTGAATCGCGTGCGACGCTTCAGTCGTCGCTGACCACGATCTGGAGCAGTTCAAAGCACAACGTGTCCCACGCTGCGACACCCGCCAGATCGTCGCCGGCCGAGACCGAGACGTCGACGGCGATCTCGCCACGCTCGTCGAAGGCCCTCCAGCCCCAGAGCGACGGGGCATCGACGTCCCACACTCGGTACAGCTCGAACTGGCGCCAATGCGCCACATCGTCCGGGGGAACGCTGAGGTGCCGGACGAGTGCGGCTGCGACGCGTTCCGTCGTCGCATCGATGGGATAGACCTCGATGTCGCGATGCGTGTCATCGAGGTAGCGATAACTCGCCGCGTCGGACCGGTGATGATCGACTTCCGCTGACTCGATCAGTGATTCGTCGACCACCAGCTGTTCGAGCGCGACCGTCCACGACGAGAAGTATGGGCGTTGCGGGTCGGCGGTGATCGCCGCGATCAACTGCTGGCGAAAGGCGTCCCAGCCGACACCCGAACGCTCGACGACGTCCATCGCCAACCCGAATACACGGCCCTGCCACGGCTCGGCGAACACCGGCTCACCGTCGCGTGACGGCCAGGCGAGATCGCCGCTGAGGGCGATCGAGGCCGCCGCTGGAATCGAAACGTTCACTCGGATCGCTCCGCGAGCGAGCGGCGGAAGACCACATCGGTCGCATCGGTTCGGCCGCGCTCGAAGGCATCGGTGAACTGCCAACCTGCAGGGACCGGATCGGTTCGCACCCACTCGAAGACGCACACCCGATGGGCGATTCGCCACGAGCCGTCACGCCGGTCGAAGTCGTCGATGTAGCGCAGACCGACGACATGGTCTCGTGCCGGGCGGTCGCCTGTGGGCGCGATGCGGTGCATCGCCATCGCGTACGACTCACACCGGGCGCGTCGACCGTCGGGATCGAGGTCGACCAATATGTTGCCGAGGAAGTGCATGGTGCACTCGTAGGCCACGATCACTCGGCGGACGTGATCGAGGAACTCGTCGACGGTGCCGGTGAAGTCGCCGTGTTCGTCGATCGCGTCGGGGTGGTAGCACTCGCGGACCATTTCGTACTGGCGCCGATCGATCGCGCGGCAGTACCGCAGCACGACGTTGCGGATGTCGCGCTCGTCGAGCAGCGACTGCAGCGAATGCAGCGACACAGGCGACGGCAGCGACTCCAGCGCTGCCGCATCACCGCTGTCGACGGCGCCGTCCATCACATCCCCGACTGTCCGGCCGGCATCGCCCGGACGAGGTTGTCCTGCACGTACGACGCGACCAACTCGCCACCGGCATCGAAGATCAGGCAGCGACCGTGAGTACGACCGCCTCCGGCGAACGGGCTCTCGTGCACCATCAGCACCCAATCGTGCATCGAGAACGGCTGGTGGAACGTCAGCGTGTGGCTGACGACACCGGTCGACAGGCTGACGTGTGCCAGCGCCTGGTTGATGCCTTCGTGCGGCCGCATCGACGTGCCGATCAGGAAACCGTCGGTGCCCCAGGCGAGCACGGCTTGGTTGATGGTGCGGTCGTCTGGCGTCGCTGTCGACCGGTAGTAGACCGAGAGCTCGGCCGGGGCGGTCGGCGCATCGACCGAGATCATGTCGACATCGCCGACGATGATGTACTCGGCCCCGGGGAACACGAGCCCGCCGACGTTGATCGTGCCGGCGGCGGTGGGCGACGGTTCGGTGGGCGCAGGCGTGTGGTGGCGAATGACATCGGGTTCGTCGACGCTGAGCAGCACGAGTGCCCGGGCACAGAGACGATCGCCCTGCCAGGCGGTCACCGTGACGCTGCCGAGGGCCCGCCCGTCGTGGGTGGACTCGACCTGGATCTCGGTGGTTGCGTCGAGGCGGCCGGCGCGGGCGAAGATCGCGTGGATCGTCTTGACGAACTTCCCTGGCGAGTCCACTGTGGAGGCCATGATCATCTGCGCCAGCAGTTGGCCACCGAACACAACGTTGTACAACGCCGGGTCGCCTTCGTTGCGCACCCGGTATCGGTTCGGACCGACTTCGGTCAGCTGGAGGACATCGGGAATCTCTACGGCGGACATCAGTTCCTCCATTGGTACGGCATCTCGGTCAGGTGACATCGGTCAGGGCTTTGTACCCTGGTTCGGCATCGGCGCCGACGTTAAAATACATTGCATTAACTTCCGCTACCCCAATGCGGACCGATGACGATTTTGCATCTGAGGAGATGATCATGCCCGCAGCCGCAGGGTTTCCGATTTTCGACGCTGACAACCACCTGTACGAGACCAGTGAGGCGCTGACCCGCCACCTGCCCAAGCAGTACGCCGGCGCCATCGACTACGTCGACGTTCACGGTCGGACCAAGATCGTGGTCCGCGGTCAGATCTCGGACTACATCCCCAACCCGACGTTCGACCGCGTCGGCCGTCCCGGGGCGCAGGAGGAGTACTTCAAGATCGGCAACCCCGAGGGCAAGAGCTATCGCGAGATCATCGGTCGCGGCATCGACTGCCCGCCGGCCTTCCGCGCCGCGGGCCCACGCCTGACGTTGATGGACGAGCAGGGCGTCGACTTCACCCTGATGCTGCCCACGCTCGCCAGCCTGATCGAAGAGCGGATGCGCGACGATCCGGATCTTTGTGCCGCTGTCGTCCACGGGCTCAACATGTGGATGACCGAGGAATGGCCGTTCGTCTACGAGAACCGCATCTTCTCCACGCCCGTGATCACGCCCGGCGTCGTCGACAAGGCGATCGACGAGCTCGAGTTCGTGCTCGGCCACGGTGCTCGCGTCATCTTGATGCGACCGGCGCCGGCATGGGGCTACCGCGGCCCGCGGTCGTTCGCCCTGCCCGAGTTCGACCCGTTCTGGTCGCGTGTCGAAGAAGCCGGCATCCTCACGGTCATCCACGCCTCGGACTCCGGCTACACTCGCTACACGAACGAGTGGGAAGGCGTGAGTGTCGAGGCGCAGGCGTTCGCCCAGCCGAAGACGTTCAGCGCCGCGGTCAACTCCGATCATCGCGACATCATGGACGCGGTCACGTCGCTGATCTGCCACGGCACCGTCGCTCGCCACCCCGGCCTCAAGTTCGCGCTGATCGAGAACGGTGCCGGCTGGGTCCCGCGCCTGCTCGACCACCTCGATCACACCTACAGCACCATGCCGCAGGAGTTCCAGGAGTTGCCATCCGACACGTTCAAGCGCCACTTCTGGATGCACCCGTTCCACGAGGAAGACCCGCGCGGGCTGGTGACGCTGCTCGGTGCCGACCACGTGATCTTCGGCTCCGACTTCCCGCACATCGAAGGTCTCGCCAACCCGTTGTCGTACCTCGACGAGCTCACCGGCGTTCCTGACGCCGACCTGCGCAAGATCATGGGCGGCAACATGATGGGACTGCTCAAAGTCTGACGACATGCGTGCCCGGCAGGCTGATTCACGCCTGTCGGGCCAGCTGGCGAACGACGTTGCCGCTCGCGTCGACCAAGGCCACGGAGAATTTGTCGATCTCGCTGAATGCCTGAGCAGCCGCATAGTTGACGGTCCCGTCGTTTGCGGTCACGGCGACCAGCGGGGCATCGATCGGTTGACCGGCGCCGACGGTCACCCGTAGCGCGACCGCAGACTTGGGATCGTGGATCGCGAATGCGACCACCGTTGCGGTACCGGATCCGAACGTCGTCAGCGCACCGAGCGTGTCGAAGCGGAATGGTTCGCGGCTCGACCACGCGTTCCCCCCGACGGCGTCGCTGGTGTGCGCGACCTCGAGCGCGCCGAGGTCGTTGGTGACTTTGAAGGTCCACCGATCACCCGACGCCGTGGTCATCGCGTTGAGGTCGGTGAGCGCCGCGTCCGACGATGTCTCGACGCCGTCATCGAACATCGGCTGGGCGGTGGTGAGCAACGTCGTCCATTCCGACGCACTGGCCTGTCGCACGGTGAGAGCCACGCTGAGCATCGGAATGGCATCCAGCGTTCCCGAGAGCGTGAGCGTGTCCGTCCCGTCGTGCCACTGCAAAACCGTGTTGCCGTCGGCGTCGGTGCTCACGGTCGTCCGTCGTGAGTCCGCTTCCGTGTTGAGCGTTGTGTCCGTTTGGCTCGTGGTGAGCGGAGGTGCGGCGACGTCGATGCTGCCGGGCGCCGGGCGCAGCAACAGTCGGGCCGCACGCAGATCGTTGGTCGTGGTGGGGGAGACCGCGAGTTGCAACAGCCCCACGCCGTCCGCCCGCTGGTAGTACGACGTCGGTCCGCCCGATGCATAGACCTGGGCGTCGAGGTCGCTCGACGTCGACGGCTGTTCGACGACGACATCCGTTCCTGTCGTGAGGGTCCTCGCCGAATCGAGCAGGTGCGGTTGACCGTCCTGGAGGTAGATCGACGAAGCGAGCGAGATCAGTTCTTCGCCTGTGTAGCCGCCGCCTGTGAGCGTGAAGTCGCCGCCGAAGAAGGGCCGCTTGGTGTCCGATGGCGACGCCGCTGTGACGAGGTCAGCGGGAGGGTCGACGGCGGTCGCCGTGATCTCCATCGCCGAATCGGCGGTGCGGCGTATGAGCGCCGGATGGGCGTTGATCGTCGTGCGATTCGCCGCGGGTGTGAGCCCAAACTCGAGAGGCGTCAGTTCGGTCAGCACGGCGAACCATCGTCCGGTGGAGCGGGTTGCATCAGGGGAAGCCCACAGCGTGAACCAACCGACGGTCGGGTCGTCGTGGCTCTGCTCGTAGGCGCCGGCGGCCACGAACCCCGTCGGCGGTGTGCCGATGACGTAGCCGACGGACGGGTCCGGGCGCGCCGTCACCGTCTGATCGTTCGTTGCGCCATCGACCGCCGGCGGCAGCGATGCGATCGCGGCCGCGATGTCGCTCGGCCGATCGCGGTGCTTGGTGGGCGACACCCACGCGAACCCGGCCGCGAGCACGGCCGCGGTCGCCCCGATGATCGCCACGCGACGGCCGATCGCGGAGCGCGAGCGCGTTCGGCGTCTCTGCGCGTTCGTCGATGTCGATGTCGACGTCGTTGCGTTCGCCGCGGCCGGTACCGGCGGCGCGCTCGGTGCCGGCTGCGCGAGTGATTCGCGAACTCGCTCGCGCGTCGAGTCGTCGAACCACGTCTCGGTCGCGCGGACAAGCACGTCGACCTGTTCGCCGGGAGCCAGGTCGGCGAGTGTCAGCAAGGCCCGCTGCGTCACGACTCGGGCGTCGTCTTCGGACAGATGAAGGACGGTGGCCACCACGTCGGCCGGCTGACCCTCGATCGACGACAGGCTGATCGCGACTCGCTCGCGCATCGGCAGCTTGGCGAGCGGGTTCGAAGCGGTCGACGGCGCTCTGTCGGTCGCGGATTGCAGGGCGACGCGGTGGGCCAAGCATCGCATCGCGCCGATGTCGGTGCCGACGGCAGGTTCGCGAGCGAATTCGCGGTACGTGTCGGTCAGCAGCGCCTCGGCCGCTCTCAGATCACCGGCGGCGAGATGGCATGTCGTCGTGAACACGGCCGCGCCGGTCGCATCGAAGCATGCGATCACGTCGGCCGGCTCACGCATGCTCGTCAGGTTTCGCGTCGGTACGTCGCCGAGGCCGACGTGATCACGCGGTCGTCGTTGCCTTCGTCGTGCAGCGACATGATGCAGCCGATCCGGCCAGTCGGTCCGACGATGACCTCGCCGCTGGTGCGGAACGGTCCGACTTTGCCGCGCGCGACGAACATCACGTGCCAGTCCTCGATCTGCAACCGATCGGTGCCGGCCCGCTCGGCCGCGAGCGTGGTGGCCGCGGTCTCGAGCACGACATGGATCGGCCCGAGGTGCAGTGCGGCGTCGGGCGATGCCAGATCGCCGCTGAGGACCGGCAAGGCCCATGATCCGTCGGCACGCTGCTCGGCGCCGAAGACGCGATGAAGCGGCGGGAGCGA
The DNA here is from genome assembly GCA_038227995.1 of Acidimicrobiales bacterium. Classification (GTDB taxonomy): domain Bacteria; phylum Actinomycetota; class Acidimicrobiia; order Acidimicrobiales; family Ilumatobacteraceae; genus WLMZ01. Next base: position 26,171 of record JBBRPP010000059.1, read on the forward strand.
CGGTGAGTCGGTGATGTCGAGCGGGGGATTGTCGACGCGCACGAAGCCGGGAGGCGGCGTTCCGAGGCTCACGCCCATGCCGCTGGAGATAGCGATCACTCGATCGTGGTTGGCCGCGTCGACGATGGTGGCGCGGCTGAAACCGGTGGTGCGTCCAATGCGGATGATGTCGGGCAGCACGATGACTCGGGTGACGTCGAGCGCCGGGTCGAGGATCTGCATCGATGCGATCACCGGGTTCGGTATGTAGAAGTCGTCGTCCATGCCACCGGATTCGGGCGACGCGATGCACAGCGGCGCGGCCATGATGCCGCCCAGCGCATTGCGCATGTCGTGGCGCAACGGCATCGCGTCGTGCTCGACGCCGGCATCCATCGTGACGCTGGTGCGCCCGAGATACCGGTAGCTGAGCAGGTTGGTCCACTTGTCCTCGAAGTCGCCCCAGTAGGCGTCGGTCGATGTGTTGCGGATGTCTTCTGGCATGTCGTGGTCCGTCAGTTCTGCGCTCGTTGTCTTGTGTACGTATCTCACCGCGTCCGCGGATTGGTTCGGCGCAATTCGTCGCGCAGAATCTTTCCGGTCGTCGTGCGTGGCAGCTCTGTCACGAACGTGACGTGCTTGGGCACTTTGAATCGGGCGAGGTGGGACCGCACATACGATCGCACGTCCTCGACGCCCAGCCGCTGTCCGGCGCGCCGGACGACGAACGCTGCGAGCACCTGCCCGAAATCCGCGTCGGGCACGCCGACGACCGCTGCATCGGCGATCGCGGGATGTCCGAGCAGCAATTCCTCGACCTCGCCCGGGAACAGGTTCTCGCCTCCTGAGATCACCATGTCGTCGTCGCGTCCGTCGACGAACAGCAACCCAGCGGCATCGAAGTGTCCGACATCGCCGCTGGACAGCAGTCCGCGTTGGGTCTCCTTCGTGCCGCCGCCGGTGTACCCGTCGAAGTGGCCGGCGTTGCCGACGAAGATCCGGCCGGTGGTCCCCGCCGGAACGGGAGCGTTCGTCTCGTCGAGGATCTCGACTCGAACCGACGGCGCCGTTCGTCCCACGGTGGTCGGGTGAGTGGAAAGGTCGGCGGGAGTTGCGACGGACGCCACCGCGATCTCGGTCGAGCCGTAGGTGTTGTAGAGCACCGGTCCGAATCGCTGGAGCGTGGCCGTTGCGACGTGACCGCCAAGGGCTGATCCGCTCGAAGCGATCACCTCGAGCGACGTCGTATCGGGCTCGTCGACGTCGCTCTGGTCGACGGCGAGCATCCGTTGCAGCATCACGGGCACCACGACGAGAACCCGTCCGTGGTGGCGATCGATGGCGTCGATCGTCGCGGCCGGATCGAACGAGCGCGAGACGATCGTCGTCGCCGATCGAGACAGCCCCAGCATCAGATGGGACAGGCCCCAAGCGTGGAACAGCGGAGGGCACACGATCTGAACATCGCGGGCACGCAGTGGGATGCGGCCGAGCAGCGATGCTGCGCCTTCGGCAGCCCCGGCGTCGGCTCGGCGGGCCGCGCCCTTGGGTCGACCGGTCGTGCCCGACGTCAGGATGACGACTCTGCCTTCGCGTTCGGGCGGGCGGATTTCGGCGCTACCGCGAGCCATGCGAGCGGCCTCGGCCTCGCCGATGGTGGTGATTCCGGCGGCCTCGGCGATGCCGGCGAACTCGTCGTCGTGGATCAGCATCGAGATCGATTCGCTGGAAACCACATCGGCCAACTGCGGACCGGCGAAGCCTGTGTTGAGGAGCACCAGATCCGCACCGATGATCGCGGTCGCGAAGGCGGCGATCACGAGGCCGCGGTGGTTGCGGCACATGACGCCGACCGCAGTACCGCCGCGCGCTCCCGCGGCACGCAGTCCGTTGCCCATCGCCTTCGCAGCGGACCACAGGTCCGCGTAGGTGACAGGTCCTTCGTCGTCGATGAGCGCGTTCGCAGTGGGGTAGCGGGCCGAGCCCGCAGCGAGAAGGCCTGCGGTTCCGATGCCCCAGGGCAGCGCGGCTGCGATAGCGCGAGGAACGCGATCGGGTCGCTCGAAGGGCACGAAGTTGGCTCGACCGAGGGCAATCGCGGACTGCACTCGGCGGACGAACGACATGCGCGTCGAGTGTACTCACAGGCCGTTTCGCGTTGTCCGGGTGCTGGGCGAAGCCGACGAACCGTGATCGAAGTTGTCGCCGCCGCGGCTCGATGTCGGGTGTACGTTGAGCGCACTGTGAGCAGTGCTTCTTCGCCCTGGACGCCGTTGCGGCACAAGATCTTCTTCGCCCTCTTCATCGCCCAGATGGCCTCGAACATCGGCACGTTGATGCAGAGCGTTGGTTCGGCCTGGCTGATGGGCGATCTCGGCGCATCGACCGCGATTGTTGCGCTCGTGCAGACAGCGACCTTTCTGCCGGTGCTGGTCGTCGGCATACCGGCCGGCGCCCTGGCCGACATCATCGACCGGCGGCGGTTGATCCTGTTCACCCAGGGTTGGATGATGGTGTGGGCGTTCCTGCTCGCAGCGCTCACGTTCGCCGATCGGATCACCCCGAACCTGTTGCTGATCCTGACGTTCGCGCTCGGGCTCGGCACAGCGCTGAACGGGCCGGCCTGGCAGGCGATCCAGCCCGACCTGGTCCCCAAAGACGAGGTGCCGCAAGCCGTCGCGCTCGGTGCACTGACGTACAACGTCGGTCGCGCAATCGGTCCAGCGCTCGGTGGCTTCATCGTCGCTGCGGCGGGCCCGGCGTGGGTGTTCCTGTTCAACGCCGTTTCCTTTGTCGGCGTCCTCATCGTCGTCACGGTGTGGAAGTCGCCGCGACTCGGTACGCACCTGCCGATCGAGTCGTTGGCCGGAGCGACTCGCGCGGGTCTTCGCTACGGAGCCAACGCGCCGTTGCTGCGTGGGGTCCTGATGCGCACTGCGTTGTTCATCGTGCCGGCATCGGCATTGCAGGCGTTGCTGCCCACGGTCGTCCGTGTCGAACTACACCTCGGCTCAGGTGGCTATGGCGCCCTGTTGGCGTGCTTCGGTGGTGGCGCAGCGTCTTCAGCCGGAAGATGTCAAGCGTTTTGAGACTGTGAATGATTATTTGTTCTGTATGAGTGCGTGGTCGGGGTTGTTGATCCAGGCCACGGTCGGGATGTGGGGTGGTCGGGGACGGCCAGCGAATCGTGACGGGTTCGCCTCGAA
>JBBRPP010000060.1:0-29068 GCA_038227995.1 Acidimicrobiales bacterium
CGATACTGAGGTCACTGGAAGTGTCTCCTGGTTCTGTCGAACGATGAGGTGTAGGAACCAACATCGTCCCAGGCCAGGAGACCTTTCAGGCGGATACGCGCATCACCTCAAACCCAAGCGATCGGTGGATCCAGGCTAAGGTGCGTCGTGGCGGGACGACAAGGAGTCTCTACACATGCGTCGAATTCTCGCAGTCACCTCGATCGCGGCTGCCTCGCTGGCGGTCGGTCTGGGAACCACCGTCGGGCCGGCGCACGCTGCGCTGCCGACGGGCTTCAGCGATGTGACCATCGCCAACCCGTCCAGCAATCCGCTGTCGTCGCCCACCGGTATCACGCCGCTCGACGGTGGCCGGGCGCTCATCACGGAGAAGGCCGGCGCCGTGCGGGTGTTGCTGCCCGACGGCACGATCGCCGCCGCTGATGCGCTGAGCCTGAGCGTGTGTGCCAACTCGGAAGAAGGCCTGCTCGGCGCGGCGGTCGATCCGGCCTTCGCGGTCAACGGTTACGTGTACCTCTACTACACACGCAACGCCGGAAACTGCAACAGTTCGACCGGGCGCTACAACCGGGTCAGTCGTTTCACGATGAGCGGCAACACCATCAACCCGGCGAGCGAGTTGATCCTGCTCGACAACATGAACATCCCCGCCGGCAACCACAACGGTGGCGACCTGCACGTCGGTCAGGACGGCTACCTGTACGTCACGGTCGGCGACGGTGGCACCAACCCGCGCCTCACGGGGCCGAGCGCGGCGCAGGATCTCAGCCTCCTCAACGGCAAGATCATGCGGATCACGACCAGCGGCGGGGTGCCGGCCGACAACCCACTCGTCGGCGTGCCGAATGCGCAGTCGTGCGCTACTACCGGCATTGCGGCAGCGACCACGGCAAAGTGCACCGAGATCTACGACTGGGGCCTGCGCAACCCGTTCCGCTTCGCCTTCGACCCGAACACCGGCTCGACCCACTTCTTCATCAACGACGTCGGTCAGGGCACGTGGGAAGAAGTCGACGAAGGCGGCAAGGGACTGAACTACGGATGGGACATCCGCGAGGGCTTCTGTGCCAACGGTTCGACGACGAACTGTGGCTCGACCCCAGCCGGATACACCGATCCGCTGACGTCGTACAACCACAACATCGGTTGCACGTTCATCACCGCCGGCGCATTCGTGCCCAACGGCATCTGGCCGGCGGAGTACGACAACTCGTACCTGTTCGCCGATGGCGGATGCGGGAAGATGTGGCAGCGCACGGCGGCCGGCGCGGTCGACTACAACACCCCGTTCGCGCAGACGTCGGGCACGATCGTCGCCATGGCGTTCGTGACGCAAGGCAGCTCGACCAGCCTCTTCTACGTGACCAACGGAAGCAGCCAACTGCACCAGATCTCATACGCTCCGGCGGCGGTGACATCCGGCGCGCTGGCATACACGTCTCTTGCTTCGGCCAACCGTGTCTATGACACTCGCGACGGCACCGGTGTTGCGGCGGGCGCCGTCCGGGCCGGCTCGACCAGATCTGTCGATCTGAAGATCGCTGACTCGAGTGTGAAGGCCGCACTCGTCAACCTCACGATGGTCCAGCCGATCGGTCAGGGTTTCCTGCAGGCATGGCAGGCCGGCACGCAGCAACCGGCGACGTCGAACATCAACGCGGGCAACGGCGAGTTCGTGGCCAACGCGTCGATCGTCCCGGTCGATTCGACCGGCAAGATCCTCATCTACTCATCGGTGACCACCGATGTCGTCATCGACGTGATGGGAACGTTCAAGCAGATCGCGGCCTCCGATCCGGGTGGACGGTTCACCACGCTCTCGCCGGCTCGATTGGTCGATACGCGAGTCGCAGCGAGCGCGACCAACGCGTTCACGCGCGCCGACGCCGGGCAGACCTCGACGGTGAACGCTCCTGTCACGGGCAAGCTCGGTGTGCCATCGGGTGTCAGCGCCGTTGCGCTGATCGTGACGGCGGTTTCGAACCCGGGCACGGTCGCCGGTTACGTGACGGCGTACGCCCACGGCGCGCCTATTCCGCCGACGTCGAACCTCAACCAGAACGGTGACGGCGACGTCCGTCCGAACCTCGTCGTCGTGCCCGTTGGCGCGGACGGATCGGTCGACTTCAAGATGTTCAACACGAGCCATGTCGTGGTCGATGTCGCCGGCTACTTCTCGAACACGACGTCGTCGAGCGGTCTCTACCACACGATCGCGCCGACCCGAATCGTCGACACGCGGACCCCGCTCGGTTTCGGTTCGCTCGGCCTGGGGGCGACCCAATCGATCGATCCGGGTGCCGGCGTGCCGAACACGGCACGCGCGGTCTCCGAGAACGTGACGATGACGCAGACCCTCGGCGGTGGATTCCTGACAGCCTTCCCGGCCGACGAGGCCCGCCCCACCGCCAGCAACGGCAACGCAACGGCGCCGGGCCAGGACCGTGCATCGCTGGCGCTCACCAAGGTCGGTGCAGCGGGGGCAGGCTCGATCTCGTACTACTCCTCCGGTGGTACCGATCTCGTCGTCGACATCACCGGCTACTTCGACAGCTGACGCCGGCTCGGGCGTCGCATGCGGAGTCCCTCAGTTTCGCACCCGATCGGTAACCTTCGGTTGTGACACGGCTCCGCATTGCGCTCGCCCAGATCAATCCGACGGTCGGCGATCTCAAGGGCAACTACGGCAAGATCGTCGACTACTACGACCAAGCTGAAGCGGCGGGCTGCGACATCGTCGCGTTCCCTGAACTGTCCATCACCGGCTACCCGCCAGAAGACCTCGTGCTGAAGCCTGGCTTCGTCAACGACAACATCGAGATGCTCGCCACCATCGCAGCGCGCACTCGGCGGTGCGTCGCCGTGATCGGCTTCGTCGACACCGACCGCGATCTCTACAACGCTGCAGCGGTGTGCGCCGACGGCGAGGTCAAGGGCACGTATCGCAAGCGACTGCTGCCGAACTACGCGGTGTTCGACGAGGCCCGCTACTTCACGCCCGGCGCCGAAAGCGACGCACTCGAGCTGTATCTGATCGGCGGTGTGAAAGTCGGCATCAGCATCTGCGAAGACATCTGGAGCCCGACGGGTCCGCTCGCCACGCAGGCCGCCGGTGGTGCCGAGTTGAACATCAACATCAACGGTTCGCCGTACCACCGCGACAAGGTGTTCGGCCGCGAGCGCATGCTGGCGACACGGGCCGCTGATGCGAGTTGCGCGCTGGTCTACGTCAACCAGGTGTGCGGGCAGGACGAGCTGGTCTTCGACGGTGCATCGATGGCGTTCGACGCCGACGGCAACCTGCTCGCCCGCGCAGCCCAGTTCCAGGAAGAACTGCTCGTCGTCGACATCGACATCGAACCCGTGTATCGCAAGCGGTTGCTCGACCCGCGGGGTCGCGTGACCGAGACGTTGCTTCCCGTCGTGTCGATCAGCAGCCAGCCCGTCGAGCAGACCGAATCGGCGCCGGCGCGGATCGTGCCGCTGCTCGGGCCGGCCGCCGAGGTGTACGAAGCGCTCGTGCTCGGCACGCGCGACTACGTGCGCAAGAACCGCTTCACCGACGTCGTCATCGGATTGTCCGGTGGCATCGACTCTACGATCGTCGCGTGCATCGCGGTCGACGCCTTGGGTGCCGACCACGTGCACGGTGTGTCGATGCCGTCTCGTTACAGCAGCGACGGGTCGAAGGACGACGCCAAGGCACTGGCCGACAACCTGGGCATCGACTACCGCACGGTCGCGATCGAGCCTGCGTTCGCTTCGTACCTCGAGATGCTGGCCCCGTCGTTCGAGGGAAAGAATCCCGACCTCACCGAAGAGAACCTGCAGAGCCGCATCCGTGGCACCACGCTGATGGCGCTGTCGAACAAGTTCGGCTGGATGGTTCTGACCACGGGCAACAAGAGCGAGATGGCCGTCGGCTACTTCACCATCTATGGCGACAGCGTCGGCGGCTACGCGGTGATCAAGGATGTGCTCAAGACCCGCGTGTACGACCTGTGCCGCTACTACAACGAGCGCGAAGGCCGCGAGATCATCCCCGAGGTCGTCATCACCAAGCCGCCCTCGGCCGAGCTGCGCCCGGACCAACGCGACGACCAGTCGCTGCCGCCGTACGAGGTGCTCGACCCGATCCTGGAGATGTACGTCGAGGACGATCGCATCGCGACCGAGATCATCGCGGCCGGCCACGACGAAGCGCTCGTGCGGCGCATCGCCCGTCTCGTCGACATCAACGAGTACAAGCGTCGACAGTGCCCGCCCGGGGTACGGGTCAGCATCAAGGCGTTCGGCAAGGACCGCCGCCTGCCGATCACCAGCGGTTACGCCGGCTGACAACGGCGACGGCGTCAGGGCATCGGCCCTCGGGCTACGGCTCGGGCTACGGCTCGGGCTACGGCGATACAGCGGCCTCCGTGCGGACGGCGCGATAGCGCCACTGGCAGCCGACGGTGACGGCCGCGCACGACGCGCCGATGACCGATGGAGCCCACATGCCGTGCGCCGTGAAGGCAGCGGTGGCGGGTGACGCCATGACCGCTCGGCCCAAGGTGCCGGCGCCGACCATCAGACCCAGCCCGACCGACGGATGGCCGGGTACGAGGCCGCTCGACAGCGAGATCGTCGCGAGGACTGCGAACTCGAACGCAGCGACGTACACAGCGAGCAGGACAAGGCCGATGACGAAGTGATGATGCAGGACCGCCAGCCCGAGCCCAGAGGGGATGACGATTGCCGCGCCGAACATGCTCGATCGCTGCTTGCCCCAGATGTCGAGGAAGCGGACGACCGCCGATGATGCGGCGAGCTCGATCGCGCCCAGGCCGAAGATGATGATCGACAGCTGCGTGTCGGTGACCGTGAAGTCCGTTTGCAGCCATTTGCCGAACGTCACGAAAATGGCCTGCGCCGACGCGGTCAGCGCGACAGTCGCGACGATGACGAGCCACCCCGCTCCGACTCGATGATGCACGCGTTCGTGCGTCGGTGGTGGCGGTGCCGGCCGACTTTCATCCGGGACGACAGCCCGCAACGTCGCCGCCATCGCGACGATGAACACGACTGCCAGGGCATAGCCCCACCGCCACGAACCGATACCGGTCACGAGTCCCATCAGGACGACGCCGATCAGCAGCGCAATCGCCCACGCCGTCTCGGTGAGGCCGATCGCTCGTCCGAGCAAGCCGTACTCGACGCGGTCGGTGAGCCACGAGATGATGCCCAGGTCGAACACGATCTTGGTCACGTTCATCAGGGCCAGACCGATCGCGAACTGCACGACCCCGCGACTGGTCGCGCACACCGTGGCCCCCGCTCCGATGCCGAGCAGACCCGAGATCATTGCCGCCCGGCGGGTGAACTGCGCCGCCAGACGAGCGATCAGCGGTGCGCCGAGACCCACCAGTTCGCCCAGCCCGATCGCCGCGCCCACCGTCGCCAGGCTGACGTGGAGGCCGCTCGCAACCGTGGCGATGAACGGCGCTGCGTAGCGCACGGCACTGTTCGCACCGATCTTCGCGACGGTCATCGGGGTGACGCCGTGCCGCACCTCGGCGGTGTAGGAATCGTCGAGATGGCTGGCGAACACGGCGGTCCACCGTAGCCGTCCGGGCGATAACCTTGCCGCGCCCTCGAAAGGATCTGGCGTGGCCCTGATAGTTCAGAAATATGGCGGAACCTCGGTCGCCGACCCCGATCGCATGCGCGCCGTCGCCGAACACGTCGCCTTCACCAAGCGCCACGGCAACGATGTCGTGGTCGTCGTCAGTGCGATGGGGAAGACCACCGACAACCTGATCGCTCTGGCGACTCAGGTGTCCAACACTCGTCCGGGCCGCGAGATGGACATGCTGCTCACCACAGGCGAGCGCATGTCCGCCGCGCTGGTGTGCATGGCGCTCAACGATCTCGGCGTGCCGGCCATCAGCTTCACCGGCAGCCAGGTCGGAATCATCACTGACAACACCCATGGCAAGGCCAAGATCATCGAGGTCAAGGGTGATCGCGTGCGTGAATCACTGGCGCAGGGCAAGGTGTGCGTCGTCGCCGGCTTCCAGGGTGTGAGCATCGAGAAAGAGATCACCACGATGGGCCGCGGGGCCAGCGATCTCACCGCCTCTGCGCTCGCGAAGGCGCTGAGCGCCGACGAGTGCGAGATCTACACCGACGTCACCGGGGTGTTCAGCGCCGACCCGCGCATCGTGCCCCAGGCTCGCAAGCTGGCTCACGTCAACTTCGACGAGATGCTCGAGATGGCCGGCGCCGGCAGCAAGGTGCTCGCCCTGCGCAGCGTCGAATTCGCCCGCAATCACAACGTTCCACTCCATGTCCGCTCCAGCTTCACCTGGGAACCGGGCACGTGGGTGACTGGCAAGGAGCCCAGCATGGAAGACCCGATCATCTCCTGTGTCGTCACCGACACGAGCGACGCCAAGGTCACGATCGTCGGTGTGCCCGACCGTCCCGGCGTGTCGGCCACGGTGTTCGAGCCGCTTGCGGCGGCGAACGTCAACGTCGACATGATCGTGCAGAACACGTCGAAGGACGGCACCACCGACATCAGCTTCACGATGCCGAAGGCCGACATGGCTGTCGCCGAAGAGATCGTCGCTCGCGTCGCTGCCGAGATCGGCGCGGTCGGGGTCAGCCACGACGCCAGCATCTCCAAGATCAGCCTGGTCGGCGCCGGCATGAAGACCAGTCCCGGCATCGCGGCCAAGATGTTCCGCGTGCTCGCCGACGAGGGTGTCAACATCGAGATGATCTCCACCAGCACGATCCGCATCAGCGTCGTGTGTGCCGCGTCCGATCTCGAAAAGGCGGCGCGCAGCCTGCACACCGCGTTCGGCCTCGACAGCGGTCAGGCGTACGGCGCACCGCTGCCCGAACGCAAGTGACCGCGCCTGTCGCTGTGATTCGCGTCGCTGCACCTGTCACACTCTCCTGATGGCTCGCCGTCCGCAGCTCATCCCGTGGCGTACCGCCGGTCGTGTCAGCGAAGAGCAGACATCGGCCGACGACGTCGTACGCGAGATCGGCTGGGTGTTCAACAACGAGACCGGTGAGACCCTCGATCTCGAGGACTTCACCAACACCGGCGATCACGAGATCTTCGCGTTCCTGAAGGCGTTCGACATCCCCGCCGACGACCTCACCGGCGAGACGCTGGTCGAGATCGGGTCGGGCATCGGTCGGATGACCAGCGGCTTCAGTCGTGCGTTCGGGCATGTCATCGCGTGCGATCTCGATGCGGCGTTCCTCGAACGGTGCCGCCAGACCGTGGCCAAGTTCGGCGTCGTCGAGCATCTGGGCACCTGCCATGTCGCTGACGGTCGCACGCTGTCGATCGCCGATGGCGAGGCCGATCTCACGTTCAGTTACATCACGCTGCAGCACTGTCAGCACGACGATGCCCTGTCGCTCGTCGCGGAGGCAGCACGGGTGACGAAGCCGGGTGGCCATGTCGCCCTCAACTTCCGAACGTGGACCCCGGTCGATGTCGTGTTGTGGCCGCTGGGCAAGCTGATCCGCGCCCTGTGGCGGGTGCCCGTGTTGGGCCCGTGGCTGGCCAAACGGCGGCTCGCCTCGCGCATCGGCTGGCAAGCCAACCGCCTGTCACCCGACGAGGTCAGCCGCCACCTCGAGACCCTGCCGCAGAAGTTCGCGTCGCGGGTGATCTACCACTCACCCGATCGCGCGGTCGCGCCGCGCAGCGATGCCGAACTACGCACGTTCGAGGGCATTCATCGCAGCCACTGGTGGCTCGTCGCCGAACGGGCCTGACACCGTCGGCGAGGATTCAGGCCGGACCGTGGCCGGCTGCGCCACTGCCCAGATGCCGCGCCGCGACGCGCCGCAGCAGTGCGACGAGCTGATCGCGCTCGGGTGGCGTCAGGTCGACGAGCAGTTCGTCTTGCCACTTCATCGCCGCCTTGTTCGTCCGCACGAGCGCCGAGCGGCCCGTCTTCGTCAGACGGACCTCGTTGACGCGACGGTCGGACTCGCTGCGCTCGCGAGCGACGAGACCCAGATCTTCGAGCTCGTCGACGAGAGCGACCATCCTGCTCGGCGGCATCCCGAGGTCTCTGCTCAGCGTGTGTTGCGAACACGGCTCGGCCGCATCGAGGATCTTGAGCAAACCGAACTGCATCCGGTTGATGCCGAATGGCGCGAGCATCGTGTCCATGCGCGACCCCGACAGCGACCCGAGTTTGGAGAGCAGATACCCGATGTGTTGCTCCAACACCTCGTTCGGCTCTGGTCGATTCACTGCCACGATCGAATGGTAGTCATCATGAAATGATTACACCATTGAACAATTCGCCAAATGATGCTTTACTGGTCGCGGGAGCAATCTGAGGGGAACATGATGAACACTGAACAAGACAGGCCCGGGGCGTTGATTCGACTCGCACGCTTCTGTTATCGCCGGCGTCGCATGGTCGTCATCGTTTGGGTGTTGCTGTTGGTGGGCCTGAACGTCGTGGCCCAAACCGCCGGCGGAGATCTGCTGAAGTCCTTCTCGCTGCCGGGTTCGGAATCACAGAAGACGTACGACGTCCTGGGCAAGGAGTTCGCCCGCACCGGCGACACCGGCGAGATCGCGTTCAAGGGCAAGGGCGGCAAGTCCGTCGATGACCCAGCCGTACGGGCCGCGATGGAAGCCGTGTTCGCCACGTTCCGCACCGAGCCGCATGTCGCCTCGGTGTCGTCGCCGTATGACGCGGGCAACGAACGCTTCAGGGCAAAGGACGGCAACATCGCCTACGCCGAGGTCCTGTTCGATGTCCAGGCCAACGATGTTTCGCCCGATCTCGGTACGGCCATGCGCGACGTCGCCAAGAAGGCCAACTCCGACGTCGTGCAGGTCGATCTGGCCGGCACGATGTTCCTCGATCAGACGCAACCTGCCAGCGAGGTGATCGGCTTGCTGGCCGCGATCTTCATCCTCCTCGTCGCGTTCGGATCGTTGTTGGCGATGGGGTTGCCGATCATGACGGCGTTGTTCGGCATCGGTTCGGGGCTTGCGCTCGTGACGATCCTCGCCCGCGTCCTCGACGTCCCGTCATTCGCCCCGCAGGTGGCTGCGATGATCGGTATCGGTGTCGGCATCGACTACGCGCTGTTCATCACGACGCGATATCGCGAAGCGTTGCACAACGGTTATGAACCGGAAGCGGCCGTGGTCCACGCGATGGACACCAGTGGTCGTGCCGTGCTGTTCGCCGGCAGCACGGTCGTCATCTCGTTGATGGGGTTGTTCCTCATCGGGCTGGCGTTCATCCGCGGCCTTGCCCTCGGTGCCTCGGCCGCGGTGCTGCTCGTGTTGGCCGCGTCCGTCACGCTGCTCCCGGCAGTGCTCGGTTTCGTCGGGCACACGATCGACCGGTTCGCGTTGCCAGGCGCGAAGCGGACGAAGCCGATCGAGCAGACCGTGTGGGCCCGCTGGAGCCGCTTCCTGCAATCGCGCCCGTGGCCGGCCGCGATTGCCGGTTTCGGTGTGCTGATCGTGCTGACGATTCCCGCCTTCGGCTTGCGACTCGGCGTCGCTGACGCCAGCAACGACCCGACGTCGTTGACCACTCGCCGTTCGTACGATCTGCTGACCGAAGGCTTCGGACCGGGCTTCAACGGGCCACTGATCGTCGCCAGTGAGGTGCACGGGCCGGCCGATCTGGCCGCGATGGGCACGCTGCGAACCGCAATCGCGGCGACGCCTGGCGTCGCCCAGGTCAGCCCGGTCGTGAAGAGCCAGAACGGCAACGGCGCACTGTTGCAAGTCGTTGCGACCGGCTCACCGCAGGACGCGAGCACGACCAATCTCGTCCACCATCTCCGCGACGATGTCATCCCGACCGCGACCACGGGTTCGACACTGTCCGTGCACGTCGGCGGGCAAACGGCGATCGGCGTCGACCTCGCCGACACGATGGGCAAACGACTTCCCTACATGTTCGTCGCGATCCTGGTCCTCAGCTTCGTGCTCTTGATGCTGGTCTTCCGGTCACTGCTCGTCCCGCTCAAGGCGGTGATCATGAACCTGCTCTCGATCGGTGCGTCGTACGGCGTGATCGTCGCGGTGTTCCAGAACGGCTGGATGAAGAGCCTCGTCGGCCTCGGCAAGGAGGGCCCGATCGAAGCCTGGGTGCCGATGATGCTGTTCGCGATCGTGTTCGGTCTCTCGATGGACTACGAAGTGTTCCTGCTCAGCCGGATCAAAGAGGAATACGACCGCGATCACGACAACGCCGCGGCCGTCGCCCACGGCTTGGCGAAGACCGCACGACTGATCACGGCTGCCGCGGCGATCATGATCTGTGTGTTCGCCAGCTTCGTGCTGTCCGACATACGCGTCCTCAAGCTGATCGGCTTCGGCCTCGCGTTCGCGGTGCTCATCGATGCGACGATCGTGCGTCTGATCCTGGTGCCGGCGACGATGGAGTTGCTCGGCGATCGCAACTGGTGGTTCCCGAAGGCACTGGCCTGGCTGCCGCGAATCAACGTCGAGGGCTCACCCGATCCCGTCGGACGGTCACAGGCCGAGCGCCCGCTCGTCGACGCGACCCAACGCGAGTGAGCACGGCGGCCCTCGGGCCGCTACTCCGACGAATGTCAGGCATGGTCGCGCGTCGCGCGACCGTGCAGTCGGCTCCTCCGACGGATCTCAGGGGTGGTCGCGCGTCGCGCGATCCTTCAGTCGCGACGGCCAGCTGCCGATGGATGTGGGTCACGGGAAACTCTCGGGGCTTTGCCGATCGAGGAGAACCCCGATGTCCACCCCAGTTCCAGCACCCCCGCCTCCCCCAACGTTTGCGGCGAGCGCTCCGGCGATGCCACCCGCGCCGCAGGCATATGCCTACGCACCGGCGAACCAGTCGCGACCGATGGTCGAGGATGGCGGCTTCATGCACTTCTTGCGGTTCCTGTTGGTGTGGTTGCTGATCGGGCTCACGTGCGCTGTCGGCGTCGGGATCATCTGGGTGATGATCGCGCTCTCGAAGACCGGCCGCCGCAAGCGCGACATCCTGATGTTCCTCATCCCGGTGTGGGGCATCGTCGTCGAGTTCCAGACGCTGTGGCGCTACTCGGCGAAGAACGTCTACTGGTCGGTGCGCGACGACCGTCCTTCGAAGCCGCTCTTCGGAGGCTGATCGTCGATTCGCTCCGGCCTGCGCGAGCGGGTCGGAGCAACGTCGTCGGTCAGTCGAGATAGACGGCCTTGCGTCCTTCCTTGCGGGCCTTCGTGCCTTCTTCGAAGTTGCGGGTCATCATCCGCACGAAGAGCTGGCCGATGCCTTCGAGCTGGATGTGCTGTTGCAAGCTGGCTGCGTCCAGGCTGGACCACAGGCTGCGCTTGGTGAGCTCGATGCCGGGCCGGCTCCAGCCGACGATCTTCTCCGCGATCTCGTAGCAGTTGTCGAGCAACTGATCCTTCGGCACGACGTTGGAGACCAACCCGATGTTGCTCGCCTCGACGGCGCCCACGTCGCGTCCGGTGAGCATGATCTCGGCTGCTCGCGCTTGCCCGACCGTGCGCGGCAGCAAATAGCTGAGCCCGAGTTCGCTTGCGGTCAGACCGTTGTTGATGCCGGCTGCGCGGAAGTACGCCGAGTCGGCGGCGACGCGGATGTCACACGCCAATGACAGGCAGAAGCCGCCACCGATCGCGGCGCCGTTGATCGCGCCGATCACGGGTTGGTGCATGTCGCGCAGTGCGAGCACGACCTTGTCGAGCACCTCCAGCGCACGAAGCGCGATCGACACCGGCGTCAGCCCGTCGATGTGTGGAGGCGCCCCGGCGTCGGCTTGATCAGCGCCCGAGCAGAACCCGTCACCGGCACCCGTCAACACGACGACTCGCACGTCGTTGTCGACGCTGAGCTCTTCGATCGCTTGACGCAGCGGCAACATCACGTCGAACGCCATGGCGTTCATGCGCTCGGGACGGTTCAGCGTGATCTGGGCAACGTGCGGACGTGGACGATCGATGAGGATGAACGACATCGGCACAATATGACCGGTCGCGTCACCTCCAGTCACTTCGGCGATGATGGTCGCGTTTGCCGCTCGATTGAAGCGACTCTGAAGAAGCTGTTCAGCGCCCTTTGCGATCGTGACTGGCATGAAGCAGCCACACGGCAACCCACAGCGCTTGATTGCGACGCAGGCAGGCATCTCAGCCGCTGTCGTCGTGATCGATCAGGTCACCAAGGCGGTCGCAGACTCACAGGTGTGCGGCTCGTTGGTCTGTCCGCTGCGCAACCGCGAGTTGGTGCTCGGTTTTGGCGGCAAGCCGTCCGCCAGCGTCGTGGTCATCGCGCTGGCGGGCCTGGCCGTCTTCGCGGTATGGGCGTCGCATCTGGTCAGAAGGCTCAGGATTCCGCTCGCGCCGGTCGTCGTCGTCGCAGCCTCGATCACGAGCAACGGCATCGATCGTGTGCGATTCGGCGCCGTTCGAGACTTCCTCGTTGGCCCGTTCAACACGGTCTACAACGTTGCTGATGTCGCCATCTTCGTCGGTCTGTTGGGCTGCGGGATCGCTGCCCTCTGCTCCTCCCGCACACGTCGTTCCGACGATCGTCATTCCATCGTCCTCGAAAGGAGGTGATTTCCATGACCCGCATTCGCACCACAGTCACCAGTTTCGCGCTGGTGGCGGCCCCGGTTGCCGTCGCCATTCTGGCCGCCGCGCCACGCATCCGCCTTGGCTGACTCACCATGAATCGGGCCCGTCGACCGTCGGTCGGTGGGCCCGATTTGCGCGTCCGGCGAACCGTTCAGAACGTTGCATTTGCTGTGAGATGATTTCGATCGGGTTCGCGGCATGGTGCCATGTTTGGCCAAGTTGAAGCGTTTCTTGAGAGGTGTATGTCACGGTGATCGTGTTCCGAAAGCACGGAACATCTCAAAACATGGAGGGAAAGTCATGGCACGTATTGGTGGAGAAATCGAGCAGCTCGGTCAACTGAAGGCGTCGTTCGATCGTGAGTCGAGGACGGTCGAGGAGTTGACGCGAGTGATCCGGGGACAGCTGCAGACAACCGTCTGGGAAGGCCCTGCCGCCGAGCGCTTTCGGTCGATGTGGTCCGGCGAGTTCGAGGTTTCGCTGCGCAAGCTGCAGGAAGCGCTTGTCGATGCCGGCGCAGAGGTCTCCCGTCGCCAGACGGCGCTGCTCCAAGCGGGTAGCTGACCGACATGGTGGCTACCGATGCGGCCAGCCGGGTGTTCATGCCGTCGATGGTCACCGAGCTGCCGGCCGACTGGACCGTCACCGAGCGGTCGACTGTGACGTCGCCATCCGGGGTCGCGATCAACCTCCGAGTCGATCGCGTCCCCGACGGCAGCGATGCCACGGATTTCATCGAGCGGCTCGAGGCTGCGGCCGTCGTCGAGGCCAAGGGTGTCGAGACGATGGCCGCGAGCACGGTTCGCTTGTTCGGCGGTCGCATCGGCCAGGATCGGCTCTTCACGTGCGCCCGCGACGGCGCCGTCTGGAACGGACGCATCGTGTGCATGGTCGACGACGGGCTCGCACTCTCTGCCAGTGCGTGGTGGGACTCGGCGATCGACGCAGCAGCAGCCGAGGTCGATGTGGTGGTCTCAGGGATGCGACTGCGTCACCGGTCGTTGTTCGCCCCGATCGATGGATTGCCCGCCGCCGATGGGTCCGGTGCACGTCGAACGGAGGTGAGCCCGGCTGCTTGGTCGCCGCTTCGCTCCGTCTGGTCGCACGCAACACCGGAAGCGGCCGCACAGCGCGACCTCACGAGGTGGTCACCCGACGAGCTGGCGGTGTGCGCGTCGATCAAGGGGGCCCCGTCCTTTCCGACGATCGATCCGGGACTTCTCATGGCAATGCCCAGCCCGATGCTCGCCGGAACAGTGGATGCAGTCACGAGGTCCCTCTTGGCTCGCGGCATCCTGTGCCATGCCGGCCACGGCACGGGACCCGTGGCGGAGGAATTCGACGGGCTGCTCGACGCGGCTGTGTTCCCGGATCTCACGATTCAGGTCGAGCGCCTCGGCGACCCCGGCAATGCTCGCTGGTGGTTCGGGCTCCAGCTCGATCGCGCGACGCAGGTCACTGTGCTGCCGAGCGGCGCACGGGAATGCAACAGCATCCTGCCGAGCGAGGTCGTCGGGCACGTGCTCGCTCTGGCTGGCTTCGCCGATACGGCAACAGGGATCCCTCAGGACGGTGCGGCAATCAGCCGAGTCACCGTGCACGAGGTTGGTGGCGGGTCGAGCACGGTCGCCGCCCTGATTCGGTTCAGCACATCGTGGCGAGACGGCGATCGAGTGTTGCACGGCAGCTTCACCTGTGGCATCGGCCCGACCGGGCCGCTGTGGATCGCAGAAACCGAACCTGTCGTGCCAGAAGCGCCGCCCTCGTGGAAGCTCCGATCGACCGATCTGATCGGGGTGCGCGACGAGCTGCTCGCACACCTGCCGGGTGCGTGATTTGGCGGCCCTGAAGCGATGCTTCAGCGGCGGGTGGGACAGTGAGACAGCGGCACGAGGTGCCGACGAGAAGCATGGGAGACAGCAGTGCAAACACGACCAGATGCGCAAGGCATGCGAGCTGCCGCATCACAGTTCCGGTCCAAGGCTGATCGAGTTGCGACGGTGTCGAGTCGGTTGGCAACGCAGCTGGGTTCGATGACGTTTGCCGGACCGGCTGCCGATCAATTTCGCAGCGCCGTTTCGTGGGAGCAACATCGGCTGAAGGTGATCGCGTCGGCGTTGGCGCAGGCGGCAGACGTCTTGAACCAGGGTGCCGCGAGGGTCGAGGCCGACCCGCTCGGCTTCTACGGAGCGCAGGGAGGAGCATCATGATGATCGTCATCGATCCATCCGAGCTCGTTGCCGCGTCGGACACCTTGCGCAGCTGTGCGATCGAATCAGCTGACATCGGAACCCAGCTGTGGTCCTGTGCGCAATGCGCGATGCCCGGAGACATCCAAGGCGTCGTCGATCAGCTTGTTGCCGCCGCTGATCGCGTCCTCGACGAAATCGGTTCCCAACTCAGTCTTCGCGCCACCGACCTGGCCAACCGGGCACAGATCGCAGCCAACGACTCGCTCGTTGCCGCCAACGAAGCACAAGCGCTCACGGGCCTGCTGCCCTCGACGGTCGTCAATGGCGTCTTCGGATCCGCGGTCACTGTCCTGACGCCCGCCGGCTCACCTGCGGAATCGATATTCGGTGGGACGATGACGATCGCGGGCGCCAACCCCGACGTCGTCTCGCTCGCCGGTTCACCGTTCACCACGATGACCATCGGAGGGAATCCCTTGACCGGACTGTTCGACAGCTGGACCCTGGATTCGGCGACGATCGGTGGAAACGATGTGAGTGGTCTGACTGCCGGTTGGACCCTGGATTCGGCGACGATCGGCGGAAACGATGTCAGCGGTCTGACTGCCGGTTGGACCCTGGATTCGGCGACGATCGGCGGAAACGACTTGAGCCGGCTGACCGACGGCTGGATCCCGGCGATGACGACGTTCTCGCTCGGTGCACCCGACCGCAGCCAGGGAACCCTCAGCGGCGTGTTCGCGCTTGCTCAGTTGCAGGACAACTTGAACCGAGACATCACTAACCGGGTCAGCGCGATCGCCGCAGACCCCAACAGCTCGCCGTACGCGCTCAGGGTCGGTTTCCGAGCCCTCGATGCCGTCGCCTACACCGGGCAGCACACCCTGGCGCCATCACTGCAGGAGGTCTACGACCGCAACGGTGGCTGGATCCCTGACAGCGAGGTGCGTCTGAACTATCCGGGCACGCTCGACTACCCGATCACGAACATCTTGATCCCGTGATCGATCGCCGGCTGACGCGCCCTACGCTGCTTCACTCGTGAGCGCTCCTCTCACCGCTCGAGATCAGCCGAAGCTCGTGTTCGGCGCGCTCGGCCCGTTCGAGTGCAGGTGGAACGGCCGTGCTGTCGCCCTCGGAGGCGTGAAGCAGCAGATGGTGTTGGCGCTGTTGGTGCTCGAGGCGAACCGAACAGTGTCCGTCGACCGACTGCTCGAATGGGTGTGGCACGAGGACGCGGAGCCACGGAACGCGGCGACGCTGCAGGTGTACATGTCGAACTGGAGACGCGAGCTGGCTCCAGCGGCCGCCGAGCTCGACCGCGCGCTCATCGTGACCCGACGGCCCGGTTACGAGCTGCAGCTCGAGGTCGGCGAGTCAGATCTGTTGATGTTCGAGTCGTTGCGCCGGAACGGGGAGGATGCAACTCGCAGTGGCAGACCGGCCGAGGCCGTCGTGGCGTTCCGGGCTGCGCTCGCGCTGTGGCGCGGCGACCCGTTCTCCGGGCTCCCCGTGGATCCGAGCGCGACCACCACGCTGCGGCTGACGAAGGTCAACCTCATGGAGCAACTGGCGGAGGCCGAGCTCGCGGTCGGCCGGCATCGCGACATCGTCGGCCAGTTGCAGACATGGGTCGAGGAGCATCCGCTGAACGAGTTGCTGCGTGCTCATCTGATGCTCGCGTTGTATCGATGCGGCCGGCAGGCAGACGCGCTCGCCACCTATCGGGCCGGCCGGGAGCTGTTGGTCGAAGAACTCGGTATCGATCCCTCTCGCGAGTTGCGCGAGATGGAGACGCGGATTCTGAACCAGGACCGCAACCTCGATCTCGTCGCGCACCCGGACACGATCGATCAGGGTGTGCCGACGCAGATACGTCCGTCGGTCCTCGGACCGCTCGCCGTGCTCGAGCACGCGGGCGGCATCGTCGCGCTCGATCGACAAGTCCTGACGATCGGGCGTCAACCCGACCGTGGTCTGGTCCTCGACGACGTGGGAGTCAGCCGGGTGCACGCGGAGCTGCGCCGCTCGGGAAGTTCGTTCGTCATCGTCGACCTCGGCTCCGCCAATGGAACCGTCGTCAACGGGC
This sequence comes from Acidimicrobiales bacterium, assembly GCA_038227995.1. Taxonomy (GTDB): domain Bacteria; phylum Actinomycetota; class Acidimicrobiia; order Acidimicrobiales; family Ilumatobacteraceae; genus WLMZ01. The sequence goes on from JBBRPP010000060.1 coordinate 16,910, forward strand.
GACGGGAGACGCAGCACGTGCTCGAGGATCTCGACGTCATCCGGATGGGCAGCGTGGAGTTGACGTTTCGGCTCGTGCCCGACTGACCCGTCAGCCGATCGGTTTGTAGGCCGGTCCGAGGCCGACCTTGACGTTGATCTTGGCGGTCGGATCGGTGATCTTGCTGACGTCGACGGGAACGGTGACGGTTGCGCAACCAGAGGCGGGCCACCGCACGGGGTATTCGCGGTTCAAGGTCCATCGGCCGATCTCGGCGTCACCGGACGAGATCGCGATGATCATGTCCTGGTGCTCGTTGGCCGTGAAGCCCTTGAAGCTGAATGACACTCCGTATGCGCTGGCATCCAGTGGCAGAGGGTCACTGGATGTGCAGTCGAAGTTGGTCCCGGCGGCCGTGCCCGGCGCCACGAGCGCGATGGCGCTGACGGTCTCGCCAGTGATCGGCCGGTAGTACGGGCTGGTGTACGGCTTGCCGGACCGGGCGGCAGTGATCAGCGGCCGAGCGAACGCGGCGGGGCGCATGCTTCCGATCGTGCCGTCGCGGAGCAGGGTCGGTATCCCGATCAGCTCGCCGTGACTGTTCACTGCGAGACCACCCGAGTTGCCGTGACCGATCGGAGCGCTGATGTTGAGCATCGCCCGGTTCGAGGTCAGGCGGTCGTCCTGCACCGGCCCGGCCACGACGCCGTCGAGGACTGTGACGCTCGCACTCTGTGCGGCCTGCAGATATCCGAAAACACGAATCGCGTCTCCGGGTGAGAGTGCGTCGCTGTCGCCGACCTTCACGTCGACCAGTCCGGCGAGGTCTCCGGAACCAGGCTCGACGAACTCGCCCGCGGTCGTCTTGGTGATCTTGATCACGGCCAGGTCGACGTAGCCGTCGACCGCGACCACCTCGGCGACGAACCGCGGTTCGGCCGCCTTGCCGATCGCCGGCGCGATGTACACATCGATCTCCTTTGGCGTCGGCGGGAGCTCGTTGGGAAACAAACCTTCGGCCACGGCCATGCCGGGCTCGGATGGAGCGACGACGTGGGCGTTGGTCAGGATGAGTCCTTGCTTGGCGTCGATGATCGTGCCGGATCCGCTGTAGTCGCCGGCGAACAGCAACACCGTCGCGCGCTCGAGGCGGTCGGTGCTCGGCCCTTTGTCGGCGCCGCGTGTGACGACGAAGGCCACAGCGGCAACACCCACGACGAGCACGGCGACGCCGACGGCAATCGGGATGGCGCTGATGCGGCGCTTCTTGCTGCGACCCGCATTCGGGTTCGTGCCGCGGGCCACCATGACGAGTCGCTCCCCGGATGTTTCGTCGCCGAGCCAGGCTGCCACCGAGCCGGCCAGTGGACGAGCGGTGATTCGGGCTCCGTCGATGTAGGTGCCACTGGCCGAGCCGTCATCGTGTAACACCCACGCCGTGCCGTCGTGGCGGATTCGTGCATGTCGGCGAGACACCGTCGGGTTGATGGAGACGATGTCGCACTCCGCGTCTCGTCCGACGGTGACCTCCTGCCCGGGATGAAAGCTGTACGAGCGGCCCGCGCACTCGACGTTGAGCACGTCGCCGGTCACGACCGTCGCGCCGGCCAACGCCTCGGCGCGCAGGGCCCCGCCCGGCCGGTTGGCTGCCGCCGCGCCGACAACGATGGTGCCGTCACCACTCCCTGGAATCGGTCCGGCTGGTGGTTGGGCGAAGCCAGGCGCGACGGCTCCACCGACGATCTGGGTCGGTCCGGTGTTTGGTGTGAGAGGAATCTCGGTCGCGCGCAGGGCGTTGGGCGCAGACGGGGCCGCTTCGAGGGTGAGCACCTCGCCCCTGCCCTCGCGACCGAGCGTCACCTGAATCGTGCCGCGGACATCAACGGACTCGACCTGTCGTCCGTCGCGCCATGTGCCCTGCGCACTCCCGACATCGCGGAGCACCCAACCGGTAGGAGTGTGGGCGATCTCGACGTGGTGGCGCGACACGTTCGTGTTCTTCGGCTGCACGTGTGCATCGACGTCGCGTCCGACGCGAACGATCGTGCCCGGCTCGAACGCGGCCTCGCCACCGACCCATCTGATCCGGAGTGTGTCCATGTCCTGTGTCCCTGTCCCTTACCCGTTCGCCACGTTCGTCGTGGTCGTCGTGATCGTGTTCCCCGTGCTGGTCGTGCTGGTCGTGCCGGCTGTGCCGGCTGTGCTGCCCGCCTTCGCGACCAGGCTGGTGCTGGTGCTGGTGCTGGTGCTCGGACTGCTGTTGGCGGTCGAGACGGAAGAGTTCGGCGCCGTTGGCTGAACAGCTGCACTGCACGGATCCTGTGTCGGGCCCGTCGATACCGTGGCCCCGCTGATCGGGTATTCGCCCGTCAGGTCGCCGCTGTTCGGATCGTATGCCGACAACGTCGCCCGATCAGGCCCGACGGCCCAGACCTTGTAGCCGGCCTGGATGTATGCGATCGCGGCGTGGCAGCGGCCCTCGAACGTGAGCGCGCCGCCAGAGAACGCCCAACCAACCGGCAACGATGGAGGGCGGTCGGTCGTGCCCACGACCTGCAGCAGGCGTGGTTGGTCGGACGCGACGCCGTTCGGGTCGAACGTGATGACGAAGCCTTGCGTGCCACCGAGGAGGACGAAGGTCTGATCGTTGGGCGGCGTTGCGGTGGTCGTCGGTTCGGCCGTGCTCGTCGTCGTCGGTAGCGCTGTGATCGACGACCCCGAGCGGGTCGTCGGCGTGGGGGTGGTCGTGGTCGAAACCGCACCGATGATGGTCGAGGACGTGAGGAACTCGGTCGAGCCGGTCGAGCCGGCAGCGGGCGACGTGCTGTCGTTGTTGCGACCCAGTGCCCATCCGGAAACGACCCCGACCAGCAGTGCGATACCAACCCCGCCTGCCACCAGTGCTCGGTTGTTGCGGGGCCGTGCCGCCACCGCCGCGGCGGCCGCAACCGGTGATGCGCTTTCGGATGCGTGCACGATCGGTTGTGCGATCATCGTCGGCGGAATGTCGTCAGTGCGCGCGATCAAGGCCATCGACACGTCGTCGCCGCCGGCGGTTGCCGATTCGGCGAGCCAGCCGGGCAACCGCTGCTCGAGCTGGTCGAGACCGAGACGGTGCACTTGATCGCGCAGATCGATGCCGGCGTCGGTTCGCCATCTGGGGCTGGCGAACGAATTCGCGTAACCGTCGCTGGTCAGGATGATGACGCTTGGCAGGGGCTCGCTCAGCACGCTGATCCGTGCGTCAGCGACGGCAGTGGGGAGGCACAGTGAGGTCGTCTCGCCGCCGACAAGGCGATCGTCGGTGGGGACGGGTGCCTGGACTCGGTCGTTCTGGACGACGGTGACATCACCATCGCCGATCTGGAGGAATCCGATCCATTGCTGCGAGATGACGGCGAGCAGCAGCGTGCAGCCGTAGGAGACGAACGGGTCGCCGTCCAACGCGACGCCGGCCCGAGATCGTTCGGCGTCGGTGAAGGGGCGTGTGCGCGCGTCGTCGATCACGCGCTCGCGCCATCGTTCGAGGATCGTCTCGGCGACCGGGCCGGCGAGGTTCGCGTGGACTGCGGCGGGCGTCGGCGAGATCCCGAGCTCGGCGAGTGCGCGGCGCCCGACCTCGCACGCCACCTCCGCGCCCAGCCGTGATCCGATGTCACTGCGAACGTAACGACTGCCACCGTGACCGTCGCACACCGCGGCGATCAGACCCGGTGTCGCACCGTGCACTTCGACGACGCGCACCGCGTCCTGGTTGGGCCGTCCGTCGCGATCGTGCGCGGATCCGCGCACGCTCGCCGTCGCAGCGGCCCATCTGCCCGCTTGTGTCGTCACCAGATCAGCTCCGCCGGGCTGGACACTGCGTCGTCGCTCAACGGGCCAACCGCGGCAGACGCGACGAGGTTCGAAGCGACGCGCGATGCGTGGGTCGAGGCCCACCGGATCATCCGAACCAGTTGCTCTGGGTTGTTGGCCGTCAGCACTCCCTGGCCCGACGCCCCGATGAACCGCTCGAGCACTTCGAGGTCGGCATCGCGCCCGATGCCGACGGCCATCCGCACGGCCCGTCGTCCCATCGGTTCGTCCAGAAAGCGCGCGAGCGCCGGCTTGTAGTCGTCAGTCGGCATGCCGTCGGAGATCAACAAGATCGCGGCCGGGAGTGCTCGTTCCTCCATCGCCGGAGGGCCGAGCTGTGGTGCGAGCAGATCGAGGGCTGCACCCATGTCGGTGTAACCACCGGTGGTGAGGTTCTTCCATTCGACGCGATCGACCGGCGTCGGTGTCTCGATGTGCCACCGTGCGCCCGACGAGAACGAGATCGCGCGGAAGAGCATCTCTGCATGAGGGTTCTGTCCGGCCACGTCGATCAGGTGGGGCAGCGTCTCGCGGATGGCGTTGTTCAGCGCTTGCATCTTGCCATCCGCTGCCATCGACCCAGAGCAGTCCGCGACGACGAAGAAGTGCAGTGGTCGAGCAGCCAGCTTCGAACCGGGGCGTTCGGTCATGGTCGTCTCCATCTGGTGCGAAGTGGTGTACGAGTATCATGCATCGTCAGCTGACGTGAGCGGAGGAACGGATGAGCGGCTTGTCGCCGGGGAGCGAGGTGGAACTGCCTCAATCTCGTCGTGCCGCGACCGTTCGTCGATTCATCGGCGAAGGTGGCCAAGGAGCCGTTTACGACGTCGTGGTCGAACCCACCGGCGAGCATCAGGCGTTGAAGTGGTACTTCCCCAGCCTCGGCCACGCGGGACAGCGTGCCGCGATCAACGAGCTGGTCGAACGTGGTTCGCCCGACGATCGCTTCCTCTGGCCGACCGAGATCGCGGTGGCTGCCGGGCTGCCGAGTTTCGGGTATCTCATGCCGCTCCGCGATCACTCCACTGTGGGCCTCGCCGACCTGTTGACCGGCAAGGTCGACGTGTCGTTCACGACTGTATGCACGCTTGGCATGGAGTTGGCGGACACGTTCCTGCGTCTGCACAGCGAAGGTCTGTGCTATCGCGACATCAGCTTCGGCAACGTCTTCTTCAACCCGCGCACGGGTCGGCCGCTGATCTGTGACACCGACAACGTCGGCGTCGATGGCGCGTCCGCGTCGGCGGTGCTGGGCACTCGCCGCTTCATGGCGCCCGAAATCGTGCGGCGCGAGGCCTGGCCCAGCACCGCGACCGATCTCTACTCGTTGTCCGTCCTGCTGTTCTACGTGCTGATGGTCGGACACCCACTCGTGGGTCGCCGTGAGCTGGAATTCGCGGTCTGGGACGACTACGCCGAGAGCGTGCTGTTCGGGCTCGAGCCGAGGTTCGTGTTCGATCCGAACGACATGTCGAACGCTCCCCTGCCCGACGTGCACGGATCGATGCTGACCAACTGGGGTCTCTATCCCGAGTCGATCCGACGGCTGTTCACGCAGGCTTTCACGACCGGGCTGACCGATCCGCACAACGGCCGAGTGCGTGAAAGCGTGTGGCGTTCTGCCTTGGCGCGAATCCGCGATCTCATCGTGCGCTGTCCAGCGTGTTCGAAGGAGAACTTCTGGCGCGACGGAGCCGTGTACTCGCGGTGCTGGAGCTGCGATCGCTCGTTGGGCGACCCGGTTCGGCTCGTGGTCGCGGGTCGGCCGTTGGTGCTGAACAGCGGAACGGTCGTCTATCAGCACCACCTCGGCCTCGACTACGACTTCGCCAAGATCATCGCCGTGGTCGTCCGTCATCCGACCAAGGCCGATCACTGGGGCCTGCGCAACGAGACCGCGCTTCCGTGGCAGATCGTGATGCCGAACGGCGACCGAACCGTTGCAGACCCCGGACGATCCGTCGGCCTGCTGCCCGGCACGCGAATCGACTTCGGTCGAACCTCGGCGACGATCGTCTCCTGATCCGGAGCGGGGCGTCGTCATGGCGTTGCTCCGGGCGCATTCGGGATGTTCGGGCGGGGAGGCGGCATGCTGATCCGACCCGGGACCGTGCCGGGTGAGCCACTGGGTGGGGCGAAGGCGCCGGTCTGCGCGCTGCCAGTCGGCTTGTCGGTTGGCACGCGATTGTCGATGGACTCGTTCGTCGCGAGCCACGATTCGGACGGAAGATCGGTGGGCTGTGGTCGATCCGAGGCGACAGCGAATGGCCCGGGTACGGCGGCCTGAATCGGGGCGAAGGGTTGCGGGGAGGCCGAGGTCGGCAGTGGCACGTCGATGAGGCCCAGCGCGACAGCCCAGGTCGTCACGGCCCACAGTGAGGCTTCCGCCGTCCAGCCGCGGCCGGCGATCAGCACATGGGCGAGGTCGTCGCGTTCTTCGAGCGACCATCCGTTGCGCCTGAGGCGGATCGGAATCCGCTCCTCTGCGGCGACCACCAGCTGATGAATCTGTGCCCGCCAGCCGCGCGCGCCAGCCCCGAGTTCCTCTTCGAGGCGACGACGGAGGTGTGACGGTTGGTTGACCCAGCTGGGGTCGGCGCGCGCCACGGCGAGTCGCAGTGCGGTGATCAGATCGGCATCGCTCATCGGCGGTTCCCCGATTCGGAGTTGGTGAGATCGGTACACGCCACCTGCAGCACGGTCGCGCGGCCGCGGTCGACGAGGATGCCACGCCCGGCAACCTGCGGAGGCGGGACGGCCGGAAGCTTCGCGCCGAAGAGGAAGGCGTCGTCGACCGTCGGCCACAACAGCACAACTCGACGAAGGCTCATGAGGTACCTGGCCCACGGGTCGAACATGCCAGTGAGGTCGTTCGCCCGCGCCGCGACGAACACGGTCGTGCCGGTCTCGGAAGCGGTGCGCAGGATTTGATCCAGACGGGAGCTGACGCCGGGGGCACTGCTGATCACTTCGGCGTCGTCGATCACCAACAGCCCGCCGGCCTCCGACGATCTCGAGAAGGCATCCAAGGCCTCGTCGATCGCCGTGGTCGTGGTGTGGACGACGAAGCCCTCGCTGGTCGCAAGGTCGCGCAACGCGTTCGCCCGTGGCGCAATCACCAGTGTTCGCGCCGGATCGGCTTTCGTCGCCGCCATCAGCGACATCAACGTCGACGTTCGACCGGACTGCGACGGACCCGCGACGAGGAGAACGGCCGAGCCCCGATCGGTCGCGACGGACACGGGCTCGATGTCTGGTCCGCCGATGCCAACCAGGAGCTCGCCTGCGGTGACGTTCTGTTCCGAACGTCGAACGTGCACCGGTAGTCGGGGAACGACGTGCGCAAAGCCGTTGGGATCGGTGGTCGCCCATCGGCGGGAGATGTCGCCGAAACCATCGACGTCGGGTCGGCAGACTTGCACCGCGACGCCGCCCGCTGTCAGCCCACGTCCCGGAGGCAGGCTCGGCGAGTCGACCGGAGTCAGGCGGACATCGACGAGTCCGTACTCGGAACTGTCGGCGGCGCGCAGGATGATGCGCGCCAGAATGAGGTTGTGTTCGCGTGAACGCAGGTCGGTGGTCTGGGCCGTCGCGACGACGACGTGGATGCCCACCGATGGGCCGTTCTGCAGCAGGGAGTTGAACCGTTCGAGCAGACGCCCGGCGTCGACCTGCTCGGCGATCTCGCGGAACGCGGAGAAGTCGTCGACGATCAGGACCGTCCAGGGAGCACCGCCACCGGCCGCCCGCCACCGCAGGAAGTTGCCTGACCCAGCAGCCGCGAGCTGCTCTCGGCGCCACTCGATCGATCTCGTGAGGCTATCGATCAGGCGCACCAAACGCTCGATGTCGTTGACCCCCACGACGTCACCGACGTGGGGCAGCGCGGTGAGCGGACCAAGGCTGCCCGAACCCCCGTCGATGCCGTAGATGTGCACCGCTTCCGGCGAGTGGTGCAGTGCGAGGTCAGCTGCGATCTGGGTCAGGGCGGTGGTCTTGCCGTAGCCGAACACGCCCGACACCAGCGCGTGGCCGGACGCGGAAAGGTCGAACATGAACGGTGCCTGCTCGTGTCGGCGCGGTAGGTCAGCCAGGCCGATCAAGGCGGTCAGTCGGTCGGTCGGCCGATCGCTGCAGATGACTTCAGCGGCGGGAAGATCGTTGGGCAGGGGTGCCAGCCAGAGCGGTGTCGCAGCGGCAATACCGAGTTGCCGGGCCGCATTGCCGATGTGTTCGACCACGAGGTCGAGCTCGGACACAGAGGAGGTGATCGGACGCGTCGGCCGAGTCCCACCGTGATGGCGAGTGCCGTCGGCCAGGCTGACGTTGACCCGCGACGCCTGATCGCCGATCGGTCGAGCGATCCGCGCGGCCTGAAATGTGCGCAGGTCCTGCGCTGCGCCGAGCCGGATGATCGCGCGGCCGGGTGAGCCGTCGGGAATGCGTGCTGCATCGCGCGTGCCGAGGATTTCCACCGACTCCGACTCGGTGACCACGCGAAGGCAGATCCACAGATTGGTGTTTGTGCGAACAGCGTGGGTGATGACCCCTGAGGGGCTCTGAGTGGCGAGCAACATGTGGATGCCCAGGCTTCTTCCCTGCGTTGCGATCGTGTCGAGGCGATCGCGCACCTCGGGTTGGCGTTCCATCAGCAACGCGAACTCATCGATCACGACCAACAGATCGGGGAGCGGCTCCCGTCCGTCGTGCGCCGCCCGCTCGTATGCGATGACATCCGGAACACGAGCGGCATCCAAGGCGCGCTTTCGACGGTCGATCTCCGCGTCCAGCGCGGTCAGGGCGCGCAGAGCCAGTGACGTGTCGTGCTCGAGGTCTGTGACCAATCCTGCGACGTGAGGCAGCGTTGCGAGTGGAGCGAACGTCGAGCCACCTTTGAAGTCGATGAGGAAGAGGTTCAGCTGTTCGGGCGAGTGTTGCAACGCAAGGGCGGCCAGGATCGTCTGCAGCAACTCGCTCTTGCCGGACCCGGTGGTACCGGCGATCATGCCGTGCGGGCCGTCGCGTCGGAAGCCCACCGTCACCGGCTCGCCGGAATCATCGGAGCCGACAGCGATCGTCAATCGCTCGGGCGCGGCGCGGTTCCATGACCCGATGACATCCGGTTGCGTGGCGGTCCCCAGGCCGAGCAGCTCGACAAGGCCCGAGGGCGCAGCGCGACGGGTTCGACCTCCGAGTCGGCCGAGGCTGACGGCGATCCGCTCGGCCTGCTCGCTGCTGATGCCGCCGACGTCGATGCCACCGATTGGCGCGTCCGGGTAGGTCCCGATGATGACGGACGTGCCGCCATCGCCGACTTCGAGCACCGTCGCGAGACCACTCGGGAGATCACGTCGATCTGCGCTGCCGACCACCAGCAGGTGACGGCGGTGCGGCAGGCCGGCGAACACGTCGACGTCGATCCGCCGGTCGGCGTCGGGAACGATGATCAGGTGGAGAGCGTCGGCGGAGTCTCGTCCCGTCAGCTCTTTCGCGACCGCTGCGACGAGCGCGGCAGCTTCCGACGCAGTGCCGGAAGCCCCGCCGTTGGCCACGTGTGGCAACCATTTGCACCACTCCCATCCGGGCGCCGACGCAGCAATCCAGATTCTGAGCTGGTTGGGCGGATGCAACACGGCTGCTTCGATCACGATCCGCGCCAGCAGCGCATTGACCAGTTCGAGACGACCACTGACACCGAGTGAGCCACTGCCCGGATCTGGACCAACAACGGGGACCCCCTCGAGTTGGGCATGGCGCGCCGTGACATCCGCGAGCTCACCGGCCAGTGGCGAGTCGGTGTGGCTCGTGCGCTCGAACTCGATTCGGGTCTGCTGCCGCCCGATGCCGATCGTCGGCCGGAGCGCGTCCGCATCGGTCGGGCGGCGCTCCCAGATGCGCGGCGAGAAGTTGGCCACCCACGACTCGAGCGTGTCGACCGATGGCGAAAGCTCGCGAAGGGCTGTTGCCTGACGCGTCCGCGCTCGTCCCAGAGCGACATCCAACGACTGCAACGTGGTGCGGTACTCCTTGATGCGGTGCTTGCGCCGTGATTGCTCGCCGAGGATCGAGGCGGCGATGCTGATGATGCCGATGCCGCCGGTGATGATGCCGAAGACGGCATAGCTCGGATTGGTCAGCACCAACGCAAGACCCAACACCGTTGCCCCGACGCCGCCGGCGATCTGCCATTGCACGCCGCGGCCGCTGAACGACGCGGACTCAGGGGGATCGATTCGCTCCACGACGTGCGCGGGCTCGGGCCACACCGTGCGCGGCAGTTGGTTCAGTGTGCTCGTGGATCGAAGGGGCCAGTGCCGGCCGGGTGCCGCAGTGAACGCCGACGCCTCGCCCAAACCGATGACGTAGTGGTCGCCTTGGCGAACCCCCGTCGCGCACCATCGATCGTCTGGGTGCAGAAGCGCGCCATCGTCGATGCGGTAGAGCAACAGTTGCTGATCGGACACGTCGACGAACGGCATGAGGTCCCGGGTCACCTCGGCCACCGTTGCATCGACAGCAGCGTCGACGACGACCATCACGGTGTGCGCCGAGCCCTCAGCGGAGAGCCGGATCGTCATCGGTTCGCCGACTGCGCCGGCCGAGAAGGTCAGCTGCGCGGCCGACCGGCCGACATCGATCACCACGCCGTCGGTCAACATGACCGACCCTCGCAGTGGACGACCCGCAACCCGGGTGCCGTTTGCCGAGCCGAGATCTTCGAGATCGGTCACGCCGGCGGCGATGTGCGCGATTGCGTGTCGGCGTGACACCGTGTCGTCGTCGATGCAGACCTCGCATGCGGGATCGCGGCCGATGACGGCACCGTTGTGGAGTGCAACGACACGTTCTTTCCCGTTCTGCAGTATTCGCATCGCAGGGCCGACTGCAGCGTCGGAGAAGCGGACCAGTCGCAGCACACGCAGCTCGGTCGCGCCGACCGCGATCAGATCACCGGCGACGAGGACGGCCGATCGGGTGGTCGTGCCGTTCACGGCCAGCCCGCTGGTGGAGCCGAGATCGCTGATCTCGACCCTCTCCTGACGGATCTCGATGCGGGCATGCTTTCGACTCACCGTTGGATCGTCGATGACCAGTTCACCCTCGCGACCGACGACGATCGGGGCATCGATGGATGCAGCAGCTCCGAGGCTGCGTCCCTGCACGACGCGGACGAGGTAGCCGGCTGTCATCGTCGGATCGATTGCGTGTCGAGTTCCGGACGAACCATCTCAGCAATCGAGGTCGGGGGTGGTCGGATCGGGGTTGACCGTGATGGTCGCGCTCCCGCTGCCGGAGACGCCGTCGGCGTTGACCACCGTATACGTGACCACGAAACTGTAGGGCGCGGCACTGTCGGGGACACCGACGGTGTATGTCAGCCGGTTGTCCGTTGTCGTCTTCGAGGTGCCAAGGGTGTCTGTCCACTTTCCGCCTGTGGCACCCGTGACCGTCGCAGTGACCGAGAACTGACGACACGCGATGACTGGGGTCGGAGCAGACAACTTGACCGTGGGCTTGGGGGCGGGGGCCGCGGAGGTCGTCGTGGGTGCCGCAGTCACGACAGGAGGCGACGTGGTCGTCGGGGGCGGTACGACGACCGTCGGGCTCGATGTCGTCGTCGCAGCCGGGCCACCCCCACCGGATGGGACGGTCGGTGTCGTCGTCGTGGTCTTCTTCGGCACCGTGGTGGCCGTGCCCGGTGACTTGGGAACGGTGCCCGTCGGCGGCAGAACCACGTTGATGTTCCAGGACAACGTGTTCAGGGTTCCGAACGTGTCGTTCATCGCGACAACGTTCAGCGGATTGGCTCCGGGTACGAACCCGAGGTGCACCGTCCACGTGCCGTCGGCGTTCACGACTGCAGGGACTCCGTTCACCATCACGGAAGCGTTGGGGCCGACGTTGCCGGTGACATCGCCTTCGGTGGTGGATAGCTCAGTGGTCGAGACAGACAGCGTCGGTGGCGTCGTGCGCTCGACTTTGAACGCCGCAGCATCTGTCAGTTGTTCGGCCTTCCATTGCTCGACCATGTCGGTGGTGACGCCCGCGGCGACCGGCACGTGGTATGTGACCTCCACCGTCTTGCCGGCCTGCACCGTCAGTTTCCATGCCACCACCGGATCGCTCTTGATCTCCGTGGGTGTCATGTCAGCAGTCACCAGGTCTGCGGTCGCGGCCAGCGACTCGGAAGATGTCAAGCGTTTTGAGACTGTGAATGATTATTTGTTCTGTATGAGTGCGTGGTCGGGGTTGTTGATCCAGGCCACGGTCGGGATGTGGGGTGGTCGGGGACGGCCAGCGAATCGTGACGGGTTCGCCTCGAAC
>JBBRPP010000061.1:0-29067 GCA_038227995.1 Acidimicrobiales bacterium
ACGCCTGCACGGCGAGATCACCGACGACGCCAGCTACACGACCCCTGCAGAGTTCGAGAGCCTCTACTACGGTCAGAACCGGCAGGCCTTCGAGGCAGCCACCCAATAGCCCGAGCAGTCACCAAACTCGGGGCGGTTCAGGGTCCAGGGTTGGCCGGGTCCGGTGCAGCTGGTGGGTTGGCTGTCGGGTTCGCCGGGGGTGTAGGTGAGGGTGGTTGGTGTTGCGGTGGTGGTGGCGGTGGTGATGCCGGTGGGTGTCGGGATCCAGGCGGTGGCGGTGATGGGTGTGTATTGGTCGGGGTTGGTCCAGTACCACATGGCGAGGTTGACGATGCCGTGGGTGGTGTTGGGTGCGGTGTGCAAGGTTGGGTGGGGGAGAAGTTGTTCGACCCTGCTGGTGGCAGCTTGAGCGAGGGCCTTCGCCGACAGCTGCGGAACCCAGACGATGCCGGAGTCGCCACCGCCGGTACAGACCTTGATGAAGATGTGGTACGTGACGCCGTTGATGACCTTGCTGTCCTTGGTGGACATTGCGGCACCGGCGGTCGTTGAGCCGACCCCGACGCCTGGATACCAGACGCAGCCGTGGGAATCGGCCGAAGTCGCCGACGCTGGAGGTCGCCCGATCTCGACCTCAGCCAGGATCGAGTCGTTGTACACCGCTGCCGTGGCCGCCGGAGTCGTCGAGGTGTCCTTGTCGCCTGCGGCGCCAATAGGCCCAGCCGGCAGCAAGAGCATGGAGGAGATCGACGTAGCGAGAAGACGTCTCAGAAGCCGCATAGATCGCCGTCCGAGACTTGGTTGATGGTTTGCCCCGCGTAGATCAGCCACCGACCTTTCAGCCGACGAAGCTCCCACCGGCCGGAGAATGACGACTTCTCGTCATTCAGCACAACGTCGTCGGTCGGATTCGAGGGATCCCCAACGTCGAAGATGACGAGAGTGTCATACGTGCACACGGTGACGAACGCAGAGTCGCCCACAAGGCTCACTGCCTCGATTCTGAACTGAACTGAACCATGGCCCGCAACTGCCCGAAGATTGGAGTCGACATAGGTCTTGAACTTCGTTCGGGAGGTTGAGTCCATCGGTGACTCGGGGAATGCGAATGACGCGTAGTCACACGAAGCGGGATCGAAGAAACAGGCCTGTCTGGCAGCCCGAGCGGCCGCGTAGTCCTGGGCAACTGTCGCTTGGTCGGACGTGAGGGTCAGTGCCGGATCGAGGTCAGAGCTGGTTGGCGGCGGATCGGCAGTTGTCATCGTCGTCGTTGGGTCGGTTGGTGGGGACGTGACGGTGCTGCTGGGGTGGGCGGACATGGTGTCGAGCGGAGGTGACGTTGGCGGTGGCGCCGCGGTCGATGTGGTCGGTGGCTCGGCCGTCGTCGTGGTCGTGGTTGGCGCAGTTGGCGCGGTTGGCGCGGTTGATGTCGTGCTGACATCGGCGACGGGTGGCGACGTTCCCAGGTGCAGGTCGTTGCTCGGCGTGCTCGAGCACGATGCAGCAGTCGCTGCGAGGCCGATCGCTGCGGCGAGGGTGAGTGTTATGAGTCGGCGCATCCATGTCTCCCGCTTGCCGGTGTGCTTCGAGCGGCAGGGAATGGAACCCGCCCAGGATCCGCCTCCTTCGATTCCCTGCCGCTCTTCGTTCTGGACGTTCGGCGCCCCGTTTCGATGACGCCGAAACCGGGAAAATGTTGCTTGTTGTCTTCGCTCGGCGCGAGCCAGGCTCGGCGGGCGATGCCGCAGCTGAATCGTCACGTGGAGATACGGGAGGGGTCGTCAGGGGATCCGCGAGGCGGGCCGCGCGCTGGCCGTGCACGGGCGTGCGGACGTTCGGGCGCGAGCAGTGCTCGTGCGCGAGCCGTGCGGATGCCCGGGAACGGCCCGGGACTGGGAGCCTGGGAACGGCCCCGGCCCGGGCAGATTCAGGGGGCGTCGGTGGGCGGGGCCATCATCGCGGCCATCGCTGCTTGCATCTCGGCCATCATCTGACTGCGCGGCGGCATGCCGGGGGTCTCTTCGGGCGGCTCGGGGTTGAGGCGCTCGGCGATGCGCTCCCATCGATCGATGGCCATCTGGAAGAAGTCGGGATGGGGGAGCACCCAGAACCGTGCGGCCGTGATCGATTCAAGCACGAGCGCGGCGACTGCGGCCGGCGTCATGCCCTCGTCGATCGCGCGGCGAACGTAGTTCGTGGCGATGTCAGACACCGGGCTTGCCTCCGGCATGGCCCCGAGCTCGGCCGGCCAGTTGCGCTCGGAGTCGAGGATGCCGGTGCGGACCCATCCGGGGCAGAGGACGCTGACGCCGACAGGGAGACCGGCGATCGTCATGTCGTTGTAGAGATCCTCGGTGATGGCCACGACGGCGTGCTTGCTCGCGTCGTACGGTGCGGAGAATCCGGTCATCAGTCCGGCGATCGACGCGGTGTTGACGATGTGACCGCCGCCGAGCAGATGGGGCAGGAAGGCGCGGATGCCGTGGACGACGCCCCACACGTTGACGCCCATCACCCACTCCCAATTGCTGATCGGGCCGAACCATGTGTCGCCCCTGCCCGCGACGCCGGCGTTGTTGCACACCACGTGGACGGCCCCGAAGCGTGCGATCGTTGCCGCGGCCAGGGCCTCGACGGACTCCTGCTTGCTGACGTCGGTCTTGACAGCGAGTGTCTCGACACCATGTGCAGCGATCTTCTCCGCGGCCACCGCAAGCGCGTCGTCCTGGACATCGGCCAGCACGATGTTGAGACCCTCACGAGCGAAGGCCTCGGCCAACGCGAATCCGATGCCGCTCGCGGCACCCGTGACAACAGCGACCTGACCTCTGACAAGCTCCATCGCCGGAAGCTACCACCTCGCCAGATGGGGTCGAACAGGTGGAGGTTCGCGGCCGCCGGCCCTCGCCGCCGGATGCCCACGACAGCGAACATGTGGCACAGTACGACCATGACTCTGCTCGCTCATCAGACCGATGTGCGCTTCCCGTCGGTGACGGCTGAAGGCATCCGCGTCGTGCGCGCGCCAGTGGTGCGGGCGACCGCGGAATCGCTCGCCGGCTTCGGGGAGATCGTCACCGATTTCGCGACCGTCACGACCCACATCACGCCGTGGCCGCTGTCGGGCTGGCGCAAGCTGTCGCCGGGCACCGGCGTCGAAGGGGGCACGACCGAGGGAGTGTTCTCGGTGTGGCGCGAGGGCAGCCTGCTGTTCGGGCGGAACGACGCGGTCGGGCGTCAGTACATCCTCGGCTGGTACGGCGACCCGGCCGCGAGTGGTCGCGACCTCGAACCGCCAGCGACGAACCGGCTCCTCACCCACGAAGCCAACTATCACCCCGACGGCGGCCAGATCTTCTTCGCCCGCAATCGCGAGGCCTATGTCGTGCTGCTCGCCCAGCCCGGCGACGATGTGCGACCCGAGGACTTCGTCGCGTTCTACGTCGACGGCTCGGTCGGCGTGCAGCTGCTCCCCGGCGTGTGGCATCACCCGCCGGCGCCTCTCGGTGACCGAGCCGACATCGACGACCGACAGGGCAAGGTGCACGCGTGCGTCGACGTCGACGTCCTCACCGAGTTCGGGTGCTACATCGAGATCCCGCTCGAAGTCCCCGCGGACTGAACGGAACCGTCGACACCCGTCAGACCGCGGTGCCGCTCCCTGCGCCGCGCAGGACCGTGCGGGCGAGAATGCCCAGCGTCGCGCGGAGTGCGCTCTCGGGGATGACCGGGAAGATGCCGGCCTGCTTCCACACCGGGTCGATCGTCGACCAGTCGTAGTACGACGTGACGAGTGTGCCTTCGTCGACCGGCTCGAGCGTGTAGCCGTAGATGTGGCCGATCGGTGGCTTGATCGCGCCGAGGATCGTCCAGGCGATCTCGCGATCCTGCTCGAACGCAGTGATCGTGATCGTGACGTCGTACTTGCCCATCGGGTAGTCGTTGAGGGCTTCGCGATCCATGTGCACGACGAACGTGTCGCCCACCGCGGTGACCGCGTCGCCGGTGGCATCGATCAACATGCCCGAGCTGTCGATGGTCACGTGGCCCTGCGGATCGGCCAGCAGCCGGAAGATCGTCGCCGGATCGGCGGCGATGGTGCGCTGCACTTCCATTCGTTCGCTCGTCATCGTGCCAGTCTGTCAGTTGGCTCCGGGGCGGCCGAGTCGGCGACCGAGTCGGCGGCCGAGTCGGCGACCGCCTCGAACGCCGTGCCGTCGAGCACGAACACCTGCTCGTCCGTCGCGGCCCGCATCTGGTTGCGGACGTAGAAGCGCTGCGCGGACTCGTTCGCGACATCGACCGAAAGGCGAACGTACGAGCCGCCGGTGGCGCGGACGTGGGCCGCGGTCGCGGCCAACAATCGGGCCGCGAGCCCGCTCGCGCGCGCCACCGGTGCGACGTAGAAGTCCTGGACGTATGCGCCCCGTCGACCCCGCAGTGTCGAGAAGCTCGTGAAGAACAGCGACATCCCGACGACTGTCCCGTCGTCTTCGGCGATCAACACTTCGAACGCCGGCGCAGCCCCGAATCCGGCAGCAGCGATGTCCGCCACGGTCGACATGACTTTGTCCGTCGCGCCGACGTGTTCGGCGATCGCGACGACCATCGCGTGGATCGCTGCCGAGTCGTCGACCGTGGCCGGTCGGATCGACACCGGTGAACTCACGCGGTCGCCAGCCCGAGTTCGGCGGCGAGCACGGTCAGCGTGTCGTCGAGGATCGAGATGATCTCGCCGATCTGTTCGACCGTCGTGATCATCGGCGGGCAGACGAGGAAGTGATCGCCCTCACGGCCACCGCGAGTGCGGCGCGAATAGATCACCAGACCTCTCTCGTAGGCGAGGTCGACGACGCGCAGGTAGGCGTTCATCGAGGCGGGCAACGGTTGCATCGTGTCGACATCGGCGACCATCTCGCACGCCAGCAGTAGACCTTTGCCGCGCACGTCGCCGATGAACGGGTGACGGTCGGCGAGCCCGACGAGCTCGGCCTTCAGGTGGTCGCCGATCCGCTGCGCGTTCGACACGAGGTCGAGCCGGTCGATCTCTTCGAGCACGCCGAGCCCGGCCGCGCACGCCAGCGGGTTGCCCGCGTACGTGTGGCCGTGTTGGAATCCGCCGGCGTCGAGCACGGACTCGACCATCCACGTCGGCGCCACCATCGCTCCCAGTGGGCAATAGCCGGATGCGAACCCCTTCGACAGCGCGATCAGGTCGGGCGTGATGCCCCAGTGTTCTGCCGCGAGGAATCTGCCGGTGCGGCCGGCGCCCGTCATCACCTCGTCGTAGATGAGGATGATGCCGTACCGATCGCAGATCTCGCGTACGCGCGCGTAGTACGTGTCGGGCGCGACGAGCGCTCCGGTGGAGGCGCCACCGATCGGCTCCATGATGAAGGCCAGCACCGTGTCCGGTCCCTGGCGTTCGATCTCGGTCGCGAGCATGTCCGCGTAGCGCAGCCCGCGCTCGTCCATCGTGAGGTCGTCTCGGTCGAGGTATGCCGTCGGCGCTGGGATCTTCGGCATCGCCTGCATCATCGGCAGGAACGGTTCGGTCAAGGCGTCGTAGCCGGTCACGGCGAGCGCGCCGAGCGTCGACCCGTGGTACGAAGGAAAGCGCGAGATCACCTTCCAGCGCGTGGTCTCGCCGCGACCGACCGCGTACTGGCGGGCCATCTTCAAGCACGACTCGACCGCCTCCGATCCACCGGACACGAAGAACACCTTGTCCATGGTCGGCGGCATCCGCGCGGCGAGCTCGGCCGCCAGCGATTCGGCGGCCTCGTTCTCGAAGTGCAGTCGGTAGGCGAACGTCGCGCTGTCCATCTGGGCCCGCATCCGGTCGAGCACATGCGCGTTGCTGTGCCCGATGTTGACCACCATCGCGCCACTGGAACCGTCGATGATGCGGCGGCCCGAAGTGTCCCAGATGTAGATGCCGTCGGCGCGCTCGATCGCCGGTCGCCGCAACCGGGACTGGTAGAAGAGATGCGAGGGCGCGACGGTCACGGCTTCGACTGTAGACGTCGTCGGCTCACGGCTTTCGGGCTCGCGCTGCGTATGGTCGCGTCGTGGAGACCGAGCGCCTGTCGTACTGCCGGATCTGCGCTGCGGCGTGCGGCATCGTGGTGACGACGGACGAACAGCAGGTGATCCGTGTCCGCGGTGATGCAGAGCACCCGGTGTCGCGCGGCTACGTGTGTTCGAAGGGCCGTGGGCTGCCGGCCTGGCATCACCACCCGAGCCGCCTCGATCGACCGCGACTGCGCGGCGTCGAGGTGACTTGGGACGCGCTGCTGGACGATCTCGGCTCGAACATGCGCGAGACCATCGACGCGCACGGCTCGTCGGCGATCGCGCTGTATCTCGCCACCGGGCTGGCCTACGACTCGGCAGGCCAGGTCGCGGCCGGGCAGTGGATGGGTGCGATCGGCAGTTCGTCGTTCTACACCGCCGCCACCGTCGACAACGCGCCCGTGCTGGTGGCCGCCGAGTTGGTGGCCGGCAACGCGATGCTCAACCCGGTCTGGGATCCGACGACGCCCGGACTGCTCGTCCTGATCGCCACCAATCCGGTCGTCGCACACGGTTACGGCACCACGCTGCCCGACCCCGTTCGCCACCTCCGCGACTTCCGCCGCGGCGGCGGCACGATCTGGGTTGTCGATCCGCGTCGAACCGAGAGCGCGGCGCTGGCGGGCGAGCACCTCGCCGTACGGCCGGGTGCGGACGTCGCGCTGCTGGCCGCGCTCGTTCGCGAACTGTTGATCGACGGCGCCGATCCCGACGAGCTGTGCGCCCAGAATGATCTCGCTGCGCTGAGGACCGCCGTCGAACCGTTCACGATCGAGCGTGCCGCGGCGGTCGCCGATGTCGACGAAGTGGCGATCCGACGTCTTCTCGCCGACATCCGCGAGCACCGCGGGCACGTCGCGATCTTTTGCGGCACCGGCACCACGATGGCAACCGATGGCGTCGTCACCGAGTGGTTGCGATGGGTGCTGCTCGTGCTCACCGGTTCGCTCGATCGCCCCGGCGGCATGCGCTTCAACCGCGGGCTCGTCAACCGCCTCCGGCCGCCGGCTGCGAACGCCGCCGCCACGCTGCCGGGACCGGCGAGCCGCCCCGATCTCGGTCGTGTCGCCGGTCAGGTTCCGGCGGTCGCGCTCGTCGACGAGATCGAAGCGGGTCACGTCCGCACGCTCGTCGTCACCGGCGGCAACCCATTGTCGGCCTTGCCCGAACCGGACCGCGTCAGACGTGCGTTCGCGATGCTCGACGCGCTGGTCGTGCTCGACGTGATGGACGGCGAGTTGTGCGAGCTCGCGACGCACGTGCTGCCGGCCACGGGACAGCTCGAGCGCGCCGACCTCTCGCTGGCCGAGCACGTGGCGCTGCGATCCGGCCTGCAGTCGACGCTTGCGGTCGTCGATCCGGTCGCCGAACGCAGGCCCGTGTGGTGGATGTTGAGCGCCCTGTCGCAGCGGCTCGGTGTGACGTTCCTGGGAGGCGCGCCGGCTGATTCGATGGACGACGAGACGATCCTGCGCAGCCTGTTGGCTCGGTCACCGGTCGACGCCGACACGGTCTTCGCCGCCGGCCCACACGGGGTGGACGCGCCACCGGAGTTCGGACGGGTCCGCGCGGAGATGCTGCCGAACGGCGTGTGGCAGATCGCTCCGTCGAGCATGCTCGCTCGGCTCGCCGCGCATCGCGAGCCGCCGACGACAGGGCTGGTGGTCACGCCGAGACGGGAGATGGCCTGGAGCAACTCGATCCGCTATGCGGGTGTCGGAGCCGAAGCGATGCTGCGGCTTCACGCCGAGGATGCGTCGGCGGCAGGTCTCGCCGACGGGGACACGACGACGATCGACAGCGAGCACGGAGCGGTGGAGGCCACCGTCACGATCGATGCCAACGCCCGCCGTGGCGTCGCCTCGCTGACTCACGGGCGCGCGGGCAGCAGCCCCGGCGTCCTCACCAGCAGTCGGGCCGGCGTGGACCCGATCACGGCGATGCCGCATGCGTCAGGCCTGCCGATCTCGATTCGCCGGTCGGTTGTCCAGACGTGATGCGGCTTCTCCCGAGCCCGTTCGGGCAGGCGTAGTATCGGCACATTCGTCGATCCGGAGTACGTGATGCCAGCAGACAGTGAAATCTCGACTCGTGTGCTCACGGTGTCGGCCACCTACGGCGCCGGCGGCAGCGTGATCGCACCACGGATCGCCGAACTGCTCGGCATCGCCTTCTTCGATCGGCTGATCCACGGTGAGGAGACGCGATCGGTCGACAAGATCGTCGAGCGGCTCACCAGCGAAGAACGCGAGCAGGCACCACCCGGCCGGATCCTGTCCGGCTTGAGCAACCTCACGTCGGTGCTCGGACTGCCGGTTCCTTCGACCGACGATCGCGACCCCCGCGTGCATCTTCGCCGCCAGGTCGAAGCGAGCGTCGGGCGGATCGCCACCGGCGACGGCGGGGTGATCCTCGGGCGCGCGGCCGCCGTGGTGCTCGCCAAGGACCCGATGTCGTTCAACGTTCGCCTGATCGGTCCGGCGTCTCGACGATTGGCGCAGGCGATGAAAGTCGAAGACGTGTCCAAGTCAGAGGCGGAAGCACGGCTCGTCGACACCGACCGGGCGTGGGCCAGGTTCGTGACCCGCCTCTTCGACCATGATCCGGCCGATCCTGCGCTGTACCACCTCATCATCGACTCGACCGTCCTGCCGCTCGAGCGAACCGCCGAGATCGTCGTCGCTGCTGCGACGGCGTTCTGGGAGACGCGGGTCAACGCGTGAAGCTCGGTGTCTTCGGGTTGAACTCGAAGGTCGCCGGCACCGGCGAGATGGTGAAGCGGTTCGCGCCGCGCTGTGAGGAACTCGGCTACGAGAGCTGGCGGGCGGGCGAACATGTTGCCCTGCCGT
This sequence comes from Acidimicrobiales bacterium, assembly GCA_038227995.1. GTDB lineage: Bacteria > Actinomycetota > Acidimicrobiia > Acidimicrobiales > Ilumatobacteraceae > WLMZ01. Next base: position 8,925 of record JBBRPP010000061.1, read on the forward strand.
CGCCGCGAGTTCCTCCGTCGCCGATGGAGCCGGGAGACGCAATCCTCGACCCACTGGTGCACCTCGCGTTCGTGGCGGCGGTGAGCGAGCATCTGTTGCTGGGCACCGGCATCATCATCCTTCCCCAACGCAATCCGCTGGTGCTGGCCAAGCAGATCGCCAGTCTCGACGCACTCAGTGGCGGTCGGTTCCTGTTCGGGATCGGGGTCGGCTACCTCGAACCCGAGCTCAACGCGATCGGCGTGACACTGGCAGAACGCGCGAGCCGGACCGACGATGCGTTGGGCGCGATGCGCTCGATCTGGTACGACACCGCCCCCGTCTCGTTCTCCGGCGCGCACACAGACTTCTCGGGACTCGATGCCAACCCCCGACCCGCGCGCACGATCCCGATCATCGTCGGCGGGCGAACGCCCGGTGCCTACCGCCGTACGGTCGAGCAGGGCCACGGCTGGTACGGCTTCTTCCTCAACCCGCAGCAGGCAGCTGAATCCGTGGCCGCGATCCGCGCCGCGGAGGCGCAGCTCGTTCGGCCGTCCGGGCTGGGTCCGATCGAGATCAGCATCACGCCCGCCCGGCCGCTCACCGTGGAGATGGTCGCAGCCTACGCCGAGGCGGGCGTCGACCGGCTCATCGTCTACCCCTTGCCGGTGGAGGACCCGTCGTCAATCGACGCGTTCCTGGTTCAGCAGGCAGCAGTGGTGCTCGGCGCCTGATTGGTGGATTCGAGAGTCGTTCGTGCAGCCTGACGAGTCGAGCCGTCCTCGGGCGCCTTGCGCAGCGTGACCCAACTGCCGACACCGACGACACCCGGCAGCACCAAGGAGAACGCACGCCACAGCAAGACCGCGCTGAGGCCGGTTGCCAGCGGCACGTTGAAGCGGTGCAACAGCGCCGGCACGGCGATCTCGGCCAGACCGAGACCGCTGGGCAGCAGCGGCACCCATGCCACGACCATCGCCACGACGTATGCGACCACGGCGACGCCGAACGGAATGTGGGCATGGACCGCCATCAGGGTGCACCACAGAATGGCCCCGTCCGCGAGCCGGCTGAGGCACGAGAGCCCGGTGACCTTCACGCGATTGGTTCGAGAACCGAGCGTTGCCTGGATGTCGGCGTAGAGCGTCGCCGCCGCCTCGGATCGTTCGGCCGGGGTCTGGTTCGATCGACCCGGCAACCAACGCGTTGCCGACGTGATCACGCGGATGGTTCGGGGCCGGGTGAGCAACCACGCGATCCCGGCAGACAGCGCGAGTAGGACGCTGGACGTGATGACGGCTTTCCACGGGTGACGGTGGTGCAACTCGCCGGCGGCCGTGGCCACGACACGATCGACTGCGAACACGATGATCAGAGCCCAGAACGTCATCCACTGCGAGCTGGCCAGCATCAGCCACGACTGGCGGGTGGTGACGCCTCGCTTGCGCATGGCGACGGTGGACAGCGCGAAGCCCTCGGCCGGGGACGCCGGCATCACGCCGCCGAGGCCGAATGCCACGAGCGCGATACGAATGCCGAGTCGCGTGTCGGGAAGTTCGCTGGTGCCACGAAGCAGTCGCAACTGCGCACCGAGGACGACGAAACGCAACGTCACCGCGACAAGCGCCGGCACGAACCACCACGGGTTCACGCCATCGAGTTGATGCAGCGCATCGGTGAAGCCACCCGCGACCTTGACGCCTGCGTAGACCAGTGCCAGGGCGAGTCCGACGTACAGCACGCGCTGGACTGCCGGCCGCCAGAAGCGGTGGCCGTGTCGTTTCGTCGCGACACCTGCCGCACCCAGCATGGCGTTCAGGTCGCTCTCGTCGATGTCGCCCAATTCGGGATCGCGCACGTCGGGAAGAGACACCGTTCAAGGATGCACGTGTTTCGTAAGAAACCCTTGTGAGTTGTGTGAGTGAGTTGTGAACGACGTGCGGGAGTAAGGTCGTCCTCGCCGCTTCGTCCAGCTGTGACACGGCCGCTGACCGACAGGAGCCTTCATGACCACGACCGCCGTCCGTGCTTCGTTCAAGACCTTCGAGGAATCGACCAAGGAAGACTGGGCCCTGATCATCCCGCAGTTGGAGATCACCCAGAGCCTGGTCCCTGATCGCATCATCGAGCAGCTCGGCCACCTGCGTGCCGATCACGGCGGCTTTCCCGTCGATCGTCTCGAGCACTCGCTGCAGACAGCGACTCGCGCCGAGCGCGATGGTCGCGATGTCGAGTACGTGATGTGCGCCCTGGTGCACGACATCGGTGACACCCTCACGCCGTACAACCATCCGGCGATCGGCGCCGCCATCGTCAAGCCGTTCGCATCCGCGGCGAACCACTGGATGGTCGAGCATCACGGCGTGTTCCAGGGCTACTACTTCTGGCACCACATCGGTCTCGATCAGAACGCACGCGACGCGTTCCGCGACTCGCCGTACTTCGAGTACACGGAAGAGTTCTGCGCCAAGTACGACCAGACCGCATTCGATGCCGACTATCGCAGCGAGCCGCTCGAGCACTTCGAGCCGATGATCCGCTCGTTCTTCGGCGGCCGCGCCGACAGCCCCGCGACGGTGCCGTCCGAATAGCTGCCCGGCACTAGCGGCTCGGCCGGCACGGGCGGCTCTGTCGGCGAAGGACGAGCTGAGTTAGTTCGACCGACGAACCATCACGGTACGCTGCGTCCATGACGCCGCCGAGGTCCGCCACTCATCACGATCGGGTCGCGGCCGTTCGCGCTCTGGCGCGTGGTTCGCGTCTGCTCGAACGTGTCGGCGGCGATCTCAACCTGGCGCACTACCGGGTGCTCGCCGCGGTGGCATCCGGCGAAGAACGCGCATCACGAGTCGCGTCGCGACTCGCTCTCGGCAAACCCACGATCAGCGCCGCAGTCGATTCGTTGTGCCAGCGCGGGCTGCTCGTCCGCGGCGGCGTCGCAGGCGATCAACGCGCCGCAGCGCTGTCGCTCACCGCTGCCGGCCAGGCGATGCTGGTACAGGTCGAGGCCAACATGACCGCGCTGATCGACGAACTCTGTGCACGTACCGACGACCCCGATGCCGTCATCGCTGCGCTCGTGAAGCTGGGCGATGCGATCGAGCAACTGCACGTCGAACGGAAAACGGCGCAGGACACATCGGGCCGATGAGCAGTCGGCGATGAGCAGTCGGCGCGCGGCCGGCGCAATCCCGGACGCCCCCGGGTGGGTGCGCCGCCTGTGGGGTTACATGATGCGGCACCGCCGCAACATGACGATCGCGATCGTTGCCGCGATCGTCGGCAGCGCGTGCCAGACAGTGGTGCCGCTTGTCGAGCGCCAGATCGTGGACCGGGTGATCCTCGATCATGACGCCGCGCTGTGGCCGTGGTTGCTGCTGTTGCTCGGCCTCGCCGCGCTCAGCTTCGGGCTTGCGTACCTGCGGCGCTATCGCGGTGGCCAGGTCGCGCTCGCGGTGCAGTTCGATCTGCGCAACGACATGCACGACCATCTGCAGACGATGGACTTCGCCAACCTCGAGCAGATGCCGACCGGGCAACTGGTGTCGAGGGCGAACTCGGATTCGGCGCTCGTCCAGGGTTTGCTGAGCTTCTTCCCGATCATGAGCGGGAACATCCTGCTGATGGTCCTGTCGCTCGTCGTCATGTTCGTCCTGTCACCGCTGCTGGCCGTGGTCAGCCTGATCGTGGCGCCGGCGTTGCTGGTGACGTCGTACCGCATGCGGTGGCGCATCTTCCCCGCAACCTGGGATGGTCAGCAGCGCGAGGGCGACGTGGCCCAGATCGTCGACGAGGACGTCAATGGCGTGCGGGTCGTCAAGGCGTTCGGCCAAGAGCGCCGCGAGCTCGAACGCCTGGCGGGCGCGGCCGAATCGGTCTACGGCGCCCAGATGCGGGCTGTGCGGCTGCAGTCGCGCTACCAACCGCTGCTGCAGGCGATCCCGACGCTGGGCCAGGTCGCGATCCTGGCGCTCGGTGGCTGGCTGACGTTGCGCCGCGACATCACGCTCGGGACGTTCCTGGCGTTCTCGACCTACATCGGACAGCTGCTCGCACCGGCTCGCCTGCTCGCAGGTGTGCTGACCGTGGGTCAGCAGGCTCGAGCCGGCCTCGAGCGCATCTTCCAGCTGCTCGACCTGCCGCCGGCGATCGCCGACGCGCCCGATGCAATCGACCTCGCGGTGCTCGATGGCCGCATCGATTTCGACGACGTCCACTTCGGCTACTCGGGCGGACCGAGCGACGGCCACCCGGTGCTCGACGGATTCGATCTGCACATCGGCGCGGGAGAGCGAGTCGCGCTGATCGGACCCAGCGGCAGCGGTAAGTCCACGGCGACGTTGCTGATCTCGCGCTTCTACGACCCCGGTTCGGGACGTGTTCGCATCGACGGCAACGACGTTCGCGACGTCACGCTGAAGTCGCTGCGGCGCCAGGTCGGTGTGGTGTTCGAGGAGAGCTTCCTGTTCTCGGATTCGGTGCGGTCGAACATCGCTTACGGACACCCCGACGCCAGTGATGCCGCGATCGAAGCGGCCGCGCGCGCCGCGGCAGCGCACGAGTTCATCGAGCGCCTGCCTCGCGGCTACGACACGGTCGTCGGCGAACGTGGGCTCACGTTGTCGGGTGGTCAACGGCAACGCATCGCGCTGGCGAGGGCGATCCTCTACGACCCGCGCATCTTGATCCTCGACGACGCGACCAGCGCGGTCGACGCCAACACCGAGGAGTCGATCCACGACGCGCTGCGCACCGTCCTGGCCGGGCGCACGACCCTGCTCGTCGCCCACCGTCGATCGACGCTGCATCTGGCGGACCGGATCGTTGTCGTCGAGCGCGGTCGCGTCGTCGACCAGGGCACCCACGACGAGTTGGCCGAGCGAAGCGCCTTCTACCGCACGCTGCTGACCGGGCTCGATGACGAGTCGGCCGACGTCGGCGATGGTCGCATCGAGTCACTCGCCGCAGCAACAGCGGCCCGCGCCGGCACGACGACGGCATCTGCGTGGAACGGCGCCGAGAGTGCACCGGGGGTCACCCGATTGGCAGCGCGGTCCACCGGCGCGCCCAGCATCGGCGCCGGACTCGGCGGCGGGGGTGGTGGTTGGCGTCTCAACCTGGCGCCGACGCCCGAGCTGCTCGCACGAGTCGCCGCGCTCCCGGCGATCAAGGACGTGGCGGCCGCAGACATCGAGGCTGAATCCAAGCACGACCACGCGTTCAGCCTCGGCCGCGTACTCAAGGACTTCCGCCGACCGCTGCTGTTGGGGCTCGTGCTCGTGGTGCTCGATGGGCTGGCCACGCTGGCCGGACCCGTGATGGTTCGGATCGGGATCGACCACGGTGTGTCCGCCGGATCGAAGGCCGTGCTCTTCACTGCGTCGGCCGTCTTCCTGGCGATCACGCTCGCGGATCTGGTCGTCGAGGTGGGCTCGACGTTCGTGACCGGCAAGGCCGCGCAGCGCATCATGCTCTCGCTGCGCCTTCGGATCTGGGCGCAACTGCAACGGCTGTCGCTCGACTACTACGAACGCGAGATGGCCGGTCGCATCATGACCCGCATGACGACCGACGTCGATCAGTTCGAGTCGTTGATCCAGAACGGCCTGCTGTCGGCGTTGGTCTCGGGTGTCACATTCGTCGGTGTCGGCATTGCGCTGGTTCTGTTCAACCTCGAGCTCGGCCTGCTGACCTTGACGGTGATCGTGCCGTTGACGGCGGCCACGCTCGTTTTCCGGCGCAAGTCGGCGCGCCTGTACGACCTGTCGCGCGAGCGAATTGCGATCGTCAACGCCGACTTCCAGGAGAGCCTTTCCGGCGTGCGTGAGTCGCAGGCGTTCGCGCACGAGGATGCGACCAGGCGGCGCTTCCACGACCTCGGGCGTCACTACCTCCAGTCGCGCATCGCGGCCCAACGACTGGTGGGCGCGTACTTCCCGTTCGTCCAGTTCCTGGCCGCCGGCGCCGACGCGATCGTGCTGGGCGTCGGGGCTGGCATGATCTCGTCAGGGCGTTTGACCTCGGGCGCGCTCATCGCGTTCATCCTCTACATCGATCTGATCTTCTCGCCGATCCAGCAGCTGTCGCAGGTGTTCGATGCATGGCAGCAGGCGCGTGTGTCCGTCGGTCGGATCGCTGAGTTGATGCAGTTCGACACGTTGACGCCGCAAGCGGCCGACGCCGTCGAACCACAGCGACTCACTGGCGAGCTCGTGCTCGAAAACGTGCGCTTCTCGTACCCGTCGGTGGTCGTACGGCCGGGGATGAACGGTGCTCAGCAGCCGCAACGGCGCGGCCCGAACGACCCACGGCTGTTGGAGAGCATCGACGCACGTCCGGCGAAGCCGCCGGAGGCGCTGCGCGGCATCGACTTGCGCATCGCTGCGGGCGAGACGGTGGCGTTGGTGGGCGAGACCGGTGCCGGCAAGTCGACGGTGATGAAGTTGCTCGCTCGCTTCTACGATCCGGATCAGGGGCGGGTGCTGGTGGACGGTCTCGACGTTCGCTCGCTCGACCTCGTCGCGTTCCGACGCCAACTGGGGTACGTGCCGCAGGAGGCATTCCTGTTCACGGGAACCGTCCGCGACAACATCGCGTACGGGCGGCCCGATGCCGATGACGTCGCCGTCGAAGCCGCCGCTCGCGCCGTGGGCGCGCACGACTTCGTGGCCGAACTGCCGGGGGGATATCTGCACCAGATCGCCGAGCGAGGGCGATCGCTGTCGGCGGGTCAACGTCAGCTGCTCGCGTTGGCTCGGGCCGAGCTCGTCGACCCTGCCGTGCTGCTGCTCGACGAGGCGACATCCAATCTCGATCTCGCCACCGAAGCTCGCGTCGCGGCCGCGATGCATCAGGTCGCCAGTGGCCGCACGACGGTGGTCATCGCCCACCGAATGCAGACGGCAAGGGCCGCCGACCGGATCATCGTCCTCAGCGGCGGTGCCATCGCCGAGGTCGGCTCGCACGAGGAACTGCTGGCTTCCGGCGGCAACTATGCCGCGATGTGGGAAGCCTTCGAACTCGTCGGGACGCGCGACGAGTTGACCGCAGCCCAATCAGCAGCTCAGTCCTTGGGTGACGACTGAGCCGCGCGGAGTCGCGTCGCGATCGCGGTCAGCATCTTCACGGCAACCTTCGGCTCGCGCTCGAGCATCGCGATGAAGTCCTTGCGCCCGATCATCATCACCAGCATCTCGGTGTCGGCGACGACGCTGGCCGCGCGCGGTCCGCCATCGAGCAACGCCATCTCACCGAAGAAATCACCTGCCGTGAGGCGCACCGGGCGTTTGCCCTCGCGACGAACCGTTGCCGTGCCGTCGAGGATGACGAAGAACGAGCGACCGATGTCTCCGGCGCGGACGATCTCGGTGTACGCGGGCATCCGCTTCTCGACCGCGAGTTCGGCGATCCGGCCGAGTTGCCGCTTGGGCAGCCCTGCAAACATCGGGACGTCGACGAGGACGTTGACCCACGACCATCCCATCGTTCGCGGTGCTGTGCCTCGTGCGGCCATCGTGTCCCCCGTATGTCGGTGCTCGTCCGCAACCTAGTCGACTCACGCCGGCGTGAGTTCGACGATCACTCGCTCGCGCCCGCGGATCATCGAGTTGGCCTTCATCATCGGCTGCTCGACGAGCTCGATGGCCGACACGGCGGCGGCCAGCTCTTCCAGCACGACTCGGCCTTCGAGACGAGCCAGCGGCGCCCCGAGGCACAGATGGATGCCGGAACCGAAACCGAGATGGGCAACGGGCGCTCGAGTCGGGTCGAACCGATCCGGGTCGGCGCACAGGGTGGGGTCGCGATTGGCGGACCCGAGCAACAGCGCAACTCGGCGATCGGCAGGAATCGTGACGCCGGCAACCTCGACCTCCGCGGTTGTCGAGCGGAAGAACAGTTGGATGGGAGCGTCCCATCGCAGGAATTCCTCGACGATCGCAGGCGCGAGCGCCCGATCATCGCGGAGTGCCGCCCACGCGGCCGGGTGCTCGGCCAGCGTCGCGATCATCCCGGAAATGAGGTGCACCGTCGTGTCCATTCCGGCCACGATCAACGAGACGAGCATCGACCCGGCTTCTTCCGCGTCGATGTCCGAACCGATGGCAGCGAGGATCGAGCCGCCAAGCGTCGCGGACGCGAGATCACCAGACGTGAGCAGTTCAGTGGCGTACGCCTGCAGCGCGAGCAGCTGGTTGAACCGGTGCTCCGTGCGATCCGTGAGCGGGCCCATGAGATCGAAGACGCCATCAGCCCATGCCGCCAGGTGTTCGCGACAGTCGCGCGGCAGACCGAGGAAGTCGCCGACGATCGCCGTTGGCAACGGCTCGGCCAATGCCGCGATGACGTCGGTCGCGTGCCCGCCGATCATGGATGCAAGGCACGACCGGACCGTCGCACGCGTCGGCGCTTCGAGCGCACTCACGGTCGTGGGCGTGACCTGCTTCGACACGACTCGACGCATGCGGGTGTGGAACGGCGGGTCGGAACCGATCAGCACGCCTCCGTCGATCTCGCGTTCCATGCGGTACAGCCCGGCGCCGCCGCGCGACGAGAACGTCACGGGTTCGCGTAGCGCATGGCTGACATCGGCGAATCGGCTGATGGCCCACGCATCGATCGATCCGACGTAGTGACACGGCGCCGTTGAGCGAAGTCCTTCGTACGACGCGTACGGATCGCGCAGGACCGCGGCGCTGAACGGATCGAAGCCTGCGACGAGATCTGCCGGGTTCACGCTGTGGTCCTCTCTGTGGTCCGCGCCACCCAGATCAGGGGAACACGACGGGCACGCTGCGCGGACCGCGCACCTGCCCGCCCGCCCACGTGACCTCGGCATCATCGGCCAGGTGGAACTCGGGGATCCGCTTGAGCCATTCCTCGATCGCGACCTTGAGCTCCATCCGGGCCAGGTTCGAGCCGGCGCAACGGTGGATGCCGACACCGAAGGCGATGTGACGGTTGATCGCTCTGTCGATGATGACCTCGTCGGCGCGCTCGAATGCTTCGGGGTCGCGGTTCGCGGCCGGGAAGTTGAGCAGGACGCGCTGGCCCTCGTGCATCGGGCACCCCGCGACCTCGGTGTCGGCGGCCACGATGCGCGCCATCGTGACGGGTGAGTAGGCACGCAGCAGTTCTTCGATCGCGTTCGGGATCAGCTCTGGCTCGGCGACCAGGCGCCGACGATCATCGGCATGCGTGGCGAGGTGCCACATCGCCGACCCGATGCCCGACCATGTCGTGTCGACGCCTGCGACGAGTGTGAGCGCGATGCTGCCGATCACGTGCAGATCGGGGACGGGCTCACCCTCGACGGTGCTCTGCAACAGATCGCTGATCAGATCGTCGCCGGGGGAGACTTTGCGCAATTCGATCTGCTCGAAGAAGAACGTCGCGATCGCGTTCCACCCCGGTACCGCTCGCTCTGGATCGTGACCGAATTCGAGCACGTCGCGGACCCACCCGGTGAACGTCTCGGCCATCGATTCGGGGACACCGAGGATCCACGAGATCACCCGGACCGGGATCTGCTGGGCGTAGTCGCCGGCGAGGTCAGCGCGACCAGAGGCGATCACCTTGTCGATCAACGAGTTGCACAGCTCGCGGCTCAACTGCTCGTAACTGTCCACCCGCGTGTGCGAGAACCAGGGCAGGATCAGCCGGCGGGCCCAGCCGTGCACCGGTGGATCGGAATCGATGGGTGGCAGGCCGATCTCGGGCATGCCGGCTTCGTCGACACCGCCGATCACACCGACCTCGCGTGAGCTGAAGTGCTCGACGTCGTGGGCGATCGCGGCGACATCGGCATAGCGGGTCGGCATGAACGAACCGCCCCAGCGGTCACTGTGGGCAATCGGGCAGTCGTTGCGCAGCTCGTTCCAGATCGGATATGGATCTGCGACGTACCCCGCGTCGAGAACATCGAAGTCGGTGGTCCAATCGTCGACCGGTGTGCCGTTCATCGAATCTCCTCCAGTGCCACGGATCGCCCCCGCGACCGATCGTGCTCCGATTCTGTCACCTCTCAGTGCTGCGCGAACCAGCCGGCACGGTCCATCGCGTAGAGCACATGGTGGCGACCCGACCAATCGGGGAGGTTCGGATGGTCGAAGTCGCGTGAGGTGTCGCGGACGAGACCGATCTTCTCCATCACGCGGCGTGACTTCATGTTGGCCTCGGTGGTGAAGCTGACGATCTCGTCGTTCGGCAGTTCGACGTGTTCGAAGCCGAACGCGAGCGCGGCCAGCGCTCCCTCCGGCGCGTACCCGTGGCCCCAGGCCTGCTGGGCCAGCCGCCAACCGATCTCGACGCACGGAGTGAACGTTGTCCCCCAGCGAGGTGAGCCCAGACCGATGAAGCCGATGAACTGACCCGTTGCCTTGATCTCGGTCGCCCAGAAGCCGCGGCCCTTCTCGATCAGGACCTCGGTCAGGACGTCGACCATCTGGTCGGACTCGGCCCGTGTCATCGTCGCAGGGAAGTGCTCCATGACGGCGGGGTCGGCGTTCAACGCCGCAAACGGTTCGCGGTCCTCGGCGCGCCACTGTCGCAGCAGCAGGCGTTCGGTCTCGATCGTCGGTACCGGTGCAATCGACATGTCGACGACGGTATCTCGCCGACGGTGTCTCGAGGACGGTGACTCGCCGTGAGCGATCCGAAGTCAGGCGGTGCGTTGCTGGGGTGTGCGCGGTGGGAGCGCGACGGTGATGCCGGTGATCGAGGCCAACTCGTGGATCATCGCTTGTGCGGCGATCTCGAACGGGTGACGGGGCCCGATGTTGCTGCTGGTGTCCGTGCGGCCGAGCGCGACCTCGGCCAGACAGCGTGTGTACTGGAATGCCTCGAACCAGCGCAGCGTGAGCCGGTTGATTGCCGCACCGGCGTCGTAGCGGGCAACGAACCGATCGGCGAGGCCCCCGGTCAATCGACGCAGCAGCGGGCGCACCAGCCGCGGCACGGCAATCGGGGCGCAGCGCAGCAACGCGGCGGTGAACCCGACGTCGAACTCGCGGGGGGAAATGTTGGCGTTGGTCCAATCGAGAACGGTCACCGCTCCATCGTCGGTGACGAGCAGGTTCATCGGGTGCAGGTCGCCGTGGCAGATCACCGGGGCGTTCTCGGCCGGTCGATGAAGGTCGAGCCAGGCGAGGAGGTCTGCGAACCCCGTGGCCGACCCCGTGGCCGCGGTCGTGGCCTGTGTCGCTGCAGCGGCCTCGATGTTGCGGAGGTGCCCGAGTTCGCTGATGGCCGGCAGGATGACCCCGCCATCGTCGAGTGCGGCCCGAAGTGGCACAGGGTCGACGGCGTGCAACTGCAGCGCGACGCGTGCGAGCAGATCTGGCAATTCGCGCATGATGCGCGGCAACGAGGGCAGCGCTCGCGGCATCGTCAGGTCCGTCAAGGGCGGACGACCGACAGCGCGACGCATGATCATGTACGCCCCACCGAGCCCGTCGTCGACCCCGGAGGCCAGGACATCGGGTGTGGGAAATCCGCCCGCCGCAAGTGTCGCCTGGACCACGATCTCCTTCGCAGCGGCCTGCGGGCTGGGCATCAGCCGGGCGACCAGTGGGCCGACCCACGGCGTTGGCGCATCCGCCAATTCGAACCCGAATATCTGGGCCCAATAGCCGCCTGAGATCGGGTCCGGCGCGCTGCGAAAGCGGACGGTCGTGTGCGCGGTGTCGCCGATTACCCGCAGCAGTTCCTCGTCGATGTTCATGATCTTCAACGGCCCTCCAATTTCTACATCAAATACTGTAACAGTCATCAGTGCAAAGCGCTAGAGTCGCGACGTGAGCGAAGCGACCGAGCACGATGCGATGACGATCGATCAACTCGCCGCCCGATCGTCGGTGCCCTCGCGGACCATCCGTCAATATCAGACGGCAGGCCTGCTGTCGCCGCCCGACCGTCGTGGTCGGGTCGGCTACTACGGCCAGGGCCACGTCCGGCGGCTGGCGTTGATCGATCGACTCCAAGAACGCGGCTATTCGATCGCCGGGATGCGCGACCTGTTCGAGGCGTGGGAGGCCGGTCGTGGCCTGGACAGCGTGTTCGGTGAACACGGAAACTTGGTGGTACCAGCCGACGAGCAGCCGATCCTCTGCACCACGACCCAGCTGATCGAGATGTTTCCGGCCGCTTCCTCTGCCGCAGTGCGTCGCGAGCTGGAACGGGTGAGCCTGATCCGGCGTATCAGCAAGGGCGGCCGTGGGTGGGCCATTCCTGCTCGCTCAGCACTCGTCGTGGCTACGGAACTCGTCGGCTTCGGCGTCGCTCCCGACGTGGTCATCGCCATGTTCGGGCGTCTGCGCGACACGTTGGGCGCGGCGGCCGACGACGTTGTCGACGGTCTCAACGGTCTCGGCGGTGTCGGCGGTGTCGGCGGTGTCGGTGGTCGTGATGGTCGTGATGGTCGTGATGGTCCGGGCGGCGACGAGGCTGCGATCGAATTGCTGCGACGAATGCGAGCTCCGATAGCTCGAGCGGTCGCCACGCTGTTCATCGACTCGGTGGGAATGCGCATCAGCCCGGCTCAGCTCGACGCCATCCGAGTCGGGTCGGTCGACGACCGCCGCGCTGATGCACCGCCCGGACGCGACACCCGGAGTGCGGGCTCCCAGCGCTAGCGTTCCGGCGGGGTATGGAAAAAGACGGCGCACAACACGGCGGCATCGGGCATCGTCCCGGGCTCGATGGTCTACGCGCAATCGCGGTCGCGACCGTCATCGCATTCCATCTCGACCGCATGCCGGGCGGGTTCCTGGGGGTCGACCTGTTCTTCGTGATCAGTGGATGGCTGATCACATCGCAGCTGCTGTCGGAGATGAACGACTCGCGGACTCTCCGCCTGCGGGCCTTCTGGACCCGCCGTGGTCGGCGGTTGATGCCCGCCAGCCTGCTCGTCATCGCGACGGTCGTGCTGACATGGGTCACCGTCGGCCCGAAGGTCGTGTCGCTGCGCCACGACACGCTGTACGCGTTGTTCTGGTCGTCGAACTGGGGCACCATCGCCAATGGCGGCAACTACTGGGCGCACTTCGGCGCCCCGTCGCCGCTGCTGCATTTCTGGTCGCTCGCGGTCGAAGAGCAGTTCTACTTCGTGTGGCCGTTGCTCGCCCTCGGTCTGTGGAAGCTGCTGAAGGGACACCGCAGGGCACTGGCCGCTTCGTTCGCGGCACTCGCGATCGCGTCGATCGTGTGGATGAACATCTCGTTCCAGCTCACGAATCCGACAGCGACGTACATGTCGACGTTCGCCCGGGCGCATTCGCTGCTGATCGGTGCTTTCGTCGCTGCGATCACCTCGGCCAGTCCCGCCGGGATTCGTGGCGGACGCTGGTTCCGTGCTGCGGCGCCTGTTGCGGGCCTGGGCGTGATCGCGATGATGGTCGTCGCCTCGTCGGATTCGGTGTGGCTCTACCGCTGGGGATTCCCGGTGTTCGCGGTCGCCTGCATCGTCGTCATCGTGGCCGTCGCCGACGGCTGGGGTCTGCGCGTGCTGGGCAGCCGGTTGATGCGGTGGGTCGGTGATCGGTCTTACGGTTTGTACCTGTGGCACTGGCCCGTGGTCCTGCTGCTGAGCCCAGAGCGACTGCACGTCACCGGTGGGTTCGCAATCGCGATGGTCGATGTGCTGCGCGTGCTCGTGTCCGTGGCACTGGCGACCGTGTCGCTGTGGGTGATCGAGAACCCGATTCGGCGACGTCGGATGTTGCGTACGTGGCGGGCGCCGTTGGTGGGTGCGATGACTGCGGCAACGGTCGTGTCGCTCGCGATCTTCGTGGTGCCGGCTGCCCCGCAGGCTGCTCCGGCAGTGGTGACGTTGCCCCCACCTCCAGCGGCAGCGTCAGAAGCGCCGCTCGCGACGCTGCCCACAGTGACGGCCGCCGGTGCCGCTTCGAGCGGACGCTCGGCCACTTCGACGTCATCGGCCGGGTCAACGGCAGGGGCATCTGGTTCATCGGCTGGTTCAACGGCAGGGGCATCGGCGGGTTCAACGGCAGGGGCATCGGCTGGTTCGTCGGCTGGGTCATCGGACTCTGCCGCCGGCCCGTCACCCGTCGGCGTTCACGCTGGCGAGGGTGCATCGGCGCTGGACGCAGCACCACCACCGCCGTTGGCCGCCGTCGTCCCGGTGGCAGCGGTTCGAGCACCGGTACGCGTCCTCGTCACCGGCGATTCGACCGCGGTCGAACTGGCGAACGACGTCGATGTCTACGCCGGCGCCCATCCGGACAAGATGGTGGCCGGTCGGTCGGCGTTCGGAGGATGTGGGATGACTGCCGCCGATGATGGTCGGCTGCACCGGTTCAAGAACGGCAAGGAGTGGGTCGACATCTCCGGCTGCGTCAAGCAGTGGACATCGATCCCGGAACGCGTCGCCGCGGAGAAGATCGACGTCGTGCTGATCAGCATCGGGCCATGGGATGGCGACGACATCAAGTTCCCCAACGGCACGGTGATCAGCGTCCTCGATCCAGCCGGTCAGGCCCTGGTCAAGGCGGTCTACCAGCGTTTCGTGGCCGATGTCCGAGCCGCCGGAGCTCGCATCGTCTGGGTCACGCCGGCCGACATCCACATGTCGTGGGGCACCTCGACCAACGACCCACTCGACAACCCGGCACGATGGACCGCGATGCGCGGCATCATCGCCGATCTCGGCGTCGAACAGATCGATCTTCCCGACTGGCTGACGTTCACCGCCAATGACGGGCCCGATGGTCGCCCCGACGGCGTGCACATGGCACCGGCCGTCGATGCCCAGTTCGTCAACGAGCTGGTGGCGCCGATCCTCACCGAGCCCGTGCAGACGCCGTAGATCAAGGCGAGTGCCGGGACCCGCGCCCCTTGGTCCCGTAATGTCGAGGCGTGGTGGGCGGCAGCGGAAACTTCTCCTCCCGCCGGTCGGCCACGCTGTCGATGCCATCCGCGGCGCGGCAGCGCGGAGCCCTCCTCGCTGTCGCGCTCTCGATGGTGGTCCTCGCGGTCGGTTGCACATCGAGCACTGCATCACCCCCTGCCACCCTCGTGTCCACCACCGTGTTGCCGACGACGAGCACGACCACGGTTCTGATCCCCGGCCAACTCGACACGGTGGTCCTGGTCGGCGACTCGTTGGCGCAGCAGTCGTCGTCCTTCCTCGAGTTCCTCGAGACAGGCAAGAAGTTCGTCGCCAAGTTCTTCGGCGGCACGGCGCCTTGCGACTGGTTGCAGACTGACCTCGGCCTGAGTCAGTCGAGCGTGTTGGTGATCTCGTTCACGGGGAACTCGCTGACGTCGTGCATGTCCGACGGCACCGGGGGCTTCCTCGACGGGGTGGCGATGATTGATAAGTACCGCGCCGACATCCGGCAATTGGTGAGCGAGGCCCGAACCGCCGGGGCTGCCGTGGTCCTGGTCGGGCAGCCGGTCGAGGCGCCCACGGTCGCCGACCACGACAAGGTCGAAGCCGTCAACGACATCTATCGCGACCTCACCGACGAGCCGTATGTGACGTTCGTCGACGCGGGTGCAACCGTCGAAGCACCCGACGGCAGCTTCGCCCGTTCGTTACCGTGTGTCGCCTACGAGCCGAAGTGTGCCAAGTCCGGATCGAACGTGGTGCGCAGTGACGATGGTCGCCATTTCTGCCCCGGCAAGTACCTCGATCCGTGCCCGGTGTACGCGTCGGGTGCATTCCGGTTCGCCTTCGCAATCGCGACCGCGGTCAATGGGTTCGGCGCGATCGACGGGCCTGAGCCGTCTTCTACACTGGCTCCATGACTCGAACCGCGGCGCTCCGAGATCACGATGACGACGAGATCGAAGCCGATACCGAGCAGCAGATCGAGTCCCACCGCCGTGAGCTGACGGGCTTCTGCTACCGCATGCTGGGATCGGGTTTCGAGGCCGAGGACGCCGTCCAGGACACGATGGTGCGCGCCTGGCGGGCAATCGACCGCTTCGAGGGTCGCTCGTCGCTGCGATCGTGGTTGTACAGCATCGCCACCAACGTCTGCCTCGACATGATCAAGGGCCCGCAACGGCGCGCTCGGCCGATGGATCTCAGCTCGCCCGCCCGCGCTGAGACCCCGATCGGGCCGCAACTGGCCGAGAACCTGTGGGTGACGCCCATCGCCGATGCCCGGGTGATGCCTGCCGGCGGTGACCCGGCCGAGGTCGCTGTGATTCGTGACTCGATCCGCCTGGCGTTCATCGCTGCGCTGCAGCACCTCCCGCCGCGACAGCGCGCCGTGTTGATCCTGCGCGAGGTCTTGTGCTGGCAGGCCACTGAGGTCGCCCAGTTGCTCGACACGACGGTGGCCTCGGTGAACAGTGCGTTACAGCGGGCGAGGGCGAGCATGTCCGACGGCACCGTCAGCGATTCACGCCGCGCCGTCGGACCGATCTCACCCGATCAGCAGCGGCTCCTCGACCGATACGTCGATGCGTTCGAGCGCTACGACGTGCCGGCTCTGGTCGCCCTCCTGCGCGACGACGCGATCATGTCGATGCCGCCATACGAGCTCTGGCTCCAGGGGCCGGACGACATCGGCAAATGGTTCCTCGGTCAAGGCTGCGGCTGCCGCGGTTCACGCATCCTGCCGACTGCGGCCAACGGCGGTCCGGCGTTCGGCTCGTACCGGGTCGACCCGAACGGTGGTCACACCCCCTGGGCGATCCAGGTGATCGACCTCGACGGCGACAAGATCGTCGGCCACCACAACTTCCTCGACACCAGGTTGTTCGAGGCGTTCGGGCTCCCCGCCCACCTCGACTGAACACCGACTGAACACACCGACCGTTCATGACCGCCCCGGAATCGACATCTGAGGTACATCTGGCCGGAGGTGTCGCCAATGCCGGTGCGGTCACGCGCATCGGTGAGCACGTCCTTCGCCCGTCGAACCCGTACTCGTTGGTGATCCATCGCTTTCTGCGCGCACTGGCGGATGGCGGATTCGACGGCGCTTCCCGGCCGATTGGCGTCGACGACGACGGTCGCGAGCGATTGATCTACGTCGATGGCGACGTCCCGTTGCCGCCGTATCCCACCTGGGCCCAGGCCGACGCCGCGCTGGCATCGGTGGCCGAGCTGATGCGGCGCTTCCACGATGCGTCGTCGGACTTCGACGGGAGCGATGCCACCTGGAGCGACGAGATGGCCGACCCGGCCGGCGGTCCGATCGTGTGCCACAACGATGTCTGCCTCGAGAACGTCGTGTTCCGCGACGGCCAGGCCGTCGCCCTGCTCGACTTCGACTTCGCTGCTCCCGGCCGACCGATCTACGACCTGGCCACGATGGCCCGAATGTGCGTGCCGATCGATGACGACGTCAACGCGGCGCGACTCGGCTGGGCGCTCGATGATCGAGCCCGCCGGTTACGAGTGGTTGCCGACGCGTACGGCCTCGACGCCGACGACCGGCACCGCATGGTGGAGACGCTCGACGACACGATCGCTCGCGGCGGGCAGTTCGTGCTCCGCAGGGTCGAGGCCGGCGATCCCAACTTCATCGCGATGTGGAACGCAATGGGAGGCATCGAGCGCTTCGACCGTCGCCGACATTGGTGGGCCGACACCCGCAGGCGCTTCGTCACCGTGATGGCGTGATCGGGTCCCAGTCTCACGACCGTCACAGGCTCACGACCGTCACCGGTTCATGCCGTCGCTCGCTCATGACCGTCACCGGTTCACGACTGTCACGGGCTCACGACTGTCACAGGTTCACGACTGTCGACGGTTCACGCGGTCGGTGGCCCCGGCCGGCGCGCACGCGGATCACGGCGGATCGATGCTCGCGACCCCGTTGTCCGATGTGTGATCCGACCAGCGCAGGCCGTCCCAATAGCGCAGTTGATGCCGGTGCGTGGGATCGACGAGCCAACCAGGCGGCCCGGCGATCACCGGTCGCGGCAGATCGGACGACGTCACGCCGGTCGGCGGTGGTGGCGCCACTGGACCCGCTGGCACCGTGAGCTGCGGCGGCGGTGCGGGTGCGGGCGCGACCGGCGGCGGCGCGGGTGCGGGTGCCGACGCGACCGGCGGCGGCGCGACGAATGCAGGTGCAGCGGCGACCAGGGGCTCGGGTTCTTCCTCGTGCCAGAACGGATCGTCGTCGTGATGATGGGCGGGAAAGTTGTATTTGCAACGACCGCAGGTGCGCAAGACCGCTTCGTCTCGCCGTTGTCCGCAGTTCGGGCAATACGTGATCACGGAGGAGTCGGCATCGAGGCCCTGACACCGCGGGCACACGAACGGGATGTCGAAGTTCTTGAGCTTCAACAGTGATCCGACGAGCAGGAACGGGCTGATCCCGCTGGTCGAGACCGTGGCTCCGACCGCGCCCGTCAACACCCGCTTGCGGTGGTTCTTCTCCTGCAACTTCTCGTAGTCGGGGTTGACGACCTTTTCGAACTTGCACGTCGTGCAGACGTGCAACGTGCGCAGGGGAAGCGCCTCGCGGATCGTGGCCTGCTGGCCGAGGAACTCGGCGACCGGGATCTCGCTGTCCTCGACATCGATCGCCAACCGGCCCTGCGGTTGCGCGGCCACCGCGGTCTCGAGCTTGGCCGCGAACAGTTCCACGTCCTTGGCGAGATTGGCGGGCATCGACCCGGGCTTGCTCGACACCAGCAGACCCACGGTGAACAGCGCCTCCGCTTCGGCGCGTCCGAAGGAGGCTGCGCCCTTCGAACTGCGCAAGACGACCTCGTTGAGCCGTTTGGGAACGACGCGTTGAGTCGACGGAGTCAGCAGCGCGTCGACGCGATCCGCGGCCGCGCCGCCAGCCCTGCCGAGCAGGCCGTTGCCGGCCGAGAGCCCGGCGACGTCGCGCGTCGCTGTCGTCACCGTACCTTCAGCGAACTCGGCATCGGGCCGGCTGTGCGGGGCCAGCGCTTCGTCGATCGCCATCTGGATGTCGTCGAGCACGGCCCGGTACGGGGCGTTCATGCCCCACACCTTGCCCGCCACGGGTGATCGCCACGCGTCGGCGATTCGGACCGAGACCGAGCAACCAGTGCGAGTTGGCTGGAACGTCACCTTGACCGTCACGGGGAGCTTCTTGGGCTGCACACTGCCGGCGATCTGCGAACCTCGTTTCGCCGTCACCATCGACACCTGCTCGGTGGTGAGCGTGAACTCCTGGCTGCGAAGGGCGCGGATCACCGCCATCCGCGCCTCGGCCGCGTTGACTCGCAGTTCCCGATCCGATTCGAGGACGATCGCATCCATCGGGTCAGCCTTCGTCCCCCGCGCCCGCGTCGGCGGCGCCTGCGTCGTACCCACCTGCATCGGCGCTCACGTCGGCGCTGGCGTCGTAGCCGCTCGAGTCGTAGCCGGCCGAGCCGGAGTCGTAGCCACTCGTGTCGGCGCTGGCGTCGTAGCCACCCGTGTCAGCGCCTGCGTCGTACCCGCTGGTACCGGCGTTGGAGTCGTATCCGCTCGCGTCCGCCGCGGTGTCAGCCGATGCCACATCCTGTGCGGCGTAGTCGGCGGCGGTCGAGTATCCGTCGGCCGCGGCCTGGGCGTCGGTATCGGCGGTTCCGTAGTAGTCGTCGGCCGTTGCGGCGTGGCTGGAGGCGACGTTGAAGCTGTTCTCGGCCCGAGCGATCGCGGCGTCACCGCCTTCGAAGTCGCCGCTGGCGTACTGCTCGTTGGCATAGTCCAATTCACTCTGCCCGTAGGTGGTCGCCTCGTCGGCGGTCGCCTGGTTCCATTCACCCCATGAGGTCGCGTTGTCGGCCTGCCATGAGTTGTTGTCGGCCTGATCGATGACCGGCGCCGTATCGGTCTCGATCGTCGCAACGGCCGCGTCGTACGCCGACGTGTCCGGCGCCGACGCGACGTCCGCCACCCCCGCCACGTCGGCCGTCTCGGGTACGTCCACCGTCTCGGCAGGCGCGGCGTCGGCGCTGTAGTTGCTCCAACTCGTGTCACTCTCGGTATCGCTCATCAAGCCCTCCATCCATCCGTTTGGTTGTGACGACAACGTACGTGCGCACCGTCCCACGAACGTCCGACGGCGCATTTCCTGACATCAGGCGACCCTCTGTCGTGATGGTGGTCCGGTGGTTTGGATCGTACCGTCGGGGTGGATCACCGTGAGACTGCGGTTCGCAGCGAGGTGGAGTTGCCAGCCGCCTTCGTGCGCGGCGTGGTGGTGTTTCGAACACA
>JBBRPP010000062.1:0-28275 GCA_038227995.1 Acidimicrobiales bacterium
ACCACGTCCCCGCCACCCTTGACATCGTCCGCCACAGCACCCTGCTTCCCATCCGCCGCCACACCACCGGGCGCCTCCGACTCCTCCGCATGCGCCCCGCCATCCACCACGTCCCCGCCACCCTTGACATCGTCCGCCACGGCACCCTGCTTCCCATCCACCACAACACCACCAACAGGCGCCTCCGACTCCTCCGCATGGGCCCGGCCATCCACCACATCCCCGCCACCCTTGGCGTCGGTGTCCTGCCCAACCGGACTCCCGGCCGCCATCCCAACCGGATTCCCGCCCGCCATCCCAACCGGATTCCCGCCCGCCATCCCAACCGGATTCCCGCCCGCCATCCCTTGCGCCCCCGCGCCTCCCGCCTCATCGCCGCCCGCATCGCCGCCGACGGACTGGATGCCGCTGCCGGCCGCGCCCCCGACCACGGTGACATGAGCACCTGTCGCAGCGTCGGCAGTTGCAGCGTCATCCGCCGTCGCCGCGCTCGACGACTGACCCCGTCCATCACCCTCGCCTCCGCCGGCCGTACCGCCGGCAATCGGTGGCGGACCAAAGCCATCCCCGGGATTGATCGTGTGGCTGATCTCGGCGCTCGACGGCACATACACCGGTGTGTCGACCTTGGCGGTCCCCGCCTCCTCGATCGGGTCACGCACGAGATCGCCCTTCGGCGCCGGCGGTGCTTTGTCCTCGACCTGGGGTGCCTCGTAGCCCTGCACCGTGTCCGTGACGCCACCTCCCAGGCCGCCTACGGCGTGCGCGAACTGCTCGGCGGTCGGCGTGACGATGCCGCCACCCGTGGTGCTGTCGGGATCGGACAGCGTCTTGCCGCCGCCCGCTGATCCGAGGTTGTCCAAGCCTTTCTCGACCGTGGTCCCGGTGATGGCCTTGACGGTGTCGCTGACTTCCTTGACCGCCTTCTCGACCTTCTCGACGACAGCGCCCGCGGCATGTGAGATGTCATCGAGGACCGACGGCGCCTCGGCCGGCTTCGAGCCCTCGACATGCATGGGAGGTGCCTCCTTCAACACGCGCCCAGCACTCACGAGATCGGGATTGTGGGCCGGGTTGGTCAGGTCCGAAAGCTCGGCGCCCGATGGCGGTCCCTTCTGCTCCCAACTCTGACCAGGCACCTCGATCTTGCCCGTATCCGTCGGGGCGGGCCCGCCGGCGACACCGCCAGCGACACCAATGGTGTTCCCAGCACCGGAGCCGCCACCAGCACCGCCGGCACCGCCGGCACGGCTCGTACTCTCGCTCACGTCGCGGGTGATGCCCGCGACCGAATTCGGATCGCCGCGACCTGACAACGGTGTGTTGTCACCGACCCCGTAGTGATTGGGCTCTGTTGAGGTCGGCTTGCCGTCGAGTCCGGTCCCCAGTGACGGAGACGCGTCGAAGCCGGCGGGCGTGTGCGCGTTCACGTCGACTGTCGTGTCGTGGTCGAGGGTCGGCCGGGCGATGTCGCCACGCGGATCGTTGGTCTCGCGGGCCGGGTCGGCGACGACAGGCGTCGCGATCACACCGGTGTCGGCGCCGTTGTCGCCGACAGAGTGGATCGCGCTGGTGCTGCCGCCGTCGGTCGCGTCGGACTTGGCGCTGTCGCTGGACGACGAGTCAGCCGCTGTCGCCGCGCTCGAGGAATGGCCTCGACCGTCGCCCTCGCCGCCGGCAGTCGAGCCGCCCGCGATCTGCGGTGCGCCGAAGTCGTCCGCGGGGTTGATCGTATGGCTGATCTCGGCGCTCGACGGCACATACACCGGCGTGTCGACCTTCGCGGTCCCCGCCTTCTCGATCGGGTCACGCACGAGATCACCCTTCGGCGCCGGCGGGGCCTTGTCCTCAACCTGAGGTCCGCCGTCGTAGCCCTTCACCGTGTCGGTGACTCCGCCACCCAGGCCACCCACTGCGTGCGCGAACTGCTCCGCGGTCGGCGTCACGATGCCGCCACCCGTCGTGCTGTCGGGATCGGACAGCGTCTTGCCGCCACCCGCGGATCCGAGGTTGTCCAAGCCCTTCTCCACGGTCGTCCCGGTGATGGCCTTGACGGTGTCGCTGACTTCTTTGGCAGCCTTCTCGACCGCTTCCTTGACGGCCGTCGCGGCATGTGAGATGTCGTCGAGAATCGACGGCGCCTCGGCCGGCTTCGAGCCCTCGACATGCATGGGAGGTGCCTCCTTCAACACGCGCCCAGCACTCACGAGATCGGGATTGTGGGCCGGGTTGGTCAGGTTCGAGAGCTCGGCGCCAGTTGGCGGTCCCTTCTGCTCCCAACTCTGACCGGGAACCTCGATCTTTCCCGTATCCGTCGGGGCGGGCCCGCCGGCGACACCGCCAGCGACACCAATGGTGTTCCCAGCACCGGGACCGCCGCCAGCCCCACCAGAACCGCCGGCACGGCTCGTGCTCTCGCTCACGTCGCGGGTGATCCCCGCGACCGAATTCGGGTCACTGTGCCCGCCGAGATGGGCGTCGTCACCGATGCCGTAGTGGTTCGGTCCGCCGTGCATCGCCTTGCCGTCCAACCCCGTTCCGAGGGACTGCTCGGCGCTGAATCCGGCCGGCAGGTTCGACTTCACATCGACCGTTGTGTCGTGTTCGAGCGTCGCCTGACGAACATCACCACGCGGATCAGATGCATCGTGGGTCGGATCGACGGCGACACCGCCGTGGTGGATGCTGTCCGCGGCGTCGTACGGGTTGGTGCCGTCACGACGCTCCTGGGCATCGCTGACACCGTCGCCGTCGCTGTCTCGCGCCGCACGCGGTTCCTCGCCGAACAGCAATTCGTCACGCTTGGACATGGTCAGCCCCGTTCGTCTCGGCCCATTGGGCACCTGTGGACGACGGTAGGACGACGGCAATCGCCTGTCACCTAGGGGAACCACTGGTTCTGGCCCGCGGCCGATGACACGGTCCGCGACCTGGGTTACCTTCGAAACATCGGCAATGCCACAACATCGCCGATCACACAACGCCGATCACACAACGCCGAGAGGCAACCGCCTGCGCGACCGAGGAGGTGCGATGTCCGACGACTCCGACAACGAAGCGGTCCACGCTGCGAACGGCGATCGAGTCGATCCAGGCGACGACGATCGCAGGCGCCTGCCACCACCGATCCTCGCTGCGGGTGCAACCGGGGCCGTCGCCGGCGCAGTCGGGGCATCGGAACTGATCGGCGAGACGGCGATCGCGGTGACATCGGCGGCATCGGCCGCATCGGCGCCGACCGTCGGTCTCGGTCCTGCCGGCGTGACGCTGGGTCCAGGTGCCGTCGGCCCCACCGGGGTCTCACTCGGACAAACTGCCGCCGTCGGACCGATGGGCGTGCCTGTCGGGTCGACGGCCGTCGGGCCCGGCGGCGTGCCCCTCGCCCAGACCGCGGTCGGGCCGGGCGGGGTACCGCTGGGCGGTGGTTCGGGCGTGGCAACTCGCGGGTTGCCGATGAAGGGCCTGCGTGCTGCGATGAAGGCCCATCGGGCGGCAGCCATCGTGGGAAGCGCCGTCGTCGTTGCCGTTGCCGTCGGTGCGATCGCCCTCGCCACGCATGACGACACGAAGTCGATCTCCACGGCGTCGCCGACCACGGTCGAGGCGCTCGTTCAACCCGCATCGATCGCGACGATCGATGCACCGGTCACCACCGCCGTGTCGGTTGCAGCAGCAACGACGGAGGCAGCCACGACTGCCGTGCAGGTCACCGAACCTGCGACCACCGAGGCTCCGACGACCACGACGCCCGGGGTCGGCTCCGGTCCGGGGGCAGCGTGCGCGATCGGCACGTGGACCGCCAACAACAACACCTTGGCTGCGGCGCTCTTCGGAGCCAGCTCGCTGGGCGGACTCCCGCTCGAGAACCTCAGCACGACGGGAGTCGTCCACGTCGTCATCAACGCCGATGGCAGCGAGCAGACGAGCTACGACGGCTGGAAGGTGACGGCGTCGATCGATTCGGCGACCGCGTCGATGTCGGTGACCGGTTCGGAATCGAGCACTGTCAGGTTCAACGACGACGGAACGATCTCGGTCACGAACTTCGACATCGGCACCCATCTGGTGATCGACGCCGGCGGCACAGTGGTTGCTGATGTTCCCAACCCCGAGGGCATCTTCCGCGGCCCGGGGACCTACACGTGTGCGGGCGACACCATGGTCATCGTGGAGACCGGCACGATCCTGTCGAACCAGGACTTCACCCGGGGTGGCTGATCCAACGTCGACTCGCACCGGGTACACGCTCGGGGTGGACCTCGGCACCACGTATTCGGCCGCGGCGATCATGCGCGGCTCGGCTGTCGAAGCGTGTGTGCTCGGAACGATCGCGGCCCAGATCCCGTCGGTCGTCGTCCACCGCGAGGATGGCGAAATCCTCACTGGTGAGGCGGCCGAGCGGCGGGCAGGCAGCGAACCGACACGAGCAGCGCGCGAGTTCAAGCGCCGACTCGGCGACCCGGTCCCGATCATCGTCGGTGGCACTCCGTACGGGGCAGAGGCGTTGATGGCCGAGATGCTCGCCGCGATCGTGCATCAGGTGACAGATCGCGAGGGTGCCCCGCCGACCACGGTCGTGCTCACCCATCCCGCCAACTACACCGAGTACAAGCGAGGTCTCCTTCGCGAGGCGGCTCGACTGGCCGGGCTCGATCTGGCCTCCGTTCGTCTCATCACCGAGCCCGAAGCGGCGGCCATTGCGTACGCCCGTCAACAACGGATCGACGGCGGTGAGGTGATCGCCGTCTACGACTTCGGGGGTGGCACGTTCGACGCTGCCGTCGTGCGCGACACGCCGACCGGCTTCGAACTGATCGGTGTGCCCGAGGGCATGGAGCGACTCGGCGGGATCGATTTCGACCAAGCGGTACTGGCACATGTGGACGCGGCGCTCGACGGCATGGTGTCGGCCGCCGACGGGACGGATCCACAGGTCGCGGCCGGTCAAGCTCGGCTGCGCGACGACTGTCGACGGGCCAAGGAGGCGCTCTCCAACGACACGGACGCGACGATCGCGGTGTCGATCCCTGGGATCCAGACCGATGTCCGTCTGACCCGTGACGAGCTGGAGCAAATGGTGCGGCCACGTGTCGCCGAGACGGTGCGCGCGCTGCAGCGCACGATCGCCTCAGCGGGATTGTCGACCGACGACGTGAGCCGCGTCTTGCTCGTGGGTGGGTCATCACGAATGCCGATCGTCGCCCAGATCATCCGCGAGTCGATCGGTCGACCGGTCAGTGTCGACGCCGATCCGAAGCTGACGATCGCGATGGGCGCCGCGCTGTCGACGTTGCCGCGCGTCCCCGACGCAGAGGCCGTTGCCGGGCCGGAGATCGCGCCACCGAAGCCAGTTGCGCAGGCGACGAACGGATCTCGTCGGGCCGGCGGCACACGACGCAAGATCGCAATCCCGGCTGCGATCGCCGTCGGAGCTCTCGTCGCCGTGGGGATCGTCATCGTGGTTCGTGGTCGAGGGTCCGATGCGTCGACGGGCCACACTGCGGCGTCGACCGTGCCTCGTGCCGTCGGCCTCACAACCACCGTCCCTGCGCTGTCGACGGCGCTGCCCACGGTTGTCACGACATCCCCACCCGCGGCGACGACGTCAGCTGTCCCGACGCAGACATCGGCGACCTCACCGGTGTCACCGGTGTCACCGGTGTCGACGGTGTCGACGGGTGCGGCCGCCGACGGTCCCGTCCGGTTCGCGTTCGATGGCACGGCGAGCGGCCTCGGCATCCCCGGGCCGGCCGCCACAGCCGGTGCACCGGCACTGCTGACGGGGATCGCGATCGCGGCGAACGGCGACGTTCACGTCATCTCGTCCGGCCCCACGATCCTGCGCGTCCGCAGCGGCCAGGTGACCGTCGAGGGGGCGCTCTCCGCCGCGCAAACACCACCGGCCGGAATCGCCGTCGGTTCCGATGGTGTGCTCTTCGTGTCGACCCCGGTCGGCGTGGTCCGAATCACTGACGGCGTGTCCGAGGTCCTCCTCGATCCGGTCGGCGCCGGCCTCAGCGCTCGTCTCGGGCCGGTCGCGCTCGACGGCGGCGGCAATCTGTACATCGCCGACAACGGAACCGCGCGAATCATCCGCCGAGCTCCAGACGGAACGTTGACGCTCGTCGCCGGTACCGGTACTCCCGCGGTCGCGGGGTCGACGGTCGCCGACGGACCCGCCGCAACGACCGACATCGGGATGGTCAGTGGTCTGCTCATCGATCGCGCCGGGAACCTGTTGATCGCCGACGCGACTCTCGACCGCGTTCGCGCCGTCGGCCCGGATGGAACGATGACAACTGTCGCGTCGGGCAGCGTGCTGTCTTCGACGGCGGGGATTGCAGTCTCCGGCGACCGCAGCGTGTACGTGGCCGACACCGCCAACCATGCGATCGTCCGATTCGCGGCTGACGGAACCTCGAGCGTCGCTGCATCGAACGTTGCCGTGACCGCTGTCGCCATCACGCCGTCAGGCTCGTTGATCTTCACCGACGGCACGTCGCTGTGGTCACTCGGCGGAAGTCCCTGATGCGGGCCGATACCGGCGTGAACGGGGCCCGTCGGCGCGCTCGCTACGGTGTGCGGATCGAGCCGACCAACGAAGCCGCCGATCTACCGATCGAGGAGCTCGCCGAGGACGCCCACCGCACGCTCGACATCGTCGCGTTGGACACCACCGGTGAGGTTCGGGTCGTGCGCGCCGCGATCGAAGGTGTGGGGTGCGATCCCGACTCGCTCGTCGCCGCCGAAGTCGCCGGCCACGTCCGAATCGACGGCGACCACGTGCGGTTCACGGAGCCGAAGCGACGGGCCGAAATCGTCGCCGCGATACCACTCGCGGCGAGACGACCGCTTCATCGTGCGCTGGCTGCAGCATCGACCGAGGCACGGCATGTCGTGGACCGCGCCGAGCATCTCGCTGCAGCGGCGGTCGGCCCGGATCACGATGCGGAACTCGCGCTGGCCCAACTCGCCGCCGACGCGACGGCTCGTGGCGAGACGGACAGGGCCGGCGAGTACTTCATGCGCGCCGGAGGACTTGCTCCCGATCCGGAACACCGCGCCGAGCACCTCTATCACGCCGCCGACGCGTACTGGAATGCCGGCGCATACACCGCAGCACGAGCCGCGTTCGACGCTGCGTACATCGGCGCGACACAGCCCATGCTGCGAGCCGACATCGCGCTGCAGCTCGGGGAGCTCGACATGTTCCAGCGCGGGCCACGCCACAGCCGCGACCTGTTCGTGGCCGCAGCCGATGCCGTCGAGCCCCACGACCCCGACCGGGCGGCGATGCTCTTGGTCCACGCAGCGAGCACGGTGATGCTGTCATCGGACGTCGCCGGAGCGCTGCCCTACGCTCGGCGTGCTGCAGCGGTGGCCGCAGCCGGCAACGGCACCAGCATCATCCCCGCCAACCTGATGTTGGCGTTCGCGACGTTCCATCACGGCGACACAGCAGTCTTCGACGGCCTGTTCCCCGAGCTGTCGGCGATCGCCGATCAGCTCAAGGACACCGACCTGCCCGAGGCCGATCTCTTCCTGCAGCTGGTCGGCATGGTGCACGTCTACAGCGAGCACTGGGACACCGGGCGGCTGTACCTGACGGGTGTCGCCCATCGCGCCGGACGGCGGGCTCGGTTCGCAACGGCCGCTCTCGCGACGGCGACGCTGGCCGAGTTGTGCTGGCGGTCAGGCCGCTGGGACGAAGCGTGGACCCTGGCCACGGGTGAGTTGGTCAACGAGGTCACACTCACTGGGGCTCGCCTGTGGCTGTTGGCGTTCACGGCCCACCTCGACGCCGGTTTCGGTCGCTCCGAGGATTGCAGAACTCGCGCTCGCGCCGCGATCGCCGAGGCTGAACCGATGGGGTTCGGAACCGCGGTCATCTGGGCCTACCACGCCCTCGGTCTGCTCGAGCTCGGCCTCGGCCACGCAGTCGCAGCGGCAGCACACCTCGACCGGATCGATGCGATCGCGACCGCGCACGAGATCGTCGAGCCGAGCAGCGTGTGGTGGCAGGCCGATCATGTCGAGGCGCTCGTCCGTTCGGGCCGCGCTCGCGAAGCCAGCCATGCGCTCGCCCGCTTCGAGTCGAGTGCGGCCCTGTCGTCGCGGTTGTGGGCACCGGCCGCCGCACTGCGCTGTCGCGGCCTGATGGCGCACACGATCGACGACGCCGAGCTGCGCTTCGACGAGTCGTTGCAGTTGCTCGATCGGCTCGCCTCACCGTTCGAGCTCGGACGGACACTGCTGTGTCGCGCCGAGCGACGTGTCGCAGCCGGCGCCCACCTCGACCCATCTCCCGATCTCGCCGAAGCGATCGCGATCTTCGACGCCCTTGGCGCTGCGTCGTGGTCAGCGCAGGCGCACGCGCTGCGCGACACGATCGCAGCGCACGTCGACCCGGATGTCGAGGAACTGTCGCCAGCGGAACGACGCGTCGCCGAAGCAGTCGTCGCCGGCATGACGAACCGCGAGGTCGCGGCGAACCTGTACGTCAGCGAGAAGACGGTCGAGTTCCATCTCCACAACGTCTACCGCAAGCTCGGCGTGCGATCACGCACGCAGCTCGTTCGCCGTCTCCCCCAGCGCTGACGCGACCTTCGACGCCGTCGTTCGCGACGCGGCGTACACCGTGTGGACCGCGAGCGCGATGAACACGATCGAGCCGCCGATCAACGCGGGGATTCCCGGATACTCGCCGTCGAAGATCCACACCCAGATCGGCCCGGTGACCGGCTCGATCATCGCCAAGAGTGCGACATCGGTGGCCGGTGCGCGTGCCGCACCGATCGAGAACATCGCCAACCCGACACCGAGCTGAGCGAATCCGAACGTCAGCAACAGCAGCAGGTCGTGCCGGGTGACCTCCAGCGGATGGGCGAACGGCAGCGCGACCAAGGCGCTGATCACGCCGGCCAACAACATCGCCGGCGCCATCTGGATCTCCGCGTGACGACGGATCATCACCGTGCCGAAGCCGAACGCGAGCGGGATGAGCAGCGCGACGAGCGCACCCGAACCGGATCCGCCGGACCCTGAACCGGACACCATGTAGGCCACACCGATCACGGTGACGCCGATCGCGATCCAGGTGTAGTTGCGCACCCGTTCGCCGATGATCGCCCACGCCAGCAACGCCGCAGCCAACGGGCTGAGGGCGAAGATCACGAGCACGATCGCGACGCTGGTCTTCGACAACGCGACCACCATCGCGACCGACGAGACCGAGAACGCTCCGGCCACCATCCACCCTGGCCGGCCGAGGCGCACGATGGCGCGCACCGAGTTCGAGCGCTCGCGCCACACGATGAGCAGGAACAGGCTGCCGCACGACGCGACCGACCGCCAGAACACCGTCGTCCACGCATGTGGATGGTCGAGCCCACGAATGAACAGCGCGCCCGTGCTGAAGATCAGCGACGAGACGACGAGCAGCACGATGGCCAGCGTCGATGCGTGCGATCCGGGCGCCACGTCCGAAACGGCGACCCCACCTTCGCTGGCGACAGCGGTGACCGACTCGACCGGGTCGTCATCCTGCAGGCGCACGCTGGCAGTCTGGCAGCACCCGACGAGAATCGACACCAGGAGCCATTCGCGGTACATCCGTACCGCGTAAGCGTGGTTAGTATGAGGCCGATCGGCGTCGCTCCCCGAGCGCCGGATCAGAGGCAACCGTGACGGATTCGCACATCGAGACGAGTGGTGGCACGTCACGCCGACGCGGGCGATCGACCGCCGAACGCAGCCGCCTCCCTCTCCAGCGACCACTCACCCAGCCACGGATGCGTTACCAGCCGACCGAGGTCGTGTCGGCCGATGAACTGCACTCGATCCACGACGCATCGATGCGCATCCTCGAACAGATCGGCATGGAGTTCCTCGACCAGGAGTGCCGCGACCTGCTCGTCGCCGCCGGCGCAACCCTGGACCCCGACGGTGTTCGCGTCCGGTTCGACCGCGAGATGATCATGGCCGCGATCGCCACTGCACCGCGCGAGTTCACGTTCCACTCCCGCAACCCCGCGCACAACCTGCAGATCGGCTCGAACTGGATGGCGTTCGGCTCGGTCGCCAGCGCGCCGAACGTGTTCGACATGGATCGCGGCCGGCGCACCGGCAACCACGCGGACTACCAGAACCTGCTGCGACTCAGCCAGATGCTGAACTCCGTTCACTTCATCTCGGGCTACCCGGTCGAGCCGATCGATCTCCACGCGTCGATCCGCCACCTCGACGCGACGTTGGACGCGATCACGCTCACCGACAAGCCGTTCCACGCCTACAGCCTCGGCCGCCAACGCACGATCGACTGCCTGGAGATGGTGCGCATCGCCCGCCAGATCGACGACGAGACGTTCGAGCGCGAGCCCTCGCTGTTCACCATCATCAACACCAACTCGCCGCTGCGCCTCGACACGCCAATGCTGCACGGCATCCTCGAGTTCTCGCGGCGCAACCAGATCGTGTGCATCACGCCGTTCACGCTCGCCGGGGCGATGGCTCCAGTCACGCTCGCCGGCGCGTTGGCGCAGCAGAACGCGGAAGCGTTGGCCGGCATCGCGCTCACGCAGATCGTTCGCCCCGGTTCGCCCGCGATCTACGGCGGCTTCACCTCCAACGTCGACATGCAATCCGGCGCACCTGCGTTCGGAACTCCCGAGTACATGCGCACCGCGATGATCGGCGGCCAGCTGGCGCGCAGCTACGGCCTGCCCTACCGCAGCAGCAACGTTTGCGCCGCGAACGCGCTCGACGCGCAGGCCGCGTACGAATCCGTGTTCGCGCTGTGGGGCGCGATCATGGGCGGCGTCAACCTGCTGATGCATGGCGCAGGATGGATGGAAGGCGGGCTGCACGCCGGCTACGAGAAGATGATCCTCGACGGCGACCTCTTGCACATGGTGTCGGCGTTCCTCGAACCGCCGCTGATCGACGAGGCTTCGTTCGGCCTCGAAGCGATCAACGAGGTCGGGCCCGGTGGGCACTTCTTCGGGACCCAACACACGCAGGACCGCTTCCGTACCGCGTTCTTCAAGCCGATGCTGTCCGACTGGCGCAACTACGAATCATGGGAAGAAGCCGGCAGCCCGCAGGTGCCCACCAAGGCCAACGCGATCTGGAAAGAGATGTTGGCCGCGTACGAGGCACCGCCCATCGATGCCGCGGTCAAGGAAGAATTGGAAGCATTCGTCGCCAAGCGTCACGCCGAGGGCGGCGTGCCGACAGATTTCTAGAGAGACGCTGTCACCGGATGTCGGCCATACCCCGACATTCGGTGACAGCGTCACCCAACCCGAACCGTCAGCAAAGGGAACAGCAATGAAGTCTTCAGCTCAGGTCGTCGTGATCGGCGGCGGTGTCGTCGGCGCGAGCGTGCTCTACCACCTCACCAAGGCCGGCTGGACCGATGTCGTCCTGCTCGAACGCAAGCAACTCACTGCCGGATCCACATGGCACGCAGCCGGGGGCATGCACACGCTGAACGGCGACCCCAACGTCGCCCGCCTGCAGCAGTACACGGTCAACCTGTACCGCGAGATCGAGGCCGAATCGGGCCAGAACTGCGGCATCCACCTACCCGGCGGGTTGCAGTTGGCCGACACACCAGAGCGCCTCGACTGGTTGCGGATGGCGCAGGCCCGCGGTCGCTACCTCGGCATGAACATGGAGATCATCTCCATGAAAGAAGCCAAGGAGATGAACCCGCTGCTGGAGGAGAAGTACTTCGTCGGCGCGCTGTACGACGAGGACGAAGGCAGCGTCGACCCGTACGGCGTGACCCACGCGTATGCGATCTGCGCCCGCAACCGTGGCGCCGAGGTCTACCTCGACACGTGGGCCACCGGTCTCAGCCAACGCAGCGACGGGACGTGGGACGTCATCACTGATCGCGATCACACGATCCACGCCGAGCACGTCGTCAACGCCGGTGGCCTGTGGGCGCGCGAGGTCGGGCGGATGGCCGGCATCGAGCTGCCCGTGCTCGCGATGGAGCACCACTACCTGATGACCGAGCCGATGCCGGAAGTCATCGAGTTCAACAAGCGCACCGGCCACGAACTGCCGCACATGATCGACTTCGCCGGAGAGATCTACGCCCGCCAGGAAGGCCAGAGCATCCTGCTCGGCACCTACGAGCAGGACAACCGGCCATGGTCGCCGAAGGAGACGCCGTGGGACTTCGTGTTCCAACTGCTCGACCACGACCTCGACCGCATCGCACCCGAGTTGGAGAAGGCGTTCGAGCACTTCCCGTCGGTTGGCAAGGCCGGCATTCAGAAGTTCGTCAACGGTCCGTTCACGTTCAGCCCTGACGGCAACCCGTTGGTCGGTCCGATCAAGGGGCTGCGCGGCATGTGGTCAGCGTGTGCGGTGATGGCCGGGCTGTCGCAGGGCGGCGGTGTGGGGCTGTCGTTGGCGAACTGGATGACCGAGGGTGATCCCGGTGCCGACATCTTTGCGATGGACGTCGCTCGCTACGGCGACTATGCGACGCTCGCGTACACGAATGCGAAGGTGCGCGAGAACTACTCGCGGCGCTTCCGGATCACGTTCCCGAACGAAGAGCTTCCTGCTGCCCGTCCGTTGCACACCACGCCGATCTACGACCGTCTCACCGATCACAACGCAGTGTGGGGCGCGGGCTTCGGCCTCGAACATCCACTGTGGTTCCAGACCCCGGGGCACGAGCCGAAGGAGGACGTCACGTTCTACCGCAGCAACGCGTTCGATCTCGTCGCCGAGGAATCCCGCGCGGTGCGCGAACGCGTCGGGTTCTCCGAAGCATCGAACTTCGCCAAGTACCACGTCTCCGGCGACGGCGCCGCCGAGTGGTTGCTGACGCTGTTCACCAACAAGCTGCCCAAGATCGGGCGCACGTTGCTGACCGCGATGCTCAACCCGCAGGGCAAGATCGTCGGCGAGTTCTCGGTGTCACGCGTCGGCGACAACGAGTTCTTCCTGTTCGGTTCCCAGGCCGCTGAGACCCATCACTGCCGCTGGTTCATCGATCACCTCCCCTCCGACGGTTCGGTGACGTTCCGGAACCTGGCGCTGTCGATGGTGGGACTCACCGTCGCCGGCCCGAAGTCGCGCGATGTCTTGCAGAGCCTCACCGACACCTCGTTGGCCACCACCGATTTCTCGTTCATGTCGTTCCGGCGGGTGAACATCGGGTTCGCCGAGGTGTGGCTGAGCCGGATGACATATTCGGGCGACCTCGGCTACGAGATCTGGATGACCCCCGAGAACCAGCGCTACCTCTTCGATCTGATCTGGGAAGCGGGAAAGCCGTACGACATGCGCCTGTTCGGGTTCCGCGCCCTGATCACGATGCGGCTGGAGAAGAGCTTCGGCACGTGGTTCCGCGAGTACCGCCCGATCTACACGCCGCTCGAAGCCGGCATCCTCAGCTACATCAAGCTCGACCACGACTTCATCGGCCGCAGCGCGCATGAAGCCGAGTTGCAGACCGGACCGGCGCGTCGATTGGTGACGATGGTCGTCGAGCCCGACCCCGACAACCCAGCGGACGTGATCGGCGACGAGCCGATCTGGCACGATGGTGCGGTGGTCGGCTGGGTGACATCGGGTGGGTACGCCCACTACAGCAAGGCATCGATCGCGCTCGGCTACATCCCGACCCATCTCGCCACGGCCGACGCCGGCGGGTTCGAGATCGAGATCATCGGGCGTCGCCGCCCGGCACGGCTGCAGATGGAGCCCATCCTCGATCCTGCGGGCACGCGGATGCGAGCATGATCCACGGAGCACGGTCATGAGCGGAGCACGGTCATGAGCAGAATCGTCGTCGACGGCACACCGATCGACTACCAGCCCGGCGACTCGGTCGCGATCGCGATCCTGCGCGCCGGTGAGCACCCGCATCACGGCGGCACGCTGTGCCTCGCCGGCGACTGCCCGAACTGTGTGTGCGAGGTCGACGGCACTGCGTACATCCGCACATGTCAGACCCCGGCGACGCCCGGCCTCGTCATCCGCCGTCATCCCGAAGTGGGTGCGCCAGCGATTCGTCCGGTCTCCCAGCCGAACGTGGGACGCACGCCGGAGATGCCCGACATCGAGGTACGCCGGATCGAAGCCGATGTCGTCGTGATCGGCGGCGGGTCCAGCGGCACGACAGCCGCGGCCGACGCCGAAACTGCGGGCCGTTCGGTCACCATTCTCGAAGCGGCCAACGGCGACGAGGTCGTTGGCATCTATGCCGGGCCGACGGTCATCGTGCGCCGCAAGGATGCGATGGTCCACGCGCACGCCCACGACGTCGTGGTCGCCACCGGTGCGGCCGAGTTGCACCCGGTGTGCCCCGGCAACACATTGCGCGGCCTCGTCACGGCGCGAGCCGCGCAGCAGATGGTCGCCGCCGGCATCGACCTCGGCACCGCGGTCGCTGTTGGCAGCGCGCCGGACGGCGTGCCGTGCACGCGGCTGCCCGGATCCCTCGTGCGCATCGAGGGCGTCGACGGCAAGCTCACCGCCGCCGTGGTCGCCGACGCCGACGGCAATGAGACGTCGGCCGCATGCGACACCATCATCGTCGGACTCGGCTTCGCGCCGCGCGACGTCCTGTCGCGCATGGCCGCACCCGATCTGCCCGTCACCGTCGTCGGCCCCGCGGCGCAGATGTTCGACCTGCCACCGTGCCCCACCGCCGGCATCGTCTGCCCGTGCTCGAAGGTGGGGGTCGACGACCTGCAGGGTGTGTGGGACCGTGGTTTCCGAGAGCTCGAGCTCGTCAAGCGGGCCAGCCTCACCGGCACCGGAACGTGCCAGGGCGGCGTGTGCGTTCCGCACCTGCGGGCGTTCATCGCCGAGAAGTCCGGAGCGACACCCGAGCCGTTCACCGCTCGTCCCGCGTCACGACAGATCACGCTGGCCGAAGCATCGGCCGATGTGCACACCGACGTCTTCCGGCGCACGCCGTTGCACCACGAGCACCTCGCGCTCGGTGCGCTGATGGACCGGTTCGGCAGCTGGTGGCGGCCGTGGAACTACGGCGATGTCTTGGCCGAGTACTGGGCCGTCCGCGAAGCCGTGTCGCTCGGCGACGTGAGCACGCTCGGCAAGCTCGTCGTGTCAGGCCCCGATTCGGTCGAGCTGCTCGAACGCCTCTACCCCACCACCGTCGCCGACATCAAGCCCGGACGGTCTCGCTACGTCTTGCTGCTCAACGAGCGCGGCCACCTGATCGACGACGGCATGATCTGCCGCGAGACCGAAACCAAGTTCGTCCTCACGTTCACGTCCGGCGGAGCGGCCAACGCCGAGATGTGGGTTCGAGACTGGATCGAGACGTGGAACCTCGACGTGCACGTCCTCGATCAGACGATGTCGCTGGCCGCGATCAACGTCACCGGTCCGCTCGCGGCCGAACTGCTGCAGCGCGCCGGCCTGGCCGAGCCGCCGAAGTTCCTGCAGCACTACCACGCCGATGTCGCCGAGGTGCCGTGCCATGTGATGCGGCTCAGCTTCACCGGTGAGGCATCGTTCGAGTTGCACCACGCCGTCGATCGGTCGGTCGAACTGTGGCGGGCGCTGATGTCGCTCGGCCACGACATGGGCATCAAGCCCCACGGACTGCAGGCACTGTTCGGGTTGCGGCTGGAGAAGGGCCACGTCATCGTCGGTATGGACACCGAGATGGACACCACCCCGCGCCGCATCAACATGGACTGGGCCGTGAAGATGGGCAAGGCCGATTTCCTCGGCAAGAGCGCCCTCGCTCGCACGGCGGATCTGCCCGACGAGCGCCGTCTGTTCGGTTTCACGATCGACGGGCCGGCGCCGATGGAGGGCAGCCCGATCTTCGTGAATGATGAGGTGGTCGGTCACGTGGCGACCAGCTGGACCTCTCCGCTGCTCGGTCACGGCATCATGCTCGGCTGGCAGAAGAAGACACCGTGGGCGCACGAGGTCACCATCGACGGGCGCACGGCGACCGTTGCCGAACCGCCCTTCTACGATCCGGAGGGCCGTCGTGCTCGCGCTTGAGACCCTCCATGGCCAACGCATCGTCGCATCGCCGGCCGCGCTCGATGCCCTCGATGCTGCGTCGTTCCCGACCAGTGTGACGGTGTTGCGGTTCGCGCCCGACGACGTGTTCGTGATCGGCGCCGAGAGCATCAGCGTCAGCGGCGAGCACGCGATCGTGGCCGACGAAGCCGGCTTCGTCGGCTGCTGGCTCGACGCCGCGCAGCTGGCACACGTCGCCGAACACATCGACTGGCCGCTGCCCACCGAGCGTCCCGCGCTGGCACAGGGCTTCATCGCCAGCGTGCCCGCCAAGCTGTGGCTCACCGGCGACCGGGCGCTGCTGCTGACGGCGGCCCCGTACGCGTTCGAGTTGATGGAGCGCCTGTCATGAATCGGGATCTGGCATGAATCGGGATCTGGCATGAACGAATTCGTCGAGACCCTGCTCGATCTGACGTGGCACGAACCGAAGACGTCGTACGACGTCGTCATCATCGGCGGCGGCGGTCACGGCCTGGCCACCGCGTACTACCTCGCGACGCGCCACGGCATCACCAACGTCGCCGTCGTCGAGTCGAACTACATCGGCTCGGGCAACTCGGGTCGCAACACCACGATCATTCGCGCCAACTACGGCATCCCGGAATCGATTCGCTTCTACCAGCGCAGCCTCGAGCTCTACAGCACGCTGGAAGAAGAGACCGGCTGCTGGATCATGCACAGCACGAAGGGCTTGCTGTGGTTGGCCCACACAGAGTCCGCTATGCGCGCCGAGCGAGCTCGCTGCATGCTCAACTCCGCGTGCGGCGCCGAGACCGTCATGGTCACGCCGGCCGAGGCCAAGACCATCTGTCCCGAGCTCGATCTGTCCGGCGGGGGTCGGTACCCGGTACTCGGTGCATCGCATCACACGGGCGCCGCGACCGCTCGTCACGATCGCGTGGTGTGGGCCTACGCGCAGGGCGCGATGCGCGAGGGCGTGCACGTCTTGCAGAACACGAAGGTCACCGGCCTGATCCGCGACGGCGAGCGCGTCACGGGCGTGCAGACCGACAAGGGCAACATCTCCGCCGGAATCGTGTTGAGTGCCGTCGGCGGCAACGTCACCACGATCGCCAACATGGCCGATCTGCGACTGCCGGTGCGCACTCATCCACTGCAGGCCTTCGTCACCAACGGCTATGCGCAGAGCTTCGGTCCGATCATCAGCGACACCGAGCTGTTCTGCTACGTGTCGCAGACCGCACGCGGGCAGATGCTGATCGGCGCCGAGTTCGACCCGCAGCCCAGCTACTCGAAGCAGTCGTCGTTCAACTTCCTGCAGAGCTGCAGCAGCAAGGTTACGCATCTGCTGCCCTTCCTCAAGAACCTCCGCATCCTGCGCCAGTGGACGGGCATCTGCGACGTCTCGGCCGACTTCTCGCCGATCATGGGCCAGACGGGTGTCGATGGTTTGCTGATCACCACCGGTTGGGGCACGTGGGGTTTCAAGGCGATCCCCGCCGGCGGCTCGTTGATGGCCGAGTTGATCGCAACCGGCACCACGCCGAAGTTGCTGGAACCGTTCGGCCTCGACCGTTTCGCCCGCGACCACGCGCTCGCCGATCAGGGAAGCACAGGAACCCGCTGATGTTGTGGCTGACATGTCCCATCTGCGGACGCCGTCCGATCGACGAGTTCCTGTTCGGTGGTGAGTTCCCCGTCGTCCCCGATCGCATCACCGATCCTGCCGAGCGCGACGTGGACTACGTGTGGATGTTCGACAACACCGCCGGAGTCACCAACGAGCGCTGGTTCCACCACGCCGGTTGTCGACGCTGGCAGACCGTCCGCCGCGACACCACCACCGACACGATCATCGCCGACGGAGCCACCACCGACACCGTGATGTGACGCGGCATCGTCATCCGTCCGAGCGCTGTTCTAGTTCTGGTAGTAGCCGGCGACGTCGGCGATGAGGTTCGCAGCAGTCGACGTGAAGATGCAGACCTTGCCACCGGTACCCACCTGGACCACCACAGCGTTGGCAACGGTGGCGCCCGCTGTGTCGTTCAGGTTCGAGGCCAGCGGCAATGGGATGCCACACGGGAAGACGGTCACGAACCCTGCCGCCGTCGGGTCGGTGACGGTCACGTTGAGCACCACCGTTCCGGCGTTCGCGGGCACCCCTCCCCGACCGGTCACCTGCAGTTCGACCGTCGACCCGCCAACCTGCAGACCCGCTCCGTTGAACTGGCCATCGATGGTGGACAGGCCGGTGCGTGTCTCCAGCAGTCGAGCCGGGTTCAGCGCGAGGTAGCCGGTGAGCGCCGGGAAGTAGCCGTTGGCATCGACCACGAGCTGCGTCGACTGGGACGTGAAGATGCACACCTGACCCCCGACTCCGAGCTTGGCCACGACGAGATTGGCGACGGTGGCGCCCGTGGCGAAGTTCACATTCGAGGCCGTCGGCTTCGGCGACCCGCAGGGGAACACGGTGGCGAACCCGGCGACCGCAGGAGCGGTCACGGTGACGTTGAGCACCACCGCCGTCGCGCCGGCCGGCACGCCGGCCCGCCCCGAGATCTGGACCACCTCGGTGCCGCCGGCGGCGTTGGGTCCGGCCCCCTGACCGACCCCGTCGATCGTGGTCAGCCCGGGTCTGGTCTCCAGCACCCGGGCGGGGTTGTGCGGGACATAACTGGTGGTGGCCGGGAAGTAGCCGGCCACGTCGACGACGAGCTGGGTCGACTGCGACGCGAACAGGCAGACCTTGCCGCCCGCGCCGACTTTGGCGAACACGGCATTGGGCGTTGTCGAGCCGACCGTGAAGTTCAGGTTCGACGCCGTCGGCTGCGGCGAACCGCACGGGAACACGGTCACGAACCCGGCCGCGGCGCCGTCGACCGCGGTCACGTTGAGCGCGACGCCGACAGCGTCTGCGGCAACCCCGCCGCGCCCGCTGACGGGCAACTGCAACGTCGCACCGGCGGCGAGCGCCCCCGCGCCCGCATCGAATCCATCGACCGTGGATTGCCCCGGCCGGGTGTCGGCAAGGCGAGCAGGAGACAACGGCACGAAGTCGGGCCGCGCCGTCTGCGGTGGAGTCAACAAAGTGACGATGTTCTCGGCGGAGCGGCCGACGACGACCGAGCCGTTCGACGTGAGCCGCGTCGCCGCGGTCATGTTCGTTCCTTGATTGTCGAGTCCACCGACGACGCTGTTCGCCGCCGTCACCTCGCCCGAGGTTGGGCCGCCCGCCGCGACGAACGTGACCGCGCCGACACGTGGGTGCGAGCCGCTCGCGTACCCCGGTGAGATCGCCAGAAAGCCTTCGCCTCCTTTGAGCGTGACTCCCGCAATGCCGGAGAGGCTGTCGTTCGCATGGGCGCCGACGATGCTGTTCGCCGTCGTCACCGGCCCTGCCGGGTGGGTGGCGCCACTGATCCAGGTGAAGGCTCCTGTCCCGGAGAGGGCACCGTCGTCGTTCCAACCACGACTGCCGACCAGGAAGTTGCCCGTGGGCGATGCAATCACCCAGGATCCGACGTGGTCATTGGTGCTCGTGCCGTACAGGCTGTTGTCGATGCCAACCGCAGTGGCGGTGGCCTTGCTGCCGTCGGCCCAGGTCACGGCGCCGGCGCCGGCGAGCGCGCCGTTCTTCCAGTCAGGTGAGCTGATGACATAGTTGCCGCTGGAAAGAGCAGTGAGGGAACCATCGCCAACCTGGTCGTTCGAGTGGCTTCCGACGATGCTGTTGCCCGTTCCGACGGCAACGGCGTTGGCCCCGGTGCCGTCGCGCCACGTGACTGCACCGGCGGCGCCTGCAGCGGCGTTCGTCCAGTGGAAGCTGGCGACGACGTAGTTTCCATTCGTCAACGCGATCATGCTCTGCCCCACAAGGTCGCCCGTGGTGGTTCCGTACAGAGCCCTGCTGGAGTTGACGCCGCCGAACGTCCCGCCGTTCCCATTGCCCCAACTCGCCGCACCAGCGTCGATCACGCCGTTGAAGAGATCGTCCCAGTACGGCGACAGGACGACGTAGTTGCCGTTCGTCAACGGTCGTACATCGCCCACGAAGTCCTGCGACGATGTGCCGACCAGGCTGTTCGTCGTCGTCGCCGGACCGGTGATGCCCGTTGTGCCATTGCCCCACGTGGCCGCTCCGGCGCCTGGCTTGGCGGCGGTGTTGGCCCAGTCGGGGCTCTTCACGACGTAGTTCCCGTTCGTCAACGCGACGGCGCCGTAGTCGCCGACGAGATCGCCCTGCCTGCTTCCCACGAGGCTGTTCGACGACGTGATGAGGCCCGCCGTTCCGTGCGTGCCATCGGCCAGTGTGGCGGCCCCGACACTCGATGTCGAGGTTGCCGGATTGGTCCAACCGCCGGTGGTCACCACGTAGTTGCCGTTCGTCAGCGGCGTGACCGCGACGGTCGGAGCATTGAGGCCGACACCGTCGGCGGCGGTGCCGCCGACGAGGCTGTTCGCGGCGGTCACATTCCCAACGACCCCCGTCGTACCATTGCCCCACGTCACCGCCCCGGCACCGGCGATGCTCCCATTGTTCCAGCGTCCACTGGACACCACGTAGTTTCCATTGCTCAACTCGGCTGCGGAGAGGCCGACCCTGTCGGTGGGATGTGTTCCCACCAAGCTGTTCGACGACGTGATGAAACCCGTGATGCCGACGTTGCCACTGGCGAAGGTGGCGGCACCGGCGGTGGCGGCGCCGCCGTTGGCCCAGCTGGCACTCAAAGCGACATAGTTGCCGTTCGTCAATGCGAGGATTTGTCCGCTTCCCACTTGGTCGCCGGGCTGCTGGCCGACGAGGCTGTTCGCCGCCGACACGACGCCCTCGAGACCGGTCGTACCGTTCACCCAGGTGGCGGCGCCCATGCTGCCGTTCCATTGGTTGCTGCGCACCACGAAGTTGCTGTTGCCGACCACGATGACATCACCGACGCCGACACGGTCGTTCGGCGTGCTGCCGGTCAGCGTGCTGATCAACGCGTTGGTGCGCCCGTTGTACAGGTACACCGCCCCGACCGCCGCGGCCGAGGCGCTGCTCCACCCGGAGTCGACCACGACGAAATTGCCATTCGGCAACACGGTGAGCGCCGAGCCGAACTGCGCGCTGCCGACCGGCCCGTGAATGTCGAATTGGGTCGCGGCCGCCGAAGCGATTGGCGGGGTCACTGTCACGGTGGCGAGGACCACCGAGAAGCCGATCGCCGCCATCACAACGCTGGGACGGAGAAGCTTCATCTGGTGACCTCCTGCTCGGGATGACGCAACGCATGAACTCGCTCATGGGCCCGCCGCCGTGTTCCAGCGATGGTAACCCCTGGTGTCGACACCTCACGACGGCGTCGCTGACACAATGGCAGTCATGGCCGCCTCGATCCGCGAGCGTCGCTGCAGGAGGTTGTCATGCGGTTCTCTCGTTCGCTGAACGTCGTCGGTGTGCACGCGGAAGGCGACGTCGGCAACGTCATCGTCGGGGGGTTCGGTCAGGTGCCCGGCGAGACGATGCTCGACAAGCGCAACTACCTCGCCAACGATCGTGACTGGATTCGGCAGTTGATGTTGAGGGAGCCGCGCGGTCAGGTCGCGCGCAGTGCCAACATCATCCTGCCGAGCAACCACCCCGACGCTGACGCCGGCTACGTCATCATGGAATCGATCGAGTACCCCGTGATGTCGGGCAGCAACACGATCTGTGTCGCGACGGTGCTGCTCGAGACCGGGATGATCGACCCCGTCGAGCCGGTCACGAAGTTGGTCCTCGAAGGCGCCGCCGGGCTGATCCCGATCGAGTGCCAGGTTCGCGACGGCAAGGTCACCAGCGTGCGCTTCACCAACCAACCCGCGTTCGTGTACGAGCTGGACGCCACGGTCGAGGTCGAGGGCGTGGGTACCGTCACACTCGATGTCGCATGGGGCGGCATGGCCTACATCCTGATCGACGCAGCTTCGCTGGGTTTTGGGATCCTGCCCGACGAGGCGCGCGACATGTGCGCGCTGGGCGAACGGATCAAGATCGCCGCGGTCGAACAGATCACGGTCGTGCACCCCGAGAACCCTGACTTCCCCGGCATCACGAACTGCGAGTTCACCAACCCACCCCAACGGATCGATGGCGTGCTCACCGCGCGCAACACGGTGGTCGTGTCACCCGGACGTTGCGACCGATCGCCATGCGGCACGGGAAGCTCGGCGCGGATGGCCGTCATGCATGCCCGCGGTGAGTTGGTTGTCGGCGAGCGGTTCGTTCACCGATCGATCATCGACTCTGCGTTCGACTGCAGGATCGAGTCGACCACGACCGTCGGCGGTCAGCCGGCCATCGTCACGTCGATCGCTGGCCAGGGCTGGATCACCGACTTCACCAAGGTGGTCCTCGACCCGACCGACCCTTACCCGATCGGCTATCAGCTGACCGACACGTGGCCGCTCGGCCTCACTCTCGACACGGCTCAGCGGTAGAACGTCACCGACGAACTGTCCGTGCCACCACGGTCGACGAGCGCGAGGCCCGTCGGTGTGAACGTGACGCCGGCCCCCTGAGGAATCGGTAGTTCCCATCGCGTCGCCGCGGTCAGCGGGTCGAGCGCGGTCATCACCGTCGGCGCGGCGTCGGCAACCTGCGGGCTGCCTTCCCACGTGTAGATCACCTTGCCGACCGCCAGCACCGTCGGCACCACGTGTCCACCGAGTGAACCGATCTCGCGGAACGTTCCGTCGCGCACTGCGAGGATGCTGACGACCACGGGTACCTGACTCTCGGACTGACCGACGTAGGTGAAGATGTCGTCGGTCGGATCGCCCGGTTGCAGCACCGAGAACGCGCCGGTGCGGATGTCACTCGCCGCAGCAACCGTCGACCGGGTGGCCGTGATCACCCGCAGCCCCCGGCTGCCCTCCACCATCACGTTCGTGCCACGCATCGCCCGCAACGAGAGGATTCGACCGACACCAGGATCGAACGACCATCGCTCGTCACCGTTCGACGCGATGCCGACAACCGTCTCGTCAACGGCGGCGATCACGCCGCCGTCACTCGTGGCCGCGACATCGCCGATGCCGTCGGCGCCATGGTGGTACTCGAATCCGGCCGCCGCCAACGAGTGCGGGTCGACGACTGACAGCACGCCACCGTTGTCGATCAACAGCCGCCCATCACCGAGCACGAAGAAGCTGTCGACGGGGATCGACGGGCCCAGCCGCTGGGCGTTGTGATCGATCGATTGCAGCGCGGGCACGCCGGCCTGACCGACCCCGACGATGAAGCCGGCGGGAAAGACGCGCGCCCCGCGGGTCGCGACGAGAGCGGACCACTTCAGTGCCCCGATCGCCTTGTTGAACAAGGCGAAGCGACTCGTCTGGTCATTCGCCTGGCCGAACACCACAGCCACCCCGTCGTCGAGCGCGGTCGCGATCGCGAAGTCGATCGACCC
Source organism: Acidimicrobiales bacterium (assembly GCA_038227995.1). Classification (GTDB taxonomy): domain Bacteria; phylum Actinomycetota; class Acidimicrobiia; order Acidimicrobiales; family Ilumatobacteraceae; genus WLMZ01. The sequence goes on from JBBRPP010000062.1 coordinate 23,439, forward strand.
GGTCGGCTGGAGCAGCGTCGACCACTGCTGCTCGCCCGTGGCGATGTCGAGCGCAACGAGGTCGACACCGGATCTTGCCGCGACGACGGCATAGAAGCTGCCGCGATCGGCAGTCCACCAATCGAGCACACCGGAGAAGTTGTGCTGCCAGCGTTGTGTGGGCTGCGTGATCATCTCCGGATAGCGCGACGCCGACACCGTCGAGTCGCGTCGCGCGATCAACGTTGCGCCGACGGCAACGGCCGCGAGTGCGACGACGGCAGCCAACGCCGTGATGCGCTTTCGTCGACCCGGTGGCGGCACCATCGCGGGCGTCGCCGCAGTCGCCGGGGGCGGCGCGCCGACAGGATTCTCATCTGCGACCGGGCGCGCCGAAACCATCGGGGCAGGGGCGACGGCCCGCACCATCTGGATCGAGTCGGGCAACCGGAAATGGCAGTACCCGCAGAACGGCTCACCGGGCGCGACGGCAGATCCGCAGCGCTCGCAGGCGAGACCGCCTGCGCTCATCGCCGCGCGCTAGCGATGAGCGATCATCTCGATCTCGATCTGCGCGCCACGTGGCAACCCCGCGACTGCCACCGTCGTACGAGCCGGATATGGCAGCGCGAAGTGCGTGCGGTACTCGGCGTCGTACTCGTCGAAGTCCGCCATGTTGGTCAGGTACGTGTTGCACTTGATGACGTTGTCGAACGTGAGACCGGCGGTCTCGAGCACGTTGCGCAGGTTGGCGAAACACTGGCGCGTCTGCTCCGCGATCGTGCCGGCCACGACCATCGTGCTCGGCGGGTCGAGCGGCGTCTGGCCCGACAGATAGAGGAAGCCGTCGATCTCGATCGCATGCGAGTACGAACCGACGGAGGCAGCGTTGGGGGCGTTGAAGGCGTGGCGAGTCATCAGCCCATTGTTCACCCTTCGCGCAGCGAGCGCTCCTTCTCGACCACGGCGACGCCGCGAGCCGACAGCTTGAACCGTTGGTTGTCCGCTTCGCGATCGACGCCGATCCGGTAACCGGCCGGCACGTTGACGCCCTTGTCGATGATGCAGCGGTGGAGGCGAGCGCCGGGCTCGACGCACACACCGGGAAACAGGATCGATTCGGTGACGATCGCATCGGCGCCGATGAACACCTCGGGGCCTACGATCGAGCGGTCGACCGTCCCGCCGGACACGATGGAGCCAGCGCACAGGAGGCTGTTGTGCACGTCAGCCGGACGTCCGTTGTTGCCGTAGCCGAGCTTGGCCGGCGGCAGCGGCAACTGCAGGCTGTAGACCGGCCAGTTGCGGTTGTAGAGGCTGAACGGGGGCACGGCAGCGGTCAGGTCCATGCTCGCCTCGTAGTACGCATCCAGCGACCCGACGTCGCGCCAGTAGCCGCGTTCGTGCTCGGCCTGACCGGGGATGACGTTGGTCGAGAAGTCGTAGACGTGGGCGAGCCCGTCTTCGGTGAGCGCCGGGATCACGTCACCACCGAGGTCGGTGTTCTTCTCGCGGTCACCCTTGGGCGACACGATGTCGATCAACACGTCGGCGTTGAAGACGTAGTTGCCCATCGACGCCAACACGCGGGTGTCGTCGCCGGGCATCGTCGGGGCGTTGGGCGACTTCTCGTGGAAGCGGATGATCTTGCCCTCTGCTGAGGACTCGATGACGCCGAACTCGGGACCCTGTTCCTTCGGCACGGGGATGGCGGCGACCGTGACGCCCGCGCCGACCTCCATGTGGTAGTCGACCATCTGCCGCGGGTCCATGTGGTAGATGTGATCGGCGCCGAACACGCACACGATGTCGGGCTTCTCGTCCGACAGCAGGTTCAGGTTCTGATAGATCGCATCAGCCGAACCGCTGAACCAGTGAGGGCCGCGACGCATCTGCGCCGGCACCGGGGTCACGTAGTTGCCGAGCAGTGTCGAGAATCGCCACGTCTGCGAGATGTGACGGTCGAGGCTGTGACTCTTGTACTGCGTCAGCACGACGATCTTGAGGTACCGCGCGTTGGCGAAGTTCGACAGGACGAAGTCGATGATGCGATACGAACCCCCGAACGGCACCGCCGGCTTGGCGCGATCCGCGGTGAGCGGAGCCAGCCTGCTTCCCTCGCCACCGGCCAGCACGACAACAAGAACCTTTGGTTCAACCCCCATGTGCGGAACACTACCCATTCCGGGTGTGTCACGTACCGCTATCCCCTTCGAACGACCCGCTCGAACAGTTCGATGTGTTGCGCAGCGGGCACCCTCCACGACCAATCCTGCGACATGCCGCGCCGTCGCATCGAGCTGCGCCGCTGCACGTTCGAGGTCGCTCGGATGCCACGGTGCACCGCGTCGACGAGCGCAGCCTCGGTGACCGCCGATGCGACGACACCGGTTCCCGACAAGGGGACGCGATCGATGTCGATCACGGTGTCGTGCAAGCCACCCACGTCGGTGACGATCGGGATCGTCCCGTACCGCATCGCCTGCATCTGGGCCAATCCGCACGGCTCGAACCGGCTCGGCATCAGGAACAGATCCGCGCCCGCGAACATCCGGTGGGCAAGGCCTTCGTCGTAGCCGTGGCGGAAGGCGACGCGGCCGGGGTGTGCATCGCATGCACGCCTGAGCGAATCGACGAGTTGTTCGTCGCCGCTGCCCAACACGGCGAGTTGGCCGCGCATCGACTCGAGGAAGGGCACGACGCCGAGTGCGAGATCCACACCCTTCTGCTCGACGAGGCGAGTCACCATCGCGATCAACGGCTCGGTGCTCGCGGTGAGGCCGAACTCTGCCCGCAATGCATCGCGGTCGGCGTCCTTACCGGACATGTCGGCTGCGCCGTACCGCTGGGGAAGGAAGGCATCGGTCGACGGGTCCCACTCTTCGTCGTCGATGCCGTTGCGGATGCCGAGGAATGCGTCGCCGCGCTCGCGCAGCAGACCGTCGAGCCCGAAGCCGCCGTCGGCCGTCAGCGATTCGCGCGCATACGTCGGGCTCACTGCGATGACGATGTCGGACAGCCTGATCGCGCCGGCCAACGGATTGCACGCGCCGAAGTGTTCGAACGCAGCTCGATGGTGAGGCAGACCCGCGAGCCATCCGGGGTTGGTCACGCCTTGGTAACCAAGGGTGTGGATCGTCAGCACCGTGCCGGGACGCTCACCGAGAAATGCCAACGACCCAGACGTGTGCCAGTCGTTGAGGTGCAAGACATCGGGCCGGCGGACGTCGACGAGCGCAGCGACGGCGGCACTGAACGAGAAGAAGCGCCGGTCGTTGTCGCTCCATCCGTTGCCGTCGGGTTGCAGGTACGGATGCGGGCGCTCGATGCCGTACGCGTCGACGAGCGTGATCGGCCCGACACCGGCCAGCACACCGCTGCGGGCCGACGCGGGTCCCGCCCACTCGGGAACGTTCAACTCGACGCGTGTCTCGTCGGTCAACGGCGTGTTGAAGTAGTCGGGTAGGACGACTTCGACGTCGACACCCTCGGCACGAAGCGCCTTCACCAGGCCTGCGGTCGCCGCAGCCAACCCACCGACGCGGGCAAGCGGTGCGAACTCGGCGGTGGCGAACAGGACTCGCATGCCGACAGTCTGACAGCTCGCGAAGAACCTCTTGACCTTCAGGTGGACTCGAAGGTTTACCCTGTGTTCGTGACGACCGTCTACAGGATCAAAGACGTGGCCGAACGCAGCGGGTTCTCCGCTGCGACGCTGCGCTACTACGAAGAGATCGGGCTGCTGCCCGCATCTGCGCGCACACCCAGCGGCTACCGCACCTACGACGATCACACGTTGGATCGGCTGGCGTTCATCGCCCGCGCCAAGCAACTCGGCTGCAGCCTCGACGAGATCGCCGATCTCACCACCGCGTGGGACGGCGGAACGTGCGGACCGGTGCAGGATCGCCTCCGCATCGCCGTCGCCGACAAGCTGGCAGCGGCGCAACAACAGATCGTCGAGTTGATGACGTTGACGTCAGAGTTGCGACTCGCAGCGGCAGCGCTCGAGGCCCACCGTCCTGACGGCGCGTGCGACGAGACATGCGGGTGCATCAGCGATCCCACGTCCGAAATCGTGCCTGCGACACAAGCGATCACGCTCGGCGACAAGCCGGCTCGTGTTGCGGCGCAACCGGTGCCGATCGCATGCACACTTGGCTCGGACGCGACGACAGGTCGGATCGACGACTGGAATCGGCTTCTCGGTCACGTCGCAGTGAGGGAGTCGATCGACGACGGTGTACGCGCCGTGTTCGATCATTCGGTCCCGCTCGACGACTTGATCCGTCTCACGGCGGCAGAACACGACTGCTGCCGGTTCCTGAGTTTCGCGATCACCGTCGATTCGCGCGGGGTCGCGCTGGAAGTGATCGCGCCGTCCGACGCCCTGCCGATGGTGCTGTCGCTGTTCGGCGGTGCAGCATGAACGCCAAGAAGGACGGCGCTGCGATCGTCGGAGTCGGCGCGGTTGCGTGCGCGGCCTGTTGCGTCGGTCCGATCCTCGGATTCATCGGCGCGATCGGCCTCGGAACGGTTGCAGGCGTGCTCGCGTTCGGGCTCGCCGGCCTGCTCATTGCGGCGATCGGCATCGCCATCTTCGTGACACGACGGCGGCGCGCCAACCGTTGCGGAGCGGCGCCCGAGGTGACAGCGGTGACGGTGGCGACGCCAATGATCCGATCAGGGACGCGGTCAGCAAAGGTCGCATCCGAGACGCTTGGATTCCAGTGGTCAGTGCATCTTGAGAGGGGATGTGATGGCTGTGGGTCGTGGGCGCGGGTGGAATCGGTTGTCGGATGAGGTGCGGTTGGAGATTCGTCGGCGGCGGTCGGCGGGTGAGCACACCAACGATGTG
>JBBRPP010000063.1:0-24851 GCA_038227995.1 Acidimicrobiales bacterium
GCCGAGCGTCGCGTCCGTAGTCGGATCGTGGCCGGACAGGAGCCGCTCGAGCTGCTCCGTCGACACCACCCCGTTGAGACCGAGCAGGCCGGCCTGAGTGCCGGCCCACTGGCCCGGTATCTCGCCTGGCGCGTCCGTGAGGTACTTCGTGTAGTACTTCGCGGTCGCTGCTGCCGTCGACCCGTACAACGTCGTCACGCGGATCACCACACACCCCGATCCGCGGGCACCTGTCTGTTCTTTTCCCGGGTGTGCTCTTTCTGAGGTCCTCGATCGGAAGCTCATGGGTCAGTCCGAACCGAGCAGGGACAACTGGGCGCCGTCCGTCGATCGACGCGACCGCGGCTGCTTGTTGGCGGGAGTCGCGTGGTCAGTCGCGTGCTCGACCGGTGGGATGAGTTGCACGATGCGGCCGGTGGTCACGAACTCGTGCAACGCGAACCGTGGGACGCGCAACAAGTCGCCGAGACGAAGAACGGGAAGGCCTTGTGTACCGTCGCTGGTCTCGTAGAGCTTGGTCATCTCATACGCCTTCGAGCGACCGATGCGCAGCACCCGGGCGGCCTCGTCGACCGTCAGCAGCAACGGCAGCTCGCTCCACTCGTCAACAACCAGATCGCTCACACCAGACCTCCAATGACACATGCCTCTCGAGAATCGACTTCGTGACGCCCTCCACCGAAATACGGGGTCGAAATCCACCCCCAGCGGAACTACTTCTCGGGTCCAACGGACACGCCGGAGCAGAAGCGGATGAATCCGTCAACGACTCCACTCACTTACAGAGCCCAAAACGCGGCAACCGCAACACAACTCACCCCGGGCCGCGGGTGCGGTTACAACAACCTCGGGTGAGGCGCCTTGCGTCGCCTCGTACAATCTGGACATGGCGGGCATTTACGCACGCGAGCCTCAATCATCTGACCAACACGGTCAGACACGAGGCCGAGATCGGCTGGTCGAGAACCGGCCCAGCACAGCGGACAGAACAACACCAGATGGACTCGCACTGCCGTCGTCAATGAGAAGTGAGCCGACTGACTGCGCCGAGACAACTGGAGCCCGTTCGACAACGACCGAGGAGGAATCGTCGTGAGCACGCAGGGTTCGATTCGCAAGGACGCCTCGGGCGCATGGTTCTTCGTTGTCGACATCTCCGCCGGTGATGGGCGACGCCGCCAGCTCAAGCGGCGAGGCTTCTCGACCAAGAAGATGGCGCAGGACTCGCTGACGAAGGCCCGCAGCGAGATGATGAACGGCACATTCGTCATCCCGAAACGGCTGACACTCGCGGCCTATCTGAACGCTTGGCTCGACGCCCTCCCGGCGTCCGGACGCCGTCCGTCGACCGTGGCTGGATACAAGCACCTCATGATTCACGACGTGCTCCCGGAGATAGGCGGGGTGGACCTGCAGGCGTTGACGGCTCTGCACCTTGATTGGCTTTACGCCGGCCTCCTTGGGCGAGGTCTGGCGATGTCGACAGTTCGCAAGGTGCACGCCGTTATCGGCAAGGCGTTGTCGGACGCGGAACGAAAGGGCTTCGTGAACCGCAACGTGGCGCGTCTCGCAACACCGCCGGCCAACAGCGCATCGAGAGCGCCAGAGATGAAGTTCTGGACGCCTGAACAGCTCAGCTCGTTCCTGACAAGCATCGCCACTCACCACCACTATCCACTGATCCGCCTCGCTGCGCTGACCGGGCTTCGTCGCGGCGAACTCGCTGCGCTCCGCTGGACCGATGTCGATCTCCGCGAGGCGACGGTCTCGGTCCGTCAGTCGACCACGGTCGTCCAAGGCAAGCCGATCACTGGTGACGTCAAGACCAAGCGGTCGCGTCGGGTTGTCGACATCGACGCCGGCACGGTGGCCACGCTGAAGTCTTGGGCTCGGACCCAGAAGGAGTACGCGCTCTTGCACGGTGCCGGGTGGAGTGGCTCCGGGCTCGTGTTCACGATGCCGGCTGGCGACGCTTGGCATCCGGACTCGATTTCGCAGGCATTCGAGCGCCTGGTGTCGCCGGCTTCGAAGGCCCGCGCCGAAGCGTTGTTGAAGGTGCGCCCGAGGATCCGGTTCCACGATCTCCGGCACACGCACGCCAGCCATCTGCTTGCCGCAGGGGTCAACGTGAAGGTCGTGAGCGAGCGGCTCGGACACGCCTCGGTCGCCTTCACGTTGGACACCTACGCGCACGTGATGCCCGGCCAACAGAAGGAAGCTGCGGCCGCTGTCTTGGCCCTGCTTCAAAATTCTGTGACCAATCTGTGACCAAAACGTCTTTGGCGGTGTTCGTGCGATCGTGAATTCGCACAGAACACCTGGTCAGGGTGGAGCCCAGAGAGAGAATCGAACTCTCGACCTTTTCATTACGAGTCACACTCGGAACGAATCCAACAGTCTCATTGACACCCTGACCGTCTCATGACCACGAGTTTCGTCCTCGGAGAGTCTCATCGGCGGTCTCACAGTCTCAGGAAAACTTGTCCGAAAATTAGGCCGGGCAAGTGTTCCAGGCTGAAAAAGCGAAACCGCCTCGGCTGCAACCGAGGCGGGATCTTGACTCACTGACTTGCGGCAGGAGGGATTCGAACTTCCTCAATTCTGCCGTGTGCCGGTGGGTTCTGTCAAGCATCGGTTGGCGCAGTTTTGAAGGACACGTATGACAGCTGTATCGACAGCAACGAGACGGGCGGAGAGGTTCTTCGCCGAGGTGGCCGACGAGTTCGGCGAACGGTCAGGAGAGATCGTGACGATCCCAATGAGACAATGCGAGCTGGCACGACGCAAGGCGGTCGCTGCGTCCACGGTCGCGGCGCACGTTCGCGCGATGGGCGAGCGGGTGCTGCAACGCCGGCCGACGATCGTGATCACCGACGGAGGGCCGCAGCGAACACCGCAGCGAACACCGCAGAGGCCACCGCAGATGACTCCGGCGGCGGACCACGGTGCTGAACTGATCCATGCGCTCAACGACGTCGTCGAGGCCCAGCAGCGGGTGATCTCGTTGTTGATGGAATCCGCGACGAATTCGTCGCGGATCGTCGCGGAAAGTCGCGGAAATGTCGCGGATTTCGCGGTTCAAGGCTCTTCAAGGGTTCCAGTAAGTAAGGAAGAAGCTTTCTTACTTACTGATGAGACCAGTTTCCGCGACGACCGTCGCGGAAACGTCGCGGAAAGCAGGGCGACTTCCGAGGTTGCGCCATGGTCGCAGACGGAGCTCGATCGAGTCCTCGCTCCGCTGCACGACGCCGTGCAACGTCGAGGACTGAAGCCGATGAACAACCGGACAGCACTGACAAGCGCGCTCACAGACTTCGGCCTGGGAGCGATCGAGGCCGCGGTCCAGCGGTTGATCCCAATGACAGCAGCCGGTACGGCCAGCAGCCCTTTCGGGCTCCTCGTCAGTTGGGCCCGCCGCGGAGAGGACCAGATGTTCGCCGTCGCACACGACAGCCTGCCCGGTCCGGGGTCGCCACCGGTGATCGCCGACGTCGACGACGCAGTAGACGAGACAGCCGTCCGAGCAGTGAAGGACTGGGAGGCCGAGCCTGACATCTACTGCGCAGAGCTCGCTGCCCTCGATCAGCGGATCGTGGCCGACAACGGCACTGTCCCACTCTTGGACGAAGTCGCACCGATGCGCCACGCGTTCCGGGTCGAGGCATTCCTCAACACCTTCGGACGGTGCACCGACATCGAAGCGGCACCAGGCAGCAGCGCTAGCGCTAACGCATTCGTGAACCCTCCCGGGCACCCCGGCCAGTAGCACCCGCAGTCAAGACGAGTCCGTGCTCGGAGTCGCCGTTGGGCGTTAACGCTCACGCCAGCACTAACGATCATCCATAGCCCAGAAAGCACGAGACCACCCATGCTCCTCCTCTTCGCCAACGCCAAAGGCGGATCCGGCAAAACCACCCTCTCCCTGGCAACAGCCGGCGAAGCCGAAGCCCGCGGCATGCGGTGCCTCGTCATAGACCTCGACGTCCAAGGCAACGCCACCGAACACCTCATCGGAACCGACGACCCACTCCGACCCGCCGGCGACGGCGGACGGGCCATCTACCGGACCATCATGGACGGCGACCCACTCCAAGTCGTCCCGGTCCGCCCCGGGCTCGACCTCGTCCCCGCCGGGCTCCGAACCCAAAGCCTTGCCGACGAATTGAACCGGGTCGCCGGGAACCGCACCGAGGTAATCGCCAGCTCGTTTAGTGGGCTCCGTCACGCCATGCACGTCGCGACCGCCGGTTACGACATCGTCGTGATCGACACGCCACCATCGGAACAATCCCATGGTCTGCTCGACTGCATGATGGTCGTCGCCGACGCCGTCGTGATCCCGACCAAGATCTCCAAAGACGACATCACCGGTGCCGTCAAGCTCCTCCAACGCCTCGCCGCGCTCGACCGTCTCGGTGTCGACTACGCCCGACCGCTCGGAGCCGTCCTCGTCAGCGCACCGACCGGAGCGCGTCGGATCGAAGCACGCGCAGAAGCCGATCTCGCCTTGATCACCCGCCACATCCCGCTGTTCAACTCGAGGATCCGCTACCGGCCGGCACCGATCTCCGAGGCATCGCGTCGGCATCAGACACTGCAGCAGATCTACACCAGCCTCCCCACCGACGCCGAACGCCTCCAAGCGCTGCGAACTCGCTTGACCGACGCTGAACATCTCACGCGCAGCAGCGCCGCCAAAACCGTGCAAGAACATGCCGACCTCTTCGACGAGATCATCGCCCGCTTCAACCAGGACGCAGCGGCATGAGCGTCGAGCAGAATGGCTGGCGAGGCTTGGCCGCCGACCTGCTGGCAGCCGAGCCGCCACCAATTCAACCGGTCCAACCTGCCGACAACCCGCCGCCCGCAGGAAGTGAGGTCACCGATGGTCGTCCCAGCGCTGTGCGGGGCGGCAAGCGACCTCGGCGGCGAACCGGTGAGTCGTTCGCCTCCACGAACCAGCTCGTCGGACTCTGGCTGCCGTGTGACCAAACCTGGCAGATGTCGTTGGCGACCAGGTGCGGTTTCACCTTCGCCGGGTGGGTGCGTTGGCGGCGCCGGTCACGGTTCTCGCCGGCTTCGCGTAGCAGCCGGTGCATCGTGGCCTGCGAACACAGGTAGATCCCCTCGTCGAGCAGCATCGCCCACACCTGGGCCACGGCCAGGTCCCGGAACCGTGGGCCACGCAACAACGCGAGCACCCGGTCGCGTTCGGTCGCGGTCAACGCGTTCGACGGCGCGGGTGACGGTTTGCGTGGACCGTGCCGCGGGCCGGCCCGTCGCCGGTAATGGGTGGCTTTGGGTCGGCCAGTCAACCGGCAGGCACGGTCGGTGCCGACGATGTTCTCCAGGTCGACGAACAAGGCGTCGATCACTTCCTCGACGGCTTGTTCGGATCCGCGCTCTCGGACAGCAACTCCAAGAGCGCGTGTGCTTTTCCCATCAGTTCCAACGCCGCTCTCGAGCGGGCCAGCTCGGCCTCGGCGCGCTCACGGCGGCGACGCTCACGGTCGAGCTCGATCTCCGCGGGATGCCGCTTCGAGCGTTTCACCCTCGTCTCCAGCCCAGTCATCGCGCCGGCGTCGCGGGCTTTGCGCCACTCCGTGACATGCGACGAATACAGGCCCTCGCGGCGAAGGATCGAACCCTTCATCCCGTCCACGGCTGCGTCGTATTCGGCGAGCACGCCCAGCTTGTACTCGGCCGTGAAACGCCGCCTGGTCGGACGGGCAGCCGGATCAACACTCTCAGACACGCCAACATCATGGAGGATGTCCCGCTTGTTGTTGAAGTGAGGTGGTGATCTTGGTGTTGCTCAGGCAACTTCTTGAGTGTAGGTGATGGGTGTTGCAGGGTTGACGGCGTGGCCGACGCGGGTGACGAGTTCGGTCATCTGGGTGTGGCCGCGGACGCGGCGGAACGTGCGTTGGGCTTCGATCATTCCGGTCGCGATCCATCGTTTCTTCATGTCGCCGTCGTGCCAGTTCTTGACCCGGTGAGTGACGACGCGCACGGTGGAGATCATCGATTCGATGCAGTTCGTGTTCGTCAACGATCGGCGTAGGGCGCCGGTGATCCCGAGCCGGGCGACGGTGAACATCTCCTCGAGGCCTTCGAGCAGCGACCCGGCAGCGTCGGGATGATCCTGCTTCAGTTGCATTGCGAGCCGGCGTGCTTCGGCGAGACCGACCGAGGCGTCGGCCTCAGCGAAGATTTTGGCGAGCCGCTTGTCCATTGCCTTGCGACGTGCGACCGGCAGGTAGTCGATCACGTTCCGTCTCTTGTGCAGAGTGCAGCGCTGCACGATCGCCTTGGTCCCGAAGACCTTGGCGACACCTTTGCGTAACGCCTTCGATCCGTCGAGCACGGCGAGGATGCCGTGCTCGAACCGCAACCCGCGATCGACCAGATCGGCGAGCAGATCCTTGACGACGACACTGTTCTCGGTGTCACCCAACCGGAGACCGACCGGGACCTTGGTGCCATCAGCGCAGATCACCAAGGCGACGACGATCATCTCGCCGGCCACGTTCAACCCGTCGATCATCAACACCGCCGTGTCCAGACCAGACAAGTCCGCTTCGAGCAACTCTGCGACCGCAGCCGTGGTCGCGGCAACGAAACGGCGTGACACCGCCGACTTCGACACTGCCGTACCGGTCTGGCCGACCGGCTCACCGACCAGCTCGTGACGTCTCGTCGCGACCCCGGCCAACATCCGCTCGACCACGACCTGACGCAACAGATCCTCGCTAGCGAACGTCGCCCAGCTGTCCAGCTCGACCTCGCCGCCATCAACGAGACGACCACGAGGGCGTTGCACACTGATCTTGCGGGCCCCGAGCACGACCTGACCCGTGGTCGTCCCGTGCCAGTTCCCGACCCGATCATCGAGCTTGGCGTGCTTCGCGCCGACGATCGACTCGAGCTCCGCGTCGAGCATCTGACGCATCACGACCAGACCCGCCGCGGTCGAGAACGCGAGCAGACCCTCCCTCATCGCAGACGCGACATCAGCCATCGCGACCGTTGCTTGCATCGGCAGACCAGCCACATTCGCGGCCGCTTGCGGTGTCGTGATCTTCACGACCGGTACCTTCTTCATCGGTGATCCCTCTTCCTTGTTCAGGTGTCTTTGGTGGACCCCCGAACCCTGCCATCAACGGCACGGCCCGAGGAGGGATCACCACCTCACTTCAACAGAACCCGGGACAACCTCACATCATGGACACGTCCACTCAACACTGCGATAGGCATAGACATAGAAACCGGTAACCGTTCTCGCCCTACAAGGGAAGATCCGCAACAGCGGGCGTCTCACCTAAGCCTGACACGTAGGGTAACGCTCCTCCGGTTGACCTGTCGCAGTGCTGTACGTTCTGCGCTCATGGCTGATCGGTACTGGCGGACGCGTGATCGCAGGCGCTGTGTAGAGTGTTTGGAGTTCATTGCGCTCGATTCGAGGGCAATGACGTGCAGCTCAGCGTGCAGGCAGGCGGCTTACCGTCGCAGGTTGCGACAAGCTGAGAGGCCCGCCAGTAATCGTTATGTCAACTCGCGCAGTGATCTCTCACGACTCCCCGCGGCAGTTCGAAGCGGGTCAGTCGAGTCCGAGCACCGTGAGGAGTGCCTCGTCGACCGCCCAGATCTCCGATGCAGTGAGCCGCGCAACTCGACGGCCAAGGCACTGCACGTCGACCACGCCGAGCTGCTCGACCAGCACACGAGTTGCTCCGCCCGAGACCTCGACCTCGGGACGGAACGACGCCGGCCCGGCGCTGCGCGAAGTCGGAGCGACATCACCACCGAACGAGGAAGCAGCGAATCCGATTGGATCACCAGTCCGAAGCGCTCACCTTGTTGCTCGTGTCCGATGCCCTTGGGAACTTTGAAGCCGTAGACCTCACTCCGCTGCACGCATCGACTCCATCATCGTCGCCACGGCAAGCATCTCGGCGCGATCGACATCGTCGACCTCGGGTGCGGCGGCCTCCCGGGCTACCTCGTGGCGCCGCCGCATCCGTTCTGCGGACGCCAGCAGCGAAGTTCGGATCGCCTCGGATTGGCTCAAGCCCGTCGCCTCCAGCATCCGGAGCGCCTGTTCTGCGTCATCGTCGAGTCGGACCGAACTCGCCTTCGCCACGAGCAAAGAATGACGGAACGTCATCCAGAAGACAATGGCCTGCAAAGAGCGCCGAATGCCCTGATCGATCGGAGTGCGTTCTACAAGGGCCTCCCATCATCGGGGTAGGCCTACCCCACGCCGGTCTCGTTCCCATCGCCCTGTTCGGTGCCGTCGAGTGGTTGCTCTACCCCGCAAGCATCAACAACACGGCTACGGGCAGGAGATACGACTGCCCGTGACGGTACGGCGCTTCGATCGGGATCGGTTGAAGCCCTGCATTGTGCAGGCTCTCGATCATCCACGATGGTGCAGCGCCAACAGTCCGCCGTACCTCGGCCTGCTGTTCCGCTGCCAGCTCAGAGAACCATGCCAGCGCACGCTCAGAAGCCTGGGCGGCGATGCGGTCGCGGATCTCGTTCACGTCTCGCGAAGCTACGCCCACATCAAGCGGAGTTCAAGCACCAGATTCTGCGCCACGCGACAGTTGGCCTCCGCGGTCTGGAGACATGGGTGGGCTGCTCCCGGGCGCGTCGATGGCCGTGCGTGATCAGCTGTTGCGACGACCGCCGACGAACTTCCAGGCCAGCGGGGTCAGGGAGCCGGCGAGGCAGAGCTTGATGCCATCACCGATGAGGAACGGGTTGACTCCGTACGCCATGGCATTGGCGTCACCATTGGCAACGGGGATGTTCAGTTCGTGGGCGAGCCAGAGGGCGCCGATCACATAGATGACAGCCGTACCGGCCAGCATCGCGGGGATGGACGTCGCGATGTTGCGATCCTGTCCGCGCTCGGCGAGGTAGCCGACGAGGGCAGCGGCGAGGACGAAACCGAGCAGGTAGCCCGCAGTCGTGCCGGTGGCGATGTGCCAACCCTTGCTGATGCTGGTGCCGCTCTTGTCGTCGGCGTACCAGGCGACCGGCATCACGATGCCGACGGCCCAGTAGACGACCTGACTGAGAGCGCCGCGACGCCAGCCGAGCGCCGTGCCCGAGAGCAGCACGCCGAGGGTCTGGCCGGTGACCGGCACAGGCGTGAAGCTGAGATTGAAGCGCACCTGAGCGAGTAGTGCGGTGAAGATCGCGAAACCAACGACGAGGACCGCGTCACGGACGATGCGCATCGTCCGGTCGGTCGTCTGCGGGAGCAGGTCGGCGAGGGTGCGGCGGGGGGTGACGAACGTCGAGGTCATGTGGTGTGGAGCCTTCGTGCGGTGCGGGGAACATCGAGAACGTAGTGGCCGTCGCTGTCGGCAGACCAACTGGCCCACCGGAACCGGACGAGCGTGGCGCTGCGTACGATCGAGGCCATGGCCGCAGCGACTCCCTCCCCCACGCCGAACCCCGACGCGATGAAGTACACCCTCGACACGAAGCTGGCGCCACGCTCGCAGCGGCGTTCGCGGTATCACTGATCGGCGTGCTGATCGTGGGCACCGCTCACCACAGACACCGTCACACCCACGAAGTGTTCGTGCACACGCATCCGATCGATCCGAGCGACCAGCACCACTCGCCGTTGGCGATCGAAGTCGTTTCTGGTCAGGAGCATCGGCACATGGTGCTCGCCCATGAGCACGAGCACCTCCCGGACATCCACCACCGGCATTCCCACTGAATCGTATTGCGGAATTTACAGCAGTTGCCGCCGCTGACTCGCTCTACGCTCGCACTGGTGACGTCAATGCTGACGATCGAGCGGGCCGGCCAGCCGAGCGGGCTTCCTGCGCCGATGATGTGCCGTCGTCCCAGGGCGAGGGATCCACCCGTAGACGCGGATCAGTGTTGCCTGGCCATCGAGCGTGAGGTTGGGCGAACCCTGCCCATGGTCGAGCTGCCTGGTTCTCGGCTCCTCCTGGCCCTGGGCCGCACGCGGCCTGGTCGTAGGTCCACGTGCCATCGAGATCCTTGACGCCGAGGATGGTGCCAACGGTCTTGACCCAACCGACCCGTTCCTCAATCTCGCCAGGGTCGATCAGCGGGCGTGGATATGGAACGTGTGTTGGTTCGGCCCCGATGGTCGGAGCCGGACTGGGAGGCCGACGGGCTCGCACTGCGCGACGAGGGCGATCGTGTCCGGGTCGGCTGAGCGAGCGTATGCGCGTGTCCGACTTCCCAGATCGACGATGATGGCTGCGGAGATCGGGTTCCCGGTTCGGTCGTGTGTGACAGAGCATGCAGCGATGCGCCCAATGGCGGGCTTGTCGAGTTGTTCTTCGACGCGGAACGGCGCGTGGCGATCGATGCGTTCCTGGATGGCCTGATAGTCGGGGGGTTCGACCGGACCCGGGGTCTGGCTGTAGACCGCCCAGCTGTGTTTGGTCATGTGCATGCCGACGCCGGACACCACAGCGTTGCCGCCGCTGTGACGGAGCTGATCCACGATCTCCGCGACCGCATGCGTGGTGTAGTTGCTGGACGGCCCTCCATGATACGCAAGGCCACCTGTCACGGTCAGTGCCCGGTGATCGGAGGCCTGCAGGCCGAGGGCATCGGTGGCGAACGTCACCGATGCGGGAAAGCAGCTGTATAGGTCGAAGTGGCGGATGTCGTCGAGGTCGAGATGGGCGTGTTCGAGAGCTGAGCGCGATACCTCAACCATCGCCGGTGACGCATTCAGGAATGCGCGCTCGGCGATATGGGTCGAGTCACGACCGAAGCTCCAACCGCGGAGGTAGACGCGCCGATCGTGCGGGATGTGCAGTTCATCTGCTTTGCCATGCGTGGTGAGGATCACTGCGGCGGCCATGTCGACGTTCATGATCGCAACCATGTACTTCGTGTACGGCGACGAGATCATCCGGTTGTGTTGAGTTGGTGTGGCGATCTCGGCAGCGTTGCGGCGAGTTGGAAGCCAGGCATGAGGGTTGTCGGCGGCAACCGCGTTGAGTTTCGCGAACAGCTCGGCCTGCTCTGCCCGGTGGGCGGCTGGAGCGATACCAGTTGTCGCCCTGCGAGCAGAGTCCAACAACGCGAACGTCAACGATGGTGCGAGCAATTGATGAGCGAACTCCGTGGCCGACGTCCACTCCGACAGATCGATTGCTGGTTGAGAACCGTCGGGAGCCGGATGGGACCAGCCCGGTTCCTCCCCGTTGTCGAGGAAGAACTTTTTGGTGGCCAATGCCTCAGCTCCGACGATCATCGCGACCTTGGACTCACAGCGCAGCATTCGTTCGGCAGCGTGCGCGATCATCCGCTGCCCGGACGTACCGGCCAGGATCGACATCTCCGAGTAGGCGACCTCGAGACCGAGCCGTTGCGCGATACGGCCAGGGAAGTCGTCGTATGCCCAACTTGCGCAGTGAACGGCATGCACCGCGTCGACCGATCGCAGCAACGCCGAACTACCGCTGTCCTGCTCCGCGATACGAGCGACCTCTGCACACATATCGAGCGGCTCCGACGCCTCACCACGACTACCGCGCCACGTGCGCCGCCCAACCCCGACGATGCACGGCGTATTCGCCTCCACCACTGTCACAACGGGTAGACCTTCGTGCGGTCCGATCTCATATATCGACTACCGATGGTCGAGTGTTGCTGGCACCTTCGGGAGGTTGTTCGCCGTAGGGGTGGGTTTCTGCGGCGGCTCCAGGGTGGGTGACGGCTCCTTTGCTGGCGGGTCCGACGTTGTTGGCGTAACGCCAGAGTGCCCCCGATCCGCAATCGTGTGTTCTGGGTGTCCAGCGATCTCGACGCGCCGCCAGGGTCTGGTCGTCGAGGCGGACGTTGATGGTGCCAGCGTTGGTGTCGATGTCGATGATGTCGCCGTCTTCGATGAGTGCGATGGGGCCGCCAACGGCTGCTTCCGGGCCGATGTGGCCGACGCAGAGGCCTCGTGTCGCCCCGGAGAAGCGGCCGTCGGTGAGGAGCGCTACCTGGTCGCCCATGCCTTGCCCGTAGATCGCGGAGGTGGTCGAGAGCATTTCTCGCATGCCGGGGCCACCGCGTGGGCCTTCGTAGCGGATGACGAGCACTTGGCCGGGTTCGTAGCGTTGTTCAATGACGGCGGCAAAGGCGTCTTCCTCACGGTCGAACACGCGGGCCGGTCCGCTGAACACGAGAGTGTTCAGCCCGGCGACTTTGACGATGGCGCCTTCGGGGGCGAGGTTGCCGGAGAGCCCGACGAGCCCTCCAGTGAGTGACAAGGGCCGAGTGGTCGGGTAGACGACGTCTTGGTTGGCTGGGATCTGCACGTTGGCAAGGTTCTCGGCGAGCGTGCGTCCGGTCACGGTGAGGCACTCGCCGTGGAGGTAGCCGCCATCGAGGAGTGCTCGTAGCACGACTGGTACACCGCCGATGTCGTGGACGTCCTTGGCGAGGTATCGCCCTCCGGGCTTGAGGTCGGCGATCAACGGGGTACGGCGAAAGACGGCGGCTACGTCGAAGATGTCGAAGTCGATGCCTGCCTCGTTGGCGATCGCCGGGAGGTGCAGTGCCGCGTTGGTCGATCCACCGGTCGCGGCGACGACGGCTGCTGCGTTCTCGAGGGCGAGTCGGGTGACGATGTCACGTGGCCGGATGCCGCTGGTGATCAGGTCCATCACGGCCGCACCCGATCGTTCGGCGTAGATATCGCGGGAGTCGTAGGGGGCGGGCGTGCTTGCCGAGCCGGGTAGGGCGAGGCCGATCGCTTCTGACACGTAGGCCATGCTGTTCGCGGTGTACTGGCCTCCGCACGAGCCTGCCGACGGGCAGGCGACTGTTTCGAGTTCGTTCAGGTCGGCGTCGGTGATGGTGCCGGCAGCGTGGGCGCCGACTGCTTCGAACACGTCGAGCACGGTGACGTCGCGACCGCGATAGCGGCCCGGGAGGATCGAGCCACCGTAGAGGAACACTGACGGGACGTTGAGACGAAGCATCGCCATCATGAGCCCAGGCAGGGTCTTGTCGCAGCCGGCGATCCCGACCAGGGCGTCGTAGCAGTGCCCGCGAACGGTGAGCTCCACGGAGTCCGCGATGACCTCGCGGCTCACCAGCGACGCCTTCATCCCGGCGTGGCCCATTGCGATGCCGTCCGTGACGGAGATCGTGGTGAACTCTCGAGGGGTGCCGCCGCTGGCTGTGACACCTCGCTTCGCGGCTTGGGCTTGACGGCCGAGCGAGATGTTGCAGGGGGCAGCTTCGTTCCAGGTCGTGACGACACCGACGAAGGGTTGGGCGATCTCATCGGCCGACAACCCCATGGCATACAGGAACGCCCGGTGCGGTGCCCGCTCTGGGCCGACGGTGGTGTGTCGACTCGGCAGCGTCGACTTGTTGAACGCGCTCCCAGCACGGCCGTTCGTCGAGTGCGACGTCGATGCATCTGGCTGCACGGACGGCGGCGAGTTGGGCCGGCTCGGGCTGGTCGTCCAGGTGGGTTCAAGTGCCGAGTCGAGGATGGCACGAAGGTGCGTTGTATACAGTGAGGCGCCGGTGGGGACGCCGAACGGGGGAACGGCTTCGGGACCGTGGGTGAAGTCATCGACGAGAAGTCGGCCGTCGCGGCAGTGGAGGAACTTCACGGTCGCAATGCCGGTTGTGTCGAGTCCGTCGACGATCGACTTGGCCGCCGCAATTGCGCAGTCGGTGATCGACTCCGCGATCGGCAACCGTCGGTGCGGTTGGGATTCGTGTTGGGCGGTCGCGGTCACCGGGTAGACGATGTGGTGTCCGGATGGGCTCCGGGCGATGACCACGGTGAGTTGCGGGGCTGATGATTCGCACGCTTCGAGCAACCAGAGTTGTCCACTGTCGGTCCAAACCTGGTCCACAAGGCTGTACGGGCGCAGCAGGTGGACGTCAGGACTGACGGTTCCCCAACGGGCTGTGCTGAGGCGGACTGGCCAGCCGTGTTGACGAGCGAAACGCGTTACTGCGCCGGTGTCGCCTGAGTCGATCTCTTCGAACTCGGCGACGTCGTATCCGCAGTTCTGCAAGACATACCGGGCTGCGAGCGGGTCATGGGCAAGACGGATGGTCGAGGTGTTGGGTCGCAGCCTCGGCCCAGCATCTTGGGCAAGCCTGGCGTAGGTCGCCTCATCGCAGCCGTGGCCGAGGGTGATCACGCCGCATCGGTCGATGAGATCGTCCAGCCGGTCGACGGCAGCGAAGCCCGAGGACTCTCCGGTCGCGCCCGCTCGGCGAGGTGGATCGGAGATGAAAGCGACCACCTCGATATTGAGGTCGTCAGCTGCCTGTTGGTGCCGGCGCGCCGATTCGCGTGTGCCGATGTAGCCGACCGGGAGCATCCTTGCAGCCGAATCGCTGCTCACGTCCAGCCCAGAAGACGGAGGCACATCCGCCGGGAACACGCCGTAGTTCACGGGTTGCACCAGTCGCAGCAGCCCGGATCAGCGACCACCGGTCCGCACTGCACGGTCCGGGTGGCAGGGCAGGTTGCGCACCCAAAGACATCGGCTCGGGCGATGGATACCTCGCGGTCGCAGTGTCCGCACGGCAGACCGTATTCGAACCGGACCGTTCCCCAACCGGGCGCGTTGCACTCCGGGCAGCACGAGGCAAGTCTCATCGCGAGGCGCTCGGCTGCTCGGGCGATGATCGGGCGCCGGGTTGGGCACTGGTGCGCGCGCAAGTCGGTCTCGACCCGTGCACGCCCGTTCAACGATGCCGCTGCGCACTCGCGAATGGCCTGTCCGAGTTCGCGACGCGTGCGTATCCCCTTGTAGATCGGATGCACAGATCCGTCTCCCGGTCGGATAGTCATTGCGTGCGCCGGGAACCGACCGCGTTCGAGCAGATCACCGATGTCGTCATCGACGGCAACGTCCGCTGACACGGTGAAAATGTCGAAGCCTGTTTCAGCCTCGCCGATCACGATGCCGAGCTCGTCGTCGACCAGAACGACGAGCTCGACCGAAGCGTTGATGAACGGGGCGCTCGGGTGTGGCCCGATGCTGCCTTCGGACGCGATCCCGATCGTGCAGTCGATCCCCCGCATGCCGAGGCGTGCTTTGGCGACCGCTGTGTCCCATGGCGACCCGGTTCTGGAGATGTCTCCTGTGAAGGTGCCGAGCTGGTCGGTGTCGACAGCGAAGGTGTCGACGATCAGACCGACATGAAGCGCGAGGGGAGGGGCGACAAGCGGGAGTTTGTCGTGTTTGGTGCTCAGCACGGCTCGCCGTGCGGAATACGGGTGCGGCAGGCGGGCTCGACCGGCCTCGTTTCGTTGTTCGAGGACTGCGTGTGCGGTCCGGTCGGTTGGCATTCTGGTCAGTCTTCGCCTTGGGCTTTGGTGAAGCCCGGTTGGCCATCGAAGTGTTGGAGGAGCTCGACGTGGTGCCAGACGAGTTCGGCCTCAATGCGCCCGATCAGGTCACGGACCTCGGCCAGGGCAAGGGGCTGGTCGGCGCGGCGGATGAACCGGCAACGGTAATCATCGATGACGTCGATGTTGCGGTTGCCGTCCGGGTAGACCTTGGTCCCGCGGTTGGAGACCATCTTCAGCTTCAACGCGCTGCCCTCTGCGAGACGTTCAAGCACCGGACCGATCTGCTCGGGGTACAGACCGGTCTCGACGAAGATGTCGGCACCGACGATTTCGCGGGTCTCCGGGCGCACCGTGACGGGATCGCGCGGGGCGGGTGGGATCTGGATCGGCTGGGAGCGTCGCACGGTGTAGCCGTCGACACGTGCGCCGAGGTTGGCGATGATTGCCTTGGCGTAGTCGCTGGTCGACACACCATTGTCATAGCCGACCACGTCGCCGGTCAGGGTGCCCTGTTGCAACGTGGACAGTACGGCGTGTTCGACAGTCTCTGCGGCGTCGAACTCGCCGAGGTATTTGAGCATCATCACCGCCGACAGGACCACCGCCGATGGGTTAATCACGTTGCGCCCGGCGTACTTCGGGGCCGAGCCGTGCACCGCTTCGAAGATCGCGACGTCGCTGCCGAGATTCGCCGACGGCGCAAACCCGAGACCACCGACCAGGGCAGAGGTCAGGTCGGAGATGATGTCGCCGTTCATGTTAGTCGTGACGATCACGTCGAACTGCTCTGGCTTCTTCACCAGTTGGTGCGCGCAGTTGTCGATGATGACGTGCCAGGATTCGATTTCCGGGTACTCGGGTGCGATCCGCTCGAAGGACCGCTTCATCTCTCCCTCGGTGAGCTTCATGATGTTCGACTTCGTGGCGCAGGCGACCGACTTGCGGCCCTCGCTGCGAGCAAACTCGAACGCCAGTCGCACGATCTTGTCGGAACCCTTGCGTGAGATCAGCTTCAGGCACTGCGCGACACCGGGGGTCTGCATGTGCTCGATCCCGGCGTAAAGATCCTCGACGTTCTCACGGACTACGACCAGATCGATCCCGCTCCCGCTATAACGAGTCGTGACACCGGGTAGCTCGCGCACTGGACGGATGTTGCCGTAGGTTTCGAACAGCTTGCGCAACGTCACGTTCGCCGACTTCTCGCCGTAGCCGACCGGGGTGCCAAGCGGACCCTTGAGCACGACGCGAGTTCGGTTGATCGACTCGATCGTGTTCTCTGGGACTCCGGACGCAACGCCGGCCTCGAAGATCCGCTCACCGGCGTGACGTTCCTCCCAGTCGATGTCGACACCGACAGCGCCGATGATGTCGATAGCCGCGCTGACGCATTCGGGACCGATCCCGTCGCCGGGGATCACCGTCACGGTCCGACGTGCAGAGGAGCTCATGAGAGCACCAGAGCCTTGGTCGAGAAGTGGGTCGCCTGGTGGTCGACGCTGACGATGTCGAACTCGCGGTCGACCCGATGCTGCAATTCAATCACGCTCCGATAGCCGACCGCCAGGTCTGGGCGGAGCAGATCGAAACGGCAACAGTGCCTTCCGGCGCCAACGGTCTCGACGGACGACACCGTGAACGGGCCACCCGCCGTGAGCAGTCGGAGCAAGGCAGCCACGTCGTCGCTATCAGCCTCCGAATCGATCTCGATGCACGCTTTCTGAACCAACACAGTTTCTCCCGTTCGATGAGCCATGTTGAGTAGAACATGTTTTCAAGGCCATGTCAAGGAAGCCCTGCCTCAGAGTGCGGGTCGGATATGATGGCGTGATGGCTAGACGACTCGCCGAACACCCCGCCGAGGTGCCCCACTGGACGTTCCTGACCAACCACTCCCACGTCCTCATCTGCCTCGCCCAGAACCCCGAGATACGCCTGACCGAGATCGCCCGCAAAGTCGGTATCGGCGAACGCGCGGTCCACGGAATCGTCCACGACCTCGTCCAAGCCGGCTACGTCAACCTCTCCAAATCCGGCCGCCACAATGTGTACGAAGTTCGGCTCGACCGACCTCTCCGTCACCCGAATGAAGCCAGCTGCAAAATCATCGACGTATTCGGCCCGCTCACCGCCGCCACCTGACAACAATGAGTTGTAGCGAAGCGGTGCTGAAGACGTCGCGACGATCGTCGAGCCCGTGGTCGGGGGGTCCGGGTCAACACGGTGTTCGGTGGCACTGCGGTGACGCGCAGTCGGGATCGGGCGGTGGTCACGGCCACAGGCATGGACCACGGCGATTCGCGAGATCCATCGACCAGGCTTCCGCCACCGCCGAGTC
Source organism: Acidimicrobiales bacterium (assembly GCA_038227995.1). Taxonomy (GTDB): domain Bacteria; phylum Actinomycetota; class Acidimicrobiia; order Acidimicrobiales; family Ilumatobacteraceae; genus WLMZ01. The sequence continues at coordinate 17,679 of JBBRPP010000063.1, forward strand.
GACTTGTCCTTCCTTGCGCGTCTTCAGCGTCCTCGTTCGTCAGCGCGCCTGTGGGTCGACGTTGGCTGGTGAGGCTGGTGTGCGCCGAATAACGACGCGTGTACTTCCCGGTATAGCGACGAGGCAGCGGGTTGCTGAGAAGCGGCATCGGTCGGGCACAACTTCAGCTGATGCTCATACCAGCGGGCAACACGTGACGTGCTCGCCCGATCGTGGACTCGGCATCGGTACCGTCGCCTGATGCAGACGCGTTTTGATCTCGTCACTCTCGATGTCGTACACACACGCCGGCTTGTCGAGTTCTGGTGCGCTGCGCTCGGCCTTCACGAAGTCGAGCGCGAGGATGGTGGTCGATGGATCGTGCTTGCCGATGTCCAGGGTCGACGTGTGCTGGGACTGCAACGGGCGGGGCATCGGCGCGGTGGGATTCATCTCGACCTCGTATGTGACATCGACGCGTTCGACGCGGAGTGTGTTCGTTTGGGCGGCCTGGGTGCGCAGTCACTCGCGCCGCCACGCTGTGAGCCCTACGGCACCATCGTCAACCTGACCGATCCCGAGGGCAATCCGTTCGATCTCTGCGCATACTTGTGACGTGGAGAAGCTGATGACCGCCGAGCGGAACGCGCGAGCAGGCAACCGATGTAGCGTGACCAGCGGGGGAGCTCGCGAGCCATCCTTCGATGTTTCAGGCATTGACCTACGCTTGATCCTCGGGCGGTTGCCGGGCATCAACCGGCGCTGACTTCGCATTTCCGTAGGTGAGTGCGTCCATGCGGCGACGGAAGTCATCGGGCTCAATCTCACCCCGCGCCAATCGCTCGGCGAGAACCTGGTGCGCAGTCTGACTCCGGCATCAGGGGGAGCTTCGCCGGCAAACTGACATCATCGACAGAGTCTGAATTGACCTTCGCGATCACAGACACGCACGGCATGCCCGTCGTGCTTGAGTCACACCTCGGTGCCTTCGGGCATCTCGTGGCCTTCGCGAAAGCCGGCCTTGCGTACAACCACATCCATCCAAGCTCCGCCGTGGAGAAGAGTGGGAGACTCGGGGTCCTGGGCCAAGTGGCGGCACCGGGTTTGCACCGTTTGTTCATTCCTTTCGCGTCCGGTGGAAGCGTGCACACGGCAGAGTTCACGATCAGCGCGTCCCAGTAGTTCATCAATGTGTTGGGCGGTCGGTGAGTCCGGTCTCCCAACACGCGCTGGCAGATGATCGGAGTATGACTTCATGGCTGAGCATCCGAGGACAAGACATCGGCCAGCGGCGCGTGGTCGACACCAGAGTTCCCGAAGATCGGATGGTGTTTGACGGTTCGTCAACGCGGATTGACTTGCTCTCCGGCCTGTCGTATGGTCCATTTCGCACTGGGATAATCGTCTCGAGAGCCCGGGTTCTCGCATCGGTGCGACCCGTGAGCGTTGCTCCAGACCTCGGACACGACACTGCGCGCACGCCGCAACGAGTGGATCGCAGCCGGCGTGTTCGAACGACTCGAAGCCGAAGCACTGGCCGCGTTCGACCGGATCATCGGCCTCGACCTCACCGAAGTCGCCTTGGACGGCTCGATCCACAAGGCTCCCTACGGTGGCTAAGGAACCGGCCCGAACCCAACAGACAGAGGCAAATGCGGATGGAAGTGGTCCGTCGCCGTCGAACGTCACGGCATCCCGATCGGCCGAGCGATCGACGGTGCCAACCGCAACGACGTTCGCATGCTCGAACCCACCCTCGACTCGATCGCAGCCGCCGGTCTCCTCGTCGACATCAACATCGACACATTGTGTGGGCGATCAACGAAAGTCGCGTTCTGTGATCAACGAGATTCGCGTTCGGCGGGTTGGGTTGCTTCCTGTCTCGGAGGTTAGCGCCGTCTCGGTTTGGTGGGGTCGGTGGCGGCGGTAGTGAGTGCTTGGTGCTCTCGTAGCCGCCAGGACGGGCCTTTGATGTTGAACACGACGGCGTTGTGCATGAGCCGGTCGAGGATCGCTGCGGCGACGACGGTGTCGCCGAAGATCTCGCCCCAGTCGGGAAGCCCACGGTTGGTCGTCACGATCGTGGAGTGCTGTTTCTCGTAGCGGAGGTTGACGACTTGGTAGAACGCCGACGCGGCGGCGCGGTCCATCGGCAACAGCCCGACGTCGTCGATCACCAACACCGACGGCGCCGTGTACGTCTTCAGTTTCGACACAAGGTTGCCTTCCCGGTTCGCTTGGGCGATGTTCGCGACCATCTCCTCGGCGTTGGTGAAGTAGCCGCGGAACCCGGACTCGACCGCCAACGTCGCGAGCGCGACGGCGAGGTGGGTTTTGCCGCAGCCGGGTTGGCCGAGGAACAGGATCGGCCGACCGGTTTCCATGAACCGCAACGTCGCGAGGTCGTCGACGAGTTTGCGATCGACGGTGGGTTGGAACGCGAAGTCGAACTCGGCGATCGTTTTGCGGAACGGGAACCTCGCATATCTGAGCCGTGCGGACAGGCGCCGGTTGCGGGTCGCGTCGGCCTGCTCGCCGACCAGTCGGGCGAGGAACTCGACATGGGTGAGACCGTCGACGCGGGCCTGCTCGGCGAGAGTGGCGAACACTTCGGCGGCCCGGTCGAGTTGCAGATATCCGAGGTCGTCCTTGATCTGTTCGTAGACACCGCCGCTCATCCGAGATCACCGCTGTCGATGTTCAGATCGTCGCTGTCGTAGCGGGCGGCGAGATCGGGTGAGGCGACGTCGAAGTCGCCGCCGGGCAGCTCGATCCGCCCGACGGGCGCAGGTTCTGGCGGTGCTGGTTCTCGGACCAGTTTCAGATGCCGGCGTTGCGTTGACGCGAGCGCCGAGGTCTCGGCAGCGAGGCGGTGCTGCGGGTCCCAGACTTCGCTGCGACCATCGTCTGCGACGAGGTGGGTGGCGACCTGGCGGCCGGCCCACAACACGTTCAAAGTGTTGCCGTCAACGGGTTTGCGTACCTCGACGAGTTGACCGAGACAGTCGGTGGGGACCGAGTATCGGACCCGTTCCCACTCGATGAACGGTAACGCCCGATGGACCCGGCGGGCCTCGACATAGTCGGTGTCGAACCGGCGGCCGGGCAACCCGCAAAGGAAGTCGTGCTCGACTCCGAACCGTTCGATCGGGGCCACACCTGTCGTGCGGTGGAGGCGGTCGTGGACGCGTTCATCGACCCACACCCGTGCCCGATGGTTGAGTCCGTCGATGGTGTCGGGGACGCCGGTCACGACCAACTCTTCCAAGAAACTCTCGGACAGATCGCGGAACGGGCGCTCGATCTTGCCTTTGCGTTTCGCATCACCGGGCTGGCAGGCCTTGATCTCGGTGCCGTGATGACGGGCGAACTCGAGCGTCGGCGGATGCAACACGAACCGTCGTCCCTGCGACTGTCCGAGCGCACCCATCCGGTCCGTCCGGCACAACTGCGGGACCCCGCCGGCGGCCTCGAAGAACCGGACCATCCCCTCGAACGTGTGCTCGCGATCCACCGATGTGGTGAACCACCACAGCCGCCAACGCGACCAACACAAGATCATCCCGAAGCACCACAACACCGGACCGAGCCCGACCCGCTGCGACCAGTTCGAGCAATCCGAGAAGTCGAACTGGGCTTCCTCACCCGGCGCCGTCTCGATCCGAACCGACGCCGAATCGGCCCTGCGGAATCGCGGACCGCGCTGCTCGCGGACCCAACGGGCGACCGTTGGATACGAACCCGTGAACCCTTCAGCGCGGACGATCTCGAACAACGATGTCGCCAACAGATCCTTGTTCCCGACCAACAACGCCGACAACCGATCCGCCCACACCGGATCAACCCGCCGCCCCGTCTCGGCGGTCGTTCGCGCCGCCGGCGGTCCTCCCTCCCGACACCACTTCGCGATCGTCGCCGGGTGATACCCCGTCTCAACACCGATCTCCGCGTACGTCATGCCAGCGCGTTTCATCGCGAGCACATCCATGAACTCCTCCTGAGTCATCATGAGAAGCGATCCCTCCAGTTGTCTTGCTTGGTCGCTCGACATGCTGGAGGGATCACCCCTCGCCGTTGAAATTCAGGAAGAACCCGCCCCACCTACCGCGAGAATCGATGATCGCCAAACGCGAGATTCACTGATCGCCCACAGGTGACACCCGGTCGCGGTAAAACGCGCCACAGCCTGGCCGCCGGCATGGTTTGATCTCCCGCAACTGCGCTTCGGAGCTTTGCGATCCAATAAACCTTGACTCACCGCAAATGAGACTAATAGTATTAGCATCATGCGTTGGGCGATTGATCACACCTCTCGAGAGCGGCTTCAGGACCAGATCGCCTCGTGCGTTCGCCGAGGTGTGGTCTCCGGAGAGCTGCCAGTCGGCGAACAGCTGCCGCCCGCCGCCGAGCTCGGCACGGCATTGTCCGTCGACCGCAACACCGTGCTCGCTGCCTACCGGCAGCTGCGCGACGACGGAGTGCTCGAGTTCCGCCGCGGACGCGGAGCACGCGTCGTGTCCGCTGGCCCGGCGATGTCGTCGGTGATCGAGGCAGCCCGAAGGCTGATCGCCACTGCCAGCGAGCATGGCCTCGCAAAAGCCGATCTCATCCGCATCATCAAGGAGCTGCCATGACCCCACCACCAACAGCCGACGTCGACCCATACACCGTGTACACCGGCCGAACCACCAGCTGGGCGATGGTCGCGTCAGGGTGCGTCGGCGCTGTCTTCGTCGTGTTCATGGGCAAAGATTCCAACGGCTCCTGGAGCGACCGATGGTTCGTCGTGGCATTGATCGTCGTTGCGATCGGCGTGATCGTGAACGTCGTGACGGCTTCCAGCGTCCGTGCCACCGCAGGGCCCAACGGCCTCACCATCCACTGGGGACTGGTCGGATGGCCCCGATCCACCTACCATCTCGACGAGATCGACGACGCCGAAGTAGTCGACCTGCCTTGGTGGCGAGTCTCCTACGCATTCTGGTGGACACCGAAGCGGACCAACTGCACACTCCGCAGCGGTCCAACGGTGCGACTCTCGCTCCGCAACCAGCGGATCGTCACGATCACCGTGCCCGAACCAGCAGCCGCCGTCGCCGCACTCCGCAAAGCATCGACCAGCCGGCAAACCGATGGCGACTGACACCCACAGGAGCCGATCCTGACCCGCAACCCGGACACCGACCGTCACAGTCCACTCGCAGACGCCACTCGACGATCGCAATCAACGTCCGAAATCCGCAAAACTCCGCCGCGCGAACACGTCGCCACCTGACCGGCTACGAGCCGAGCCGACGCGCCGATCTGGCGCGTGGGCGGGTGGTACGAGCGGCGTCGATCTGTGCCGCACGTTAGGTGTTAGGAAACGCCAGCTCGGAGAGCGCTCCGAGCGGCCGATCGTTGCAAACCGTTCAGAACGGCTTACCCAACGGACTCGCGCCGAATCGGACGCAGTAGTCGCAATTGTCGACAGCAATCGGCTCGCGAGATGATGGGCCGTGCCGGACCGATCGCACGGTGCCGTTCCAGAGCACTCCGCCGCGCAAGCGATCCCAAGACGTAAGTGGCCCGAGAGGCCCCACAACCACGCTGTCGAGTGCGACAGCCCCAACTAGGAAAGTCGACCCGGAAGTCCTTCACACCGCGGACATGGCTGTGAGCCGACCCGGGTTTGATGCAGTGCTTTATCCGGCCGTGGCCATGGCCGTGGGCTGCGGGAGAGCAGAATGTCGTCATCGCACGTCCATCGAAGTAAACACCCGAGTGCCGGCGCCGAACCGTTGAGGAAGTTCTGGGTCGAGAGCGGACGGTGGCCGAGGTCGCCCGAGCAATGTCGATCGCGACGCCGGGCGAGGTCGATCGCGCGGCGGTGGTCAGAACCTCGGGGGCGGCGCATTTTCTCCGCGGTGCACGGTATGGCAGGGGACGCGCTGGGTTGCGCTCGGAGATGGGTTCAGTCGTGCGGTGAACGTGCCGCGCCGATCATCGCTCCTGAACGCTACGAACGACTGCCGGACGCCGTCAAGCACTGGTGAACGCGCTGCGTCCTATGCGAGTTCCGTCCCCAGCCCTAACTACTTGCCCCTGAAATAGTAGGTGGTCACGGTTTCGAGTGGCGGTGCTGGGTCGTGGATCCGGCCTGTAATCGGGTGGTCGGGCGCGGCGAAGCAGTCGGTCGTGAGGCGGGCTGTCAGGTTGTCGCTGGGGTCAGTTTGAGAGGGCGGCGATCTTGATCGCGTTGTGGCTGAGCACGCCCCAGCCGCACCATGTTCGTGCGCCCTCGAGCCCGCGGATGCGTGCTCGTCCCCAGCCGTGCTGACGCTTCAACGCCGCGATTCTGCCCTCGGCGCCGGTGCGCCATTTGACGAGCTCGACGAAGTCGTCGGCTGCTTCGACTTCCTGGCGCGCCTTGCCGGGTTGACCCTTGCGAAGGATCGCGACGAACTCGACACCGAGCTCGCCGAGCGCTTCGTCGACCGATGTCTGTCCGTAGCCGCGGTCCGCTGTGACCGCGTCAGGGACGACACCGGTGGCGGTGACCGCTCGCGCGATCGCGGGTGCGAGACGCGGCGCGTCCGGCGGCATCCCGGCCTCGATCTCGTAGTCGACAACGATGCCGTCGCGATTGTCGGTGACCTGTCCGGTGTAACCGAACTGGGTTGGCGTCGCCAGGCTGCCCTTGCGGATCGGGCGGGCATCGCCGTCGTGCAGCGACACCCGACGGGTCTTGCCAGCCGGGGTCTCACCTGACAACCGCACCCGTGTCTGGGAGATCACTTGGGTGACGGCGTCGATCAGATGGGCGAGATCAGCGAGCATCCGCCGCAACCGGCGCACCGGACGCTCATCCATCCGCTGCGCGTTCAACAGAACACGTCGCGCCTGTTCAACAGCGGTTTGGGCGAGGTCAGCAAGTTCGCCGGTGATGGCCAACACTTCGGCCTTGGCGTCGTCGCTGCGGCGCCGCAACTTCGACCCGATCCGATGCGCGCCCTGACGGGCCATTGCGGTCTGATCGATGAACTCGGTGCGCGGCGCGAGACCAGCAGCCTGCAACCGGGCGACGATCGTCGCGATGCGAGTGATCCCTTTGGTCAACAAACCAGAGTCGGTCGGATACTTGATGTCCGCCGGCACGACCGTCGTGTCAGCCCGCAACCAACCCATGTCAATCACCCCCGCCTCGACACCGAC
>JBBRPP010000064.1:0-24736 GCA_038227995.1 Acidimicrobiales bacterium
ACCGAGCGCTGACAACACCACACCAACACGACTGCTGCTTCAACGCGCCCAGAACATCGGCCACGACCGTGCCCACACAACGACCACCACCGAGTCAGCGACGACCGGCACCCACGGAGCCGATCGGTGGATCGAGGTTAAGTCGACCGACGAGGTCGTTGATCGCGGCACCGACGTGACCCAATTCGTCGGCGCGCCGGCGGACAACCTGTACTGCTCGATCGCCAGCTTCGATGCCGCGGACGGCGCGCTCGAGTCGGTGGACGTCGCTGCCGATCGATCTCGACACGATCAGCACCAACAGCAATGCGAAACCGGCCGCGACCGCGGTGACATCGAGCACCGCCGACAGCTCTGCAGCGTTGAGGACCATCAGCCGGGACGCGACGACTGCGGCGGAAACTGCGATCAGCAGCGTCGACAACACGAGGATCAACAGGGACCTGCTCAGTCGGCGCGCTCGCCGCTGGTAGGCGCGCAGCGCGACCGCGATCGAAACCGTTCCGAGGGTCATCCCACCGAACGCGAGCGCGGCGAGTTCGGGGTGCTTGGTGATGACCGATCCGAGCGTCATTTCCATCGCCAGCATTCCGGTCACGGCTCGAACCGGTAACCGATGCCGTGCACAGTTTGTATCCACCGCGGCTGCTGCGGATCAGCCTCCAGCTTGTGCCGGAGGCGGCCGACGTGAACGGTGATCGTGGCTGGGTCCTGATAGTCCGGTGACGATGCCCACACGAGGCGCAACAGTTGACTACGACTGAACACCTGTCGCGGTGATTGGGCGAGCAACGCGATCAGGTCGAACTCCTTCGGAGTGAGCGCCACCACTATCCCGTCGACACGCACCTCACGAGTCGACGCGTCGATCGAGAGACCGTCGAAGTCCGCACGGAAATCCCGTGACACTGACGCTGCGCCGCGCAGTGTCCTGCCGCGCCGCAGGACAGTTCGGACTCGTGCCGCGACCTCTCGCGGTGAGAAGGGCTTCACGACATAGTCGTCGGCGCCGAGTTCGAGGCCGGCGATCCGGTCGGCTTCGTTTGAGCGCGCCGTCAGCAGAATCACGGGAACGTCAGACGTCAAGCGCAGACGCCGCAGAATGGTCAAACCGTCGACCTCAGGGAGCATCACGTCCAAGACGATCAAGTCGGCTGTGTTGGAATCCAACCATTCGATCGCCTCGGCGCCAGTGCACGCCTCTGCGACGAGAACGCCGTCCAGTTCCAGATAGCGGGCGACAACCTCTCGCACCATTGGTTCGTCGTCGACAACGAGCACCCGAGCAGACACCGCGCGAGCGTAGATCCCGCCACCGCAGCCAATCAGGGTGGTAGCCGGAGTTTCGCAAAAGTTTCGCTCTCGTCGAGAGCAGCCCAGCACGGCCGTCTCACCGGCGCGGAACCAGAGTCGACGAATCGAAACGTTTTCGAAAGTCGGGACTCAGTGACCCGAGCAGCCAACAGATCGACAAGGATGAGTCGATGTCACGGTCTCAGTTGCTGGACGCCGATCAGGCACCAATCACGGCCCAGCAGTACTTCGCCGACGGCGATCCCGGTCCAATCGTTGCAGCGTTGGCGACAGTGCCCGAACTTCTCGGCCCGACGCTCAACTTCGTCGGCGCAGCGTTGGGACCTGGGTCCGTGTCAGTACGGGCCAAGGAGCTGGCGATCCTGCGGACGTCGATTTTGCAAGGGTGCCGCTATTGCATCCACGCCCACACTGCAGTCGCTCTTGACGTCGGTCTGTCCACTGTCGAAATTCGCGCACTCCGCGGCGACGTGGTCCTCGAGGACGGCTTCCCCGAGGTGGCGGAACGAGTGTTGATCGGCTGGATCGACGCCCTCGCCGGTGCGACCGGCCCGATCCCGGATGACGTCTGGCTTCTGGCTCGTGAACACTGGCCAGAGCATGCGCTGGTCGAGCTGACCGTGACCGTCGGAGCAACGATGTTTCTCAACCGGCTGGCAACCGGTCTCGACTTGCCCACCTCAGATCAGGTCACCGCCCGCCTCAGCCAAGAAGGTCTCGCGTGACGGAGCAAACAGTGGCTGAGGCCATCGCATCCGGCGAGATGCCCGGCCGGGTCTGGATCTACTCCAACTACCACTGCAACCTTGCCTGTTCGTACTGCTTGACCGAGTCATCACCGCGCAGCGAACGTCGACAACTGACGGCCGAACAGATGCTGACCGTCGCCCTGCAAGCGAAGGCGCTCGGCTTCACGGGCATCGGGGTCACCGGTGGTGAACCGCTGCTGCTCCCGTGGCTTCCCGAGACCGTCGCAGCGATGGCCGAGTACCTTCCCGTGATCTTGTTGACCAACGGGACGCTGCTCGGCGGCGATCGTTTCGAACGGGCCGCACCGTTGGCCCACCCCGACATCGCCGTGCAGATCTCGTTGGACTCACACCTGCCCGACCTCAACGACATGGCCCGTGGACCTGACAACTTCGACAAGGTCGTCGAAGTGGTTCCCCGCCTCATCGTCAGCGGCGTTCGGGTCCGGATCGCGACCACGACAGCGGGTCCGCTGGACAGTCCTGCACTCGAGCCGCTGCGAACGCTCGTCCGCTCCCTCGGAGTGCGCGACGAAGACCACATCGTCCGCCCAATCGTGCGACGCGGTCGCGCCGACGAACGCGACCTCGGCGTGCTCGCTGTCGCCCGCGACATCCCCAGCGAACTCACGATCGCAGCAGACGGCGCGTTCTGGGGAAGTTTCGGGCCAACCGTTCGCGCTGGTCGTCTGGATACCGATCTACTGCTGACTCGAACGATCCTGCCGCTGTCGATTCCTGCGAACTCGTTGCTCTCGACCCTGCGCGGTCTACCCGAAGGTGCCGACGCCAGCCTCGGCATCCGTTGAGCATGATCACAGCGGAGCCGGTCGGCTCTACTCAGGACTCCCCCTCACATGAGACTGGCCGCGACGGCTGACGCAACTCTGCCGAGCCGTCCGGGACGTTGAACTCGGGCTGTGGCGAGCAGATCCTCGACCGTGTCCAAATCACGCGTGCTCGCCAACATGTGGACGGGCCGGCCGAGCTGGTGCAGCCGGTGCAACTGGCACACGCCCGTGCGCGAAGTACTCATCGGAACATCACTGAAAGCTGCAGCCAGGAAATCGTCGTTGACGCTCGACAGACCAATCGCCCAGTAGCCACCATCGATGGCCAGCCCGAGCACGTCGACGCCTCGGGCGAGCTGACCGAACGCTACGTCCAGCCCGGCCACAGCCCGTGGGGTGTCCATGCCGACAATGATCCCCGGGCCAAGATCGCAGAATCCGTAACGCAGGCGCTGTTCCAGGCCGCCACTTGCCTGGGCGATCACCTCGAATTCGAGAGGCGTGAAGGCTGGTGGATCGCCCTCGATCAACAGCACCGGCCTGACGTCGGACACGCCGACCACCGCCAAAATCTCATCGAGGGTGTCGGCCAGTGCCGCTTCGGCAACGTCAGCTGCTTGACGCGGCGTGCACGGTGGACACAGCCGCGTCTTGACCCGACCCACAACGGGTGACTTCGCAATCACGGTCAGATGCACGAGTCAGCTCCACGCAAATCCGGGGAAGCAGGCCGAACCCGAAGGACGTGTCGGTTCCGAGAGGACCCAACGGAAGTACGACCTCGGGAATTGAACCTCCTCGCTCGTTGCACGGACCGGACCGTAACGGCAACGCCGGCGACGGGCTCCCGCCAGGAATCGAAACATTCGCGCAACACGGCCAGCAGCGACCTGACTGCCTGACATGATCTGAGCACACACAGGCACAGGGGGCACGACGTGGAACCCGACAAGACAACAGCGACCATCCCGACGCGACGGGACCGGCTCGACGCTGTGGACACGCGGACGCGTTACTTCGTGATGGCCGCTGCCCGGATCTCAGCTGGGCTGCTCTGGCTGGCCAACCTGCACTGGAAGGTCGCCCCAAATTTCGGTGACGACACCAAGGGCGGGCTCTACAAGTACACCCGCTCCGCAGTCGACACGCCCGTGTGGGGAGTGTGGAAATCGATCACCGAGCACGTGATCCTGCCGCACTTCCACTTGTTCGGCTGGATCGTGATCCTGACAGACGGCACCCTCGCTGCTCTGCTCCTGATCGGCTACCGAACCCGACTCGTCGCCTTCATCGGCGCGTTCAACGCGATCCCGATCTTCCTCTCCGTTGCGTATCGGGACAACGAATGGCCCTGGAGCTACGCCCTGATCTTCTTCTTGCACCTGATGCTGTATGCGATCCCCCCGGGCGAGCATGCGCCGCGCATCGACACGGCGCTCGCCGGTCCACGGTCAGCCAGAGATCGCGCCTTCGTGGTGCTCGGCGCGATCGCAGTGGTCGTCGGGGCCATTGGATGGTTCCTCGCTCGCAACGTCGACTTTGCAACTCGGCAGGTGGCCATGTTCGGCTTCGCCAAAATGGAGCTCAAACTGCTGTGGTTCAACGGGTTGACCGCAGTCCTCACGATCGTCCTCGGCGCCATTCTGATCGTGGCCTCCCGAGTTCGTATAGTCGGGCTCGTCGCCGCGATTGGCTTCACCGTCATGGCCTTCGTCGCACTGCTGCAAGAGAACTGGAACAACGTCTCTGCCGGTGCACCGGCCATCATCGGCACCGCCGCGAACACTGCGTTCTGGGCGATGTTCGCGGTCGGCGGCGGCGTGATGTGGTTCAAAGATCGACACGCACCGACCTGAACACGAGGCGGTTCAATTGGCGATGCAAGGATCCGCCACGGTCGACATCCTGCCTGCCATACGCCCCCAACCGAAGGAGACATCAACATGCCCGACACAGCCATCACCGCACCCGACAGCAAAGTTCTCATCTGCCTCACCCACGGAAGTGACGAACCAGAAAACGTACTGATCGCCTACCTGCTCGGCGTCGAAGCGCTCCGGGCAGGCAAAGAGGCTTTGATGTTCCTCACCAAAGACGCCATCCACGTCGCAACCGAGGGCTTCGCAGCAACCGTCGACGTCGCCGGCGGACCCTCGATCGCCGCGTTGCACGAGGAGTACGCGGCCAGCGGCGGCCGAATGTACGTCTGCCCAGTCTGCATCAAGGTCCGCAACATGCAAGACACCGAATGGATCGCCATCGCCAAGGTCGCCGGGATCCCGGCCGTGTTCGAATACACCACCGGAGGCGCCCTCGTCTTCAACTACTGAGCGTAGGCACTCCCGCAGCCAGCCCGAACCGTCACAAGCAAAATGACAGTCGACGCCGACCGCGAGAGAACGCCCACAGATCCGCGAAAGCGAACACCACACGAACCGGCCAGTACATGTAGATCCAGCTCGTCCACCAACAATGTCTACGACCTCGCTGTGTTCGACTTCGTGCCGGCGAGGCTGACGTAGAGCACTCGGTCCCGGCCCACCCCACGCTCTTCCCATTTTGAACGAGAATTCGACCGATCGAGAACCCAACGGTTCAGACTGACCCAGTTGACCAAATGAACAGAGGACCAGCTCAGGGGTAATTTTCTTGCGCTCCCGGAAGGATTCGAACCTCCGTCTACAGTTTAGGAACCCTCCAGTCACGACGGGTGTTCGACCTGGTCAGCGGTATCGGCAACACCCGTTGGGCTAGTGTCATCCCACAGCCTTCCCAAGACTGCGGGCCACTCGCGGTCAATGACGGTGAGATGGCTGGGGGTGATGCGCGATGGTCCGGCCGATGCAAGTCGTGAAGGTCTACGGGGTGCAGGATCGCAGGTCGACCACGCAGGCGAAGCTGCCCTGGGTGGTGCGCTACACCATCGACGGCAGACACCGCTCCAAGTCGTTCCGCACCCGCATCGAAGCCGACCGGTACCGCGGTCGCCTGCTGCAGGCGTTGCAGGACGGCGGACGATTTGACGAGTTCAGCGGTGAACCCGACGCGTGGCAGACACCACTCGGCGATCTCGGTGTGCACGAGTGGGCACGGCGATGGCTGACCGAGCAATGGGCGGAGTGGCAACCACGAACCCGGACATCCGCGGTCGAGGCACTGGCCCGGTTCGCCACGATTGCCGTCCGTGCCGGTGCGAAACCACCCGATGGGTTGCGTGTTTACCTGTACACCGCCCTCGCGCCCGGAACTGACTCCCATCTGGATGTGGTGCTGGAGCGGTGGCTGGCCAAGAACTGTCTGACACTCGGTGAACTCGATCGGGAACGAGTCGCTGACATCGACCGCAAGCTCGCCCTTAAAATGGACGGTTCGCAGATGGCCGCGACCACTGCCAACCGGATCCGCATCGTCGCTCGCGCCTGCGTGCAGTCGGCGATCGCCGCTGGCGCCGTGACTGCGGATGTGTGGCCGCAACGGTCCAAGTCGCGGGCACGCCGCAAAGTGGCCCGCACCAAACGCAGTGTTGATATCCGCACCTTGCCGTCGCCGGCGGTGATGGCTGCGGCGATCGACGCGATTGTCACCCAACAGCCCGGCAGCAAGACCTACCGGGTGATGACCGCGGTCGCCTATTACGCCGGGCTACGACCATCCGAGGTCGTCATGCTGCGCGTCCGCTCCGTCGACCTCCCGTCGAAGGGTTGGGGGCGTCTGGATGTCACCGAGGCCGACATCTCCTTCGACGAACCTGGCGAACCCAAGACCGGACCCCGCTCCGTGCCGATCCCGCCCGTGCTCGTCAACATCCTGCGCGAATGGATCAACGAGACCAACCTCACGACACCGGAGCGTCTGCTGTTCCGCACCCGCAACGACACCATGCCGTCCGGATCGAACTGGGCCCGCGCCTGGCACCGCGCACTCGAATCAGTCGGGCAGAAGCCGCTGCGCGTCTACGACTGTCGGCACGCTGCGGCCACGACATGGCTGCGCGCCGGCATGCCCCTCGCCGAAACCGCACGACGCCTTGGACACTCCGTCGAAACCCTCGTGTCCACCTACGTCGGCGCGCTCGACGACGAACAACACATCGCCAATCAAAGAATCGACACCTACCTCGAAACGTCCCGTGATCGCTAAACCGATGGGTAAGGTCAAACCTGGAGACGTTTCCATCGGGTCATCCTGAACGAGGAACGGGCGGCTGAACAAGGAGTTGTCGAGATCCACGCAGCCAGCATGCGACCAGGCCACGCGGCGTCCGAACCCGTGTCACCGCGGTCGATGTCACTGAGCCGACGATTCGGCTCTGGAAGTTCGGAGGCCGCTCGAGTTGCGAGTTTCGTGCGGTTCTACCGTCGGCACTCGACCGACGCTGGCAATCGTTCACCACGATTTCGCTTGCGTGGGCCACCAGACGTTGGCAGGGTCCTCCAGTGACCTCCGCCGAGAGAGAACTAGCGACTGTGACAATCGTCGTGGAGGATTTTGAGGGTGACGGCCGACGGCCCGAAGATCTTCTTCGAGCGCGAATCTTGCTCAACGGCATCCCGGCGTGCGAGGTGACGTTCAGTCTCAGCCATCTCGATTTCATGCGTACGAACGAAATGTCATTCGACGAGATCGCCGACGTGTGGGATTGCGCGATCGAGGAAATGGCTACTCGACTCGCGAGCGAACTGAACTATTCGGGACTCCAGCGGTTCGCAACCCCGATCAGCGTGCATTCGCACGTGTCGTCGCTTCGTGGTCCGCACCGAGCGGGGCTGCGCCAACCCAGCGTCGTACTCGCAACCTTTCAGATCTGAGCCATTGGGAGCGTCGACGGTCGCGTCAACCGAGTTCGTCGGTTCGCGCTGGCGGAGTCCGGCGAATCTGAACCGGAGGGAAATCTTAGGAGGTCCTTGTAACGATCGGTGCCCGCTTACGACTGTTGCGGCGTAACCACGTCGCGGAGAAGAGGCAGACATGATTGGTTTGAGGGACAAGACGGCGATCGTCACTGGGGGGAGTTCTGGGATTGGTCAGGCGATCGCCGTGCGGCTCGCCAAGGAGGGTGTGAATGTCGCTATCAACTACGTGGGCGCTCCCGAGGGAGCGGTGATGACTCGTGATCAGATCGAAGCAGGATTCGATCAGTGCATGAGCGGCATGCGCAGCGCTGGACCCGAGCCATTGCTCGTCGAGGCAGACGTGTCGAAAGAAGACGAAGTCCAGCGGATGTTCGATGAGACGATCGAGCGCTTTGGCGGCGTCGACATCCTGATCAACAATGCGGGCATCCAGATCTCAGGCGACTCCGACACCCTTGCCGTCAGCGACTTCGACAAGGTGCTCGCGGTCAACCTCCGCGGGAGCTTCCTGTGCGCCCAGAAGGCACTCCAGCACATGCTCGCGACGGAAAGGAAGGGCTCGATCGTCAATGTGTCCAGCGTGCATCAAGAGATCCCGAAGCCCCGATTCCTCGGCTACTCAGTGAGCAAGGGTGGCATGCAAAACCTCACCCGATCGCTCGCACTCGAGTATGCGGGTCGGGGTATCCGCGTCAATGCCGTTGCGCCGGGCGCGACGATCACCCCGATCAATCGCTCGTGGATCGACGATCCGGAGAAGGCCGCGATGGTCGTGTCGCACATCCCGATGGGCCGAGCCGGCACAGCCGAGGAGATGGCAGCGGTTTCGGCGTTCCTGTGCAGTGACGAGGCTGCCTACATCACAGGCCAGACGATCTACGTGGACGGCGGGCTGACGCTCTTCGCCGACTTCCGGACGACGTGGTCGTCGGAGTGAGCGCAGGCGGGAAGGCGAAGGATGCCTTGACGGGTGGTTCGAATTGGTGGCCCAGCCGATACGGCCCGCTCGACGAAGTCGGTTCGATGAATGAGGTGTCCTCGACTGCGATCGTGGCAGCGGCAGCGTTGGTGCGCCAAGGCATTGTCTTCGATCTCGCCCACGTGTTGGACGAACTGTCTCCCGCTTTCCCAGGCCGCACGTTCAAACAGTGGATGCACGAGCGGGCTCCCAGTGGCGGCATCGGCGAAAATCACGTCCACTGGGTGGCGGAGCGATTCGAAGCGACAACCCAAATGGGAACGCATGTTGATGCGCTCAACCACCTACATGTGGGAGACCGCACGTACAACGGGCATCGCATCGGAGCTATCGAAAAGGCTGGCGGGACGTCGAAGCTCGGGGCCGAGACACTGCCCCAATTGGTCACACGGGGTGTTCTGCTCGATATCGCCAGCGTCCGGTGTGTGACGCGCATGGCGCCGGGCGACGTGATCACCCCGGCCGATGCCGACGCCGCGCTCGCTGCAGCGTCGCTGACGATCCGGCCCGGCGACGCCGTGCTGTTCCACACCGGTTGGGGCACCCAATGGGATGACGACCCAGTCGCTTACCCGACTGGTGAGCCAGGACCCGGCGTCGCAATGATCGATTGGTTGGCGGACCATCGGGTCGCGATCACCGGTTGTGACACGTGGAGCTTCGGACCCGTTCCGCCCGAGCATCCGAACCGTCCGTTCGAGGTGCCACAGACCTTGAACACCCGCCACGGCGTCGTGATCATGGAGAACCTCAGGTTGCGCGACCTTGCTGCCGCTCGTCATCGCGAGTTCTTGTTCGTGATGAGCCACCCCAAGCTTCGTGGCGCTACCGGCGCATGGATCGCCCCGCTCGCCATCGTTTGAGCAATACCACGACACATTTTGAGGGAAGAGAAGCAATGAACGACAGCGATTGGGACATCATCATCATCGGTTCAGGGGCGGGCGGCGGGACGCTCGCCCATGCCCTCGCTCCGACCGGCAAGCGGATCCTCATCATCGAGCGCGGCCAA
This sequence comes from Acidimicrobiales bacterium, assembly GCA_038227995.1. Lineage (GTDB taxonomy): Bacteria > Actinomycetota > Acidimicrobiia > Acidimicrobiales > Ilumatobacteraceae > WLMZ01. The sequence goes on from JBBRPP010000064.1 coordinate 9,699, forward strand.
TACTTGCGACGAGAGAAGCAGAATTGGGACTCGGTCGAGATCTGGGGCAAGCAGCGCTACCGCAACAGCGGCACGTGGCACGACACGGTCGGCAACCGAGAGTTCCTCCCTAAGCAGCACTACTACGTTGGCGGGAACACCAAGTTCTACGGTGCGGTGCTGTTCCGGATGCGCGAGCACGATTTCGGTGAGGTCACCCACGTCGACGGAGTGTCGCCCGCCTGGCCGATCTCTTACGCCGAGATGGAGCCGTTCTACACGAGGGCGGAGGAGATTTATCACGTCCACGGGGAGCGCGGATCCGATCCTTTCGAGCCGTGGGCATCTGGGCCGTACCCTCATCCGGGTGTGAGCGACGAGCCACGCATCGCGCAGTTGCGCGATGACCTCACCGCTGCCGGTTTGCGCCCGTTCGCGCTTCCCGTGGGGATCATGATCGACGAGTCCAGCCCGGCGACGAGTGCGTGCGTGCGGTGTGACACCTGTGACGGATTCCCTTGCCTTGTCCAGGCCAAGGCTGATGCGCACGTCGTGTGTGTCGAGCCCGCTCTGCGACACCCGAACGTGAGCTTGCTGACCGATGCGTATGTCGCCAAGTTGGAGACGTCGCCTGATGGCCGATCGATCACGGGGGTAGTGGTGGAGCGTGACGGCCTGGTCGAGCGTCACGGCGCCGATGTCGTGGTCGCGTCGGCTGGCGCGATCAACTCCGCGGCGCTGATGCTCCGCTCGGCGAACGAGCAGCATCCGAACGGTTTGGCCAACTCGTCGGGTCAAGTCGGTCGCAATTTGATGCTGCACAACAACTCGTCGCTGATCGCGATCTCCGATGTTCCCAACCCAACCAGGTTCCAGAAGACACTCGGCATCAACGACTACTACTACGGCGATGGCGGGTGGGGGTTCCCGCTCGGGGCGATGCAGATGCTGGGCCGCAGCGACGCCTTCACGATGTCACTCGACGCGCCCGATGCGCCCGACCCCGCCGATCTCGCGGCCCGGTCACTGGACTTCTGGCTGACCACCGAGGATCTGCCGCAGTGGCGCAACCAGGTGGGGCTGACAAGGGAGGGAGGGATCAGCCTCACGTACCACCCGTCGAACCTCGAGTCGCACAGCCGGCTGATCCAGAAGTTCAAGGACCTGTTGGATGCGATGCGTTGCAGCAAGCAGGTCATGGAGAAGGACCATTACCTCGGTGGCAAGCTCGGCATCAACGGCGTCGCCCACCAGAACGGCACGCTGCGGTTCGGTCACGATCCGTCGACGTCAGTGCTCGACGTCAACTGCCGCGCGCACGATATCGACAACCTGTACGTCGTCGATTCGAGCTTCTTCGTTTCCAGTTCGGCTGTGAACCCGACGCTAACGATCATCGCCAATGCGTTGCGCGTCGCTGAGCACCTTCGAGGTGTCGTCGGCACCACGGAAACCATCGCCCTGCGCAACGAGTCGGTGATGTCATGAACACCCCGATCAACGCCGAGCGGGCCCGGCTGACCTCCAGCGACGCGTGGAAGCAGTGGGGGCCGTACGTCTCTGAGCGCGCGTGGGGGACCGTTCGTGAGGACTACAGCGAGCATGGCGAGGCCTGGGAGCACTTCTCTCACGACGATGCGCGCAGCCGTGCATTCCGGTGGAGCGAGGACGGCCTCGGCGCGATCTGTGACGACCAACAACGGCTGTGCTTCGGGTTTGCGTTCTGGAACGGCCGCGACCCGATCCTGAAGGAACGCATCTTCGGTCTGACCGGCAACGAGGGCAACCATGGCGAGGACGCCAAGGAGTACTGGTGGTTCCTCGACTCGACACCGACCCATTCGTGGATGCGTTGGCGGTACATGTACTCCCAGCACGAGTTCCCGTATGCGAAACTGCTGCACGAGAACCGGACGCGTGGTCGCCTCGATCCCGAGTTCGAGCTCAGCGACACAGGCGTCTTCGACGACGACCGCTACTTCGAGATCACCGTCGACTACGCCAAAGCCTCGCCGAACGACCACTGCATCGAGATGCGCGTCCGCAACCACGGGCCCGAGACGGCTGAGCTCCATGTCCTGCCGACACTGTGGTTCCGCAACACATGGTCATGGGGCCATTCGGACACACGTCCGAACATCACCGGCCAGCGCGGCGGTCTCGTCGCTGAGCACGACACGCTCGGCCGGATGGTGCTGGTCGCCGAACGCGACGACAACCGTCTGCTTTTCTGTGAGAACGAGAGCAACGCTCATCGTCTGTGGCGTACCGAGCCGTCGGCTCGTGCTCCGAAAGACGGCATCAACGATCACGTCGTCAACGATGCCGACACGGTCAACGACGACGCAACGGGGACGAAGGCGGCGATCTGGTGCCGTCTCGACGTCGAACCGGGGGAGACCGCGGTCATCCGCCTTCGTCTCAGCCCATCGGGCTCGACGATCGATGCGTCGTGGCACGACACGATGGCCGTCCGCGCGGCAGAGGCCGACGAGTTCTACGCCGACCTCGCCCCAGCGTCGACGAATGCCGAGGACGCGATGATCCTGCGCCAGGCCTTCGCTGGGATGCTGTGGGGCAAGCAGTTCTTCCACTTCGACGTCCAACAGTGGCTCGATGGCGATCCCGCCGGCCCACCCCCGCCAGCTGGCCGCAGGCACGGACGCAACGCCGAGTGGGCCCACCTCAACAACGCCGACGTGATCTCGATGCCTGACCCGTGGGAGTACCCGTGGTACGCGGCGTGGGATCTCGCGTTCCACTGCGTCGCTCTCGCGCACGTCGACCCCGAGTTCGCCAAAGGCCAACTGCTGCTCATTTGTCGTGAGTGGTACATGCATCCGAACGGCCAGTTGCCCGCATACGAATGGGCATTCGGCGATGTCAATCCGCCCGTTCACGCCTGGGCCGCGATGCGCGTCTTCGAGATCGACGGGTCCAAGGACTTCGCCTTCCTCGAGCGACTGCTCCCGAAGTTGTTGATCAACTTCACCTGGTGGGTCAACCGCAAGGACGCCGCCGGCAACAACGTGTTCGAGGGCGGCTTCCTCGGCCTCGACAACATCGGCCCGATCGATCGTTCCGCCGAGCTCCCTGTCGCAGGACATCTCGAGCAGTCCGACGGCACGGCCTGGATGGCTATGTACTGCCTCGATCTGTTGGAGATGAGCCTCACGCTGGCGATGCAGAACAAGGCCTACGAGGACGTCGCCACGAAGTTCTACGAACACTTCACCTACATCGCCAGCGCTGTCTACCGGCGTGAGCTGTGGGACGACGAGGATGGCTTCTACTACGACGTCCTGCAAGCGGATGCCGGTTGGCGAGTCCCTCTGCGCGTCAGGTCGATGGTGGGACTGTTGCCGATCGTGGCCACGACCACCCTCGGCATCGCGACGCTGGCGGGTCTCCCCGACTTCGCCGCTCGAGCTGCATGGTTCGCCGAAAACAAGGCGGACCTCGCAGAACACGTAACCCGGATGCACACCCGGGCAGAAGGCCACGGTCAGCTCCTGTCGATCGTTTCACCTGAGCAACTCGATCGGGTCCTGCGGTATGTCCTTGACGAGACAGAGTTCCTGTCTCCGCACGGACTTCGCGCGCTGAGCGCCCATCACCGCGAGCACCCATTCACGCTCGACCTCGCGGGCACCGAATACAGCGTCGACTACGAGCCCGGCGAGTCGACCAGCGGGCTGTTCGGAGGCAACTCGAACTGGCGCGGCCCGGTGTGGTTCCCGGTCAACTTCCTCGTCATCGAGGCCCTCCGCCGATTCGGTCGCTTCTTCGGTGACGACCACACCGTTGAGTGCCCGACCGGATCAGGCCAGATGATGTCGATGACTCAAGTCGCCGACAACCTGTCGCAACGGTTGATCGGTCTGTTCCGCAACGACGAGACGGGCCGGCGGCCCTGCTTCGGGCACGAGGAGCGGATGCAGAACGATCCGGCATGGCACGACAACCTTCTGTTCCACGAGTACTTCCACGGCGACACGGGCGACGGCCTCGGAGCGTCGCACCAGACCGGCTGGACAGGCCTCGTCGTCAACCTCATCCTCGGCTCATGACGAGCGGGCGGTCTACCTCGATCAGCTTCGGCCCAAACCAGTGCTCGTCGCTCGACCAGAGTGCGAGTCGTGAGTGGCTCGTGGCCGACGGGCTCGGCGGGTTCGCCATGGGGACGGTCTCCGGGCTGCGTACGCGCCGCTACCACGGCCTGCTCGTCGTCGCTTCCGCCAACGGTGCGTCCCGCCGCGTCGCGCTCGCCTCGTTGGATGCGACGCTGATCATCGGCGATCGCAGGATGCAGCTGGCCACGCACGAGTGGCCAGGCGGTGTAGTCGCGCCAACTGGACATCTGCAGCTCACTCGTTTCGATCTGATCGACGGCATCCCACGGTGGACGTGGACGGTCGGCAACGTCACCCTCGTCCGCGAGGTCGCCATGGTCCATGGCAGCGCGGCCGCAGTGATCGTTCACACGGTTGCCAACTCCGACGGCCCGGTCGGGCTCGAACTCGAGCCGCTGTGCACATGGCGCGACGCCCATGGTGTTCGCCGAAAGGGCGAAGCGCCCAGCGTGTCGCACTCCTCGAACGGATTCGTGTTCGAAGATGCGTATCGCGTTGACTGCAGCGACGGTAGCTGGCAACCCGGTGGGGAGTGGTACGACAATGCCTACCTGCGCGAAGAGGCCGCCCGCGGGCTCGACGCAGCCGAGGATCTCTGGGCCGCCGGTGCCTTCGCACGCGAACTGAACGCAGGCGAATCAATCACCGTGGTGGCGACAACGACGCTCGACGGTGCCCCGGGCAACCACCATCACTCGATCGAGGCAGCTCGCCAACGAGTTCGTCGCGTGGTCACCTCGAGCCGACCCAACGACGATGTCGACGCGATGCTGACGATCGCCGCCGACCAGTTCGTCGTCGGAACGTCGACACCTGCAGTCGTCGCCGGCTATCCGTGGTTCGGTTCATGGTCGCGCGACACGATGACGTCGTACGAGGGCTTGTTCCTGGCGGTCGGGCGCGCCGACGAAGGGCGCGCACTGTTGTTGGCGGCGGCGGACGCGGTGTCTGAGGGCATGCTCGCAAACACAGCTGACACCGGAACACTCGAGTACAACACGTCAGACGGCACGCTGTGGTACCTCCACGCACTCGGACGTCATGTCGCTGTAACCGGCGACCTCGACCTTCCCGCCGCAGTGATGCCAGCGCTCGACGAAATCATCGATCATCACATCGCCGGGACCCGCTACGGCATCGGTGTCGACACCAACGACGGACTACTCCGCCAGGGCGCCGACGGCGTCGCGCTGACGTGGATGGACGCCCGCGTCAACGGTGTTGCCATCACACCTCGCATCGGGAAGGCCGTCGACATCAATGCGTTGTGGATCAACGGCTTGGGAACCGTCGCTGCGCTCAAGGCCATGCTCGGTCTCCCGAGCGTCGCAATCGAGACGCTCCGCGTCCTGGCCGTGGACTCGTTCGCCGACCGATTCGTCCGGGCCGACGGCCAAGGATTGTACGACGTCGTCGACGGGCCGTTCGGTGACGATGCCGCAATCCGACCAAACCAACTGTTGGCACTCGGGCTACCGAATGGTCCGGGCGGCCCCCGGTCGGTCATCGACGTATGCCGCCGGGAACTGCTCACACCTCTCGGACTTCGGTCACTCTCACCGAAGGATTCGCGCTACATCGGTCGTCACCGCGGTGATTCGGTGCAGCGCGACACGGCATATCACCAAGGCACGATCTGGCCGTGGCTGCTCGGCCCGTACCGTGATGCCTGCCGGGCAGCGCACATCGAAGCCGACGACGGCTCGATCGATCTGCACCTCGGCGAGTGGGGTCTCGGATCGATCTCCGAGACGACCGACGGATCGGCACCGTACGACGCGACCGGCTGCCCCTTCCAGGCGTGGTCGGTCGCAGAGGTGCTCCGGACCCGCCGACTCAACCGGGCCCGGGACTGAACGATCGGAACGCAGCGAGCAAGGTGTGCATCGTTTCCGGAGTGATGTCGTCCGCCGTCAGAGTGCCGGTCAGCTGGACAGTCATCCGCATCTGCGCGACGTAGTTGACGCAGTCATCGCACTCCTCGAGATGATGTTCGAAAACCTCACGTGCGGCAGGCGACATCGCATCGTCGAAATATGCCGTGACGAGCTCGACGAGGTCTTGGCAGTCGAGTGGAGCGGTCATGCTGTCGCCACGCCTTCCAAGTGAAGCTCCAATGCTGCGCGCACCCGCGATCTCGCCCGATGCAACAACACGCGCTGGTTGCCCTCGCTCAGATCGAGCGCCAACGACACTTCTCGGGCATCAAAGCCTTCGATGTCTCGCAATGTGATCACCTGTCGTTGACGGGCAGGCAGTCGCTCGATCGCGCCGCGGACAACGGATTCGGTCTCGGCCGACACGACCGTCGTCTCAGGGAGCGTTCCCCAATCCGTGAGGTGCGCGCACCAATGACGAGGCCAGCGCGCACCCATGTCGTTGAACCGTGAGGCGAGGACACTGGCATCATCCTCTTCGAGGAAACTGCCGGCTGCGGCCGAACGCGTCTCGCGGGCGCCGCACGTGCGGGCCTGGTTGATGAGGATTCGGAACAGCCACGTCTTGAACGACGAGCGGCCCTCGAACAAGGGCAGGCCGCGGATCGCAGCGAGCCATGTGTCCTGGGCGACCTCTTCGGCGATGGAGGTGCTGCGCACGAATGATCTCGCCGTGCGGACCAGAGCCGGATGGTATTGGAGGACCACCTGCCGGAACATCCATTCGTCGCCTCGACGAAGCGCCTCGACAACTTCGTCATCGACCATGGATGGTCTCCCCCGGTTTGTTCAACCCTCCCGACACTACAGAGTCCCAGGGTCGGCTCCCAACGTAACGCCAGCGCTCGGAACAACCGCTGCGTCTTTTGGGATGAAAATCGAGCTGACGACGGGGAACACGAGTGCCGAGACCAGCCCAGCAGCCACCATCGCTGCTGCGATCGCCGGCGTCAGCGTGCCTGCCGCCAAGCCGATCTGAGTCGCAGCGACGATGAAGGGCAGCGAGGTCGCCAACAGCAGGCCCGCCGAGATCGACCCCCGCCAACCGAGCGTGGCGTGGAACGCCAGCGCGGGCAGGCCGCGAGCCACCAGCAAGGCGACAAGGAAGACCGGCACCGGAGCCAGCCGGCTGGGATCGTCGAGCAGGGATGAGAGGTCGAACGTGATGCCCGACGTCACGAAGAAGACCGGGACGAGGAAGCCGAACGCGATCGCATCCAACTTGACTTTGAGCAGAGGATGCGTCGTCGCAGCGCTGCCATCGAGGGCGTGAATCAGGACGCCGGCGACGAACGCCCCGAGAATGGCCTCCAGACCGAGCCTGTCGGCGAGCACCGCGAATGCGAGCACGATGACCATCGTGCCGCGCACGCGGATCTGGGCATTCGTGTCCTGCAAGCGCACGAGCAGACGACCGAGCGGCATCTTCATCGTGCGCCGCGAACCAATCCACGCGAACGACGCAACGATGACCACGAACGAACCAAGGAGAACGAACCGCGTCGATGTGCTGGTCGCGTCTTTGGAGAACAGGAGCGAGAGCAGGACGATTGCTGCCCCGTCACCGATCGCTGCACCGGCCAGAACGAACTGGCCGATCAGCGTTGCCGACTGCCCGCTGTCTTTGAGTACCGGTGCGACGATGCCGAGCGACGTTGCCGTGAGGATCACAGCAACGAGAAGCGGCTGGTGGACGATTCCCGTCACGTCGAGCAGAACTCCAGCTCCACCCGCGAGCAGGATCGTGCCTGCGAATCCGACCAGCGCCTGGCGGCCAACGCGGCCCCGCAGAGAGCGGATGTCGATCTCGTTGCCGGCGAGGTAGAGCAGAACGCTGAGGCCGATCGTCGCCACGACCCTCACCGTGTCGTCGGCTTCCACCCAGCCAAGGACATCGGGTCCGATGACCATGCCGATCACGATTTCCAGCACCACCGCTGGAACCTTCGAGCGGCGGATCGCGTGGTGGACCACCGGGGCCACGAGCCCAGCAATCAAGACCAGGGTGAGGTTCAACAGCTCGTTCGAATGCATGACCCGTTCAGTCAGCCGAAGCCCGATTTCGTTTCATTCCAACGAACCTGTAACGGATCCTCGGTTGGTGACACTGAGGTGGCATGAAATCTCGCCAGGTAGATGTCGTCGTTGTCGGATTGGGGCCGGGCGGAGAGGATGCCGCCGGCGCGCTCGCAGAGGCAGGCCTACAGGTTGTGGGTATCGAGAGCCACCTTGTTGGAGGCGAGTGCCCGTACTACGGCTGCATACCGTCGAAGATGATCATTCGAGCTGCCGACTTGCTGGCCGAAGCACGGCGAGTCAATGGCATGGCCGGCACAACGACGGTCCGGCCCGACTACTCGTTCGTCGCCAACCGAATTCGCGACGAAGCCACCGACGACTGGAACGATCAGGTTGCCGTCGATCGGTTCGTCGGCAAGGGCGGGATCTTCGTGCGTGGCCGAGGCGTGCTCGACGGGCCCGACCGCGTTGTCGTCGGCGATGACGTGTACGTTGCGGCCCGCGGGGTCATCCTCGCAACCGGTACCTCACCGGCGATCCCACCAGTGCCTGGTTTGGCTGATGCGAAGCCGTGGACCAACCGAGACATCTTCAAGCTGCGCGACATACCAAGGTCGTTGATCGTTGTCGGGGGCGGCGCGATCGGCCTCGAACTGGCCCAGGCGTTTTCGCGCTTCGGCTCAACCGTCACGATCGTCGAAGCGTTCGACCGCATCCTCGGACCCGAAGAGCCCGAGAGCAGCGAACTCGTCGCACGCATCCTGCGCGCCGAAGGGATCGACGTACGAACCGGCGTCGGGATCGTCTCAGTGTTGCGCGACACGCGTGTCACCGTCACACTCGCCGACGGCGGAACAATCGTCGCCGACGAAATCCTGGTAGCCGCCGGACGCACACCGAACTTGCGCGGCATCGGCCTGGACACCATCGGCCTCGACGAAGCTGCACGCCCGACACTCCATGTCGACGCAGACATGCGGATCGCAGGCCACCAGAAAGTGTGGGCTATAGGCGACATCACTGGCAAAGGTGCCTTCACCCATATGGCGGTCTACGAGGCGGGAATTGCTGTTGACCACATTCTCGGCATCGCCGAGCCGCGACTCGCTGCGGACCACGCAGTCTCACGGGTGACGTTCACAGACCCCGAGGTCGGATCGGTGGGCATGACCGAGGAACAGGCGCGCGCCGCTGGCATCAACGTTCGCATCGGCGTCGCAGACAGCTCCACATCAAGCCGAGGCTGGCTGCACGGACCTGGTAACGAGGGTTTGATGAAGCTTGTCGCTGACGCGGACCGTGGAATTCTCGTCGGCGCGACATCCGTTGGTCCTCGCGGCGGCGATGTCCTCGGGCTCTTCAACCTCGCCGTCCACGCAAGAGTACCGATCAGCACGCTGCGCTCGATGGTGTACGCATACCCGACCTTCTACCGTGGGGCGCTCGACGCACTCGGCGCGCTCTGAGCCGCCGAAAACTCCCGGTGGCTCCCGAGCCGGTCAGAACTGTTCGGCTTCTACCTCGGCCGAGACGCGATCGACTGTGTAACAGAATGACCGCAAAGTTGACTGAGCCACATGCACGAACACGACCTGACTCGATCCGCTTTGCAACGCGTTGCCGTTCACATCGTCGCTCGGGCGAGAGTCGGCGAGACCGGTCGGTTTTCGTTGCGTGTCACGCCCGGTGGCTTCGGCACCCCCGAATACGGTGCGAATTTTCGACGTCTCCGGGTAACGGGCACTGACCTCGTCGTCGAGTCCGACAAGCCGGGCTCGGCATCGACGCAGCGCATGCCGATCGACGGTTCGACGCTGCGGAACCTCGCCACCTTCGCACAGCTCGACATCACCGAGACGCTCGACGTCGGCCACGACACGCCCGCGGTGGGTGACGTCGATCAGCCGTTCGTCATCGACGCTGCCGCTGCAGCCGCCGTCGCCTCCTGGTTCGGGTTGGTTGCGGCGATACTCGACCGAGTGCTCACCGAGCTTCCTGCGTCGGCGGACGCCACGGTTGCCCGCCTCTGGCCCGAGCACTTCGACGTTGCATTCGACGCAGCCCCCAGGCCGGGAGATCGGGTGAACTTCGGCGGATCGCCCGGCGACAGCTACTCCAGCGAACCGTATCTGTACATCGGCCCCTTCTCGGACGCCAGGCCCGGCGGCGCAGACTTTTGGGACGCGCCGTTCGGTGCGGCTCGCACCCGCAGCGAGCTCGTCGCCATCGGCGGCGAAGCCGGTCTGGTCGCCTCCGGGACAGCCTTCCTGCTCGAAGGCTATGGTCGCCTCGCCTGAAGCACTTGATCGCGCAAAGCCACAACCCACGCAGGGAGGATCGCCGGATGACCCCCACCACTGTCGCTCGCTGGAGCACGCTGAACAAAGGCGCGCCCACCGGCGCACTCGTCGTCGACGTCGATCTTGTGATCGTTCGCTACGGCGACGAACATTCCGTGCTCTACGGGCGTTGCCTCCATCGCGGCGCACTGATGGCCGACGGCACCGTCATCGGCGACAACCTCGTGTGCGGCCTGCACGGTTGGGACTATTCGTACCGCACCGGCGTCAGCTCGTACAAGGACAGCGAGCGACTCCACCGGTTCACCTCATGGATCGACGTGGCAGCCGATCAGATCATGGTCGACGCCGACGAAATCGCCGAGTGGGCGCGCGAGCACCCTCAGCCATATGACCGCGCCGCCTACCAGGGTGCTTACCAGGACCCACACGGCGCGCCTGAGGAACCCTTCGTCGGCGACATTCGCGAACTCGCCACGAACGGCCTCAGCCGGCTCGGCCATCATGGTCCGCTCACGGCAATGGGTGTGCCACGCGACCTTCTCCCTGCATGGGACTCGATCCAGATCGTCACCGCCCAGCTCGCGGTACGTCCACTCCTCGACGACGAGGTCGTCGGCACCGACGTCACGATCGGTCCCGGGGCAGTCCTCCCACTTCGCCTCGAGCTACCGCTGTTCGTGTCCGACATGAGCTTCGGCGCGCTGTCGCTGGAGGCGAAGATGGCGCTCGCTCGCGGCGCAGAGAAGGCCGGCACCGGAATCTGCTCGGGCGAAGGCGGCATGCTGCCCGAGGAGAAGGCCGAGAACAGCCGATACTTCTACGAGTTGGCGTCGGCCCGTTTCGGCTGGTCACTCGACAAGGTTCGCGACGTGCAAGCGTTTCACTTCAAGTTTGGTCAGGGGGCCAAGACCGGCACCGGCGGCCACCTTCCGGGTAGCAAGGTGGTGGGCCGCATCGCCGAAGTGCGCGGATTGCCCGAAGGCCAGCCGGCCATCTCGCCGGCCACGTTCCCCGATCTCCGTACGGTGGCCGACTTCCGTGCTGCGGCCGCCGAGGTTCGCGACATGAGCGGTGGAGTGCCGATCGGCGCAAAGCTGTCGGCCCAGCGCATCGAAGCCGACATCGACACGGCGCTCGAAATAGGCGTCGACTACATCATCCTCGACGGGCGTGGTGGCGCTACGGGAGCAGCGCCGAAGCTGTTTCGCGACCACATCTCGGTACCCACCATCCCCGCGCTGGCAAGAGCACGACGCCATCTCGACGCAGCGGGCACCGGCGGGCGCGTCACCCTCGTCATCACCGGAGGCCTGCGCACCCCAGCCGACTTCGTGAAGGCGCTGGCCCTCGGTGCCGACGCCATCGCCATCTCAAACGCCGCGCTGCAGGCAATCGGGTGCATCGGAATGCGCGCCTGCAACAGCGACAACTGTCCAGTGGGCATCGCCACACAAAAGCCGGGGCTGCGTCGGCGTCTCGTGGTCGAGGAGTCGGCGCAGCGACTCACCCGCTTCCTGCTCGCCACCGTCGAACTGATGACCGTGCTGACTCGGGCATGCGGCCACCGGCACATGTCCGAGCTGTGTATCGACGACCTCACGACGTTCGACCGCGAGATGCATCATCTGGCCGGCGTGCCCTACGGAGGACTCAACCCATGACCGGCAACACGACCCCGACGTGGCACCGAATACTCGGCCCTGACGAGCTGCAGGAGGGCCGCGTCACCACCGTCTCGGTGGGGCGGCGAAGCTTGGCTGTCACCAGACACGACGGCCGTTACGGCGCGCTCGACAACGCTTGCCCGCACCAGGGCGGACCACTGGGCGAGGGATCGATCGAGAACGGATGGCTGCGCTGCCCGTGGCACGGCTACGACTACTCGCCGCTCACTGGTGAGCCCCCTCACGGCTTCAGCGATGCGCCGGCCTGCTTCCAGGTCGAGGCCCGCGCCGATGGCGTGTATGTGGCGCTGCCAGTAGAAGTAGATCCGGGGCGCACCGTGTCGGACGTGGTGGTGGAAACGCTCGTCAACTGGGGCGTGACGCACGTGTTCGGCATGGTCGGGCACTCCAATCTGGGGTTCGCTGACGCGATGCGAAAGGCCGAAGCCCGCGGCGACTTGTGTTTCGTGGGGATTCGTCACGAAGGTGCAGCAGCCTTCGCGGCGTCTGCATACGGCAAACTCACGGGTCGCGTCGCCGGCTGCTTCGGGATCGCCGGGCCCGGATCGACCAACCTGCTCACCGGGCTCTACGACGCCCGCGAGGATCGATCTCCTGTGCTCGCCATTTCCGGGCAGGTTCCCTCCAAGGTGCGCGGCCGTGGTGCGTTTCAGGACACCAACCTGGAGGCCGCGTTCGCCGACGTGTCAGTGTTCAACGAGACGTTGAACCTCGGCTCAGACCACGCCGAACTGACGAACCTCGCGATGAAACACGCTCTGGTCGAACGCGGCGTCGCCCATCTGATCCTTCCTGACGAGGTCCAGCACCAGTCGGTATCCGACGACGCGGTCGCCGGTGGTCCGACCGGACGTATCGGCTCGCAAGCAGTGGAGCCGCCGCCCGACGAGCTCCGCAGGGCTGTGGCTCTGCTGGCCGCCGCAAGTCGGCCGATGATCATCGTCGGCGCCGGCTGTCGCGGCCGGATGCCGGCAGTCATGGCCTTGGCGCAGCGACTTGGAGCGCCGGTGGCGAGCACGTTCAAAGCCAAGGGCCTCGTGTCCGATGATCATCCGCTCGGCTGCGGCGTGATCGGCCGCTCGGGGACGCCGGTGGCGAGCTGGTTCATGAACGAAAGCGACCTGCTGCTCGTCTTCGGCGCGAGCTTCTCGAATCACACAGGCATCGCGCCGTACAAGCCGACCATCCAGGTCGACACGGACCCGATGGCGCTCGGCCGATTCCACTCCGTCGAAGTGCCACTCCTCGGCGACGTGACGGTGACCGCCCAGGCCCTCGCCACGGAGCTGTCCACCGCGCGCGGGGAAATCTCGTCCGCGGCCGTCCGCGACGAGGTCGCAAAGCGCTGGACGATCTGGCGAACCGAGAAGAAACGCCGGGCCGCCGAAGACGCGACGCACGGCATCGGCGCGGCGGCAGTGATGGACAGCCTCACTCGCCTCATCGACCGGCGCGCCGTCATCGCGGTCGACGTCGGCAACAACACATATTCCTTCGGCCGCTACTTCGAGGCCTCGGGCGAGCAAGATCTGGTGATGTCCGGCTATCTGGGGTCGATCGGCTTCGCACTCCCGGCGGCGATGGGCGCGTGGGCAGCAGTGGGCGACACCCGCCAGATCGTGGCCGTCAGCGGCGACGGAGGGCTCGGGCAATACGCGATGGAACTGACTACCGCGGTCCGCTACGGCATGAACATCACCCACATCGTGCTCGACAACAGCGAGCTCGGTAAAATCTCCAAAGAACAGCGAGCAGCCCACTGGGACATCTGGCAGACGTCGTTGCACAACCCCGACTTCGCGCAGTTCGCCGAGCTGTGCGGTGCACGCGGTTTCCGAGTGACCGATGTAGCCGACCTCGACACCGCCATCGCCGCCGCACTGGCGCACCCAGGCCCCGCCCTTGTCGACATTGTCACCAACGCCCAGCTCGTGTAGTCCCCACCCGATCGGGTGGCCTGAGCAGGTCTCAGGACCACCACCAGCCGAGCCGCGGCGGTCGATCCGCAGAGTCAAGGGCGCCGATGCCGCGCGCCGCCGGCCTCAACTCAACCGATGCGAACAACGAACTCGTACGCGCACTCTCGAAGACGTTCTCATCGGCGGACAGGATGTACCCCTCACCGGATTCATCGCCGCTGTGACCTACCCCCAACAGAACCGCTCGTCGACGATGGAGTCGACGGTTTCGGTGCTTTCTCGCTGAGCGAGATGGAACCCAGCGGCCATTCCCATGGCCGTGTTCGACATCTGGCGCATCGACAACGGCCTCATCGTCGAACACTGGGACAACACAGAACCAATCCCACCGGCCGGCCAATGGGTGAACAGCGGCAAGTTCTGACGTTCAAGTCACCGACACTCGCCCATGAATCCCGCTGGGACCGAACGAGCCGCCCAAGCACTCGCGAATTCGCTCGCCTCTGCGATCGTCGCTTTCGATGAAGAAACAATCGGCATGGGGACGCGTAATCGGCGACTGCGCAATCTTCTTCTACCTCCAAGACATCGCCCTCGACCCAGCACATCACCACCAAGGAATCGGCGCAGCAATTATCACGTCGTCATGGAAAAGGTCGAGGAGATCGCACCCCCAGCGTCATTCATCGGGCTGTTCTCCGGCCCGATGACGGCGGCCCTCTATGCCCGCGCAGGGTTCTCGCGCTCGGAGACCGGCATGAACCAACACCCACCCTGGGTCACAGCCGAGCCGCGCTGAACGGGGGCCGACAAAGCAACACACCTTCCTCCCCACCCGACGGAGCGTCGGACCATGGAACTCGACAAATTGGCGAAATCGTCAGTTGAAGCCCAATCGGGCGCGGCCGTGTCGATGCGACGTTCATCCCACGCCCTTCCCAATCAGATCAAGATTCGGCCCCATTAAGACACCAACGGTTTGCTCTCAACTCGACAGCAGAATCGAGATCGACCAGCTCAGGTACCATTTTCTAGCGCTCCCGGAAGGATTCGAACCTCCGTC
>JBBRPP010000065.1:0-24380 GCA_038227995.1 Acidimicrobiales bacterium
CAACATCGAACAAGCCGCCGCCGACCATGCCGCCACGATCATCAATGGACAACGCCGACGCCACCTCAACTACCAAAGCCCCACCATGCTCTACACTGCCGCTACAGCAACCGTGCACTGATCACTGGAACTGGCCGTCCCGCCTGGTGGATGCATACAACCAGTTGACCGAGGCCTACCTCGCCGCCGGTGTGCGACACGTCGTGTGGGTCGTGCCGCCGGTGCCGCTCGCCGTCCCCGAAACAACCATTCGAGTCGAGCCGGCGAACTACCGGGTGGAACAGGCGGTCGTTCGTCAGGTCGCGACAAGCCATCAGTCGAGCGGAGCCGTGCTCGTCGAACTGGAGTCCTGGCTGCAGGCCACGGGCAACCTCGGTCGCGACTGGCGGCCGGACGGTCTACACATCACCGACACGAATTCAGCGCAGTTGGCTGAAGAGTACCTGGGCCCTCTGATCCTGAGAGACGTCCAAGGAGGATGACATCGCGCGTTCGGCGACCGTTGACCACTGCGCGATCACGGTTTGTGTGCGTCTTCCTCGGCGTCGGGCAGGCGCGATTCCATGAGAGCGCCCCACAGCTGATCTGAGTATTGCTCCCACGTGGTCCACTCGCGATCGGCCGCTGCGGCTCGAAGTTCCTGATACGCGTCGTCGTCGATCAATAGCTCGGTCATCGCGTGTTGAAGATCGTCGACGCTGCGTGCATCGACCGTGAGCGCACCGCCGCCATCTGCGATCTCGGCCATCGAACCATGTGCCGATGTCACCACGGGGGTGCCCACGGCGAGGGATTCGGCGATCGGCAAGCCGTAGCCCTCGAGCAACGACGGGAACACGGAGAAACGCGCCAGCTTGTAGAGCGCCCACAGCGACCATTCGGTCACTCGTTCGTAGACGCGTACCGGGTGGCCCTGATCCTGCAGTGCTTCGACGTATGTTCCGAAGTCCGAGCCGCCCCAGCCGCTGCCTCCCGCGAACAGCAGATCGAATCGATGCCCCGCCTGCCACATCCGCTCTGCGGCTTCGAGGATGATGACATGGTTCTTTCGCGGCTCGTGGCTGCCGACCACCAGGACCAGCGGAAGCGATCCGAGGTCGAATTTGTCGAACGCACGCTCGAGGTCGGTTGGTGATATCTGAGGCGCTTCGGTCGGGAGCGGAATCGCGAAGACTTGAGGTCCGCTGAGTCCCTGCGAGTGCAGGATCTCGTCGAAGGCCTCGAACTCGTGCGCCGCACTGTGACTGATCGCGGCCAAATGGGTCGAATGCTTCACCAGTGACAAGTAGTGGGCGAAGTTCGCGGTCATGCCGTCGGTCACGGTTTCGGTTGCCGCAATCGGCACCGTGTCGTAACCGATGAGTGCTGTTCGATCGACAACCCCGGACTTGGCCAGTGCCCGATAGGCAGTACACGTCGACGGATTGGCCATCAACTCAGGCAGCAACAGCTTGGACTTCCAAGGGATGACTGTTCGTCCGGTGGCTTCGGTCAGCGGGCGAATGACGACGGCAGATCCGTCATCATGAAGGTGTTCGCGCCATGCGATGAATCGTTCGCGCTCACTCTCGGCGAGAATTTTCATGGAGTTGGTCGAGAAGTTCCACTGGACGGGGTGCACGTTCGGGCGACCGAACCAACGAGACGCCGACTCTTTCACCACCCGCTGGATTCCTGTGTGCAGATCGTGAGCGGCGGTGTGGCTGACATCGATCAGAACTCCGCCGAGCATGACTTCCAGGGGCGAATCGACGATCGCTGCGTCCCCCGAAGCCTTTTCGAGGTTTCCGAGCATGAGGTCGGCCAGCGCCTGTCCACCGCCCCGACGGAATGCGCGGGTGGCCTGATCGAGCATCGCCTCGTCCGGGAACGATCCGAGAATGGAAACTGCGGCGAGCCACGCCACAGTGCTCGGCGCCTCAGTCGCGGCATCCGCAGCAACGACGAAGTTCTCGATCACGACGGAGAACCCATCGGCTGGTGCTGAATCGATCGGCTGCAAAAGGGCGGTGACGATTCGAACCCGCTCGAGGAACCTCCCGACGAGGTTCTGGTCGAGCGGTCGCCAGTCGAACTCGGCGTCGGTCCGCGCAACCTGGCTCGACGGGGCATCGACCA
Source organism: Acidimicrobiales bacterium (assembly GCA_038227995.1). Taxonomy (GTDB): domain Bacteria; phylum Actinomycetota; class Acidimicrobiia; order Acidimicrobiales; family Ilumatobacteraceae; genus WLMZ01. Next base: position 2,119 of record JBBRPP010000065.1, read on the forward strand.
CGTCAGGCATGGTCATTCGTCCGCTGGGCAACCGACGCGCGGGCGGCCTGACCGCGCGGCGGAGCACCCGTATCGGCTTTGTCACCCGCCACGAGACGGTCTTGATCACGCTGGCCACGAGGGCCTCCGACGCTGTCAGCCGCGCTTCCATCTCGGCCGCGTGAGCCGACGACACAGCGGCATTCCTCGCCGCGTGCGCTGCCTCCTCGTGGGCCGCCATGGCCTGTCCTCTCAGCCGAAGCATCTCTCGCCGCCACCTGACCGACTCGCGGGTTGTCTGCTCGACCAGCGATCTCAGCTCGTGCAACTCTGACATCAGCTCGGCAAGGCGGGTGCTGTCACGTTCGAGCTGGGCCGATCGAACGGCCGCGATCGCCTCGTGGGCGTCGAGCGCTTCCTGCATCGCCTTCTGATGATCCTCGAGCCGGACGCGAACCTGCTCGAGGCCCGTGACGTGCTCGGCGAGTTTGGGATCGACGGATGCCGACCGGAACGGGAAGTCGAAAACGCCAACGGGGTACGACAGCTTGGGCGCGAGGTCGAGGTGATCCGCCGCAAGGTAGAAGCGGTTGAGCCCATCGAACAGGCAGAACGTGTAGCCGGCGGCAAGGACGAGGGGCTCCCAGCCGGCATAGTTCTGGACCGTCGAATTCGGTTCGGTGGACTCCACCACGAGGACCCACGGCCGCCACTTGTCGAGGTCGAGGCCCGCCAGCACCCGACCCTCGGCGCCCTCCACGTCGATCTTCAGGAAGTGAATCACGCGACCGCCGAAGCCGGCTTCGTCCAACATGTCATTCAACGTCCTCGTCCGAATGGCGGTCGGCGTGACGACGTGCTTCAGTTCGAGCGGCGCAACGTAGTTGGCGTCGATCGTCGAAAGACCGCTGTGCTCGACGAGGTAAAGGGTCGCTTCACCGTCGGTATCGCTTGCGCCGACTTCGAAGGTATGATCTCGTGGCCTCTCCTCGCGCAATCGTTGAGCGAACTGCGGAACGGGCTCGACGTTGATGCCGTTCCACCCCCGGTCGTAGAACGCTCGCGTCACGGAGAACTCGGTCGGATCCGCAGCACCGACGTCGACGTATGAACCGCACTCGACATCGTGAAAGATTCTCCAGAGGACGACGTCTTCGCCGTTCTGCGCATACGACACAAACATACGAGGGCCTCCTACAGCCGAATCCCGAGAGCAGGCAACGACGTCTCGAACAACGTCTCCCAGTCGAACAGCCTCGCGTAGTCGAGCGCTGAGCGATGACGTTGACGCCACTGCTCTCGATCGTCGAGGACGCGCTCGATCTCATCGGCGAATGCCTGCGGGGTTGCCTCGACGATGCTTCCCCCGCCACGGAGTCGGAGATCGGCTGCGTTCGGCGGGACATCAGTGAGGATGATCGGCAGACCGGCACCGAGGTACGCCTTCAGCTTGCCCGGATCCGCGTATCTGCTGAAGGTGTCGGCGCTGGGCTCGTACGGAGCGAGCGCCACCGCCGCCCGAGACAGGATCTGCTCGACGTCGGCGAATTCGGCCACGAAGCCGTGCACGGTGACTGACTCCGCGAGTCCCGCGGCCACGCAACGCGCTCGAACGTCCTCGAGCAACGGACCGCCGCCGATGATGTCGCACGGAACGACGCGGCCGCGTTGAGTCAGCAAATGCAAGGCGTCGATCAGCGTGTCGAGTCCCATGCGCTCGACGAGATGGCCGAGGAAGACCAGGCGCGGGCTGTCGAAGTTGTCGACGGAGGTTTTTGGGGTCTCGTTCTGCCAAGTGCCCATGGGAATCACTTCTACTGGACAGCCGGCTGATTCGAATCCGTAGAGTTCCGACCTTCCGCGGCGGGCGGCCTCGGACAGCTCGACCCGGCCATCGGCGCGCACGCAACACAGGCGGTCCAGCCACTCGTAGGTCTTGGTCATCGCGCTGTTCGGCCCAAAGCGGTTCGGGACGAAGTCCACGTTCCAATGCACGACGCGGCGGGTGCGGTGCAGCCGACGCCTGGCAAGGCCTTGCGCCGTCACCAAACAGTTGAACCCGAACCACGCGTCGGAGCGCGGGAGGAACACCGGGGAGATCGGATCGAGAGCAAAGGTGAACGGGGGCAGATTCGGCCGCCGGCAACGACGCTCGTTGTCGAGCTGACCGTCGACGAAGTATTGGATCCGGTGCTCCGCCGGCCCCTCGCTGACGAGTGGATGAGCGACGGCAGTCACCTGCGACGCGCCGTGCTCGTTCAGATATCGCACGAGCGGTTGGGCAGGCCCGTCGGCGAACCCGCTGGTCGCCACGACGAACGAACCGCCCGGAATGTCGACCACGGGCGATTCAGCGCTCATCCTGATCCCTCGCATCGATCCCCGGCCATCACAAGCGGGCTAGGCTACCGCTCCGTTGTGACATTCTCTGCTTGCACCACCCGGCCGAGAATGGCTGCTCGAACGCTTGGGGTTCCGCGATGACGATGTTGTCCGTCGTCGTGCCGGCATACCAAGAAGAGGCGACGATCGTCGAGACGTTGCATCGAATTCAGTCGGTCCTCGACGGCATGAACACGCCGTACGAGATCATCGTCGTTTCCGATGGGAACACCGACAAGACTGCCGAACGAGCCGGCGAAATGGCATCTCAGCACCTCAGAGTGCTGCACTACGAACGAAATCGGGGCAAGGGATACGCGCTTCGACACGGAGCGGCAGCTGCGACGGGCGACCTGGTGGCGTTCATCGACGGCGATCTCGACATCCACCCCGAAGGAATCGTCCGCTTCGCCGAACTCATCGAGCGCGAAGGAGTCGATGCTGTTGTTGCGTCGAAGACGCACAGTGACTCGATGGTCACATACCCACTGTTCCGGCGAGTGCAAAGTGGCGTCTTCAGGCTTCTCGTGCGCACGTTCTTCAGCCTCGACGTGAGCGATACCCAGACCGGCCTCAAGCTGTTCCGCCGCGAAGTTCTGGCGAGTTGCCTCCCTCACGTGACGTCGGACGGATTTGCGTTCGACCTCGAACTCCTCGTGCTCGCCAACGACGCCGGCTTCAGAGTCATCGAAGGCCCGGTGCAGCTCGACTTCAACTTCTCGAGCACGACTGGCCCGAAGGCGGTCGTCGACGTCCTGCGCGAGATGGTGCTCCTCGAGCGAAATCGGGTTCGTCAGCGCCGGGCCCACACCTGGGTCGAGCGCGTCTCGGACCACGCTGATCGGCTCAAGCGGAAATCGTGACGATGTCGTGTTCGACCTTGTCATGGAGGTCGGGACGGCGTTCGGCCACGAGTTGAAGAATTGCGGCCAACGTCGGATAGCCGTCAGAGCCGTCGAAAAGTCGCGCATCATCGATCAGGATCATGATCGGTAGCTGCGATGAGAGGATCGCTTCGAGCTCCTGGATGATGGGGCTCTGCCCCGAGTCAGCTGTCACCCCGCCGGAGTAATGCCCGTCGAGCCAGAACAAGGTCGCGCCCGTCAACTCACGAACGATCTCCGGGAGAACCACGGCCGAATCGCCGACGCGCACCTGCACATCTGGCCATCGCTCGAAGCGCCGTTGGGCGTTGCCGGCCAGCGTCGGATCGAGTTCGATCGACAGACACCGTCGAACGTGCGGACGGATCTTCGCGAGAGTGTCGCCGCGATAGGTACCGGTCTCGACGAAGGTATCGGGACGAAAGCCTCGGACGTGGCCGAGAACAATCGATCGCTTGACGTGGGGCGGCGCTGGAGCCGGCGACCCCGAAATCTTCCACTTCGGGACGGAGACCACGCTCACCGCGGTTCGGAACATCGGACCGAATGAACTGACCTGCAACTGCTCCAGCATTGAAATCCTTCCGCGACGTTGCTCGTCGAGCGACGCCTTCTCAGCCGCCACCGGTCAGCCGCTGGCGGAGACGGTAGCGCAGAACGGCTCGCCGAAGTAGTACTCGTACGCGACCTGCAGGCCCTCGGTCATGTCGTTGCGGTAGTAGTCGGGCCAGGGGACCTGCGACCAACTGGCCAGCGCATTGCACCGCTGCACGGCGGGCACATCTTCGTCGAATGAGTCGAGGAGCCGGCTGTTCACGGCGTAGTTGCGGTCCAGCGTCTCCTGAAGGCGCCAATTGACAGTCGACTGAACGATGAGGAACATCGCCACCAGGACGGTCGCGGCGATCTTGAGGACGCGGGCGACCGGCCGATCGAGGAAGGCTCGACCTCCCACCGCGAGCCCGAGTGCAACTGCAGCAGATCCCATCGCATACGACGTGTAGACGTAGCCCACCTCTCGGGTCTCGTCTTGAACCTTCACGGTGATCGCTTGCAGCGCTACCGCAAACGTTGCGTAGCACACAGCAGCGATCGTCGCAGCGGAGAGGCCGAGCCGCTGTACGGGGAGGGGTGTCGGACGGGGCCTCGTCCGGGCTTGTAACCACCACCGTAGGACGAGTACGGCAACTGCGATGACGACACCGAGAACGATCGCGACGGCTCGGGTGTGGCCTCCGAGCGCCCGGTTCGACAGCCGCCAGGCGGAACCCGGGACCGCGCCGGCAACGCCCTTCACGAAGGTACGAAGCGATCCGGACAGCCTGACGTCGGTGCCTCCGTACGTGGATGCCTTGCCCCCGGTGACCGTTCGACCGTATGCGATGACGACAGCCGGCACGCAGACGAACAACGCACCACGAGCGAAGTCGACCAACGCAGATCGACGGTCGGCCCGATGCTTCAAGACGCCGGCAAGAAGGATCACCGCGGCCCCGAGCACAGCTCCGATGTTGATCTCGTAGTACAACACCGCGATCACCGAGACACCGGCGCCGATCGATGCCCAGCGCCACGTCCTCTGTCGGTTCACGAGAACCGCGCAGGTCATGACGGCGAAACCGATCGCGGTCGACCCATAGCCGGACAAGGGGTAGCTCGCGACCGGATCGTTGGACCAGAGCGCGTGCACCTGGACAGTGCCGAACAAGGCCAGCGAGACCAGGACCAAGGCATCCCAGAACTCGATGGCTCGGCCGTACTCCCGAGCGACGCTCCACCAGAACGCGGCGACCGACATGGCGCACACGATGAACGTCGCATACTTCGAGACGCCATAGAGCGTCGACATGTTCAGGCCGATGTGCGCACTCACCCACACCCAGAGCCAGTTGTAGCCGGACCCGACAGCATTGCCCACCAGGCGAAAACTGGCTCCGTCCGTGGCGCCGTGCCATCCGTACCGCAACGCGGACCCGAGCCCCCCGCCGGCGTCAGCGGTCTGCGCAAACGGGTTGATCAGGTCGTCCGCGACGACGGCTGTGGACAACGCTGGATAGAGCAGCAGGTAGGAACCGACGAGGTAGCCGACGACTCGGGCCGCGGTCTGGAAGCGAACGGTCGGCCTCGTGATTTCGTCAAACACAGGCGTTCGACCGTAGCAGCGTCATGGGGAAGCTCAGTGCCTCCATGCGATGGGCAGACGCCGCCATGCTGTTTTCGGCATCATCAGGACGAGGAGGACGCCGCCAGTACCCCCGAGGATGCACGCATAGCTGGTACCTGTCTTCGGGCCGAGATACAGCGCTGCGACTTCGGCAGTGGCAGCGAGGCCCATCCACAGCAGAAAGCGGTGCGCCCCGCGCGCCAGCGAGTGGAACAGCAACAGATTCACCAAGGCAAGCGGGAGCATCGCCAGCCCGACCTTCCATGCGATCTCGGCGGCGCCGTCGTAGCGACTGCCGTAGAGCAGGTCGAAGACTCGATGACCCAAGAGATAGAGGCCGCCAACGGCGGCGGTCGCCAATCCGATGATGACGAGCGCCGCCCGACCCATCACCGAGCCGGTCGCCTCACCACGTGCCGAGCGGTCAGCGAGGTGTGGGAACAGCAACTGGGTGACCATCGTCGGCAACCAGAGCACTGCCTTGCCGAGCACAGCGGCGGCCGCATAGACGCCGGCTTCGCCCGGCTTGAAGAAGGCACGCGCAAACGCGATGTCGATGCTCAGGATCACCCAGAACAACAGAAAGGCGACGAACCCTCGACGGACCTCGGGGCTGAGTGCGTGCGTTTCGATCGAGCCGACGTTCCGTGATGCCGCCATGCCCCAGAGCGCAATCCCCCCCGACGACACGACCAGTCCTCCGACAAGGCCGCTCACATGCAAACCGACGCCGATCAGCAGCAGTGCAACGCCGAGTTTGGCGATCGCTTGGCCTGCCGAATAAACGGCGAGACCCCGGAATCGCTTGGCTCCCTGCAGCCGTCCGGCAGCAATCGAATCGAGTGATGAAGGAATCACGTAGAGGCCGAGGAGCAAGATCGGGAGTGCCCCGATGTTGAAGAATCTCGCCAAGATCGGTGCGGAGAGCGCAATGACGGCACCGATGACGAGCGCCCCGATCATCGCTGACCGCGTGAGGCCGTCGAAGAAGACACGTCGTTCGGGGTCGTTCTCCTTGGCAGCGATGGACCTTGCCGCCGTGGTCTGGAGAGCAGATGTGGCCACGGTGATGATCGTGACCGCCGACATGAAGCCCGCCAGCAAGCCGTACTCATCAACAGTCAGCAGCCGTCCCGTCGCGATCTGGAACGTGTAGTTGCACATGTTCGCCACGAGTAACGCGCCGGCGACAGCAAGCCCGGAACGCCGATCAACGACGGGAGCGGTCTCGGCCTCCTGATTGCTGATGTCCAAGCTCTACCTCACGCCGATGTGGCCCCACGCAGGGGTGTCAGACCCGGTATCGTACGACCTTCAACCATTCATGGAGTAGTGAACAGCGATGGACACACGCCTTCCCCGAGATGCCGCAGTATATGTAGCGGGGCACAACGGCCTGGTCGGGGGGTCGATTCTGCGGCGGCTCGAGCAGGATGGATTCACCAACATCCTCACCGCCTCGCGTGATCAACTCGACCTCCGTGATCAAGCTGCGGTCAACTACTGGTTCCGGGCAAATCGTCCTGAGTACGTGTTCCTCGTCGCAGGAACCGTGGGTGGAATCTGGGCAAATGCGAACAGGCCGGCCGAATTCATCTACGACAACATGATGATCCACGGCACGGTTGTGCACGCCAGCTACCTCTACAACGTCAAGAAGCTTCTGTACACCGGCAGCTCCTGCATCTATCCGCGACTCGCCGAGCAGCCGATGCGAGAAGATGCGCTGCTCACTGGGCTGCTCGAGCCCACGAACGAGCCATACGCGATCGCGAAGATCGCTGGGATCAAGCTGTGCGAGGCGTATCGCAAGCAATACGGATGCAACTTCATCTCGGGGATGCCCACGAATCTCTATGGCCCGCTCGACAACTTCGATCTCGAGTCGTCCCATGTGCTCCCAGCACTGATGCGAAAGGTCTACGAGGCGCGCCGCGACGGTCGTTCAGAGTTCGAGGTGTGGGGAACGGGAAGCGCGATGCGCGAGTTCCTGTATGTGGACGACATGGCCGATGCGTGCTTGTTCATGATGGAGCAATACGACGAAGACGGCCACATCAACATCGGAACCGGCATCGAGGTGTCAATACGCGATTTGGCCGAGACGCTCGTCGAGATCATCGCTCCGGATCTCCAATTGCGGTGGGACACGTCCAAGCCAGACGGCGCGCCTCGGAAACTCCTCGACGTCAGCAAGATGACGGCGCTCGGCTGGACCGCACAGACGTCGTTGCGCCACGGGATCGAACAGACCTACGCGTGGTTGAGCGGGCATCTCGACACCGCTCGGGGTATGCGCACAGACACCGGGCCGGCGATGGTCGGCGCGTTCGGTCGTTGACTAACGCTCGGCGATCGCGCTGAGCAGATGCGCCTCGACCGCGACAGCAACTTCCTCCCACGTCACAAGTGACGGGTTCGCGATGATCTCGAGGTCGCCGCGAAAGAAGTCTTTCAACGCGATCGCGAGCGCATCAGGGTTTGGATCGACAAGATGTCCGCCCGACGCCGGGATCGAGTCGACGAGACCCGGTGCACGGTACCCAATTGTCGGAGTGCCGCATGCCGAAGCCTCACTGACGTTGAGCCCCCAGCCTTCGCGCACCGATGCAGCGACCAGAACGTGGGCTCGAGCCAGCCGTTCCTCGCGTTCGATGGTCGACACCCGCCCGAAGAACTCGACATTCGGTCCGGCCAACTTTTCGACGGTTGATCGAAACGGCCCATCACCGATCATCCACAGCTGCGCCTCCGGGAACTCGTTCAACACATCGGCAAATGCCTTCACGACGTGGTGGGGTCGTTTGCTCTCCACCAGGCGGGCCAGGAACACCACCGTCGGCCGGCGCTCCTTCTCGACATCCGGTCGTGCGATCGGCGCAGCGCCAATCGGGAGCGGATGGGCTCCGTGAATGCCGTACGGCTCGAATGACGCGGCCGACGAGGCCGAGTCCGTCATCACGCGAACGGAGCGGTAGCTGCGGAGCCACCACGGTTCGAACACGTAACGTCCCACGATGCCGACGGGCCGCGGTACCTCGTACTGCCAAACGTCGCGGGCCAACTGATGGATGAGAGCGACCACTGGAACAGATCGCACATATCGCGGAGTCAGGAATGGTCTCGTGTTGACTTCATCGACAACGACGTCGAACGCGCCCTCACCTTCGTTCTGCCAAAATCGCCGCGCTTCGCGGTACACGCCGAGGCGACCGCCGCGGCGGACAATTCGAACACCTTCCACGATCTCGTCGCTTGACCTGCCGGCAACAGCGCTGACAAACAGCGTGACGGTGTGGCCACGCTTGACGAGCTCGCGCGCGAAGCCTTCTGTGTACACCTCAGCACCGCCGGCCGCGGGATGGGCGAGGTCCTTCCAATTGAAGATCAGAATTCTCACGGACGCTGGTCACCTCGATGACGTGAGAGCCAAGCAGCTCGAAGCACGACACCTCGCCACATGCCAGTGATATAGGCCAGGCCGAACGGGACGGCAAGCCCACCGAGCACTCTGGCGTCGGCCTTTCGAGCACCGAGGCGAGATGAAACGAGGGTGACAGCGACCGAACCTCCGACCGACGCGACCACGGCACGCACGGGATGTCGCAGGACAAACCACACCACAGCCGGGCTCACGGCCAAAGCCCCGACGATCGGCCCGGCAAACCGGGTGCCGGGCCGCAAATAGCCGTCGATCAACACGGTGCCTCGATGTTCGGCATGTCTCATGAACGACCCGATACTGGTACGAGCGTTGTAGGTACTTCGATAGCCGGGCGAGATGTTGATCGGCGTTCGTTCGGCGACCCATCGGAGCACGGCGGTGTCGTCATTGACCTTTCGCCAGTCCGTGACCGTCGGGGCGAAAGCGTCGAACGCGTCGATGAGCATCGCGCGCGGCGCGATGAGAGCTGTCGTCCCTTTCGGGAAGTAGTCGAATTCAGCAATCCCGTACGACATGGTTCGAGGCTGGGCAAAGTATCGACGCCACGCCATGTGCTCGATCGCCTGCCAGAAGCCAGCGATCGGATTTCCGGCCGTCGCGGCCTCCACGTGCGACGTCCACACCCGCTGTTCGCTATGCGCGAGCAGCGGTGCGACGAACGCCAGGGCCGATGGGTCGATGAACACTCTGGTGTCGATGAAGAGGACGAAGTCGGATTTCGCTTCAGCGAGGCCGAGTCTTCGTGCGGCAAAACGCCCCGAGTTCGGCTGCGAGAAGATGCGAAGCGGAATGCCCGACGAAGTTGGCAACGCGTCAATGGCCTCGGCGAGGGTTGCGTCGGTCGAGCCGTCGTCGATGAGGAGAACTTCGACATCACGGAACGCAGATGCTCGAGCGGCAACGAGCAAGTGCGACAGGCACTGACCGATCCAACCCCCACCATTGAAAACTGGGATGACGATGGACAGCGTCGGGCTGCTCGCCCGGTCGGCATCATCGGCGATCGGCATGGCGCGGGGGGTGCGGGAAGCGTCGGTCATGTGGAAACAGAAGGTTAGTGGCACCCGGTCCGTCTGGGAGGCGCCGGTCAGCCCAACTCTACGCGTGAGAGTTCGTGATCCGTATGACGAGGGGCTCGAGTCGTCGGATCGGCAGTTTCGCCCCCGGACCGGAGTACAGCAGAATGCAGTACACGGCACGAACGCCGTCTCGCCAACCGATCTTCTTGCCCTCGGCGTAGGTCCGGGCCGAATACGAGATGCCGACCTCGTAGATGCGCCAGTTGCCTCGGGCGACCTTGGCGGTCATCTCCGGCTCGATGCCGAACCGGTTCTCCTCGAGCACGAACGACGCGAGCACCTCACGGCGGAACGCTTTGTAACAGGTCTCCATGTCACTGATGTTCAGATTGGTGAACATGTTCGACAGCGTGGTCAGAAACTTGTTGCCGACCGAGTGCCAGTAATACAGCACGCGGTGCGCTCTGGTCGTGAGGAACCGTGAACCGAAGACGACGTCGGCCTTGCCCTCGATCAACGGGCCCAGGATCTGGCTGTAGTCGCCCGGGTCGTATTCGAGGTCGGCATCCTGCACGATCACGAACGGCTGCGTCGCCTCGGCGAAACCGCGCCGAAGTGCAGCGCCCTTGCCCTGATTCACCTCTTGGCGCAGCAGCCGGATGCGCGGATCGCTCAGGCTCTGGACGATCTCGACCGTGCGATCGCTCGACGCGTCGTCGATGATCAGTAGCTCGGCGGTGTACGGCGAAGCGAGAACGAGCCCGACGATCTCGGCGATCGTGTCTTCTTCGTTGTATGCCGGCATGACCACCGACAGCACCCGGGGAGCGGGATCAGGTGCATCCGCCGCAGACATGGCGGTCACGATAGCTGACCACCGTCTGGCGGAACCAACCGCCTCGGGACCCTCTACGATGCTCTGCGGCCGCGCTCGGTGGGGTCATCAGCAGGCTCGTATCCACGGAGGATCACGCGTGATCAACACCAAGAAGCTGGTCGTGGTGATGCCCGCGTACAACGCCGCTCGCACGCTGAAGCGCACCTACGAAGAGATTCCCCACGACATCGTCGACGATGTCATCCTCGTCGATGATCGATCGTCGGACGACACCGCAGCGATGGCCCGCGAGCTCGGGATCGACACGATCGTGCACGAGACCAACCGCGGCTACGGCGCCAACCAGAAGACCTGTTATCGCCGAGCGATGGAACTGGACGCCGACATCGTCGTCATGCTCCACCCCGATTATCAGTACACGCCGCGTCTGATCCGGTCGATGGCGTCGATGATCGCCGAAGACGTCGCCGACGTCGTCCTCGGCTCACGAATTCTCGGCAACGGCGCGCTCGCGGGCGGCATGCCGCGATACAAGTACTACTCGAACCGGGCGCTCACGCTGATCGAGAACATGATGATCGGGCAGAAGTTGTCCGAATACCACACCGGTTACCGTGCCTTCAGCCGCAAGGTGCTCGGGCAACTCCGCACCGACCTGTGCAGCGACGACTTCGTGTTCGACAACCAGATGCTGGTCCAGTGCCACGCTGCGGGTTTCAGGATCGGCGAGATCTCGTGTCCCGCGCGCTACTTCGACGAAGCGTCCTCGATCAACTTCCGGCGCTCGGTCACCTACGGATTCGGCTGCCTGAAGGTCGGGGCCGAGTATCTCGCCCATCGCACCGGAGTCCATCGCAGCGAGTTGTTCATCGCGACCGATCCACCCGCCGCCACTCCGACGTCCGCGCCCTGACCAAACGGGTCAGTTGCACGCGACGTGGGCCGTGGTCGGCACGCCGTCCTTCGTCGCCCGAGCGATGAAGTCGCCGGCCGTGGCGTCGAACGAGACCGACACGATTCGCCAATCGGTGTCGACGGCTTGCTTGGTCCACGTCAGTGGTAGCTGGGTCGCGCCGCCCGTTGTGAAACATTCCCCGGCGAGTGCCGTCGGCGCTCCGGTCGCGCTCACCAAGGCCAGTACTGCTCCGGTGGTCGGGTTCTGGGCGAAGCAGCGCATGCTGGCGCCATCGATCGCAGTCTGGGGCGAGCCGCACAACCCGTCCAGCGTCGCCGCGCCCTGAGCCATGATGTTGCGGGCGTACGTCAGGTCGGTGCATCCCGGCGACAACGTGCCATCGGAACCCATCGCTGACGGAGCGTCACCGATACCGACTTCGAACTTCGTCACGTTCGCACTCAGTTCGGTTCCCGATGGATCCGCGCACCCGAGGGTGCCAGCGACGTACGTCGCAATGTTGCCGTTGGGTACTGCGACGAAGCAATCGCCCTTCGGTTGATACGTGTGCGCCGACACTTGAGCGCACGGCTGCAGTCCCGGTGCCACTCTGCTCGACGGCGCAGTGATGGACTTGGGGGTGTCGACAGCGGCAGACGTTGTCGTCGGCTGCGATGTGCTTGTCGTCGACGCGGTCGACGTGGTCGCCGCCGTCGATGAAGTGGCGGAGGTCGACGTCGTTGCGATGGAACTGTTCGAGCCCGTCGTCGCGGTCGGCTTCGCCGTCGTCGACGGAGACGACGACTGAGTCGACGTCTGCGTCGATTTGACGGTTGTTGTCGTGACGGCTTTGTTCGTCGATGTCGGGTCGGAGACGGTCTGCGTCGTGAGTTGACTCGATGCAGACTTGTTGTCGTCCTTCGACCCGATCACCTTGACGGCGATCAGAACGACCAGCACCAGGGCCGCCACGGTCGCGATCACCGACGCGATGAGCATCTTTCGCCGCGGGAATCCGGAGTCCTCATCGTCATCGTCATCGACATCGACGACATCGCCGTCAGTCCGCTGTACCCCGACGAAGGCATCGACGCTCGATCGCTGCGCGGCGGCGAGTCGCGCCGCCAACTGCTGACCGTGTGCCGGCGCGTTGACGGGAAGATCGGTCTCCACACCGCGGGTCACCGAGGTCACTTCCCACGTCGGGAACCGAACGACTTCGCGGTTGGACCAACCGAACAGTCCGCGAACGTCTTGGACCGGATCGAAGACGTAGCCGATCTGCCACGGCTGAGCGAAGTAGGTGCTCTGGATGAAGAGGTCGTGGGCAGACAGGAAGATGCCGAAGCGCGGATGGCTGTGATACCAGCCGACGATGCGCTGCCCGGGATGCAGGGTGGGCAGCTCCGCGTTGAGCGCATTCCAGATCTCGTGGTTCAGCGTGAAATTGGCCGAGGCAGACGCAGGCGGGCGCACCGGAATGGCATTCGTGACGAAGACGTATTCTCCGCTGACGTGGACCGTGCCAACGAGCACACCGCCGTATTCGACCAACGTGTCGGCGGTCATGTGGGCCTCGATCCGTCGCAACGCGTCGGCCCGGAAGATGACCGTTGGGATCGGAGTCGGGGCCGGAATTTGGGATGGCACTGGAGAAAGACTCATTCGCGACCGATTGTATTGTCAGCGGTCAGGTGGATCGCGACCACTCGCGAGGAGGTGCCGACGCAGATGCCACAGTTTTCCCATTCATGGGTGTGTCGTGGCTGCGGTTCATTCGCATTTGCCGAGCAGCATTTCTGCACGCAGTGCGGTCTTCCCCGCCCTGCGATCTACACCGCCGACCCAGATGGACATCTCAGGGATCCTGCAGTGCACGGCAGGCAGGCGATGCCCAAGCTCGTTCTCGCGTCGATCGCGATCGTGTTCCTCGTCCTCGGCGCGCTCGCTGCGCTGGTCGCACGTGACGTTCGCCGGGACAGCTCGAATCCGCCGGCCGTGACAACCGGATCGTCCAACACTCAGGTGTGTGGAGCGACCGAACGTGCGCGGACTTCGCCGATGACGAGCACGGACTGCCCGAACGGTGGGGCGACGCGTGACTCGGTCCAACGCGCGAGCGGCACGACCGATCGATCGTAGAAACGGCTCAATGAGCGCGCCGTGGGGCGACGGTTCAGGAGCCGAGTGACGACGAGCCAGGCGAAGAAGCCAGGCATGTTCACGTAGCGGGCCTCGACCACGTCGAACCCGGCTCGCTCGAAGCGGGCCCGCAGATCGTTCTTGCGGTATCGGCGCACGTGACCGATGGATCGATCGAAGCGGCTCATCAGCAACTCGAACGCCGGACTGAGGACCGCGACTCGACCGCCGACGCGTACCAACCCGGCGAGCTCGCGCAGGGTGCCCTCGTCGTCCTCGATGTGTTCGAGCACGTTCGAGAGAACGGCACCATCGAAAGGTCCGAACACGGCAGCGTCCGCGGCGTAACCGTGTACGGCGGTGATCCGGCTGTCGCTCGCAGCGCACTCGATCAGAGCAGCACTCGCTCGATCCGACGGCTCGACCGCGACGACATGGCTCGCCGTCCGCAGCAACGCCTGCGTGAACGTACCTACTCCAGCTCCGAGCTCGAGAACCCGGCCTGAGGTTGCCGGTGCGACCAAGGTGCGCAGCCATTCGTTGTATCGGGGCACGTTGACATCGAGTTCTTCGAGAGTCTGCTCGAGGGCAGCATCAGCCTGCTCGAAGCTCGCGTACTCCCCTCGCCGACCCATGATGCGCCTCAAGCTACCTCCCAACCGGGCCGATGATCAGGTGCGGCAGACACGATTGCTTTTGACTCTCCCAGCGACAGTCCGCATCTAGACTGCACCAGTTCTCCACTGCGGAAGGTGACATGGGCTCACGAATTGCAATCATCGGTACTGGTTATGTCGGCTTGACCACCGGCGCCTGTTTTGCGCACATCGGCCACGACGTCGTGTGCGCCGACATCGATCCCGGCAGGATCGAACGGCTGCGCCAAGGCATCCTCCCGATCTATGAGCCGGGCCTGCAGGAGATCGTCGACGCCCAGATCGCAAGCGGTCGGCTGACATTCGTCGTCGGCGCCGCCGAAGCGGCGAAGGACTGCGAGTTTGCCTACCTCTGTGTGCAGACACCGCAGGGCGACGATGGTTCGGCCGACCTGACCTACTTGCAAGCGGCAGCGGCTGAGATTGCTTCCGTGTTGCCTGCGCACGCGATCGTCGTCAACAAGTCGACGGTTCCCGTCGGATCGACCAAGGTCGTCGAGCGCGTGCTCGGTCGCCACGACGTGACCGTCGTGTCCAACCCCGAGTTCCTGCGCGAAGGTTCGGCGGTCACCGACTGGCTCAAGCCAGACCGTGTCGTCATCGGCAGCGACGACCCGAGTGCGGCCACCCGCGTCTCCGACCTGTACACGGCGACGTCCGGTCATGTGATCGTCACCGATCCGGCGTCGGCCGAGACGATCAAGTACGCAGCAAACGCGTTCTTGGCCACCAAGATCTCGTTCGTCAACGCCGTCGCCGCGGTCTGTGAAGCGGTCGGCGCCGACGTGAACGACGTTGTCCTCGGCATCGGCTACGACAAGCGCATCGGTCACGAATTCCTGCGCCCCGGCCCGGGTTGGGGCGGTTCCTGCTTTCCAAAAGATACGCGGGCGATGATCAAGATCGCCGAGGACGCGGGCTACGACTTCAACCTGTTGAAGGGCGTGGTCGTCGTCAACGACGAGCAGCGCGAGCGGATGGTGACGAAGGTCGAACAGGCCGTCGGCGGAAACCTCGAAGGCGCGCTCATCGCGGCCTGGGGTCTCACCTTCAAGGCCAACACCGACGACCTGCGCGAGTCACCGGCGATCGCCGTCATCGGCGAGCTGGTTGCTCGCGGCGCGATCGTGAAGGCTTACGACCCACAGGTCAAGAAGCACGCGTCGATCGCGACCGGCGACGATCCGTACGAGGTGTGCGAAGGCGCGGCCGCCTTGATCGTGCTCACCGAATGGGACGAGTTCCGCTGGCTCGATCTCAACAAGGTGAAGCAACGCCTGGCACAGCCGAACATCGTCGACACCCGTAACCTGCTCGACCGTGCAGCCGCGATCCGCGCCGGCTTCACATATCAGGGAGTGGGTCGATAGCAGTGCGCGTTCTCATCGCCGGCGGCGCCGGCTTCATCGGCAGCCATCTCTCCGACGCCTTGCTGGCGCGCGGCGACGAGGTCATCGCCGTCGACAACTTCATCAGCAGCCGTCCCGAGAACATCGCTCACCTGATGAACCACGAACGGTTCCTGTTCCTCGAACAGGACGTCACCGATCCGATGCTCATCGACGGCCAGCTCGACGCCGTGATGGACCTCGCCAGCCCTGCTTCGCCGTCGGACTTCGCGACGATCCCGCTCGAGATCCTCGATGTCGGCAGCACCGGCACGCGCAACCTCCTCGACCTCGCGGTGATCAAGCAAGCCCGCTTTTTCCTGGCCAGCACCAGCGAGGTCTACGGCGATCCGTTGATCCATCCGCAGCCCGAGTCCTACCTCGGCAACGTGAGCTGCATCGGCCCGCGAAGCTGCTACGACGAGGCCAAGCGCTTCTCCGAAGCGATCACGATGGCCTACCTCCGGGTGATGGACATCGAAGTCCGCATCGTGCGCATCTTCAACACCTACGGCCCGCGCATGCGGCCCGACGACGGCCGCGTCGTCGGCAGCTTCATCTCCCAAGCGCTGCGTGGCGAGCCGATCACGTTGTTCGGTGACGGCTCGCAAACTCGAAGCTTCTGCTACGTCGACGACGAAGTGCGCGGCCTGATCGCAGTGCTCGACGGTCACCTGACCGGTCCGGTCAACGTCGGTAACCCGGCCGAGTTCACGATGCGCGAACTCGCCGAGCTCGTCGTCGACATCATCGGCTCGAAGAGTGAGATCATCACGGTGCCACTGCCTCCGGAACGTGAGGGCGATCCCATGCAGCGCTGCCCCGACATTACGCTCATCAGTTCCACCTACGGCTGGCAGCCGACGGTCTCG
The DNA here is from genome assembly GCA_038227995.1 of Acidimicrobiales bacterium. Lineage (GTDB taxonomy): Bacteria > Actinomycetota > Acidimicrobiia > Acidimicrobiales > Ilumatobacteraceae > WLMZ01. Next base: position 18,783 of record JBBRPP010000065.1, read on the forward strand.
CTGCGCGATGGCCTCGGCAAGATGATCACTGCGTTCCGCAGCGAACTGCACCTGTAGATCCACCTCGAGGAGACAACATCATGACCGTGCTCGTGACTGGCGGTGCCGGGTACATCGGATCACATACGGTGCGCGCGTTGCGCGACCTCGGCCGCGACGTCGTCGTGCTGGACAACCTCGACACCGGCCACGCCGAACTCGTCCTCGATGCCCCACTGGTCATCGGCGACATCGCCGACGAAGCGCTGGTGAGCAAGGTGTGCACCGAGCACGGCGTGACTGCGATCGTCCACTTCGCAGCACACAAGAACGTCGGCGAATCGATGCGGTTGCCTTCGAAGTACTGGCACAACAACCTCGACGGCACGGTCCACCTCATCGATGCCGCGTTGGCCTGTGGTGTCCGCGACCTCGTCTTCTCGTCGTCGTGTTCGGTCTACGGGACACCCGAGATCATTCCCGTCACCGAGTCCGCCCCGATCAACCCCGAGAGCGTGTACGCGCAGACGAAGGCAACGACAGAGCAGATCCTGCGCTGGTACGGCGTCACGTCCGGGCTGCGCACCGTCAGCCTTCGCTACTTCAATGCCGCCGGGGCAAGCCTCGACAACGTCATCGGCGAGGACTGGACCCACAGCGCGAACCTGATTCCCGTCGTGATGAAAGCGGCTCTCGGCAAGCGCCCACCGGTGCAGGTCTTCGGCTCGGACTATCCGACGCACGACGGCACCGCTGTCCGCGACTACATCCATGTCGAGGATCTGGCCGACGCGCACATCCGTGCACTCGATCACCTCGCCGGCAACGGCGATTCAGTCAGCCTCAACCTCGGTACCGGTGTCGGTAGCAGCGTGCTCGACGTGATTCGAGCGACCGAACGGATCGGCCACACGACCGTGCCGATGGAGATGGTGCCGCGCCGAGAGGGCGATCCGATCTCCGTGTATGCCGACCCGACGCTGGTGAACAAGACGCTGGACTGGACGCCGAAGCACGACCTCGAGACCATCATCGCGACGGCGTGGCGGTGGCACTCAACCCATCTCGACGGCGAGTGACGACGCCCCGAATCACTGCGATCGTGGTGGTTCACGGCTCCCCCGCCGCCACCGTCGATGCCTGCATCGAATCGCTGCTTGCGTCGATCGATGTCGACGTCACCGTCGCCCTCGTCGACAACGCCTCCCCCGACGGCGGAGCGGCCACCGACCGCTGGCGGACCAACGATCGGGTTGATGTCATTCGCAGCGAGCGCAACGGCGGCTTCGCGGCCGGCGTCAATCAAGGGTTGCGTCGACGTCGAGCAGGCGACCTCGTCTTCCTGCTCAACGACGACGCAACCGTTGCGAGCGACGCGCTGTCGATCTGCGCCGCACACGTCGCCGATGCTCCCGACGATGTCATCGCGATCGCTCCACGCGTGATGCTCGCCAACGAGCCGGACCGCATCGATTCCATCGGCATCGTCGTGCGCCCCAATGGCGAAGCGTTCAATGCACACATCGGCCAACGCTGGACGGAGCAAGTAGCAGACGGCGCCGACGTCCTGGGTACCTGCTTCTGCGCTGGGCTGTTCCGGTCCGACGCGTTCGACGAGGGAAGCGTCGGCCTGCTCGACGAGCGCTTCCACCTCTACTACGAGGACATCGACTGGGCACTGCGGGCGCAGCGCATCGGTCGCCGAACAATCGCGGCAACGACTGCTCTGGTCCTGCATCAGCACGCCGCGTCGACACGCAAGCTCGGCGAGCCGGCTCGCTACGAATTGGTCCAACGCAACCTGCTGTTGTGCGTCGCCAAGAACTTTCGCGCCCGCACTGCGGCACGCGCATTCGCGTCGCGATTCGTCGTCCACGCAAAGGGCGTGATCAGCGGCCCGTATCGCGCCCAGCGGTTGCGTTCGATTGCCCGCGCCGTTGCCGGGCTGCCCAGCGCATTGGCGGCGCGCCGGGCACTCCCCCGGCACCCGCAGCGGCCGGAGTCAGAATTGTTCTCCTACGCCGACGGACTGTCACCGAACTTCAGCGTCGACACCTACCGCAGCGAACCAACATCATGAAACCGCTGCCGCAGGTGGACCTCGCCCAGATCGTCGATCGCTCCGAGGACGACCTTCGGATACACGATGGGTCGCACCTCCTGGTCACCGGCGGCACCGGCTTCGTCGGGTCCTGGTTGGTCGAGTCGATGATGGCTGCGTGCCAGTTACTCGGCGTTCGCGTCCACATGACGATTCCGAGCCGTGCGCCGGAGGCCCATCTGGTCTCTCGTCCCCACCTCCGCAATCGACCCGACATCGACTTCATCACCGCTGATGTGAGTCGACCGTTGCCATCCATCGGTCACGTCGACGCGATCGTGCACGCTGCAACCGACGCGAGTGCTTCGCTCAACAACGAGAACCCCGACGAGATGTTGAACGTCATCACCGCCGGCATGTCGCACGTCCTCGAGCTCGCCACATCCTGCGGCGCCATCCCGATGCTCTTCACCAGTTCTGGTGCGGTGTACGGCACTCAACCCCCGACGGTCGACCGACTGCCGGAGACGCATGAGCCTGCTGAACCGACGAACACCACCTCCGCCTACGAGATCGGCAAACGTCGAGCCGAGGCGCTCGGTGTCACCGCGTCCGCCACGTCGCCGATGCGATTCGTCATCGCCCGCTTGTTCGCCTTCCTGGGTCCGTTGTTGCCGATCGATCGCCACTTCGCAGCCGGGAACTTCATCGGCGACGCGCTCGCCGGCCGCTCGATTCGCGTCGCCGGCGATGGCACCGCGATCCGGTCGTACATGCATCCGGTGGACCTATCGGTCTGGATGTGGGCGCTGCTGGCGCGCGGCGTCGATCAGCGGGCCTACAACGTCGGATCCGAATCGGCCGTGACGATCGCAGAACTCGCGGGCCTCGTCGGAGGACATGCCGGGGTGCCGGCCGAGATCGCCGGAACGGCAGTCCCCGATGCTCCTCCGCACCGGTATGTGCCGAGCACCGACCGGGCGCGGCGCGAGCTGTCACTCGATCAACGCATCGATCTCGATGCCGCGATCGAACGGACGATTCGATGGCATCACGAGCCTTGAGCGCCGATGAGCCGCTAGTCCTCGTGATCGGAAGACAGCGGCGCTTCGACGTTCGATCGGATCGACAGCCGCCCCGACTCGACCGTGATCGTGTTCGGACCCCAACTGACCGTTCGACCGCTCGATTCGGCGTCGACCTCGGCTGAGAGGTCGACCGACAGCAACGGGCCATTCTCACGACCGTGCCACGGGCACGCAATCGTGCCGCCGACGCCGATCGGTCGATCATCGAGAGCGGCGCCGTCGTGCGGACAGAACCGTGGAAAGCACTGCACCGTCGTCCCCGCCTTGTGCACACGAAGGCCGGCAAAGTCGTCGGTGCCGAGGAACTGTTCGCCGTCGTCGAGAGCGACGAGATCGACCTCGAGATCCGTCGGCACCGCCGACGCCGACGGGGCAACCAGGTTGCGCCGGCCGGTCCGCAGCGTCTGCAGGAACGAAACGCCTTCGGTGTCGACGCGGTAGCCATAGCCACGAGCGCGGAGATCGCCGCGACGAAACCTCATCGGTAGGTCCTCGGACATCAGCAGCTTGTAGTTGCGCGCAAGGGCACCGTGCAACAGCTTGTGAACCGGCCGAAGAACCTTCGGACTGGCGATGTGATACGCAGTCGTCACCTCGGTCTCGTTGTCCGAGACCGAGCGCCAGCTGGTCTCGACGACGACTACGAAGAACGCAGCGGTGAACAGGTATGTCATCGCGGATGCCGACGACTGGTACAGCGCTCCGCAGAAGATGGCGCGGATGCCCATGAACTTCTGGATGAACACGCTGCTGCTCGCATCATCGGTCGTGTAAAAAGTGACACCGCCGACCTGCGAGTGAACGTAGTTGAGGTGCGGAATGTCCTTGTAGTTCCACTCCGCGTCCGCCGGTGCGTAGCGACCCACCGAACTGACCGACGACTGAGACACGCGATACCCCTGCTCGCGAAGTTCGCGGACGATCTCGTCCGCCGACTTGACCTGCACGCACTGCCTCCCATCAACGGTTCTGAGACGCCCGACCCTAATGGAGGGCGTCCGGCGCAGCCTGTCTCTGTCCGCGACACAGCAACCCGGCACGTCTACGCTTCGACGCGTGAGTGCTTCGCTGAGTCAGACCGCTGGTCCGACAACCGTTGAACGAAAATGTCCGACGTGCCGGGCGCGCAACGGCGGCAGCGAGTTCGCGGCATCGAAGCCCCGCGCTGAGTCCCTCGACGACGAGACCCTCGCCGAGCACTGGCGTGGGTTCCGCTCGGACAAGATCTTCTTCACCTACCTCCGTTGCGCGACATGTGAACAGGTGTACTCCCCGACCTATTTCTCCGACGAAGCCGTCGACGAGCTGTATCACTCGATGGGTGACAACACCGCCGGCGAAGATCCCGCGACGCTGACCAAGACCCAGGGCGGCTACGTCGACATCCTCGCCGAGACCGCCACCCCGCGCGGCCGATGGCTCGACATCGGCGCCGACATCGGACTGCTCGCCGGCAATCTCCGCAAGATCGCCACGGTGACCGCAGTCGATGGCCTCGAACCCAATATCGAAGTGCACGCAGAATTGGCGTCGGTGATCGGTGCGGATGCCGAGATCTTCACCAACCTGGCCGACGTGAACCGAACGTACGACGGCATTGCAGCGATCCACGTCGTCGACCACCTTCTGCATCCGCTCGAGGATCTGGCGCGATGGAACGCGCTGTTGAACGACGACGGCCTGGTCCTGATCGTGGTCCACAACGAGGGTTCTCTGCTTCGTCGAGTACTTGGTCGGAAGTGGCCGCCGTACTGCCTGCAGCACCCGCAGCTGTACAGCCCGAAGTCGATGAAGTCGTTCCTCGACCGTTCAGGTTTCGACGTGATCGCTGTCCGCCGAACGGCGAACTACTTCAGTGTCGACCAGTTTCTCGCAGTCGGGCTCGCGGTGACCGGCATCAAGTACAAGCGTCGCGATCGACTTCGCTCGTTGGTCCTGCCTGTCCGGCTGGGCAACATTGCGATCGTCGCCAGGAAACGCGCGGGAGTCGTCGGGGTCCGATGACACAGCGCACGGGCGCATTCAGCCAGTCGGCTCGTACTGCGCGTTGATCATCGGCCCACCGATCGCCCGTGAGAGAGCCGACACCTGCGCCGGCAGGTCAGATTGGTCAGGCTTGGAGTGAGCGATTGCGTCGGAGTCCGGGCTGAGATCGATGAGCCGTGCGTGGTGTCCGATGTCGTGAACCCTGCCTTCGACGACACCCCCAAGGCATTCCCAATGTGGACATTCATCGTCGAAGACGATGATGCTGAGCGGTTTCGACTCACGACCGGCGAGGCGTTGCCCGATCGCAAACGCCGGGCGGCCGTACCAGAACAGGTTCGTGTCGGCTGCCACGGCCATCAGTGCTCGCGCTCAGCGAAATTCCCCAGGTGTGCTCATCGAAATTCCCCACCTGTGAGGCGTGGTCAATGTAGCGGTTGGCGGGTGCCGGTGGTGGTTCGGCGAAGTGTGTCGCTGCGTGCGTGATGATCGCGTAGGCGGTAG
>JBBRPP010000066.1:0-23346 GCA_038227995.1 Acidimicrobiales bacterium
GATGACGTGCGCACGCAGATCACGTTGGTACTTGTCGAGCGTCGATGGGCGCACCGTTGGTGCGATCGTCACCAGCCACTCCTGCGCGAACTCCCCCACGGTCTGCCGGTTCGCCTGCAAGTAGTCGCCGCGTTGCATCGCCGCCGCCAGCTCGTTACAGGCGGCCTGTGCTTCACGCTTGGTCCGGAACCCGGAATGCCAGCGGCGCTTGCGAGCACCCGTTGTCGGGTCGCGGTCCTCGATCACGACATACCAGCGGTCGTTCTTCTTCACCACCGAGCCGCGCATCAGCACCTCCCCACACAACGAGCGGTATTCCTCAAAGGGGTCGCCGGGACCCCGATGAGGAAAATGCCGTCAACAATGGGTGTGAACGTGTCCGCTTCTACCGATCTTCTACCGAAGTTCGCACCACAGACCACCAACAACCACCACAGATCACCACGATCAAACAGCATCGTCGCAGCTCACGACTACTGAACAACACAGATCACCAGCGAGCCACACCGAAATTAGGGGTTCGATTCCCCCCAGCTCCACGCATGTATATGCCCTGACCAGGGGATATGCCAGAAAGTCGGCAGGGGGATTCCCCCCAGCGTGTTCGGGACAAAACCCCAGGTCAACGGCTTGCGCAGACCCGAAGAAGCGACCAGCTTCTACCGGTTCCCTACCGTTCAAAACAGTCCGTCAGCACTTCGGTGTGTACAAAGTCGACACTCATTGTTGACAAAGTACACAGTGTCGATCACTCTTCGTTCATGACGGCACGTCGGCCGACAGGCTTGAGCGAGACGCCGGTGGTGGGGCCCGAGACGGTGCGTCGTCTGCGGCGCCTCGGCAGAAAAGTCGACGAAGCAACGGTCGAGCGCAACCGGGCGATCGTCGAGGCGCATCGCGATGGCCTGTCTCTGCGTGACATCGCGGGGCTCGTGGGCATCTCGTATTCCGGCGTCGACAAGATCATCAGGCGCCTCAGCGGAACCGATGTCGTCACCGTGTGGACCACTCCGGTCAACGACGGCAAGCAGACCCGCTACAACTTCGCAGGAACAATCCCCCCGCATACCAGCGTCCGGCTCATCGATCCCGGCGATCAGGTCATGTTCACGTTCGACAACCCGACCGACGCTGCCGTCCCGGTCAACAACCACACGTACTTCACCGACGTCGGCGCCGAACTGCACGACCGATACCGCATGGAAGCCGTCCATCCATTGGAGGTGGGTGTGGTGGTAACGATCGACGCGACAGAAGATGGGTAGAACCTCAGGCTTCGGGTAGCTTCGAACGAGTGGCTGCTTACCCCCCGTCCAGTTCTCGGACGCCGATCCGACGACTGCTCTTGATCGGGATTGGTGCGGGTGATCCGTCGTTCGTGACAGTGCAATCCGCGGGGGCGATCGCCGAGGTCGATGCGTTCCTGGTCATTGACAAGGGCGAGGCGAAGGGGGACCTGGCGAGTGTTCGGCGCCAGGTACTCGATCGGTTCGCTGGGAGCAAGCCATTCCGAACGCTCACGCTCGAGGACACAGTGCGCGGCACCGATCTGCCCTACGACGAGGCGGTGGCTCGCTGGCATCTGGAGCGAGTTGCCGCGTTCGAACGCATCTTGCTCGCTGACGTCGGTGAGGACGAGACTGCCGGTATCCTCGTGTGGGGTGACCCGTCCTTGTACGACAGCACTCTGCGGATCGTCGATCAGGTGAACGCTGCCGGGCGTCTGAGCTTGGATTTCACGGTGTTTCCCGGCATCAGCAGCATCCAACTGTTGACGGCGCGCCATCGGATTCCGCTCAATCGGATCGGTCGATCAGTGCACATCACAACGGGCCGGCGCCTCCGTGAGGGGCTGCCTGATGGTATCGACGATGTGGTGGTGATGCTGGACGCCGAGACGAGCTTCAGAACCGTGATCGGGTGTGGCTTCGAGATCTTCTGGGGCGCCTATCTCGGTGGTCCCGATGAGATCCTCATCGCGGGGCCGCTCGATGATGTGGCCGATGAGATTGTGCGGGTGCGGGCTGAGGCTCGAGCGGCGAAGGGTTGGATGTTCGACACCTACCTGCTTCGTCGTCTGAGCAACTGAGCGCTGGCGGACGTTGCGAGGAGGAGTGCTGCGGTCATCGCAGTGGTGTGGCGGCGAAGGCGAACAGCGGCGGCAATGGTTGTGACTGTGGGGGGTGGTCCGTCTCCGAGCGTGCCTCGGTCCTCGACATTGTCGTCGTAGCGGTTGACGCCGCCGAGCCGCACACCGAGCGCGGCAGCGAATGCGGCCTCTACGATTCCACCGTTGGGTGATGGGTGATGGGGTGCGTCTCGTCGAACGGCGGTCCAGATCGCACGTGCCCGAGAGGGGCGAACGAGGGCGACCGACACTGCGGTCAGTCGGGCCGGGAGATAGTTGACCAGGTCGTCGAGTCGGGCGCTGGCCCAGCCGAAGTGTTCGTAACGCTCGCCGTGGTGGCCGACCATCGCGTCGAGGGTGTTGATCGCCCGGTGAGTAAGCGCTGCCGGGGCTCCACCGACGGCAGCCCAGAACAGCGAGGCGGTGACGGCGTCGACGCAGTTCTCGGCGACCGATTCGATGACCGCACGACTGATCTCGTTCTCGTCGAGGTCGTCAGTGGTACGTCCGACGAGCGAGCGGACCCGGGCCCTCGCACCTACCAGTTCTCCGGCGCCCAGCAGGGCGGCCATCGTGCTGGCCTCATCATCGAGCATCTTGCCTGCCGAGCTGATGCCGGTTGCGACCACGGTGGCGAGCTTCGGACCGAGGCAGCGGCGCAGCGCGAACCCGCCACCGATGCCGAGGCCGGCGCCTACAGCGGCGAATGCGATCCCGTTGCGGCGTCGGTCGGCATAGAGACGTGTCTCGACGCGTTGCATGCTCGATCCATAGCGGGCGACGGGATGCCAACGCAGCGGCGGTTCACCGAGCAACTGGTCGACGAGGCCTCCAGCGGCGGCGGCGAGTGCGGTCATCGCGGCGAGATGGTTGCGAACGCGTCGAGCACCTGGTCGAGGTTCTCCGGCTTGGGGAGCGCGACTCGGTGCACGCCGGGCATTCCGAACGATGCGCAGTCGCGGACGAGGACTCCGCGACGAGCGAGTTGTGTGCGCAGGTCGAGTTGATCGATGAGCAGCCAGTTGACATCGGTGCCGCGGACGACAAAGCCGAGTGCTTCAAGGCTGGCTGTGAAGTGGCGCCGCAGCGCACGGATCTGGGTGGTCCACACCGTGAGGTCGGTCAGTGCGAGCAGTTCGGGGAGGGCTGCGATGGCGAGTCCGTTCACGGCCCACTGCGGTTGGCGGTGTCGTATGGCTCGTGCTGTCTCGACGTTGGGTGCGATGACGTAGCCGACGCGAAGGCCCGGGCAGTTCCACAGCTTGGTCAGCGAACCGAGCCGCCATGCGGCGTTGTCGCCGCGGGTCCAGTTGCCGGTGGCGATCGGGTAGAAGGCTTCGTCCCACACACCGGCCGAATCGCCGGGTTCGGCGAGTCGACCGAGCGGATTGGAGGGATTGGACCGCCACCGCGGCGCGTTGGGATCGATGGCATCGAGATGCCGGCGGTACAGCGCGAACTCGGGTTCGACGACGTTGCCGGCGCCGACGTGGGCCGCGACGAGTGCGATCGCCTCCGCACCACCATTGGTGAGCACGAGCCGGTTGTCGTCGACGCCGATCGCGTCCGCGAGCGCGAGGGTGGCCTCCGAAGGGTCGGGATAGTGACTGAGCGCGGCGCCGGAGCGGGTGAGCAGGCGACAGAGCAAGGCCGCTACGTCTGGTGCGAAGGGGTTCATGCTCGCGGAGAGATCGATCATCGATGCCTGGTCAAATCCGAGCGCCGCTGCCACCCGTGACCCGTCGCCGCCATGCGCGCCTGCGGGCGGGACCGGCCCACCGGTTGTCGCGTTCTTCGTCACGGGCAGGAGATGCTGCGCAGGTCGAGACCGGCGACCTCGCCGATCACAATCGTGGTCGGTGCCGCGAGATCGGCGTGGCCGATCTCCGCGAGCGTGGTTCGAATGACCGTCTGTTGGTCGGTGCACCCCCACCTCACTGCGGTAGCCGGGGTGTCCGGGTCGAGCCCGCCGACCATCAACCGCTTGGCGATCGTCGCGATCCTTCCGACCCCCATGAGCACGACGAGGGTCGCGCCAGTGGCCGCGTGGGCTTCCCAGTCGACCATCGATGTCCCATTGGGGTCTTCGTGACCGGTGATGACGGTGAACGCGAGCGCCCGGTTGCGCATCGTCACCGGGATACCCGCAGCCATCGGGGCGGCGATGGCCGAAGTGACGCCAGGCACGACTTCGAACGGAACACCAGCGGCGAGGAGGGCCTCGGCTTCTTCGCCGCCACGACCGAACACGTACGGGTCGCCGCCTTTGAGGCGCACAACCTTGGTGCCGGTCGACCCATGGCGCACGAGGAGGCGGTTGATTTCGTGTTGGGGCATCACTGCGTGGCCGTCCGCCTTGCCGACGTCGATGCGCAACGCATCCGGCGGGGCGAGGTCGAGGATTGCCGCGGTGGTGAGTCGGTCGTGGACGAGGATGTCGCAGTGGCCGATGATGCGTGCGGCGCGGACGGTGAGCAGGTCGGGGTCGCCGGGTCCGGCACCCACGAGGTGGACGGTCATGGTTCTGCTCCGGTGTCCGGGGCGGCGATGGCAACGGTGGCGTGAGCCGATCGTTGCACTGATCCGAGCAGCGTTGCGGTCGTTCCTTGAGAGCCGAGTTGGATGGCAGCGAGGAGCGCTGCGGTTTCAGCCACCCGAGCGCACAGGCCGACGGTCCGCTCGCATGGGCCGGATTCGGCGACGAGTCGTTGGTCCGAGACCCCGGTGACTGGTCTGCCGAATGCAAGTCGCTTGTCGAGCGCGAACTGTTGCCGCGTGGCGACGACCGCTACGTCGCCGAGTTGTAGGTGGTGACCTCGGAGTGCGGCGGCCACCAACGCGAGCACTTCTTCAGCTGTTGCCTTCGATGACATACCGATACCGAGAACAACACCTGTCGCGCCGATCGTGGCCGTCATCGTTGGCCCCAGCACACGAAGGTGGGGTTGGTGGGTTCGAGCCGCATGCCGACACCGCCGATCGGGACGGCGCGATCGATGTGTATCTGGACCATCGAGCCGAGCAGCTCCATTGCTGCGACAGCGCGGTTCAGCACGACGAACGTCGCAACGAGCACACCTCCCGGTCGCAGGCGTTGCCAGCATGCGTCGACGACATCGAGCCCTCCCCCGCCGACGAAGGCACGGTCGGGCTGCGGGAGCTCGCGCAGGGCCTCGGGCGCGGTGCCGACGACGATGTCGAGGCTGGCGCTCACGCCCGCCGCGATCGCGTTTGCACGAATGTTTTTCGCGTCTGCGGCGCAACGTTCGACCGCGTAGACGCGTAGTCCGCAAGCGATGGTGGCGGCTTCGATGCCGACGGACCCGCTGCCGGCCCCGACGTCCCACAGCACCCCGGTCCGGGTCAGGTCGAGCTTGGCGAGCACGACCGCACGAACCTCCGATTTGGTGATCATCCCGGCGCGATGGGTGAAGTGTTCCTCACGCTGTCCCCATGACAACGACGGCGCATCGTGCCGTCCGTCGGGTGCGATGAGCAGTACGACCGACATCGGATCGAAGTGGCCTGAAGCCAGTCCATCGAGATCGGTATGGGCGATCTGTTCGTCGGCCTCACCGATGCGGCTGGCGACCACGACGTGGCGAGGCCCACAACCGCCGGCGAGCAGTTCCTTGCCGAGTGCCTCGGGCGGGTTCGAAGGAGCGGTGAGCACCGCTGCCTTGGGTGAGCGGATTGCACCTGCGACGGCATCGGCGAGTGGCCGGCCGTGTGCGGAGATGACATCGGCGTCATCCCAGGTCATGCCTGCTGCCGCCCAGGCCAGCGACACCGACGACGGAGCCGGGAGCACGCGCACGCCGAGCGTGCCGAACCGTTCGGCCAGAAGACGGGTGATCCCGAAGAAGCCCGGATCACCCGACGACAGCACGCACACCCGCCGCCCCGCTGCCTGGTGATCGGCGATGCGGTCGATCAATGGTGCGAGGGCGCCGACGAGCTCGACGCGTTGCTGGGCGTCGTCTCGGCGGGCGAACCAGGCCAGGTGGCGAGGCGATCCGAAGAGAACGTCGGCGGTGTCGACGACATCGCGGGCTGAGTGACCGAACACCTCACCGCCAACAACGCCGACGACCGCGACCGATGGCTCGCGGTTGGTCGACTCGCCGTTGGTCGACTCAGACGTGGTTGACTCAGACATGGACGGCACCGTCTGAGCGCGCCGTAGCGGCGCGAAAGCGAGTTGTGTAGTCCGCGGCGTACACGTGGCTGCGCTGGTCGGTCGCGCCGGCCAGCGCAGGCCCTACGAGGAACAGGGTGGTGGCGTCGAGGTTCGATGCCCGAACGTCGTTGGCCATGGCGCCGATGGTGGTTCGCAGCAGTTGCTCGTCGGGCCAACTGATCCGTCGTCCGACCACGACGGGAGTGTCCGCGCTGTATGCCGACCCGGTGCTCAAGAGGCGATCCGTCAGCTCCTCGACGTGGCCGACGGAGAGGAAGATGGCGAGAGTTGCACCAGTGGCGGCATACGCCTGGATGGTCTCAAGGTCGGGCATCGACGCCCGCGTACCAGACGCGAGCCGAGTGATCACCACGGACTGGGCGACACCGGGAATGGTCAGCTCGCAGCCTGCGAGTGCGGCAGTGGCGTTCATCGACGAGACCCCCGGAACGATCTCGAAGCTCCGGCCGTTGGCATGACACCAGGCGATCTGTTCACCGATCGCGCTGTAGATCGTCGGGTCACCGGAATGAAGCCGGACGATCTCCGCCTCGGGATGCGCCGCGAAGACAGCACAGACATCATCGAGTGTCATCGTCTTGGAGTCGTGCAGCGTCACGTTCGTGTGACAATGCTCGAGGAGTGCCTCGGGCACGAGTGAGGCGGCCCAGATGACGACGTCCGCAGCGGCGAGTCGTTGCGCGCCGCGTAAGGTGATCAGGTCAGCCGCACCCGGTCCGGCGCCGACAAAGGAGATCATGCCGGCAACCCCGCTGGGATCGCGAGGTGAGCGGGGAACACGACCGTGGCCAGGTACGAGATGGGGCCGTCGGGGGTGTCGCCGAGTGGCAGCAGCCGTTGGCCGGGGAGCCCGCTGAGCTCAGCAACGACAGCATCGTGGCGATCAGCGCGTGCGGCTGCTGCTTTGACCGTCTGTGCGTCGGTGGACGCCTTGTACAGCACCACAGCGTCGTCACCGGATTGCAAGCACCGATCGAGTTCGCTCGCGTCGTCGAGGACCACCAGTGCTGCCCCCGCGACGCCCAGCGCAACGGCGGCCGACGCTGCAGCAGCCTGGTACGAGGTGATACCGGGCTCGGCGCTGATGTGCAGTGCCGCCCGCTCGCCCGCCACCCACGCAGCGAGCTCGGGGAACACGGTCCACTGCGATGGATCGCCGATGACGGCGACGGCGACCAGTTCGCCGGCGTCGACGGCGGCCAGGACCTCGTCGGCCACAGCTCGCAATGAGGCATGACGGGCCTCGGCGTCACCGCTGATCGCGAACGGCACGCGATGGACGTGCGCAGTGGGTGCGATGGCGCGCACGACCATCTCGGCACGACCGACCGAACGCACGTCGGTACTGATCACCAGCACACGGTCGGCAATGAGCAGCGTCGCCCGCGCGCGATCGGTGATCAGGCCAGGGTCGCCGGGGCCGACCCCGACACCGACGAGTGCCGGTCGGGGGTGGCCGACGATCGGACCGGTCGCGGTGGCCGCCGGCGTGTCGGAGACGGCGAGGAGTCGTTCGATGGCGTGACGGATCAGGTCGGCCTCGGACCGACCCGTGCGGGTGGCGAGGGCGCCGAGCTCCTGCTTCAGTTCGTCCGGGAGATAGATCGACGACTTGTGCACGATCGGACTCTAGCCGGTATAGGGCAGACGTAGGGTAGAGCAGGTTGAGACGAATTGACGGGCGATGTCGGGTCGCGCACCGAGGTGGGTGTGCAGGTACGACGCGAACAGTCGCTGGCCGCCGAAGCCGCCGGTGCCGGTTCCGTGGCGTCCGACTAGATCGAGCAGCTCGCCTGGCGGGTCGGTGGCCGAGTAGTGGAACTCGTGGCCGCGCAGGACTGTTCCAGCTGGACCGAGCGGTGTGGGGACGGTGGCCGTGGCGGTGCGGTAGCCGAGTGTGAGCCGTTCGGTCATCGCCGAGCGTGCGTCGATCACACCTGCCATCGGGTTGCCGTCGAGTTCGTTGCACAGCCACAGCAGGCCGCCGCATTCGGCCCAGGTGACCAGACCGTCAGCGATGCGGTTGCGCACGTCGGCCAACAGTGTGGTGTTGGCGCTGAGTTCGGGTGCGAACACTTCGGGGAAGCCGCCGCCGGCGACGAGACCGACCACGCCCAACGGAAGGCACGGGGCGATGCAGGGGTCGAACGGAACAAGTTCCGCGCCGGCAGCTCGGAGTGCCTCGAGGTTGTCGGGGTAGGTGAAGCTGAATGCCGGTCCAGCCGCGAGGGCGATGCGAACGGGGGCGCCTGCGACGGGTGACGGCATCGCGGGCAGGATGGTCGAGGTGGCGGGCGCCGTGGCCGCCAGAGCGGCGATCGCCGCGAGATCGCATCGTTGCTTGATGAGATCCGCAAGCAGTTCGACCGATGTGGCGACTTCGGCGCCGCGCTCGGCGATCGGGACGAGGCCGAGGTGGCGATCGCGCCACACCAAACGATCGTCACGCATCAGCACCCCGAGCACCGGGATGCCCAAGGGGGCGATTGCGTTGCGAAGGAGCGTCTCGTGACCAGAGCTACCCACTCGGTTGAGGATCACGCCGGCGACGCCGACGCGCGGGTCGTGGGTGGCGAACCCGTGCACGAGAGCCGCAACCGACTGGCTCATCGATGCTGCGTCGACGACAAGGATCACGGGTGCGTCAAGCGCAACGGCAACATCGGCTGTGGACGATGGCGTGCCGTCACCGGCGCCGTCGAAGAGGCCCATCACGCCCTCGACGACAAGCAGATCGACGCCGTCGCCGGCCCGGGCCGCCAGAGGTGCGATGGCATCGAGGCCGCTCATCCAGATGTCGAGGTTCCGAGACGGCCGCCCAATAGCAACCGAGTGATAGCCCGGGTCGATGAAGTCGGGCCCAACTTTGGCGGCGCCGACACGATGCCCTGCGTGGCGCAGCGCTGCCATCAATCCCGTGGCGACGGTGGTCTTGCCGACTCCTGAGTGGGTGCCGGCAATCACGATCCGCGATGCAAGGGTGGGCACGGTCAGTACTCGATGCCCTTGCGGGCGCCGATGCCTTGATCCATGGCGTGTTTGATCTTGGTCATCTCGGTGACGGTGTCGGCGATGTCGATCAACTCCGGCGCGGCATAGCGACCGGTCATCACGACGTTCGTACGCGATGGCCGGTTGGCGATCACCGCAACAAGATCGTCCACGGGCATCCACCCGTATTTCACGATGTAGGTGGCCTCATCGAGGATCACCATGTCGTAGTTCCCACTGGAGATGCGTTCGGCAGCGACTTCCCACGCATGACGCCCCTTCGCTGCGGTCTCGTCCAGATCGGTCGACTCCCACGTGAAGCCGTCACCGAGCGTGAACCACTCGATACCCAGGTGCTCGGCCAACTTGCGCTCGCCCACCTTCCACTTCTCGCTCTTCATGAACTGCACGACGCATACTGTCCACCCGCGGGCCCAGCCACGAGCCATCACCCCCATCGATGCTGAGGTCTTACCTTTACCGGTACCGGTGTTGATCAGAAAGCGCGACGCCTGGGCCATCGGGCGAGCGTAGCAACACCACGCTCAACGTAGGGCAGCCTGCCCTACGTGACTGGTAGGTTCGTGACGTGACGACGTTCGAACCACACCCAGGGCGAGGGCACACGCGGGGTTGGTGCCCAGGTGTGCTCGACTCGATGGAGACCGGAGACGGCTGGTTGCTCCGTATCCGCGTCCCCGGCGGGACGGTCACACCATCAATGCTGAGCACGGTGGCACACGTCGCTGCCGAGTGCGGCTCGGGAATCATCGACGTGACCTCCCGCGCAAATCTCCAGATCCGAGGTGTCAGCGCCGATCTTGTCGACGCCGCGGCTCGAGCCATCATCGATGCTCGGCTAGCGATCAACGATGCGCGCGCCGACGCATTGCGCGCCGTGGTGGCCAGTCCGCTGGCAGGGCACGACCCCCAAGCGCAGGCGCAACACGACGTGCCGACGGTCGTCGAAGCGATCGTGTCGAGATTGACGTCCACGATCGTCGGACCAGTGCCGAGCAAGTTCGGTGTCGTGGTCGACGATCGCGGGGCCTGGAACCTCGAAGGTCTCGATGCCGATGTCCGCCTGCTGGCACACGGTGAAGGTTGGTCGGTGATACTGCGCGGAGCCGACGAGCCGATCGGCTGGACCAGCGAACCGGTCGAAGTGGTGGCAACAGCGACCCAGCTGTGCGTCGACCACGAACGGCGGATGGACGGCGTCATCAGCGCGATCGGCTGGCATGCACTTCCCGCCCTGCTCGGGGTGCAACCCGTCTCGGGCCCTTCGTCGACGAACTGGCCACGAACTCACCCCTCGGTGGCCCGGATGCTCGGCCTGTTCGAACACACCGATCTCGAACGGTGCAACATCGTCGCAGCGCCGTTTCTCGGACGCGTCACTGCCGATGAGTTGACAGAGATCTCCCGCCTCGCCGCCCGCCACGGCACCGACCTTCGGCTCTCGACGGATCATTCGTTCGCGTTCTGCGGTGTCGCCAAGATGGACGCACCGGCGCTCGTCGACAGTCTCCGGGCGCTCGGCCTCGCAGTCCAGCCGGGCGACGGGAGAGCGTCGGTGTCGGCATGTGTGGGATCGCGTGGGTGCGCCTCGGCGTCTGCTGACACCTGGTTGGCGGCATCTCGAATCGCCGTCCGAGAACCGGCAGCCGGGCGAATCCATCTCTCGGCATGCGCCAAGAGTTGCGGCGCGCCGACGGGCATCGAGCATCTCGTCGCCGACGACACCGGGGTCTTTCGATGAGACTCGGATACGAACGCGACGGGGCAGCGATCTACACGGCGTCGTTCGCAACGATCCGTCGCGAGGCCGACTTCTCGTCGATCGCACCCGAGTTGGAAACAACTGCTGTACGCATCATCCACGCCTGCGGCGATGTCGACATCGTTCGCCACATCCAGGCGTCGATCGACTTCGTGGCCTCCGCACGGTCGGCCCTCGATGCCGGAAAGACAATCTGGTGCGACTCGAACATGGTCGCCCACGGGATCACCCGCACCCGGCTCCCTGCCCACAACCACGTGCGTTGCACCCTGCGTGACGAGGGCATCGCCGAGGCCGCGACCGCCGCAGGCAACACCAGGTCCGCCGTTGCTGTCGAAAGATGGCTCGACGACCTCGACGGCGCCGTGGCAGTGATCGGCAATGCCCCAACGGCGCTGTTCCGGCTTCTCGAACTCGTCCTCGACGGAGCAGCACGACCAGCGGCGATCATCGGCATCCCCGTGGGCTTCATCGGTGCCGCAGAATCCAAGGAAGCGCTGGCAACCCTGCCGCATCACATCCCATACCTCACCGTCCACGGCCGCCGTGGCGGCAGCGCGATGGCTGCGGCCGCGGTCAACGCGCTCGCGACCGCGAAGGAGTAACGCCGGTCATGACCGACCACACCAACGACGACCACGACAACAACGATCACGTCACAGGTGCCATCACCGGCCACCTCTACGGCGTGGGCATCGGCCCCGGCGACCCGGAACTGATGACGATCAAGGCTCGCAGGATCCTCGGCTCATGCCCAGTGGTCGCCCACTTCGCCGCCCGCAACCGCCACGGCAACGCATGGTCGATCATCGAAGGAGTCGTCACCGACGCCCAGACCGTGCTGCGACTGGAGTATCCGGTGACGACCGAGGCCGTCGAACCCGGCAACTACGAACACCAGATCGCCAGCTTCTACCACCACAGCGCAGCAGACATTGCGATGCAGCTCGATGCGGGACACGACGTGGCGGTCGTGTGCGAGGGCGATCCATTTTTCTACGGCAGCTACATGTACATCCATCAACGACTCGCCAACCGCTACCCGACCACCGTCATCCCAGGTGTCACGTCCTTCTCGGCCGCGTCCGCAGCGGCCGGGGTGCCGCTGGTGTCGATGAACGAGACCCTCACGATCCTCCCCGGCGTGATGCCGCCGCAACAGCTCAAGGAGGCACTCGCCAACGTCGACGCGGCGGTGGTGATGAAGGTCGGCCGCCACCTCGGCGACGTTCGCGACGCAGCACATTCGGTCGGCCTCGCCGAGCACGGCATCTACGTCGAACGGGCCAGCTGCCCCACCGAACGGGTGCTGCCACTCGTCGACACCACCGACATCAGCGCCCCCTACTTCTCGCTGGTGCTGCTCCCCGGCACGGGGCTCGCCAGCCGCCGCCAGACACTCGAATGACAAGCCACCTCAGTGTCGTCGGCATCGGGCCCGGCCGCGCCGACTGGTGCACTCCCGCAGTCGCAGCCCGCCTCGCAGAAGCAACCGACCTTGTCGGCTACGAGCCGTACCTCGCCATGGTCGACGGCTCGAACTCGGCCCGGCGGCACCCATCGGACAACCGTGTCGAGGCCGATCGTGCCCGCGCCGCCCTCGACCTGGCGGCCGCCGGCAACGATGTTGTCATCGTCTCGTCCGGTGATCCCGGTGTGTTCGCGATGGCCAGCGCCGTACTCGAGCAACTCGACGAGCATCCCGATCGATGGTTGCACGTGCAGGTCGACGTCGAACCGGGCATCACCGCTGCGCAAGCAGTCGCCAGCCGCGTGGGTGCCCCCCTCGGACACGACTTCTGTGTCATCTCTCTCTCCGACGTGCTCAAACCTTGGTCTATCATCGAGCGCCGCCTCGACGCGGTCGCAAGCGCGGACCTGGTGATTGCGATGTACAACCCGCGTAGCCGGCACCGTCCACACCAGCTCGCCGAGGCCATGTCGATCATCCGACACCATCGCGTCGAGTCCACACCCATCATCGTCGGCAGGAATGTCGGGCGCGACAACGAAACGATCCTCGTCACCGACCTCGGTCACTTCGATCCGGCATCGATCGACATGAGCACCATCGTCGTCGTCGGCTCGTCCACCACCCGCGTGCTGGACCGGCCGCTCGCCAGCTCCGTGTACACCCCGCGTCATTACCCCACAACGCCGGCAGATGACAACGTGCGCCGTTCGGACTGATATGGTGCCGCAGCGCAATGTCGGGAAGCCGGTGAAATTCCGGTGCGGTTCTCGCCACTGTGATGGGGAAGTGAAACCCGAATTGCCACTGGGCGTCAGCCTGGGAAGGTGGGTGGAGCGTTGATCCCAGAGCCAGGAGACCGGTTGCGCTCAATCCACGAGAACATGGAAAGAGGTTCAACATGGCTGTCGCCATTGTCCCCACGCACGAATCCGCACCGATCGACGTTCCCTGGTGGAGCGTGATGGTGGTCGCGGTCGCGATGCTCGGGTCGTACGTGTTGTTGCAGGAGAACGGCTGGTTGACCTCGCAATGGATGGTCGTCCACGAGCTGTTCCACGACTCGCGTCACGCTCTCGGCTTTCCCTGCCACTGACCGCGCAGCGGTCATGAACAACATGAAGGCCTTCTTGGGCCGCGGCGCGCTCGCAGGCCTCGCTGGAGGGGCCGTTGCTGCCGTGTTCCAGTGGACGGTGACCGAGCACCAGATTCGCAAAGCCCTCGAACTCGAGGCTGCCCACGAAACTGGCGCCCACGAAGAGATGTTTTCCAGGACCACGCAGGTAGTCGGTGGCATGGTCGGCGGCGTGCTCTTCGGGCTGTTCGTCGGGCTCATCTTCGGCTTCGCCAGCGCGCTGCTGTGGCGCAGCGGGTCGCGCGAAGGCGGCGCGTTCTCGCGTTCGATCAGGCTTGCCGCTGCCGTCTTCGTGGTGTGGACGCTCGTCCCGGCACTGAAGTACCCGGCGAACCCGCCGGGCGTCGGCAACCCGGACACCATCGATCAACGAACCGCGTCGTATCTCATCCTTCTGGTGGTCTCTGTCCTCGTGGCCATCCTGGCCCGAGAGGCGTGGAGACAGATGACCGCCCGCGGGTTCGTGGGTGCACCGAGGTTCGCCGTGGTCGCGGGCGCCTATCTCGCCGTGATCGCCGCGCTGTACGTGGTGTTCCCAGCGAACCCGGACGCGATCGACGCACCGGCCAACCTCATCTGGCACTTCCGTCTCGACTCCCTCGCCGGCAACGCCTTGTTATGGCTCGTCCTCGGCACCGTGTTCGGCTGGCTCGGCGACCGCGCCGCCGCCCGTACCGACAGCAACCCATTCCATCACCAGTCCGTGCCGGCATGAACGTCAACGACACCTCGCTGTCGGTGCTGGTCTGTCGCGGCTGTTGCTGCGGAAACCATGACGGCCCGGACCACGAGCGACACCTCGACGCCATCACCGACGCCGCAACCCGCGCGGCCGGCAGGGTGAAGGTCACCAACTGCATCGGCCCCTGCGACCGCAAGAACGTCGTGGTTGTTCGGACCCGGCCCCCCGAAGGCCGATGGACGGCCCGTTACTACAGCGCCGTCGATGACATCGAGGTAGAAGCGCTCTGCACATGGTTCGCCTCCGGTGTACTGGAACATCCGGAACCGACCGAACTTTCGGCGGTTCAGTTCGAATGGCCACTGCCACGAAGTCGATCGGCCGAGTGACCGAGATGACCAACAGGGAGTCGTCGCCGGCCCGACCGAGCGACCGGATCCTGGTGCTCGGCGGTACCACCGAGGCATCGGAACTGATCCACCTGATGTGCGCGAACGCTCCAGACATCGAGTTGGTGCTGTCGTTCGCCGGGCGCACCTCGACACGCAACCCGTCGCCACCCGGGGTCCACGTTCGTGTCGGCGGATTCGGCGGCATCGACGGCCTCACCAACCACCTCCGCACCGGCGGCTACACCGCGATGATCGACGCCACGCACCCTTTCGCCGCTCGCATGCCATTCAACGCTGCCGCAGCGTGTGCGAGCGTGGGCATCCCGCTGCTCCGACTCGCCAGGGATGCGTGGGCTCCGCAACAGGGTGATCAATGGATAGCAGCCCTGTCGATGCCCGACGCCGCGCAACGGGTACAGGACAGTGGTGCCCGACGGGTGCTGCTCACCATCGGCCGCCAGGAGCTGCAACCGTTCCGCCGGTGCGGCGCCGAGTTCGTGGTCCGGTCCATCGATCCGCCCGACCCAACCGTCCTTCCTAACGCCACAGTGCTGTTGGCACGCGCGCCGTTCACGCTCGACGGCGAGCTTGCGGTGCTGCGAACGCACCGCATCGACCTCGTCGTCGCGAAGAACTCTGGAGGAACTGCGACACGCCCGAAGCTCGACGCGGCCCGACAACTCGCCATCCCGGTCGTGATGGTCGAGCGGCCACCGGCACCGCCCGTCGATACCGTCGCCACCGTCGAGGCCGCGGTGACGTGGCTCGCCGATCACATCGGAGCACGGTGATGGCAGCTTCCGGTCTGCACGGGGCATTGATGGTGTGTGGCACGACCTCCGACGCCGGCAAGAGCACCGTTGTGGCCGGTCTGTGTCGGCTGCTTGCCCGGTCGGGTGTGAGCGTCGCGCCGTTCAAAGCACAGAACATGTCGCTGAACTCGGTCGTCACGCCATCTGGTCACGAGATCGGACGAGCGCAGGGCTTCCAGGCGTACGCGGCCGGCGTCGCGCCCGAGGTAGCGATGAACCCGATCCTGCTGAAACCGACCGGCGAGCGGACAAGTCAGGTCGTGCTCAACGGGTCGCCGTGGAAGGTCATGACCGCAGCGGAGTATCACGATACGAAGCTCGACCTTCTCCCGGTGGTGCTCGAAGCGCTCGCCGACCTGCGCAGCCGCTTCGATGTCGTGCTGTGTGAGGGCGCTGGAAGCCCGACCGAGATCAACCTCCTCGACCATGACATCGTCAACCTTCGCATCGCCCGCGACGCGTCGATGCCCGCGATCATCGTCGGTGACATCAATCCGGGTGGCGTGTTCGCTGCGCTCTACGGCACCGTTGTGTTGCTGCCCGACGACTTGCGTGCTTGCGTACAGGGACTGGTGATCAACAAACTGCGCGGCGACCCCGCGCTGCTGCTGGACGGATGCGCGCAACTGACCGAGCGCACTGGTGTGCCCGTGCTCGGCGTCATCCCTTGGCTCGAATCGACCGGACTCGATGCCGAGGACTCGATGGCGCTCGACGCGCCGGTGGCGATGGCTGCAGCAGCGCTCGCCGATGAACTCGACGTCGCCGTCGTGCGCTTCCCACGCATCTCCAACTTCACCGACCTCGATCCATTGACGATCGAAGCCGGTGTCAGGGTGCGCTACGTCCACGACCGCGCCGGCCTCGGTGCCCCCGACCTGATCGTGCTTCCCGGCTCGAAGTCAACCGTCGACGATCTGGCCTGGCTGCGCCACAGCGGCCTCGCCGCCGAGATCTTGCGCTCCGACGCGACCGTGGTCGGGATCTGTGGCGGCTACCAGATGATGGGCGACGCCATCGACGATCCGGTCGAATGTCGAACCGGCATCGTCGACGGACTCGGCATGCTCCCGGTGACCACGCTCTTCGAGCCCGACAAGGTCACCCTGCAGCGTGCGGGCTCCGCCGACGGCCAGCCAGTGCACGGCTATCAGATCCATCACGGCCGAGTCCGCCCCCACGGTGGCGAGCAATTCGTGATCCTCGACACGCCCGACGGCCCCGTCGTCGACGGGGTGCGCGTTGGTCGCTGGTGCGGCACCACGTTGCACGGGCTGTTCGAAGCCGACGAGTTCCGCAGGAGCCTTCTCGCGGCTGTTGCACTGCACCGTGGCAAGCGGTTCACCAGCGCCGGCCGATCCTTCGCGCAGGCACGGATCGAGGCCATCGACCGTGTCGCGGACGCTCTCGCAGAGCACCTCGACATGACCGCGATCGAACAACTCATCGCACGGGCCACAAGCCCAGCCACAACCGGAGCACGCCCATGACCACCGATCTCACCGACATCGTCGCCACCATCCAGACACGGGTGTCGTACCTGCGCTGCTCAGACACCGCCCCGCCGCTGGATGGCTGGATCGGCTGCGCGGAGCTGATCAACGACCCCGACCGGCTGCGTGCCGAGATCGACGCCACAGCCGCCGGCCGCGGCACCGACGACGCCCAGGTCGCCGCATCGCTGTACACCCAGGGCTACGCGTTCCGGGTGCCGAGCATCGCAGTCGCCGCGTACGCGCTCGGTCTCGCAGTCCCCACGACCGCGCCCGCCGACACCGCAGTACGCATCGGGCGGCACCGCCCCGCTGAAGTCGCGATCCTCGACCGTCACTGCCGGCCGATCGACGCCGCCGCGCTCGCCGCCGAACTGTTCGAAGGACATCTCGTGCCATTCGTCGCTGCCGTACGCGCGGGAACCCGAGTGGGAGAGCGGCTGCTGTGGGGCAACGTTGCCGCGTCGATCGCGACCATCTTTCGGGCTGTGCAATCGAGCGGCCCACTCGGCGACGCCGAGGTGCGCGCCCGGGCTGACGAGTTCGAACGCGCAACGGCGCCGTGGCTCGACGGCCTCGGCGCGTACTGCACCCTGAGCAGCTCACCCGATGCGTTGGGTTGGTACTGGACACGCACGAGCTGCTGCCTGTGGTACCAGACCAGCAGTGGCTCCTACTGCGACGACTGCAGCCTCCACGACCCCACAGAACTCACCACCAAACGGCTCGCCGAGCTCGCCGGGAGCACACCCACATGATCTGGTACATCACCAACGTCGACACCGAGATCCTCGCCCTGCGCGTCGCCCTCGACGCACTCCCCGACGACTTCCCACCGGTGCGTGCGGCGCAACCGTGGACGTTCGGCCTCGACCGCGACCTACCCGGCGCGACGTGCGTCATCGTTCGCCTGCTACGTGGCCGCCGGGCTTGGGAGAACGAATTCGACAGGTTGCGCGCCACCTGCATGGAGCGCGACATCCCGCTGCTCGCATTCGCCGGCGAAGCGGTGCCCGACGCCGAACTGACCGCACTGTCGAACGTGCCCAGCGCGATCCTCACCGACGCGTTCGCATACCTCGTCAACGGCGGACCGGACAACTTCGCGCACCTCCTCCGCTTCGTTGCCGACACGGTGCTGCTCGGCGGCTTCGGGTTCGACCCGCCCGAGGCGATCCCAACCCACGGGGTATGGCGAATCAGTGCCAGCCACGATGACCGAGCCGATACGCGCCCGGTGATCGGTGTCGTGTTCTACCGCGCCCACCTCGTGGCCGGCAACACCCAGTTCGTCAGTGACTTGTGCGATGCGCTCGAAGCCCGTGGCGCCGACGTGGTCGCGATGTGGTGCTACTCCCTGCGCGGCGATGCAGCCCAGCCTGTGCTCGACATCCTTGCCGACCAACGCCTCGATGTGCTGATCACCACCGTGCTCGCTACCGGCGGTTCAGCAGCGGGTGCTGGCATCACCGGCGGCGCGGGCGGCCTGGACGGTGACGACTGGGACGCCACCGCACTGGCGGCGCTGGACGTACCGATCATCCAGGCCCCATCGTCGGGTCAATCGATCACCGAATGGCTCGACAACCAGGGCGGTCTCGGTCCCTACGACGCAACTGCGGGTATCGCGATCCCCGAGTTCGACGGACGCATCATCGGTCCTGTGTTCGCGTTCAACGAGATCGTCGATGACGGCGACGACCTCGGCAACTCTGTGCGCGCCTACCGCACCGTGCCGGACCGGGTGGCTCGTCTCGCCGGGCTGGCACTGCGTTACGCGCGCTTGCGTCGTGTGCCGGCCGCCGACCGCAAGGTGGCCATCGTGCTCAGCGCATACCCGACGAAGCGAAGCCGACTCGGCAATGCGGTCGGCCTCGACACCCCAGCATCGGCGATGCGGCTCCTCGACGCGATGACCGCCGAGGGCTACAGCATCACCCGTCGACCCGTCGACGGCGACACGTTGATGGCCGAACTCGCCGACGGCCTCACCTACGACGCGGAGACCCTGACATCGGGCCAGCTGGATGCGGCGGTCGGCGGCCTCGACACCGGCATCTACTGCGACTGGTTCGCGACGCTGCCCGACGACGCCCAACGAGAGCTCGAACGGTCATGGGGGCCGGCACCGGGCAGCCAAAGGATCCACGACGAACGACTGATCTTCAGCGGTGTCGACCTCGGCAATGTGATCATCGCCATCCAGCCACCGCGCGGCTACGGCGACGACCCGGTGGCCGTGTACCACTCACCGAACCTGCCGCCAGCTCATCACTACTTGGCGTTCTACCGCTGGCTCGACGAGGTGTGGGGTGCCGACGCGATCGTGCACCTCGGCAAGCACGGCACCCTCGAATGGCTCCCCGGCAAAGCGCTCGCCCTGTCCGCCGGCTGCTGGCCCGACGCCGCGCTCGGTGACGTGCCGTTCTTCTACCCGTTCGTGGTCAACGACCCCGGCGAAGGCTCCCAGGCCAAGCGCCGCGCCCACGCCGTGGTGATCGATCACCTGCTGCCGCCGATGACCCGCGCTGACAGCTACGACGAAACCGCGAAGCTCGAGCAACTGTTCGACGAGTACAGCCAGATTCAAAGCCTCGACCCGACCAAGCTCCCCGCTCTCCGCCAGAAGATCTGGGCGACGCTCACCGACGCATCGATCGACCGCGACCTCGGTCTCGACGAAGCACCCCAGGGTGACGCCTTCGACGATGTCATCGTCAACGTCGACGGGTACCTGTGCGGTCTCAAGGACGCCCAGATCCGCGGTGGCCTCCACACGCTCGGCGACGCTCCATCCGGCGAGGGCCTCG
The DNA here is from genome assembly GCA_038227995.1 of Acidimicrobiales bacterium. Lineage (GTDB taxonomy): Bacteria > Actinomycetota > Acidimicrobiia > Acidimicrobiales > Ilumatobacteraceae > WLMZ01. Next base: position 19,899 of record JBBRPP010000066.1, read on the forward strand.
TCGATCTGGTGCTCGCAATCACCCGTCTCGGCCACGGGAAGGTGGCGTCGTTGCGAGTCTCGGTCGCCACCGAACTCGGTCTCGATCTGCAGGACCCGCAGGCGCTCGACGCCGTCGAAGCACGATGCCGAGAACTGGTTGAAGGCGCGGCCGCCCGCAACTGGTCGGTCGCCGAAAGCGACCTGGCGACCGTGCGGTGGGTCTGCGATTGGCTGGTACCGAACCTGCGCCGATCCACCGACGAGATCACCAACCTGCTCGCCGGGCTCCGCGGCCGATACGTGCCGGCCGGCCCGAGCGGCACCCTGACCCGCGGCGGCGCCCATGTGCTGCCGACCGGACGCAACTTCTACTCCCTCGACCCCAAGGCGCTCCCCACGGAACTGAGCTGGGACGTCGGCTGCAAGCTCGCCGACGCGATCATCGAACGCCACCTCGCCGAGGAAGGCACCTATCCGCACACCGTCGGGCTCGTCCTGTGGGGAACGGCGCTGATGCGCACCCAGGGCGACGACGTCGCCGAAGCTCTGGCACTGCTCGGCATCCGACCCGTCTGGGAACCCGAATCCCGTCGCGTCACCGGGCTGGAAGCAATCCCTCTCGCCGAGCTGTGCCGACCCCGCATCGACATCACTCTGCGGATCAGCGGCTTCTTCCGCGACGCCTTCCCGAACCTCGTCCACCTCGTCGACGACGCCGTCGCGCTCGCCGCCTCACTCGACGAGCCGGCCGACCAGAACTACATCCGCGCGCACGGCGCCGACGACCCCCGCGTCTACGGCCCGACACCAGGCGCGTACGGCGTCGGCATCCTCACAGCGCTCGAACAGCGTTCGTGGCGATCCGACGACGACCTCGCCGCGATCTACATCGCCTGGTCCGGCTGGTCCTACGGCCGCAACGGGTACGGCGTCGCCAACGAGGATGCGATGCGCCGACGGTTCGCTGCGATCGACGTCGCCGTCAAGAACCAGGACAACCGCGAACACGACATCTTCGACAGCGACGACTACCTCCAAGACCACGGTGGCATGATCGCCACCATTCGCTCCCTCACCGGCGCCGACCCGAAAGCATGGTTCGGTGACTCCGCGAACCCGGACCGTCCGCTGGTTCGTTCGCTCGCCGAGGAAGCGGCCCGAGTCGTTCGCACCCGAGTGATCAACCCGCGTTGGATCGAAGCAATGCAACGCCACGGCTACAAGGGCGCGTTCGAAATGGCCGCGACGGTCGACTACCTGTTCGGTTACGACGCCACCGCGAAAGTCGTCGACGACTGGATGTACGACAAGGTCACCGAGGTCTACGTGGCCGACCCGCAGGTACGCAAGTTCTTCGAGCAATCGAACCCTTGGGCCCTCAAGTCGATCGCCGAGAAACTCCTCGAAGCCGCCGAACGCAACATGTGGGCCGCCAGCGACGACGCCCTCGCCACCCTCCGCCAAGCCGTCCTCGAAGCCGAAGGGTGGGAAGAGAACCGATGACGCGCCTCAGGTTCTCAGCGGTGGTCGGCCAAGAACTGGCCAAGCAGGCGCTGCTCATGGTGGCCACCAACCCGCTGCTCGGCGGAGTACTGCTGCGCGGCGACAAGGGCTCTGCCAAGACCACCCTCGCCCGCGGGCTCGCCGCGCTCCTTCCGGGCGACGCGCCCTTCGTAGAACTGCCCCTCGGTGCGACCGAAGAGCGCGTCATCGGGTCGCTCGACCTGGCGGCGCTGCTCGTCGAGGGCGAACCTCGTTTCCGACCGGGGCTGCTCGCCGCGGCACATGGCGGGGTGCTCTACGTGGACGAGATCAACCTGCTCGCCGACCACCTCGTCGACACCCTCCTCGATGTCTCGGTCTCCGGGATCAACCGCATTGAACGCGACGGTCTCTCGCACACCCACTCCGCACGGTTCGTCCTCGTTGCCTCGATGAACCCCGAAGAAGGCGAGCTCCGCCCCCAGCTCCTCGACCGTTTCGGACTGTCCGTCGACATCACAGCCCCCGCGCACATCGACCACCGCACCGAAGTTCTCCGCCGCCAACTCGCGGCCGAACGCGGCTCAGGCGTCGACGACTTCGCCGACCACGATGAACTACTCAGCAGGCAGGTGGCAGAGGCTCGACAGGCTCTCGTCGAGATTCCCGACGAGATCTTGCACATAGCCAGCAGACTCTCGCTCGAGGTCGGCGCCGAAGGCATGCGCGCCGATCTCATGCTCTGTCGAGCCGCCATGGCCGCTGCCGCCCTTGACGGCCGACCAACAGCAACGAGTGACGACGTGAGAGACGTGGCGCCGCTCGTACTCAGCCATCGTCGCCGGCGGCGGCCTTTCGACGAACCCGGCATCACACCTGAGGAACTCGACCAGGCATGGCAGCAGGCGACCATCCAGTCGCCAGAAAATCAACTCAATCGCGATCAAGCCGACCTTGACCAGCGCGACGATGCGGGCGCACAGCTACCGCTCCGGCTTCCGAATGAGCGACGCCCCGCGACTTCAGGCCACACCGCCGGTCGGGATGGCCTGACCAGCGGACCCCGAGGCCGGCTGATCCGAGACGCCGACTTCGACCAATCCGCCGGCATCGCCATCGACGGCCGCGCGACGGCACTCGCCCTTGCGGGCCGGCGAAGCGCGACCGACGACCCGCATGCAGCTGTTGCAGCGCTGGACCTGCGCTCCGCGACGTATGAACAACGGACCGGTTCCCTACTCGTGCTCGTCGTCGATGCTTCCGCGTCGATGGGCGTCGAACACCGCATGTCGACCACCAAAGCCGCAGTGCTCGGCCTCCTCGGCGACGCGTACCGGCGACGCGGTCGGGTAGCACTCATCACCTTTCGAGGGGACGAGGCGCAGATCGTCCTCCGGCCGACAGCTTCGATCGAAATCGCCCGAGCACGCCTGGCTGACCTTCGCACCGGAGGCACAACCCCACTCGCCGCCGGGCTCGACCAAGCCACCAAAGTCGTCAGCGGTACCACCGGCGACTCGTCCCTCGACTCCACCGTGGTCGTGGTCACCGACGGACGAGCAACATCGGGCAGCTCCGACCCGATAGCGGCCGCCCACCACGCGATGGAGCACCTCGCCCGCACCGGCGCTCGCATCGTGGTGCTCGACACCGAGACAGGTCCCACGCGCCTCGGCCTCGCCTGCCAGATCGCCGAAAGAGTCGGAGCAACCCACCTCCCGCTCGACGTCCGAGACGAAGCCCAACTGGAGCGGGTCATCCGCTCGCTCTGACGAGGCCTTCGCCGAGGCGACGACGAAACCCAACGCTCCACTGATCGTGGCGATCGAAATGCCGTCTGATTGTCGCTTAGTGGGTGTCCGGAAAGTCACGATCCGCGCGATCTGGTCGCGCGGAGAGTGAAATGGTTGGATGACGAAGGCCCGTTACCCGAGCGATCTGACCGACGGACAGTGGATGCTGATCGAGGGATTGTTCACTCCTCA
>JBBRPP010000067.1:0-23100 GCA_038227995.1 Acidimicrobiales bacterium
GTCGCCCAACGCGAATCGGGGCTCACCCGAAGGCGAAACAGAACGGACAAGACAAGGAAAGGTGCTCATCCGCGAATGCTCACAGGACTCGCCAACGCCACCGCAGAACCCACGATTATCACCCATGTATTAGGCGATCTGTACCAAATCCTGGCTTGGTGGGTGCGTCAGTCGATCGAGAGTTCTGGTCCTCGTGATCGCTCGATGTCGCGTCCGACGTGCCGAATGATTGCGGCTGTGTTCGGGTCGTTGAACAGGGCGGTGCGTAGGGTGAAGTACTCGTTGATGGAGTCGTTTGCGATGTACAGGCTGGCGTTCATTTTCTCGATTTGGTTCTTGGTGAGTTGGTGTCCGGCGGCCCATCGACGCCAGGTGTCGAGGGCGTCGAGGCGGTCTTGGAGGGCGCCGATGGTGTCGGGATTGGCGAGCCATCGGTCGTAGATCTGTTGTCGGGTTTGTTCGTGGCGCAGATCGCGAAGTCCGGTGATGGCTTGCGCAGTGAGTGTTCGGGCGGGTCCGGCATCGGCGACGGCACTGTCACGATTCACGGTCGCGGTTTCGAATTCTTGTTCGGCTGCGGCGAGCTCTGGTTGCAGGGTGCGGCGCTCGCGTCGTTTGGCGGTCGCGAGCCTGTCGTGCAGCGATTGCCGATTGTCGGTAGCAGCCGTGAGGGCGGTCTCGGCGGCGGTGACGGCGTCGTTGAACGGTTGGGCGTACCGTTCGACGATTCTGAGTTGACGCTCAGCAGCGATGATCTGATTGTTGAGTTCGGTCGCTCGCCGCTGTTGCTGGTGGTAGTTGTCTCGGGCATGGTCGAGTTGCCCGACGGTGTCGGCGCGGAGGGTGTCGAACCAGTCCGGTACTACACATCTCGGCTGCAATGGCGGCACCGACCGGACCTGTCGATCTTGGCCAGACAGGGTTCGGCGTTGGGTGGTGGCGGGGATGTCGGCGCGGTCGACAGCGATGATCGCGTCGAGGACATCGCGTGCGTCTCCAATGTCGTGGCTGTCGGTGACGACGCAGACCGTGTTGTCGTTGCGGCCGCGGGTCATCGCGACGTACAGGTTGCGACACGACGTCGCCGTGGAGGCGAGTTCGACGCTGGCGCTGACCGTGTCGGATTGGGTGCCCATCTCGGTCGCGGCGTACCCGAGCCGGACATGTTCGGCCACGTACGCAGCGGGGAGCGTGATCACATCGTTGCCGGTGACGGGTGTCAGGGTGAGGTCACCGCTGCCATGTGTTGCGGTGACGGTCCACAGGTCACGGTTCCGGACTCGTTCACCTGTGGTGGTGATGAGGTGTCGGTTGTTGCGTCGGGTCGCGACGACGTCACCAACAGCCGCGGACTCGCCACCACCAATCAACACCCGACGCTCGTCGTCGATGTGGCCGAGATGCCGGCGCACGGTTTGAACGTGTTCGTTGATCAGATCGACCTGTTGATTCGTCGATGCCATCAACGCCGTCGTGTCACCCGCATTGTTGTTTGTGATCCAAGTGGTGGCGAAGTGGTCGAGGTGCTCGGCGAGGGTCCCGGCCCGGATCCGACCGTGGGCTTGGTAGATGTCCAGACCACGCGGATCACCCTGACGTAACAGCAGCGACGCGGCGGCTTCCCATGGCTCGCTGAAACGGTGGACGTGTTCCAGTTCGATCGTCCGGGTCGTGATGCAGAGTTCGGCGAACATGCCGCCGCGGCCGACGGCTTGCAGCTGGCGCGGGTCCCCAACGAGGGCGAGTCGCCATTGTTGTTGGTCGGCGAGTTCGATCAGGCGGTGCAGGTTGGGGGTGCCGATCATCCCGGCCTCGTCAACAATCAGGGTGGTACCCGGTGGCAGTGACCGTTCGGGGTCGGGTGGTCGTTCGGGTAGTCCCCACTCGTGAACGAGTTTGGCGATCGTGTCCGACCGCATCCCCGTCTCGCGTTCCAAAGTTCGTGCCGCTTTCGCGGTCGTCGACACCCCGTACACGTGACGGCCCTGACGGTGAAGGTCCTCGACCGCAGCACGCAGCATCGTTGTCTTGCCGGTGCCGGCCGGACCGACGATCACGACCAACCGATCCTCGCCAGCGACCGCTGCGGCGGCGTCGTGCTGGAGGACATCGAGCCCCGTCGTCGCGACCGACGTGGACGGTCGCGGTTCGCCGGCGGACGCGTCGAGAGCCCACGCCAGGATCGTCTCTTCCTGAACCAAGATCGGTTCAGAGGTGATGTGGGCGGCGACGGGTTCGATCCATTCCGATCGCCCGTCACACTCACGCACCCGACCACTCACTCGGTTCGGGTCGAGGTCTACGCACTGCTCGATCACGCGGTCGGCGGCGGCTTCGATGAGCTGCGCCCACTCGGACCCGCCAACACCGGCGACCGGGCGCTGCAGGTCGCAGAACACTCGGACGAGGTCTTCGCGATGCCACACCGAACCAGACGCCGACAGCACCCCGAGAACATCGTTCACCGTCGCGTCCGGCACCGCGACCGAGGAACGTGCCGCGTCACCGACGTCGGCGATCAACGTTTCGGGCGTGATGCCGATCGCGGCAGCGTCGGCGATCCAGCCCGGGCGAAGCGCACTGACGGGGTGGTCGGTCTTGCGGTGACGGGTATCGGCTGCCGCCTCACGGGTCAGGGCCGCCTTCTCCCACATCGTCGGGTCACGACCCTCACGAGCGTAGAACTCGGCGATCTTGGCGGTCAGGGCGTCGTCGACCTGCGCAGCCCTTTTGGAGAACAACTCGAGGAGCTCTGTCGGGACGCCGGCGATCTCGGCTTGCCCTTTGACGATCTCACCGAACGCGACCCCGTACCGTTGCGTGAGTTCAGCGCGCAGCACCGACTGATAGATCCCGCCCAGCGTGCGTTGGTAGCGCTTCAACATCCGGGCGTCCAACGCCAACCAACGACCATCCCCGGTCTGCACCTTCGACGAGATCACCAGATGAGTGTGCAACTGCGGATCATCCGCACGACTCGTGCTCTGACGGAACCCCGCCACCATCAAACCCTGCGACCCCGGATGCAGACGACCGCCATTCGAGCGGACCCGCGTTGTCGACCCGAACCGTTCCAAATGAGACAACACAGCCCGGACCGCAACATCATGCGCCTCAACGAACCCGACGTCACCGGTCAAACCCCACAACACGCTCACCGACTTCGGCGCCGACACCGTCGCATCAAACCCGGCCACAGCCCGGATCACCTTCCCGTTCGCCAACGTTCGATCAGTGAACGGCATCCCGAGCAGGGCGTCAGTGACCGGATCATGGCCCGACAACATCCGCTCCAACGCTTCAGTCGACACCACACCGTTCACGCCGAGCAGGTCGGCCTGTCGGCCGGCCCACAACCCCGGGACCTCCTCAGGCGCGTCCGTCAAATAGCGCGTGTAATACGGGGCCGTCGCCGACGCAGTCGACGCATACAGCGTTGTCACCCGAATCACCACACACCCCGATCCGCGGGCACCTGTCTGTTAATTCGGGGTTGCTCTGTTCGGGTGGTGGGGGAGTGGACGCTCATGGGTCAGTCCGAACCGAGCAGGGACAGCTGGCTGCGGTCGGCGCGACCAGCGGGCCGCGATGTGTTGCGGGCGGCGGTCGCGCCGGGAGTCGCGTCATTGGCGCGGGCGGGGATCAGTTGCGCGACGCGACCGGTGGTCACGAGTTCGTGGAGGGCGGATTTGGGGACTCGGAGCAGATCGCCGAGACGAAGTGCAGGCAGGCCGTTGGTGCCGCCGCTGGCGAAGTAGACCTTGGTCAGGTTGTAGGCGTGCGAGCGGCCAATGCGCAAAACACGCGCAGCGTCCTCGACGGTCAACATCAGCGGAAGAGCACTCCACTCGTCCGAGGTCGCATCGCTCACGTCAGCCTCCTCGCGGGTACACGTCCTCGACGGTTCGCGTTCGGGATGGGACCCCACCCACCAACGGTCACGAGCGCTACAAAACGGTGAATCGTGCTTGTGGCACTTGGGCCACCTGCGGAGGAGGATCGGCAGGAGGCCGGCCCTCTGGCCGGGCCGAACCGGGGCATGGAATCAACTGGGCCGCTGCAGCTGTCGACAATCGGATCGCTCACCATCTACCCCTCCACCTACACATGCCTGCGAAAGTTCGATTTCGTGACGGCCTTAACCGAAGTGCGGGATTAGAAACGGAGATCCGTGGAGGAACGGTGCGAGATCGTCAATGACTTACAGAGCAGAAAACGCGCTGGGCGCACCGGATTTCATCGCTTGTGGGCGCTGGCGATCCTGTGCGCGCCGTCGTGCGGGGTCAGTGAGACAGCCCCGGACCTGCGGGACGAGCCGGTCGTCGGTGAGGCGATCGAGGCTGTAGCGACCGCTCTGACCGTTACGGTTTTTCGACGGAGTGGTGTCCGTGGACTCGCTCGCCGAGGTGCGCGGCTGCGGCCTTGTCGGCGGACTGCCGGCGGGTCGAGTAGTGGTGCAGCATTACCTGCACGGTGTGTCCCTGACGTCCGCTGACCGCCGCGGGGTTGAAGCCGGCGTCCATCAGCTCGCTCGTCGTCCACTTTCGCAGGGCAAGAATCGTTGCGTCGAAGCTGCCGTCGGTCAGCCCGTACTCGTTGCGCAGGTTCCTCATCCTCCGTGTCATCAACTCCGGACGGAAGGGAGTGGCGCAGGTCGGATCGAGACTGAACACGAAACCGTCGGCGGCGACCGAGGTGCCGCACAGCTCGGCACGAGCATCCATCTCTGCGAGGTGTTGGCGGAGAAGCTCGACGGTCGTGTCGTCGAGACTGACAACTCGACGGCTTCGGGTCTTGGTCTGCTTCTCGACAACAGTGCCGCCGGCGTCGTTGATTGCGTTGTCGACGACGAGCTCGTTGCGGCCCAAGCGCAGGCGGTCGCGTCTGAGGCCCGACAGTTCGCCGCGCCGCAAGCCCGTTGTCGCGCCGAGCTTGAGCACTGGTGCGAGGGTTTCGTCGTGCTGGTCGGCGGCGTCGAGGAGCCGCAGCAGTTCTTCGAGCTCGGGCGCGGTCGTCGGCCGAGGGGTGTGTTTGCTCGTCGGTAGCTCGAATCCGATCACCGGGTTCGACGTCACCATGCCGTGGCGCTTGCCCCACTTGTAGGCGCCGCTCAGCAGCGATCGGGCGTTGTTCATCCGGCTGCGGGACAGACCGGCACGACGCATCCGTCCGAACGCCTTGTCCAGTTCAGCCATCGTGATTGCGCTCGCGCGCTTGCTGCCGATGAGGTCTTTGAGCCAGTGCGAGTAGCCATTGGCGTAGCCGATCAACGTCGAGTGGTCGAGGCCCCGGTCCTCAGCGGCGAACTCGAGGTACCACTCGACCAGGGCGTTGACGGTGAGTTGCTTGTCGCTTTGGCGCTGGAGCCGACTGCCGTCGCCGACCTCGGTGACGAGCGCGGCGAGCGCCTTCGCTGCGTCGGTTCGCGTCCCTCGTATGGTGCGGAAGGTTCGGCGGCGTTGGCCCGACGCGTCGAGGCCGGCTGTGATGCCGATCTTCCAGACGCCGGGTGCCTTCGATTCGATCGTCCCGCCGCCTCTCGGTGCGCGCCTGGCGGGGGTGATCGGGGAGCTGGCGTGGTGTCCATCGAGTCGGAGGTGATCCACCCGGACGCACGCTGGTTCATCGGGGCACGAGAGCACCCTCACGTCGCTCGGCACCGAGCCGTGCTCGAGTTCGTATGCAGCGCGGGCGGCGGTGAGCAACTTGCCGTCGACTCGCACCTGCCCAGTGCCGCTGGAACTGCGCGCGCCGAGCCACAGGTGATGATCGCCGGAACGGTCGATCTTGGCTTCGAAGCGGACTCTGTCGAGCGCCATAGCTCAAGAGTAATGAAAGTCTATCGAGTTGTCTATGCCACCAAGGTTGTCTGGTGCCATCGATAGACTGCTCGGAGATTTTCCAAAAAGTGCCTTTGAGCTGGTGTTTCTGGTGCGCCCCCTGGGTTTCGAACCCAGAACCTGCGGATTAAGAGTCGGCTTCAGCCTGTGTCAGCCGGTACTGTCGGGTGTTGTTAGACCTGCTCAGGGCAGGTGTGATGGTCCAGACAGTACAGGCAATATCGTCCTGTGTCGGAGCGTTTCGCGGCAGAATTCGCGGCGGCCGTCCTGCGGAGTACCAGTTTGATGGCGATTTCAGTGGACCACGATCGCGACCCGGCTGAGTTCGACAAGCCCGCTGGTTTCGCAGGCGAGGACGATCTGGTCCACGTTCTCCACGAACAGGCTGAGTAGTTCGTCGTTCGAAATGTTCCCCGTCGAGATCAGCAACAGGGAGTGCGGCCGATCCGACAGGATGTGGGAGTCGACGAAGTCTCGATCCTTGGTCACGACCACCCGCCCTTCGTTGTCGGCGAAGAACGCGACCTCGATGTCGGGAGTCCGGTTGCCGAGCGGCAACTGACTTGTGTGAACGACGTCATGGCCGAGATCGGCGAGCGCTGACGCCAGCCTCATCGGCAACTGGGCGTCGATCATCAGCCTCATTCAGGCAGCCGAGATCGGGCTCACTGATCGTGTCCGTGTGACGTTGGCCGCGAATTCGAGCGCGGCGAGGATGTCGTCCAACTCGAGGTCTGGGTAGTCGGCCAGCACTTGCTCTGAGGTCATCCCACTGGCGAGGAGATCGACGATCAGTTCGACCGGGTAGCGCATGCCGCGAACGCATGGTGAGCCGTGGCATACGGCCGGGTCCACTGTGATTCGGCTGAGTCGCGTCATGCCCACCACGTTACCCGGGCTGCCAGCCTCCGCTGACCCGCTGGCACTCGGTGTGGCCTGCTCGAGATTGGTCGACGACGTGCTGCGCCCTTGCCGGATCGTGCTCTGTATCTCTGCGGAGAAGTTGTGACGTTTCTCCCCGGTTGGGGTGAGTTCTACCCGATGGTGGATGTGGGCGTCACGAAATCACGTTTTGGGAGGCATGAGTTGTTGTGAGAGCAGATTTCAATGTTCCAGCCGATGACCGACCACCGGACTTCTTGACGGTGGAGGAGGCCGGCGCGGTGATGCGGTTCAGTCGTGGCAAGGCCTACGAGCTCGCACGCGAGTTCCTCGCGACAGCCGGCGTAAGCGGGATGCCGGTGATCCGACTTGGTCGCCAGCTCCGTGTGCCACGCGCCCTGTTCGAGCAGTGGATCGGCGGTCCGATCACGTGGCCGATCCCGACCCAGACACGCGCATCGGCCGCGATCGCGTCGCCAGTCGCGTCAGGGACGTCGATGTCCCACGCGACTCGCCCACCGGTCCGCCGCTTGACCCGTGTCGAGCAGCCCTCGATCCCGTTCGGCGCGTAAGGCCTATGTCCTCACCATCGACCACCCAACCCAACAGCTTTTCAAAGACAGACGAGTGCACAGAGACGCGAGTGAGTGGAGGTGGGTGGTGACCGTACGCGTCACGACGTTGAAGGGTTTCGATGCTGGCTCGTACTATGTCGAGCGGTTGCCGAACTACTACCTGGACTCGGGTGAACCGCGCGGTGTGTGGTTCGGCGACGGCGCGCACCAGCTCAGTGTGAGCGGTGAGATCGATGATGCGGCGTTTCTGGCGGTGATGGCCGGGATGGATCCGCGGCGACCCGACCGTGATCTCGGTCGGCATTATGACGGGAAGTCGGTGCGTGGGTTCGATGTCACCGCGTCGGCTCCGAAGTCGGTGTCGGTGTTGTGGGCGCTCGGCGAGGTGAGCGTGCGGTGTGAGGTCGCTGACGCTCACGATTCTGCGGTGGGTGAGCTTGCTCGGTGGATCGAGGATCACGCTCATACCCGGTATCGGATTGGGGGAGAGGTCGCGGTCGTGGACGCTGAGGGGATCGTCGCTGCCGCGTTCCGGCAGCACACCAGTCGCGCGCTCGATCCGCAGTTGCACACGCATCTTGTGATCGCGAACCGGGTCAAATCCCCTGACGGTCGTTGGCTCGCTTTGGATGCCCGGCTGATCAAACGCGACCAGCAGACCCTGTCGGCGGTCTATCACGCGAGTCTGCGGGCGGAGTTGACGCGACGGTTGGGGGTGCAGTGGAACGAACCAGAGCATGGCATCGCCGAAATCATCGATGTCCCGGAGGTTGTCTTGGCCGAGTTCTCGACGCGGACCGTAGCGGTGATACGGCGGATCGACGAGAAGCTGGACCGGTTCGTGGAGACGATGGGACGCGAGCCGACACCTCGCGAGCGTTGGCAGCTCGAACGCGAAGCCGTGACGGACAGCCGACCCGCGAAAACGCACGGTGTCGATGCCGAGAGCCTCCACGTGCAGTGGGCCGAACAGACGCGGGCGCTCGGTCTCGACCCGGTCGACGTCGTTGCGAATGCGACCGGGATGGTTGTCGGTCGCATGGGCATCGATCGGTCGACGGTGGCGTCGATGGTCGATCAGGCGATCGCGAACCTGTCGGAGAAGCAGTCCAGTTGGCGGCCGAGCGAGATCCTGCGCGAACTCGCCGCAGTTCTCCCAACCGACCTCGCCATCCCGGCGGCACGGCTGGTGCCGTGGTTGAATACGTTGACCGAGCATGTTGTCTCCAACTCCTGCGTCGATGTGTCCAAACCGATCGTCCCGGACGCGATGTTGCGTAGGGATGGGCGCCCTATCGGCGAGTCCGTCCTGGACCGGGCGCTGACCACGCAAGCAATCCTGGATCAGGAGGCTGCGTTGATCGATTGGGCCGATCATCGTCTTACCTACGACGGCGTCGACCGTCCGGACGCGATCACCCGTAGTGCCCGTCCTTTGAACGCGGCGCAGGCCGAAGCGGCAGCCGCCGTGGCGGGGACAGGGGATCTTGTTCTGATCGTCGGTCCGGCCGGGACGGGCAAGACCACTGCGCTCGCGCCGGCAGTCGCGCAACTCCGCGCCGAAGGACGGGCCGTGTTCGGGGTCGCGCCGTCAGCGACAGCGGCGGAGGTGTTGTCCGAGGAGACCGGGCTGGCGGCGGACACGCTCGACAAGTTGTTGATCGAGCACCGCCTTCACCGTCCGCCCGGCCGGCGTTTCGATCTGCCGGTCGGGACGACGGTGATTGTTGACGAGGCGGGGATGATGCCGACGGTCAAGCTGGCCGAACTGGCGAACCTCGCCGACGTGAAGGGTTGGCGGATCGCGCTCGTTGGTGATCCGTTGCAGTTCTCTGCGGTCGGGCGCGGTGGGATGTTCGGGCTGCTCGTCGACACCTTCAGTGGGATCGAACTCGAGCGTGTGCATCGTTTCGACAACGAATGGGAACGCGACGCCAGTCTGCGCCTGCGACGAGGCGACGTCACCGTCGCCGACGTGTACGACCAACACGGCCGCCTCCATGGAGGCACACGCAACCAGATGGAACGAGCGAGCGTCACGGCGTGGTGGGAGCGACGCCGGAGCGGTGCGAAGGGTTTGCTGATGTCGCCGACCGTCGAGGCGACTGAACGTCTCAACCTGCGCGCCCAACAACGACGGATCAAAGCCGGCGAAATCGACCCCGCCGGACGACACATCACCGTCGGCCCGTACACCCTGCACGTGGGTGATGAGATCGCCACCCGCCACAACGACCGCACCCTCACGACTGACCATCACGAGATGGTCCGCAACCGTGCCGTATGGACGATCCAACACGTCAGCGACGACGGCGCGCTCACCGTTATTGGTCAACATGGCACCGTTGTTCTCCCACCGGGCTATGTCGCCGAACATGTCGAACTCGCCTACGCGCGCACGGTGATGGGCGCCCAAGGACGCAACGTGCACGGCGGTGGGACCTTGTTCGACAAACCGACCGATGTCCGCAACCTGTACGTCGCCATGAGTCGCGGCACCGGCACGAACGAGGCGTTCATCGTCACCACCGGCGAGCAAACCCCGGCCGACGTCTTCGCCCAAGCAATCGCGACCGACTGGATCGACCTCCCCGCCCACGCCCGACAAGCCGAACTACGCGACGAGAAACCGCACCGCCCCGGCCTCATCGACAGCCGAGAACTCCGTGGACTGCTCGAGCAACGGTTCGCGATCAACGCCGACATCGAACGCGCCGTCAACGCGCTCCACCGTTTACCGAACGAACGCCGCGACGCCAAAAGCGCGATCGCCCGAGCGGACAAGACAGTCATCGACATCACAGCCGCATACCAACGCGCACAAGACATCCTCGACCAATACGACAGACCACTCCACCGACGCAAACACGAAATCCAGATCGCGCAGGCAAAACAAGACGTCGAACAGTTGCCGAATCGTGTCGAGCAAGCAATCCGCGACGTGGACGCTGCAACAGCCAACCTCGACAGACTCGATTGCGTCCAGACCTCAGCCAGAGCGGTGCTCGAGCGCCGGCCCGAGATGGAGGCGACGATCATCGGCATCGACGCGCAGATCGACCGAGACCTCGGCATCCGCACCCGCATCACAAAAGCCGAACGAGTCCCGGCAGTAATCGACCTACTCGGTGAACGGCCAGCACCCGGCCCCGCAGCCAGAAACTGGGACACCGTCGCGGGCCGCCTCGCCCAACACCAAGCTGCATTCGAGATCGCCGACGGCCTCGGCCGGCGGCCCAGCTACCTCGACCACAGCGCGTACGCCGAGAGTCACGCAAATGTCGACGCACTGATCCTGGCACTTCGCCCGCTCCGAGTCATCGAGCGCGAGGTACCTTCCATGGAGATCGACTTCTGAGAATCGTGCGTCACTCAAACAGACAATCCTGACGTTCAAAGTTTGTCGGGGACTGCCCACGCCGAGGCCGACGAACCTAAGCGGGGAAGCGCGATCGGCCACCACGGTGTCATCGGTGCGATAGCGGCCAACACCGACGGCGAGTTCTTCACCGTCGCCGTCCCAGCGGGCGATCCGGCTGCAGATGCTCTACTTGGACACTGGCAGGACGTCCGGAACGGTCGTAGCCGTAAGCCAACCCGGCCTCATAGACCGCTGGCCGCCCTCGACATTGATTGCCTTGCGGTGTCTTGCCACCCGCACCCCAGGAGCGGGCACATGCCCGATGGGCTGCGTTGTGGGCGCACCTTCGAGATGGCAACGGGAGCATCCGAGACCGCCCGACCCTCGGGTATAGGCCGCGAAGCGGCTCGAATGGTCTTTGTTGGGTGTGTGTGCGTGGTCGTTGCACGATTTGCGCACCACATAGTCATCGGCCGCCGCAGTGGCGCCGGCGACGTGACGCGGTACAAGATACCGTCGACGAGCCACCGAACTGGGACGGAACTCGCCGGATCACCGGTCAAGATTGCCGATCCCCGTCACGGAGGCGAAACGACGCGACACAATGACAGCCCTGCACCCGGCTTTGTGAGCTCGGCCGAGCCGCACACTTTTCCAACGCTAGACACCGAATGATCAGCCTTCTATGGCAGGCGATCTGGCGGAATGTGTCAATAGCTGTTTGCCGTTTTGTTGGGTTGGGTTTTGGGGTTATCGGGCGTGGAGTTCGGTGGGGTTGATCCATACTCGGGCGGGTTGGCGTGGTGGTCGGGGTGGCCCGTTGGGGAATCGTTCGGGGTGGGCCTGGTGGGCGTTGTCGAGCACGGTCTGGCGGGCTGTCTCGATCCGTTGCCCGTTACCGGCGTGACGGTCCGCCGGGGTCAGCAGCCCGATCCCGGTGTGGTGGTGGTCGTGGTTGTACCAGTTGAAGAATGTTTCGCAGTGCGCGATTGCGGTCTCGAGCGTCGGGAACCGGGCGGGCCAGTCCGGCCGATATTTCAACGTTTTGAACCCGGCTTCGGCGTGAGGGTTGTCGTTGGACACTCGCGGTCTGGAGAGCGAGCGGCGGATCCCGAGCATGTCGTACAAGTCGGTGATCGTCCCGGCAGTCATTTGGGCGCCGCGGTCGGAATGGATGATCAACTGATGCCGGTCGACGCGTTCGCGGGCGGCGGTGACAGTCATCAACCGCTCGGCGATCTCGGCGGTCTCGACGGTGTCCACGCACCAGCCAACGGTCTTGCGTGACCACAGATCCCAGACCGCGTACAGATAGAACCAGACACCCTTGCCAGGGCCCGGCAGTCGGGAGATGTCCCACACCCAAACCATGTTCGGTGCGGTCGCCACCAGTCTCGGCCGCGGATGCCGGCCGGGTCGGCGTTGACGGCGTTGACCTGCCAGACCGTGATCACGTAGGACCCGATGCATCGTCGATTCCGAGCAGAGATAGCTGCCTTCGTCGAGCAATGTCGCCCAACATTCCGACACGCCGACATCAACGAAACGGTCCGAACACAACACGGCCAGCACCGCCTGTTCTTCCACTGTCGACAACTTCGCCGGGTGCGCCCGACGAGCAACACCAGTGGCCCGCGACGGTCGGGGAGTAGCCTCACCGCGGTCGCGTTGGAGGTGATATCGCCACGTCCTGGAGGCGACACCGAACGCTGCGCAGGCCAACCCGACACCGACCCGGGGAATCCACCGGACGACATCAGCTACGACATCCTGGTCGAGGTCGCGCTGGCGCCGGTGCGTACCCCGGCGTGCAGCGCCAAGCATTTTCCCTGCGCTGTCACCAACTCTTCCAACGTGTCGATCCTGCCGCGGGCACGCTGCAACTGTTCTTCGAGCTCGCGGATCCTGATCTTGGCCGGATCCTTACCAGTCGCCGCCGGGCCACGCCGGCGGGTCCCGAGCGTGCCATCATCGATCTGTCGGCCCCACTTGAACACCAGCGACTGATAGATCCCTTCGCGGCGCAACACGACTCCGCCGCCCTCACCAGACACGATCGCAGCCCGATACGCCGCAACGATCCGACGCTTATCCTCAACAGAGAACGACCGGCGCTCCCTCACATCAACACGAGTAGATTCAGTCGCCATAATGCTTCCTCCTGGAAGACTCAGAACCGGCAACACCTATAATCCCACACTACGCCCGGGTGGTGGAGGCGTCGTCGATGAGTTCATCAACGATCGCGAAAGCGATCGGTGAGGTGCGCGCTGGGATGGAGCCGTCAGGTCGTCAGCGTGTTGTTGGCGGGGGTGACAAGCCGGCGATCGATAAGCAGCCCGGTCTGCTCGTGGCGCTCGACGGTTTGGTTCATCCCGACACGCGCGGCAACCCGATGTCGGCGTTGGGGTGGACGTTGAAGTCGACGTATCAGTTGGCCCGTGATCTGCAATTGGAGGGGTTCGAGGTGTCAGCGGAGTTGGTGCGCCGCTTGTTGCACGATCTGGGCTACTCGTTGCAGGCGCCGGCCAAGCAGAACGAGGGCAGCGGGCATCCTGATCGGGACGGCCAGTTCAATCATCTCAACGCGCTCGCTTCGCAGCGCCTGGCTGAGGGTGATCCGGTGATCTCAGTCGACACCAAGAAGAAAGAGTTGATCGGCAACTACGCCAACGGTGGCAGCGAGTGGCAGCCCGCCGGTGAGCCCCAGCGAGTCAACGATCATGACTTCGCCGATCGGGCCTTGGGAGAGTTCGCCAAAGCAATTCCCTACGGGGTCTACGACATCGCCAACAACCAAGGATGGGTCAACGTCGGTGACTCGGCCGACACCGCCGAGTTCGCGGTCAACTCGATTCGGTGCTGGTGGAACACCCTTGGCAAGGCCCGCTTTCCAAACGCGGCGAAGCTGATGATCACCGCCGATGGCGGCGGTTCCAACGGCTACCGGGTCAAAGCATGGAAGTGGCAACTCGCCCAACTTGCGACCGAGACCGGGCTGACCATCACGGTCTGCCACTACCCGCCTGGCACCTCGAAATGGAACAAGATCGAACACCGCCTGTTCTCCTTCATCTCGATCAACTGGCGCGGCAAGCCACTCACCGACATCCGCACCATCGTCGAGCTCATCTCAGCCACCACCACCGACACTGGCCTCACCGTCCAAGCCGCCTACGACCCGAACTGGTACCAGCACGGGATCAAGATCAGCGACCAACAACTCGCCACCATCCCAATCACACCCCACCAATGGCACGGCCAATGGAACTACGACATCGCCCCCACATAAACCTCGCGATCTAACGCGCGGCGGGCCTTGGTCCGAAATCTCGGGCTCGCCACTGCCGGCGTGGTCGGCTTCGGTGCAGTGACGGCGTTGCTGACGCAGCCCGCTGCGGCGGCCAAGAACCTGGATGTGCAGATCTTGCAGACAGCGGTCTCGCTCGAACTGCTCGCCGTCGCCACCTACGGCGCAGCGCTGACGTTGCCGTTCATTGCATCCGGCAACCAGGTGATCATCAAGTTCGCGCAGACCACCATGTCTCAACACGATCAACATCGTGATGCGTTCTCTGCCCAGACCAAGGCCCTCGGCGGCGTCGATCAGACTGCGACGAACCCGAAGTACACGCCGATCGTTGGGGGCTGCCAAGCCGACGTTGGCGACACCGGCCGACGTCGTCAAGCTCGCGATGACACTCGAACAGGTCGCGACCGAAACTTACCTGGCTGACCTCAACATGTTCACCGACGTCACGTCACGTGTGTTGATGGCCAGCGTGATGGGTGTCGAATGTCAACATTTGGCGACCCTGCGCGCCGTCGCTGCACTTCTCGCGAGCGCACCCGACCTGATCAAGATTCCGATCATCGCTGACATCGCCAAACTGCCCGCAGCAGCGGGAAGCGTCGCATTCCCCGACGCCTTCGAGGGCGTCACCATGGCCAGCCCACCACAAGAAGGAGCCGTCAAATGAACGAGCCAATCGACAACGTCGCATTCACCCGCCGCCACCTCCTCGGCGGAGCGAGCGTGATCGGTCTCAGTCTGATCGCCGCCGCGTGTGGGACCAGCACCAAGAACACCGCTGCATCGACCAGCTCCGTTGCCACCGCAACCACCGGTGCCGCAACCCCAACGACAGCTGGTGCAACCCCGACGACAGCTGGTGCAACCCCGACGACAGCGGGCGCAACCCCGACGACAGCCGGAGCAGGCGCTACGACCACCCCGGACACCACGGGCGGAAGTGTCGATGTCAAGGTCGCCAACCTGGCGGCCGGGCTCGAAGTGTTGGCCGTTGGCACCTACAAAGCTGCCCTCGACGCGGCGACAGCGGGCAAGCTCGGTGCCGTCCCGCCTGCGGTCGCCGAGTTCGTCACGACCGCGATGAAGCAGCATCAGATGCAACTCGACGCCTGGAACAAGGTGATCACAGGTGCCGGTGGCACCGCGGTCACCGCCCCCAACGCCACGTTGAAGCCGACCGTCGACGGCGAGTTCGCCAAAGTCACCGACATCACCGGCGCCGCGAAACTCGCACTGCAACTCGAAGAGATCGCAGCCGCGACATACAACCACGCCCAGAGCGTGCTCACGGACAAGGACGCGATCAAGCTCGCCGGCTCGATCCAGATCGTCGACGCACAACACGCAGCGATCCTGCACTTCGTGCTCGGCGAATACCCGGTGCCGGACGTGTTCGCGAAGGTCGACCTCGCCGCCGCCTGACCGAGCGCACAGTTCGCAGACGGCGGGGCTCGATCCCCTGCGAGCCCCACCGTCCGCGACAACACGCTCTTACGCGCTGCCTCTAGCGAGCACCATTGCGTGGGCTCTTCATGTCCTTTGCTGTCGCGTGCTGCAGACCCCGGTCGCGATTCGATGTGGCGGTCCGTTTGAGTGTCGGGGGACGGTGAACGTTGTGCCCTGGGAGGCGCTTGGACGCAACCCTGTGTTTGGTCACCGTGGCCGCTTCGTCAAGCCGCCACCAAGAACGGCAGCATGCGTTGAGGAGGCCATCAACCCGTTCCCCGAAGACGAGCCTGCGTGCGCGGAGCTCGGCGGTTCGTGGAGGTCGACTGCCGGGGTGGTTCCCGAGGAGGTTGATGTCGCTGCGGGGTGTCGCACCTCGTCGCCGTTTTGGTACCTCAGGTTGGCAGGGAGGGACGGCACGAAGGGGCGAGCGTTCAGGCTACGTGTGGTCGTCTTTGCGGAGCACGACGACGAGGGCGTCGTCGTTGAGCCGTCGACCTGCGTGGTCGAGTGCTGCGTCGATGAGCGCGTCAGCGATCCGCTGCGGCGCCTCGTGTGCGGACGCTGCCACCAGTTCGATGAGGCGTTGGTCACCGAGCGGGCGGCGATCTGGCCCGCGTGCCTCCTCGAGACCATCGGTGCATATCACGATCAGATCACCAGTGTCGACAGGTGTCGTGTGGACCGAATATTCGGCGCTGACGAGGCCGAGCAGGGGACCTGTGGTCGTCCATCGCGACGGCTGGCGCCGGTGGACCTGGACCGGTGGCGGGTGTCCCGCGTTGAGCACTTCCACAGTTGCCCGGTTGTGCGAGAACTGTACGAGCACTGCGGTGGCGATCGTTTGCCGATGGACAAGCTTCTGGTTGGCACTCGCTGCGATCTCTTCCAGGCTGGCGCCCTGCTCCCAGAGCGCGGCGATGTGGGTGCGCAGCCCGTACGCGACAAGCGCGGCGTGCGCGTCGTGGCCGGCGATGTCGAACAGGACCAGCAGCGTGGGAGCCCCTGGTCGAACGGGGGCGAGTATCTGCAGCGAGTCGCCGGCGAGGTGACCCCATGCTGGCTCGTAGCGCACACCGATCGTCCATCCGGGCAAGCTTGGCGCCGAGATCGCCATCTCGGCGGCGATTGACTCGATCATGGTGTCGACATCGGTGATGTCCTCGGTCCGCCGTCTCGACGTGTCGAGATGATCGCGTAGCTCGCGTTCGATCCGTACGAACACTGCTGACGGCAGCAGCACTAGCGCCCCAATGGTGCCCACTTGCAGGACCGAGAACACTGACTGGGCCAGCGGTGTCGTCGGCAGAAATCTGTAGATCAGCACTCCGGCGACAAGGATCAGTAACATGGTGGCCGATGTGGCGGCGCTCAGCCGCCGGCTCATTGCGCCGCTGCGGCCACCATCGTTGAGCAGAGCGACTATCCCAACCGGTCGAGGCGCCATGATCGCCGCCAGCGCGAGCGCAGTGATGCCCACAGCTGTATGGACCGCCATGCCGACATAGAGCCCTGATCCAGCCGCACGGCGATCGACGCCGAGCGCGTACCCGACGATCGCCGTGAACCCAATTGCCGCTGCAGCGACCGCCAGCGCCTGTCCGACGACCGGTGCCCGTCGAACCGAAGACAGTATGAAGCTCGACCCGAGCAACACGAACGCGATGCACGATTCGATGACCGGTCGGCCCCCAACCGTGGTCGTCGGGACAACGAACCCGGCAGGGAACAGGGCCTCGAACCAGGTGTGGCCGGCGCCGGCCACATTGAGCACCAATCCAATCGCACCGATGCCGAATACCACCAACGCGCCAGCGGCGGCGACCGCACGGCTATCGCGCCGGTCCCATTGTGATTCCACGACCGCCAGAGCGCCAGCGACCAGCGCCAGCGCGGCGTTCGGGTACATCGGTGGCAGGCTCGGCGCGATCTGAACGATCCCTTCCTGTCGCAGCATGTACCCAACCAAGACGGCCGCGCCAATCGCCCCCGAAACCCACGCCAAAACGGTTCCGATCAGATGTAACCGACGCGACGAATGCTGACCCGGATGATCAAGCGGCACATCGAGCCCAACGCCGAGAGCATCCATGACCCGGCTCAACATGGTTCGATGAGCGCCCGCAAGTTCAGTGCCGCCGCTCCCAACACGTGCCATCACAAAAAAACGTTAGCCCACTCCGTGCGTACCGGAAGAGCCCGACCGCGCCCGGTATATCTTCGATAGTCGGGCCTGTTGGAGCACTCCGTTCGAAATGATCCGAGCGGTCGGAGTTGCGTGAGATCGCAAGGTCGCTTACCAGCACCCGGTGGCGGTTGCCGACACCGGACACCCGCACGCCCGGGGCACGCTGCCTGCGCCTCGATCGTCTCGACAGCGAGCCACCACTCGCCCTCGTGCGTTGTCTGAGCCCGCACCGCGAACCCGGACAGGTTGAACAACACTTGGGCCGTAGTCATGCAATCATCCCGCGTGCTGCGCGTCGTGTATCGGCAGTCAATGGCCTGACGAGCCGGCCCCTCATCGACGGCGACGGGCAGCGAGTTGGCTGCGATGCCGTTGGGCGCTGGTCAGTCGTCGTCGGAGTAGCGCATGGGGTGGTTGCCGCCGAGTTCGCTGAAGCGTTCGTTGAGGGCCACCGCGAGCATGTCGCGGTCCCCGTTGGTAGGGACGAGCGCTTGGTAGAGGATTGCCTCGATCTCGAGCTCGGTGCTCATGCCGCCGATCGCGAAGTAGCGCCACCACAGGTCCGACACGGACAGGTCGAGCCGGCGGCGGGCCTTCTCGAGCGGATCCATTGTGGCGGCCATGTCTGGGACTATTCGTCCCGGTCGGCAGGGTGCGCCGACGCGACGATCTCGCTCGCCCGGACCAGTACGGTGATGTCTGCCGTGCGGGCCTCGCGCAAGAGTGTACCGATCGCGTCGTCAGCGCTGAGATTGTTGCGGGCCATGAGTATGCCCTGGGCTTGGTGGATCGTTCGGCGAGTGCTGAGAGCGCTCGCGAAGCGCCGGTTCGATTCCTCGTCCGTGACCTGCTGCCCGGCGGTGGTGAGGATCTCGGACGCCTGCTCGGCGAACAACGCCGCGAGCTCCTGCTCGTGGGTGCCGAACGCCTGACGAATGGAGGAGTAGATGTTGAGTGCACCCTGGGGTCGATCGTGTGTGACTAACGGTGACGACAGTACGCTGTGTATGCCATCAGCGAGTGCGAGCGGAGCGAAGGCTGGCCACCTGGTCTCGTCCTCGAGCGACTCGGCGTAGAACCAGCGTCCCTCGGCCTTCGCGGCCAGACATGGCCCCTCGCCGGTTTCATATTGGTGACGATCCATCGTCAACACCGTGTCGTCGGTCGCAGCGACCGTCATCAGTTGACCGTGACGCTCCAGGGTCACGCTGACACCGTCCGCGTGATCGATGGTCGCTCCGGCCAGGGCAGTGACGAGCCGGAGAGCCGCGTCGATCACGTCGGTGCTCGATCTCAACAGCTCGGAGGGCGCCGCCAGGGGGCCGTCGGTTTCCTCGACGTGTGTGAGCCGGTCGTCGGCCACCTCCTCGGTGCCCAACTCTGATCGACCGGATACTGTCGTCTCGAACGCGAGCAGGCCGCTGACCCGGGTGATGTCGAGGATCCGGCGCGCGAATACTGACACCGACCGAAGTGTCAAGGTCACACCGGCGGACGTCGCGAGGCCCGCAGCTGTTGCGAGCACACCCAGCCCGCGGGCGTCGATGAACGTCACGCCACCGAGGTCGACGACAAGGTTGCCGTGGCCGGCGCCGCTCATGGCGCCCAATACACCGGCCAGGCTCGGTGCCGTCATCAAGTCGACTTCGCCGGCCACAGTCACTGTGACGCTCTCCCCGTCGAACACGATGCTCATTGAAAAGGCGTCGACCTGGTCAGCATCCATGACGGTCACCAACTTTCGATGTCATCGCGGCGGGCACGGCAATCTCGACCCATACGACTTTACCTGCGTCAGAGCTCTCGCAACCCCAACGGGTCGCGAGACTCTGCACGAGGAGGAGTCCGCGCCCTGTCAGCCGGTCGAGTGCACCGTCACCGACGACCGGGATGTTGACGCCTGCATCTTCGACCTCGATCCGAACCTGGTCGTCAGCCACCGCAATGGCCAATCCGACGGTCGCCTCAGGCAAATGAGGTCCGCCGTGCAGGACTGCGTTGGACACCAGTTCGCTGACGAGCAGCACGACGACGTCACGGACATCGGCGTCGGCGACGAGGTTCGTCGCAAAGCCGCGGGCCTGCCTGACGCTGGTCGGGTTCGGGGAGAGAACGATTCGATGAATTTGAGCCCCTCAGTGGTGAACCATGCCAACAAACGCTGCCGATACCCAGATCGGCGTCGTTGCGAACATCACAACGCTCCCATCCTGATCGAACCGGGAACGATCGCTGCCCAACGTCGGTCAAACCCAGGTTGTTGTCCCAGCGCAGGCACGCAGCCGCGAGAACGCATTGTCCATGTCCACCTCGGCCGTCAAAGCCGCATCGGTTCTGACTTGTGGTCGGTGAGAGGCGCGGTTTGTCAGGTTCAGCTACTACGGCCCAGCGTAGGCCGCGACCGTCGCAGTTGGCTCCAGCCGCGTTCGGTCTACCGCAAACAGGTGAGCCGCCGGGACGATGCCACCGCGATCGAGCACGCACATCGCCGGACGGTCGAGCGCCACGACTCGTCGGCATCCTGTTCGGCGAGGTCGAGATGAACACGTTCTCGAGTTCTTTCATCGATCGCTTCCGCCGAGCTTGATCGGGCAAAGCACCGTCGCATCACGCTGATATGACGAGGCACTTTGCAGGTCATTCAGACTGATGCGGCCACAAGGAACCGAACGACGTTGCGCTATTCGCGCTGGTCCCCTCCAGGGAACACGCCGTCCATCAAGGTCGCCAGCTCGCCCGCGCGGTGGAGCCCTGCGCGAACATCCTCGGCCGCGAATCCGTTGTGATCACCCGAGCACCGTCAACACGGCGACCGTCTCCCTTCGACTTTCACCGGGATGTAGCAACGCTGAGCACCCCACGCGTCCGACACTGCGCCGCGTACGCCGGCCACCGCACATCACTGTTCACCGATGCCAGTCGGGCCGACAACCCAGACCGGAACGTCTCCAGGCATGGCCCGGCACACAGCTCGCCCACCGCATCGACATCGGTGCATGTCGTCACCCACACCCGGGCCTCACCATCCGCCCACGTCGCGACCGTCGCACACAATGCGCCTTCGATCCGGTCACCGCCGAACGGGCGATCCGCAGAACCGCCGCCAACGCATCCGCCTCGACGACCCATTCCACGACCATCTCCCGAACACCTCGCTGCGCGCTCCGCACAATCGAATGAACTGTAGCCACCCACGTTGTCCCGTTGGGGGTGGAGGGGCGCCGGTCACCGCCGCCCCTCCAAGCGCGCCTGGCCCAATCCCTCAACGGCTGAACCACGACTCGCCCCAGCACCAGGTACCCGATCTGGTGGCGCGCAGACACACGATCGCATGGTCGATCCGTTCGATGAGAAGTGTTCGATTCGCCAATCCCGTCAATGCATCATGAAGGGAGATCTCGCGGCCCTCATCAGCGGATTCGGCCAAATCGGAACGACCGTGTGCGGTGATCAGATATGCCGCTGCCACGTCAGCAATGGTCTGCGCAGCGTTCATTGCTTCCTCGTCGAGAGCTCCCGGTGTTTCGCGGTATAGGTCGAGCGCGCCCAGTTGGCCGGCGCCGTAGCGATTCGGAAAAGCAAACACGGCTGCGGGGCCTGCCTCCAACAAGGGGGCAAACCTCGAGAATTGCTCGTTACTGACCGACCCCGTCGCCGTCGGTTCGTTCAGCGCATACCACCGTAGGACGGGCCGGTGGCGGTGGTTCCTATCTGGTTTCGGAGTCGGGTGAGACCGCTGCGCATGCGGCTTTTGATGGTGCTTTCTGGTTCGGCGAGGAGGACGGCGACTTGTCGATAGGTGTGACCGCCGAAGTAGGCGAGCACGATCGCTGCTCGTTCCCCGTCACTGAGGCCGGAGAGGAGATTCCAGACGTGTTCCCCGGCGAGGTGGACCAGTGCAAGGTCATCGACCGCTGGGTGGGATGAGTGGGGGTCGGCAGTGTTGGTGTTCTCGCGGGTGCGTCGGACGTTGTTGCGTCGGATCAAGTCGACCGCGCGGCCATGTGTTTGCATCATCAGAAATGAACGCAGGGGTCCTCGGGTCGGGTCGTAGGAGTCTGGTCGTCGCCACAGTCGGAGAAACACGTCTTGGACGATGTCATCGGCTGCGTCGCGGCCCCGTAAGTGTTGCCCGAATCGGTGGACATCTGTGTTGTATCGGTCGTAGATCTCGGCCAGGGCAGCGTGGGAGCCTTGCGCGACATTGGCGATCAGCTGGGCATCAGTCAGCAAAGCGATGTCAGCGGACCGGCGTCGCGGTCGATTCGGGGCTGTATCCGTGATCAGTCTGGGAGTTCATGTTGGTCCTCGTCATCGGAGTATGGGACCGGGTGATCTCCGCCGAGTTCGGCGTGACGTTCGTTCAGTGCGACCGCGATGATGTCTCGGTCGTGTTCTGTTGGGGCGAGCGCGTCGTACAGGTATGCCTCCAGCTCGAGTGCGGTGCTCATCCCCCCGAGTGCGAAGTAACGGAACCACAGTTCGCTGTGAGACAGTCCGACATCGATGCGTGCTTGTTCGAGGCTGTTGTTCGTCGTCATCGTCCGGCCTGGCCGATCAGATCGTCGCGTGAAGCCGCCGCCATGATCGCTGCTGCGTGTGCTTGTACCGTCAATGTTTGCTGTCGAGCCGATCGGCGAAGGTGGGCGTACGCGGCGTCGGCCGAGATCCCTTGCCGCGTCATCATCGCGCCCTGTGCTTGGGCGATGACTTCCCGAGCGAACAGTGCGTGGCGGAGGCGTTCGGCGACTTCGTCGACGGTCTGTTCCGCGCCGGCGGCCGCGAGGATGCCGGAGGCCTGGCTGGCGAACAGTGCGGCCAGTTCTTGATCGTGCGGTCCGAACGCCCACTCGGTGTTCGAGTAAATGTTGAGGGCACCAACGGGGCGGTCCGCGACGATCAGCGGTGTCGACAAGATGCTGGCGATACCGTCTTGGAGGGCGCGTGGGATGAATCGTGGCCAGCGGGTTTCCTCGGTCAAGGACTCGACATGAAACGCGTGTCCCTCGGCCGCGGCTGACAAGCACGGGCCCTCACCGGTCGCGTACTGGTCGCGGTCCATCTCGGCGATCTTGTCGTTGCTCGCCGCGACCGTGGACAGCTTCCCGTGGCGGCGAAGTGTGACACTGACCCCATCGGCGCCACCGACCACGTCACGGGCGAGCGCAGTGACGAGGCGTAACGCGGCGTCGACGACATCGCTGGCGGCTGGAAGAACCGTCACCCCGACCGGGGACTGGGCGGTCACCGCAGTGGACGGCGCTGCAGTGGCCGCCCCCGATTCGCTGACCGGACGGTGCTCGGGCGCACGCGACAGCGTGGTGGGGGAGCCGCTCTCGACGAGGTCGAGCATCCCCGGAAGATGTCAAGCGTTTTGAGACTGTGAATGATTATTTGTTCTGTATGAGTGCGTGGTCGGGGTTGTTGATCCAGGCCACGGTCGGGATGTGGGGTGGTCGGGGACGGCCAGCGAATCGTGACGGGTTCGCCTCGAA
>JBBRPP010000068.1:0-22863 GCA_038227995.1 Acidimicrobiales bacterium
GGCCATGACCATGCCGGGTGTGCAGTAGCCGCATTGGAGTCCGTGGTTTTCCATGAAGGCTTGTTGCATGGGGTGCAGGACGCCGTTGGTGGCGAGGCTTTCGATGGTGTTGACGGTTTGGCCGTCGGCTTGGACGGCGAGCACGGTGCAGCTCTTGACGGCTTCGCCGTTGAGGTGCAGGGTGCAGGCGCCGCAGGATGATGTGTCGCAGCCGACGTTGGTGCCGGTGAGGCCCAGGTTCTCGCGGACGTAGTGAACGAGCAACGTACGCGGCTCGACATCACTTTCATGTGTGGTGCCGTTCACGGTGACACTGATCTGCACGATGCACTTCCCCCTGCTGTCTCAAACGAACGTCTGTCATCATGCCTCATCGCGGTCGGCCGAGGCGATACGACCGCGAACTTCTGCGAGCTGTGGCATTGGCGGTGTCCCGGGCGACGTCGCACGATCGCGCGGTGGAGGCCCGCACGGACGTCGCGACTTGGATGCGCTCGTGGGATGAAAGGCTGGGATGATGATCAATGACGCGGCGAAGTCGCACCTCCACGATCACCTCCGATGGGTGCGCGAGGCTCTCGTTTGGAAACTCGACGGGCTCTCGGAGTACGACGTTCGTCGCCCGCTGACAGTGACGGGCACCAACCTGCTCGGCTTGGTGAAGCACAACGCGATCTGGGATTCGCGGTACTTCGGTGAGGTCTTCGGCCGACCGTTTCCCGAGGATCTTCCGCGATGGGACGACGTGGCGGCACGTGGCACTGACCTCTGGGCGACGGAACATGAAAGCCGCGCCGATGTGATCGACCTGTATCGACGTGTGTGGAATCACACGGACGCGACGATCGAGGCGTTGGACCTCGGCACAGTGGGCTCCGTGCCTTGGTGGCAGGAAGACGTTCCGCTGTTCAACGTCATGGTGCACTGTCTGTCCGACACCACACGTCATGCAGGGCACGCGGACATCTTGCGCGAAACACTCGACGGCGCCGTCGGCGTCGATCGCAACAGCGCCCGAGAACACGGACACGACAGCGCATTCTGGGAAGCCCGACGGGCGACCCTCGAGCGGATCGCTGCCGCTGCCGATCGCGAGCGCTCGATCTGACTGTCATCACAAGCACCCAAGCACCGGCCGTGGACTCAAACGGGGAGACCCCTCCGACGCGACGATGCCCGCCGGCGTGAACCGGCGGGCATCGAGGTCACTTCATGTCTGGCCGTCGAGTTACTTGAGCCAGCCGGCGACGATGTCGGGGTTGGCGTCGACCCACTTCTTGGCGGCGGCGTCGGCAGTCATGCCATCGCCATCGACGTAGGCGGCGATCTGGTTCTGCTGGTCGGTGGTCAACTGCATCTTCTCGAGGAAGTTGAATGCCGCGGCGTTCTTCGCCTCCAGTTTCGCCGACGCTGCCTTGTACAGGTGGTCGATCGGGTAGTCACACGCATACTTGCGGTCGGCGGCCTTGGCGCTGGCCAGGCATGCCGGCGTCACGTCGGGCAGCTTGACCTGGGTGAGCTGCACCTTCGACTGCAGCCAGTGCGGCTGCCAGAACTGCATGAGCAGCGGCGTCTGGTCCTTCTCGGCGGTCTGGATCGCGGTGATCAATGCAGCCTCCGAGCCGGCGACCACGAACTTCAGTGGCAGGTTCAGGTTCTTGATGATCTGCTCGTCGTAGCTGACATAGCTGGGGTCACCCATCAGGAATTGGCCGAGGTCGCCGGACTCGGCGGTTGCGAACAGCTTCGCGTTCTTCGCGTCCTTGAAACCTTCCCAGGTCGCCAGGTCGGGGTGATCCTTGAGCATGAACGTCGGGATGTACCAGCCGATCTTGGCGTTCGGGCCGAGCAGGCCCATGCAGACCACGGACTTCTTCTGATCGACATAGGTCGTGTAGTCCGCGGCGTGACCCGATGGCCACACCTCGAGCACGGCGTCGATGTCGCCCTTGTCGAGGCCCGGCCAGGTCGCGTTCTCGTCGAGGTCGAGCAACTTGGTGGGGGTGTTGAGCTTGGACTCGAGGATCACCTTGGCCACGTTGGCGTTGACGGCCGAACCGGTCCACGGGTTGACGGCGAGCGTGATGCCGGCTCCTGACGCCGGTGCGGCGGGAGCGGCGGGGACCGATTCGTTCGCGCCGCACGCGGTGGTGGACGCTGCCGCGCCGTCGGTCGTCACGGTGGATGAACCGGTGCTGGGCGCGGTCGAGGTGTCCGGCGCCGCGCTGGAGGCCGTGCTCGAACCGGTGGTCGATGCGGTGCTCGACGCGGTCGTCGGGGCCGTGCTGCTCGCGACGGTGGTCGCGGTTCCGGCTGCCGTGGTTGCTGTTGCCGCCTTCTTGTCGCTGCCGCAACCTGCTGCCACGGCGACGAGCGCCCCGGCGAGCAGCACGCAGGCTGTTCGGTTCATCCGTCGTTTCATGTTCTCCCCTTGCTTCTTTCGGATTGTCTCGACTTGCTCATTTCGGAAACTTCTCGCATCACAGTAATCGACGGACGATCAGCCGTGTCACGGAACGTGGCGCCGGTCGGCGCCTTTCAGTGGGATTGTGCCGATCGAAGCCGAGCACGGTTGCCCCACGCCTGAGTCACGCGGTCGAGAACGATCGCGAGGCAGACGATGGCCAATCCGCCGGCCGCGCCGCGGCCGACCTGCTTCTTGGTGAGTCCGAACACGGCCTCGAGACCGAGGCCGCCGGCACCGATCAGTGCTGCGATCACGACCATCGACAGGACCATGATGATCGCCTGGTTGATCGCGAGCATGATCGCCCGGATGGCGAGTGGGAGTTGCACCTTGATCAACTCCTGGCGCGGGGTCGCGCCGAACGACAAAGCGGCCTCGCGCGGGGCATACGGCACCTCGCGCAAGCCGAGCGTGGTGAGCCGAATCGCGGGCGGGATCGCGTAGATCACGGACGCGATCACGCCGGGTGTCCGACCGACTCGAAACAGGATCAGCACCGGCACCAGGTAGACGAACGCGGGCATCACCTGGGCAACGTCGAGCAATGGCCGCAGGATGCGCTCGACCAGCCTCGACCGAGCGGCCCAAACACCCAATGGGATGGCGATCACCACGGTGAGGACCACGGCGACCAACACCTGGCTGAGGGTGTCCATCGCGAGGTTCCACACGCGCAGACTGCCGATCACGAAGAACGCGCCGAAGCAGACGCCGGCGAGCTTCGGGCCGCCGCTGAACCATGCGATCACCGTCACCACGGCGACGATCAGGTACCACGCCGCGTGCTGCAACAGATCGCGAACGGGATCGAGCATGTGGATGATGAAGAAATCGCTGAACGACTGGGTGCCGCCAACGATCGGGACGCCCTTGCGGAAATGGTCCTGGACCCAGTTGGTGAGGCTGTTGACCGGCTTGACGATGTCGACCGACCACGAACCGGGGAAGTGATCGCCGCCGGCGACCTTGGCGATCACGGCAGTGACGACGATGAGACCCACCGCGACGGCCGCGGTGACCGCGGGTTTGGCCTCGATGCGACCGACGATGGCAGGTTTCCGACTCACCTTGCCACCCCGTCGGCGCTCGCCTGTCGTCACACGATCGATCGCGATCGCGAGGAAGACCAACGCCAGACCGGGCGGAAAGGCCTTGCCGACATCGACTTTCTGCAAGCCGGTCAGCACGTCTTGACCGAGACCGCCGGTGCCGATCAACGATGCGATGACCACCACCCCGAACGCCATCATGATCACCTGATTGACGCCGAGCAGGATCGCCCGGCGTGCGAGCGGCAGGCGAACCTTCAACAACAACTGGCGGCCGGTGCAACCGAACGACGTGCCCACCTCGGTGCTGGTCACCGTGACGCTGCGGATCCCCAGGCTGGTGATGCGCACTGCGGGCGGGACGGCGAAGATCACCGTGGCGATGACAGCGGCGGGGTTGCCGATGTTGAATGCGACCACGAGCGGCAGCAGGTACACGTACACGGGCATCACCTGGGCCGTGTCGAGGAACGAACGCATCACCGTTTCGGCGCGTTGCGACAGGCCTGACCAGATGCCCAGAGGGATGCCGATCAGCAGCGACGTGATGACGGCGACGAGCATCAGCGACAGTGTGATCACGGTGTGGTCCCAGAAGCCGAGCACACCGCAGCCGGCGAGCAGGATGACCCCCGTTGCCGCCGCGCGGATGCCGCTGGTGCGGTAACCGATCAGGCCGGTCAAGGCCATCACGCCCGGCCAGCGCATCGATTCGAGCAACCGCTGCATGTGCGTACAACACCAGTTGATGGCCGTGCCGATCGGCGAGAAGATGTTCCGGAAGAACCAGTTCTTATCGTTGTTGAGCTGTGTCCAGTGATAAGCGCGGTCGACGGCCGGCATCACGTGAGCGTCGATCCATGTCGGCACGCCGTGTCCCATGGCAGAGCCGATCGCGATGATCGCGACGAATGCTGCGGCAGGCCAGACGGCGCGCTGCCACCGACGGCTGCGCGTGACCGTCGGATCCTCGGTCGCCTCGTCGATCAGCAGTGCGTCGACCGGGGCAGTCGTGGTCATTCCGATTGCCTCGCAGCTGGGGCGAGGTCTTCGCCGGCGATGACAGACAGGACGGCGACGCGATCGATCGAACCGACAGCAGTGCCATGGGCGTCGACGATGCACACCGGGTACTCACTGGCGGCGACGAGATGAACGACGTCGCGAACCTTGGTGCCGAGTGGTACCGCTCCCGCGTAGCTGCCTTCGACCGGTGGAGCCATCACCGAGTCGACCGCGACGACGTGGCTGCGCGGCACATCGCGGACGAAGTTGGCGACGTACTCGTCGGCCGGCGCACCGACGACTTCCTCTGGCGTGCCGACCTGCACGAAGCGGCCGTCGCGCATGATCGCGATCCGGTCACCGAGCCGCAGCGCCTCGGACAGGTCGTGGGTGATGAAGACCATCGTCTTCTTCACGTCGCGACGAAGGCGGATGATCTCGTCCTGCATGTCTCGTCGGATGAGCGGATCGAGTGCCGAGAACGGCTCGTCGAACAACATGATCTCCGGGTCGGTGGCGAGCGCTCGAGCCAGGCCGACGCGCTGCTGCATGCCGCCGCTCAGCTGATCGGGCTTGCGCATCCCGAGGCCGCCGAGTCCGACGAGTTCGAGGGTCTGGATCGCTTTGGTTCTGCGATCGGCCTTCGACATCTTCTGCACTTCGAGTCCGAACGCGACGTTGTCGATCAACGTGCGGTGGGGGAGCAGCCCGAAGTGCTGGAACACCATGCTCACCTGATGGCGACGAACCTGCAGCAGTTGCTCTCGATGGGCCGCGGTGACATCGCGATCGCCGATCATGACGGTGCCCACTGTCGGCTCGATCAGACGCGTGAGGCAGCGAACGAGCGTCGACTTTCCGCTGCCCGACAGTCCCATCACGACGAACACCTCACCGGGCGCGACGTCGAGGTTGATGTCGCGCATCGCGATGACGCATCCGGTCTTCGCTTCGAGTTCGGATCGTGACAGCTCGGCGTCGGGTGACCCGACGATTCGGTCGGCGCGCGGGCCGTAGACCTTCCACAGGCCTCGAACCGAGATCGACGCCTCAGCCATGTTCAGTTCCCCATCCCCAGACCAGGTGCACCATCGCAGAACCATAACAGTCCGTGAAATTCCGTGATGCGAGAAGTTCTCGAAAAGGTGAGGACGAGCGGACGAGTTTGCTGGGCGCCGTCCGGCGGGGTCGAACTATGGTCGGCCATCGTCGAATCATGGTCGGAGACGGTCGGGTTCGGAGTGCCGTTCGACGGCAACGAAGATCGAAAATCCACAGAGGGGAATGCGTGTGAGCGTCGGAGAGCCGGTACCTGAACAGGCACGGATCGTCATCATCGGTGGAGGCATCATTGGGTGCAGCCTCGCCTATCACCTCACCGCGATGGGCGAGACCGATGTCGTGTTGCTCGAACAGCACCGGCTGACCGAGGGCGCGACGTGGCATGCGGCCGGCCTCGTCGGGCAGCTGCGCTCGTCGCGGAACACGACGCGAATGCTCGAACACTCGGTCGAGCTCTACGGCCGGCTGGAGGCCGAGACCGGTCAGGCGGTCGACTGGCATCAGGTCGGCAGCCTGCGTCTCGCGTGCTCGCCGGACAGAGTTCTCGAACTCAAGCGGTTGGCGACGATGGCGAAGAGCTTTGGCCTGCCGATGGACATCATCTCGCCGGCCGCTGCTCAAGAGCTGTTCCCGCTGATGTCGACGGAGGACGTTCTCGCTGCGGCGTTCCTGCCGACTGACGGTTACATCGACCCGGCAAGCGTGACGCAGGCGATCGCCAAAGGGGCGCGCTCGCGCAACGCGAAGATCCTCGAGGAAACGCGAGTCACCAAGATCACCGTCGACGGCCGACGCGTCACCACCGTGCACACCGATCGCGGCGACATCGCGTGCGAGATCGTCGTCAACGCGGCTGGGATGTGGGGTCTCGAAGTCGGACGGATGGCTGGAGCGCGGGTGCCTGCGTTCGCCGTCGAGCACCAGTACGTGATCTCCGGCCCGATCGCGGACATGCCACGCGACATGCCGACGATGCGCGACCCCGATCACCTCGTCTACTACAAGCCCGACGGGCAGGGTTTGCTGGTGGGTGGGTACGAGCCGGACACATTGGCGTTCGCCGAGGAGGGCATCCCAGCGCCGTTCCGTCGGCAACTGCTGGAGCCGAACCACGACCGTTTCGAGCAACTCGGCGCGCTGGCGACGAAGCGAACCCCGGTGCTCGAACAGGCGGGCATTCGCACGTTCGTCAACGGTCCCATTCCCTATTCTGCAGATGCCGACTTCGTGATGGGCAAGGTCCCCGAGCTCGACAACTTCTACGTGTCGACGGGCTTCCTGTACGGCATCGCCGCCGGAGGTGGCGCGGGCAAGATGATGGCCGAGTGGATTCTCGAAGGCCGACCATCACTGGATCTGTGGCCGCTCGACGTGCGTCGCTTCGCCTTCCACCACACCACCAAACAGTTCATGTACCCGCGCGCGGTCGAACTGTACGGGCACCACTACAAGCTCAGCGCGCCGGGGTCGGAGAAGACGACCGCTCGTGGCGTCCGTCGCAGTCCGCTGCACGAGACGCTCAAAGCCCGCAACGTGGTGTTCGGTTCGCGCGGCGGATGGGAGCGGCCGAACTGGTTTGCTCCCGATGGTGTCGACCCGGTCGATGCGCCGTCGTTCACCGAGCCGAACTGGTTCGAGCACGTCGGCAATGCGCATCGCGCCGTTCGCGAGCGCGTGGCGCTCATCGACCAGACCTCGTTCGCCAAGTTCGAGATCGCCGGACCGGGTGCACTCGCCGCGGTGCAGCGGCTATCGGTCGCCGACATGGACAAATCCGTCGGCACGGTCACGTACACCCAGTTGTGCAACGAGCGCGGCGGCATCGAGTGTGACCTCACGTTCACGCGTACCGGACCGCAGTCGTGGTACGTGGTGACGGGCTCCGCGTTCGGGGCGCACGACATGGGCTGGATCCGCTCGAACTCTCCGACAGATGGCTCGGTTGTCGTGCGCGACATGACATCGGCGCGCGCTGTCATCAACCTGTGCGGGCCGTTGGCGCGCGAGGTGTTGCAGTCGGTCTGCGAGGACGACGTCAGTGCGGCTGCGTTCCGGTACGCGCGGGCGCGAGACATCACCATCGGGTCGGCGCCCGTGCTCGCGCTGCGCATCGGCTACGTCGGTGAGCTCGGGTGGGAGCTGCACATCCCGACCGAATACGCAGCCCACGTGTACGAGGTGCTGCGCGAGGCTGGCGAGCGGTACGGCATCGTCGACGTCGGCTACCGCACGATCGACACGATGCGGATGGAGAAGGGGT
This sequence comes from Acidimicrobiales bacterium, assembly GCA_038227995.1. Taxonomy (GTDB): domain Bacteria; phylum Actinomycetota; class Acidimicrobiia; order Acidimicrobiales; family Ilumatobacteraceae; genus WLMZ01. The sequence continues at coordinate 7,844 of JBBRPP010000068.1, forward strand.
ACCTCTACTGGTCGACCGACATCACGCCCGACACCACGCCGTGGGAAGCAGGTCTCGCGTGGCGGGTCGATCTCGGCAAGGGCGATTTCATCGGCCGCGACGCCCTCGTCGCTCAGCAAGCGGCTGGTGTCAGCCGCCAGCTGTGCACGTTCACGCTCGAGTCGATGGCCTATCCCGTCAGCGGTGAGGCGATCATTGCCGACGGCGAGGTCGTGGGCTTCACGACCAGCGCCAACTTCGGGTACACGATCGGCAAGCCGATCGCCTACGGCTACCTGCCGGCGGCGCTCGCGACTCGCACCGACTTCGTGATCGAGGTCTACGGCGAGCCGATACTCGCGATCCGTCACGACGGTGCGCTGTACGACCCGCAGAACACGCGCCTGAGGTCGTGAGGCGGCAACGATGAGTTCGGGCATCGATCCGTATCTGCGACGCGTTCCACAGCTGGCCGGCGTCGACGGATTGGTCATCAGCCGCCTGGCCGGCTTGACCAACGTCAACTACCTGGTCGTCGACGGCGCCGATCGATACGTCCTTCGGGTGCCCGGCGAGGGCACAGCCGAGTACATCGATCGTCGCGCGGAAGACGTCGCCGCGCGGTCTGCGGCGGCCGCCGGCGTCAACGCGGCAGTCGAGTTCTTCGACGCGACCGACGGCCTGATGGTGACGCGGTACGTCGACGGCGCCGTCACCATGAACGCCGCCCGATTCGCCGACATCGGCGCGGTGGAACGGGCTGCTCGCGCGTTCCGCCAACTGCACGACACGGCCCTGCCCTTCGCCACCGACTTCCGGCTGTTTCCGATGATCGACGAGTACAAGGGACTGTTGGCCTCGAAGGGCGCGACATTGCCCGACGGGTACGACGATGTGCAGGCGCAGGCTGATTCAGCCCGCTCGGCGCTGGAACGCAACCCGGTGGGGCTCGTGCCGTGTCATTGCGATCCGCTCTGCGAGAACTTCCTCGACACCGGAGAACGAATGTGGGTGATCGACTACGAGTACGCCGGCAACAACGATCCGATGTGGGATCTGGGTGATCTGTCGGTCGAGGCCGGCTTCGGGGCAGAACAGGATGCAGCCCTCCTGCGCGCGTACTTCGGCGGGGATCCACCGCCGGCCCAAGTGGGACGAATGGTCGTGCACAAGGCATTGTGCGATCTGTTGTGGACGCTGTGGGGCGTCATCCAACATGTCAACGGCAACCCGGCCGAGGACTTCTGGGCCTATGCGGTCGGACGTTTCGATCGGTGTCGAGCCCTGATGGCGTCGGCAACGTTCCCCGAACACGTCGCCGCAATCGGCTGAAGCCCGGATCGGATGAACCGATGGGCCGCCCGCCCTGTCGGCGCCTCAGCACATAGGATCTCGACGGTCGTCACCGACCACCCCTTTTCGCCATGACAGCTTCCATCGAACCAACACCGGCAGCACAGCGCCGTCGTCGCCGGATCATCGTCGGGGTCACGAGTGCATGCGTGCTCGTGGCCGCGCTCGTCGCGACGCTGATCGCGACGTCGTCCGGCGACAAGACGATCAGCGCCGATGGCATCGCCAGCACCGCGCCGTCCACCGCCGTCATCGCCGCGTCAACCACCGATGGTTCTGCCCCTTCGACCGCTGCCACGACAGCGCTGACCGAAACGCCGGTCACCGATTCCGGCTCGACACTGCCTGCCGCCACGACCACCACCGTCGGTGCGGACGCGACGATTCCTGCGTCGACGGTTGCTGTCGAAGCCGCGCCGACGACGGTGCCCACGGTCAAGGTGACGCCACCGACGACAACAGCACCAGCGCCCGGCTCGAACTGCACCGCCGTCGGCTCGATCAGCATCCCGGCCACCAACGTCAACCAGACGATCCTGGCCGAGGCCAAGCCGTACAAGGACGGCCTGCTGTGCGGAAATCACACGGCTGACCGCATCACGCCGGGGGTCGACATCCTGCCCGGCTTCGCTCCGTTCGACGAGAGCGTCGCCGGCGGTTCTGCGCTCGTCGGACGAGTGCCGGCGATCATCTTCGGCCATCGCAACTCGCACAACCGCCCGTTCCTGAACAACAACAAGCTCAAGCCCGGCGACAGCGTCACGATCACCAACGCCGACGGTTCGACGATCGCACTGAAGGTCACCACCGTCGAACTGTTGCCGCTCGCGCAAGCGACGAAGGAACTCCTCGCCGCGTCGACCGATGGCGCGCCGGAGTTGCGCCTCGTCTGTTGTTCGCACAAGGACGGTTCACCCGGTGGCGTGGACTACCGGTGGGTCGTCACCCTCACCAAGGCCTGATCGCCCCGCGGACGGAGCGTCTCTCGCGTCAGACGTGCTTCCAGCGCATCCATGGTGCCGAGTTGAAGAAGCTCGCGACGACGCTGCCGGGCGGGACCAAGTCGTCGCAGAACTCCTGCACTTCCGGCGGCAGCGTCATGTCGAGCACTGGGAGCAGCCCGACGAGTTGCTCGACCGACTTGGGGCCGATGATCGGAGCGGTGATGCCCGGCTGATCCTTCACAAAGCAGATCGCCAGTTGGGCCGGGTCGTATCCGTGCTCGCGGGCCATCCGGGCGAAGCGATTGCCGATCTTGACGCCGGCTGGTGTCACCCGCTCGGCGTAGATGCCGCCACGATTGGCGACCCGCGAACCCTCGGGCGCAGCTTCGAAGTCGTCGGGATAGCGACCGGCGAGGACGCCCATCGCGAGGGGCGACCAGGCGAGCACACCGAGACCGTGGTGCTGGCAGGCCTGCAGCGTCTCGTTCTCCAACCGCCGATCCAGCAGGTTGTACGGCGACTGCTCGGACACGAACTTGGCGAGGCCGCGCATCTCACTGGTCATGACTGCTTCGACGAGATGCCATGCGGGCGCCGTCGTGCTCCCGATGTAGCGCACCTTGCCCGACTGCACGAGGAAGTCGAGTGCACCGAGCGTTTCTTCGAGAGGGGTGTCGAGATCGGGTCGATGGGTTTGGTAGAGGTCGATGTGTTCGACGCCGAGCCGCTTGAGTGACTCCTCGCATGCCCGGATGATGTGCAGGCGCGAGTTGCCACGGTCGTTCGGGCCCGGGCCGGTGGGGTAGTGGACCTTCGTCGCGATCAACACGTCGTCGCGGCGGCCGTTGAGGGCGAGCGCCTCACCGATGATCCGCTCGGATTCGCCGGCGGCGTAGCTGTTCGAGGTGTCGATCAGGTTGATGCCGCCGTCGATCGCGGCGTGGATCATGCGGATGCCCTCGTCGCGCGGCGTCGGGTTGGCGAGGTTGTCGGTGCCGAGCGCGAGCGACGACACCATCGCACCCGTGCGCCCGAGGCGGCGGTACTGCGTCATCGTCAACCTGCCGTCACGCCGGCGTCGACAGGCAGCAACGAGCCGGTGATGTAGCTCGCCGCGGGTGATGCGAGGAACACGATCGCCCGGCCGATCTCTTCCGGCTGAGCGAGGCGACCCATCGGAACAACTCGCTTGGCCATCGCGTCGAGATACTCGTCGGTGACCGGCTCGGCGCGTCCGCCGGCGCGCAACATCGGGGTGTCGACCTCGCCGGGGCACACGGCGTTGACGCGAATGCCGTCAGCCGCGTGGTCGAGCGCGAGCGCGCGGGTCATGTTGTGGATCGCGCCCTTGCTGGCGCAGTAGGCGAGATGACCGGTGCCGCCGACGCCACCCCACATCGATCCGAAGTTGACGATGTTGCCGCCGCCGTTGGCCTTCATCGCGGTGATGGCCGCGCGGCACATGAAGAATGTGCCGCCGACGTTCACGTCCATGATCCGGTGCCACGCCTCGTCGCTGGTGCCTTCGGCGTTGGCCCGCACGATGGTGCCCGCCGCGTTCACCAACACATCGAGCCGACCGTGGTCGCGAACGGCCCTGGCCACGACTTCGTTGCAGAACCCGGAGTCGGTGACGTCGCCGGCGACAGCGGTGCCATTGATCTCAGCGGCTGCGCGCACGGCTCCGGCTTCGTCGCGATCGACGATGAACACGTGGTCGCCTTCGGCTGCGAACAGCTTGGCCGTGGCGTTGCCCATCCCTGATGCTCCACCGGTCACGATCACGATTCTGCTCATTCTCGGAAGCTAGCAGTCGGCCGTACACGACCACCCGGTGACTCACTAACATGGCCGTTCCGCGCCGTGATGCGGGAAGATTCCACCAGTCGAGAGAACGGAGCGGTCGACGTCGTGACCTACGAACACATCAAGCGCCGCCTCGACAGCGGGCAGATCATCGTGCTCGACGGTGCGACCGGCACCGAACTCCAGCGCCGGGGGGTGCCCATGGACCCGGCCGCGTGGTGCGGCCCGGCGACGTTGGAGAACGACGACGTGCTCACGGCCATCCACGCCGACTACATCCGGGCCGGCTCCGATGTCGTCACCGCGAACACCTACGCGGCGTCGCGTTTGATGCTGACGCCCGCAGGTCTCGGCGACCGAGTCGACGAGATCGCGCGGCGGGCAGTCGACGCGGCACATCGTGCTCGCGATCTGACCGGCACGAACTCGACCGTTGCCGTTGCCGGGTCACTGTCGCACATGGTTCCGGTCGCGTCGGGCACAGCTGTCGTCGACCCGGGGAGCGTGCCGTCGACGCAGCAGATCGGCGACGCCTTTCATGAGTTGGCCGCGGTGCTGGCCGATGCCGGCGTCGATCACATCATGCTGGAGATGATGTACAACCCGGCGCGGGCGAAGCTGGCGCTGGAGGCCGCGCTGAGCACCGGACTGCCGGTGTGGTTCGGCATGAGCGCCCGCCGTGCCGACGACGGTCGCGTGATCAGCTTCGATCTGCTCCATGAGCATCCGCTCGCCGACGTCGCGGCGTTGATTCCGGCGGAAGGTGTCGATGCGGCGGGCTTCATGCACACCAGTGCCGAGATCGTGTCCGAGGCGATCGAGATCGCGCGGCCGCACATGTCCGGAGCGCTCTTCGCCTACCCCGATTCGGGATACTTCGAGATGCCCGACTGGCGATTTGTCGACACCATCGACCCCGCCCGACTGGAGCAGTTCTTCGGTGCGTGGATCGATCAGGGTGTTCAGATGATCGGCGGCTGCTGTGGACTCACCGTCGCCCATGTCGAAGCTGCCTCGAGAGCCCGGCGGTCGCACCCCATCAACCCACTCGAACCACGAGGAGCGTGACGGCAATGGCCATCGCAGCCAAGAAGTCGAACCTGTCCGGTGAGACCTACGACTACGTCATCGTCGGCGGCGGCTCGGCGGGTTGCGCGCTCGCCAACCGGCTGAGCGCGGACCCGACGAAGACGGTTCTCGTGCTCGAAGCAGGGCGTCGTGACTACAAGTGGGACGTGTTCATCCACATGCCTGCGGCGCTCGCGTTCCCCATCGGCAGCCGCTTCTATGACTGGAAGTACGAGTCAGAACCCGAGCCGTTCATGAACGGCCGCCGTGTGTACCACGCTCGGGGCAAGGTGCTCGGCGGGTCGAGCAGCATCAACGGGATGATCTTCCAACGCGGCAACCCGATGGACTACGAGCGCTGGGGATCCGACCCTGGAATGCAGTCGTGGGACTACGCACACTGTCTGCCGTACTTCAAGAAGATGGAGAAGTGCATGGCGGCCCGCGATGCAGATGGTGGTGGCAGCGATGCCTTCCGTGGCGTCACCGGCCCGCTCACCCTCGAACGCGGACCGGCGGCCACCCCGCTGTTCGGCGCCTTCTTCGACGCTGTCCAGCAAGCCGGCTACCCACTCACCACCGACGTGAACGGTTACCAGCAGGAGGGCTTCGCCAAGTTCGATCGCAACATTTCGCGCGGCCGGCGGCTCAGCGCGGCGCGGGCGTATCTCCATCCCGTGCTGCATCGCCGCAACCTCACGTTGAAGTGCCGCGCGCTGGTGAGCCGAGTGCTGTTCGACGGCACCCGGGCCACCGGCGTCGAGGTCACGATCGGGCGTGGTCGCACGCAAACCGTGAAGGCTCGCGAGGTCGTGCTGTGCGGTGGCGCGATCAACACCCCGCAGTTGCTGCAATTGAGTGGCATCGGCAACGCAGAGGAGTTGAAGGCGCTGGGCGTGCCGGTGGTCCACGACCTGCCCGGTGTCGGCGAGCACATGCAGGATCACCTCGAGGTCTACATCCAGCACTCGTGCAGCCAACCGGTGTCGATGCAGCCGGCGCTGAAGATGTGGCGCCGACCGTGGATCGGCTTCCGCTGGCTGTTCTTCCGCAAGGGGCCTGGCGCGACGAACCACTTCGAAGCCGGCGGTTTCGTGCGCAGCAACGAAGACGTCAAGTACCCCAACCTGATGTTCCACTTCCTGCCGATTGCGATCCGATACGACGGCTCACCACCGCCCGGCGGTGAGTCGATCGAGCACGGCTATCAGGTGCACATCGGGCCGATGTACAGCGACTCGCGCGGCTCGGTCAAGATCACGTCTCGCGATCCGCGGGTGAAACCTGCCCTGCGGTTCAACTACCTCTCCACCGATCAAGATCGTCGCGAGTGGGTCGAGGCGATTCACGTGACGCGCAGCATCCTGAACGCTCCAGCGTTCGAACCGTTCAGCAACGGTGAGATCTCGCCCGGTCCGCAGGTGCAGACCGACGAGCAGATCCTCGAGTGGGTCGCCAAGGACGCGGAGACCGCACTGCATCCGTCGTGCACGTGCCGGATGGGTACCGACGGCATGTCGGTTGTCGACCCGCTGACGATGAAGGTGCACGGCACCGAGGGGTTGCGTGTGTGCGACGCGTCGGCGATGCCGTATGTCACCAACGGCAACATCTACGCGCCGGTGATGATGATGGCCGAGAAGGCAGCCGACCTGATCCTCGGCAACAACCCGCTGCCGGCCGAACCGACCGAGTTCTACCGCCACGCCAACTCCTGACGCAGCGGATCAGCCTTGGCGGGCCTTGAACCGCGGGTTCAACTTGTTGATCACGAAGACCTTCCCGTTGCGCCGCACGACCTGCGAACCCGGGGCGTTCTTCAACGACTTGAGTGAACTGCGAACCTTCATGGTGAAGCCTTCTTTCTTTCACGGTAAAGAACAGCTCGGCGTCGTCGTTCATTCCGTTGGTGGCCGGGCGACGTTCGTTCGCTCCGATCCGGGGGATCGGCACTGGTTACGTTGTCGGCATGGATCCACGTGAAGGCATCGAACGGCTGCTCTACGCGTACTGCTGGGGCATCGACACGGGTGATTTCGAGGCGACCGCGGCACTGTTCGGTGAGGCCGGTCTCTACGGTCTCGTCGGTGGCGCAGCGGCGAGCGGCGCGAAGCAGGTTCTCGCCGCGATCTCACACACGACGCGCAAGTTCGAGGGTGTGCCCCGAACGCGACACATCGTCACCAACGTCGTGATCGACGTCGACGAATCGGGGACGTCTGGCCGATCGCGTTCGTACGTGCAGGTGGTGCATCACGCGCCGGGAGGTCCACTTGCACCGGTGGTCGCCGGCACGTATCTCGATCGAGTCCACCTCGTTGATGGCGAGTGGCAGTTCGCCGAGCGTCGGATGCACATCGAGCTCACCGGCGACCTCTCGACCCATCTCATCGGCAAGTCGCCGCTGTAACTCCGGACGCGTTCGGCGACGACAGGCAACGGCCTACTGGCGAACCGCGGCGAGCACGACTCGAGGACCGTGTCCGCCCCAGTCGGCGTGGTTGTGGCGCTCGGTCACGACCAGTCCGTGCTTGCCCAGCGTGCTTTCGAGTTCCGGCAGGGTCATCCAGAACGACGTCGGGGACAGACCGGACAGAGGGTCGGAGTAACCGCCCTCGCCGAAGTACTTGCCCTCGTACCCGTCGACCGTGGTCTCCACCGTCGCGGCATAGTGCGTGTCGAGGAACAGGCGATCGGTGACCTTGGCGATCTCCTCGAGCAGGCGCCACGGTTGGGTGAGGTGGTACAGCAGGCCGGCACAGAACACGGCGTCGAAGCGGCCGAAGGGAGTCAGCGGATCGCGGTCGAGATCCGCCTCGATGAACTCGACGTTGCCTCGTCCGAGAATCGACTCGATCAACAGCGATTTGGCGATGCTCTCCTTGCGCCCCTCCAGGCCGACGAGTCGTTCGACGAACGACGGAGCCGCGAGCTGGACCGAGTGGCCGCCCTCGAACGAGCTGAGTTCGAGGATGGTCGCCGGCTGGCCCAGCCACTGCCAGAACAACGCCAACCGCCCATCGCCCTCATAGCTGTTGACGCCGCCGTACACCGCGCCGTCGACCTCGAACCGGGTGAACCATGGGCCGAGCGAGTCGAACTCGCGTTGCAGGTCGCGCATCGGCCCAACGTACTCGCGAGCCGCCGCCGTCACGAAGGACTGGGTGTGCAGGCGGCGATCTTGAGCCGTAGGTATGCCGAGGTGTCGCGATAGCTGGCGGCCATCAACTCTTCGGTGTGATCGAGGTCGAGTGGTGACATCGTGCCCGATGCGGGACTCGGCGGGTAGAGAACGTTGATGTGTCTCAGCTCGTCGAGGTCGCGCAGAACCATCTGCCGGGCGTACACCTCGGTGACGTACGAGAAGAGTTCGAGCAGTGTGTTGGGCGGTTCGAGTTCGACAGTCGGGCTGGTCGTGTCGAGCACCACCAACGACTGCGCGCCCATCGCCATCGCATCGCGCATCGGCACGTTGTTGCCGAGCCCGCCGTCGTAGAACAACCGACCGTCGCGCGCGACCGGAGGGAACAACCCCGGAATCGCCGCGCTGGCGAGGAGGGCGGTCTCCAGCGAACCCTCTCGGAACAAGACGGGGATGCCCTTGCGGACATCGACGGCAACCGCGCCGAACGGGATCAACAGATCTTCGATCCGCACCCGCTCCTCGATCACGCTGCGGATCGACCTCACCAGACCATCGTTGGGGAAGAAGCTCTGGTGGGTCCGCCGCCAATGCAGGATCGGCTTGAGGCCGCGGAGTGGAAAGGCATCGCGCCGTGTCGAGCTGCGCCAGAAGCGCTCCATCGTCTCGACGGCGATGTACGGATCGGCTGCGATGATCGCGCCGTTGAACGCGCCGATCGAAGTTCCGACGACGATGTCGGGCGTGATGCCACGCTCGAACAGAGCTTTCACCATGCCGACGTGCACCGCACCGAGGCCGCCACCTCCACCGAGGACGAACGCGACCGGCCGGGGGAAGTGCTGCGCCAGACCCGTCGCGTCGGTCATCGGTCATGTCTACCGCTGCGCGGTGGATCGCGCACATGAATTTCGGCATCGTCCGTGCACGCCCGGGACGCGTTGCGTGGCGCAGCTGCCGACCAGCCCGTCTCACCCCGCGGGTAGCCTGGCCGCGCCATGTCTGATCGTCCGCTTCGTCTCCGCTTCGCACCGTCTCCGACGGGCTTCTTCCACGTCGGGGGAGCGCGCACAGCGCTCTACAACTGGGCGCTCGCGCTGCGTCAGGGCGGCACGTTCGTGCTCCGCATCGAAGACACCGACGAAGCGCGCAACCAACCCGAATGGACTCAGGGCATCATCGACGCGCTGGCGTGGATCGGGATCAACGCCGATGATCCGCATTTCGAGGGACCGTACTTCCAGAGCCACGACGCCAATGCGCACATCGCCGCCGCGCAGCGGTTGTTCGAGGGCGGCCACGCGTACTACTGCGACCTCACCCCGGATCAGATCCAAGAGCGTGCAAAGGCCAGCGGCAAACAGGGCTACGACGGCTACTCGCGCGATCGCGGTCTCGGACCCGGCCCGGGTCGGGTGTTGCGCTTCCGGGTTCCAACGGGCACGACGGTCGTTCACGACCTCGTCCGTGGTGCGGTCGAGTTCGACAACACGAACATCGAGGACTTCGTGCTGTTGCGCAGCAACGGCTCGCCGATCTTCGTCCTGGCCAACGTCGTCGACGACATCACCATGCGCATCAGCCACGTGGTGCGTGCCGAAGAGCATCTGCCGAACACGCCCAAGCAGCAGATGCTGTGGGAAGCCCTCGGTGAAGTGCCGCCGGTGTGGGCACACGTGCCGGTGCTCGTCAATGAAGCGCGCAAGAAGTTGTCGAAGCGCCGCGACAAGGTGGCCGTCGAGCAGTACCGCGACGAGGGCTACCTTGCCGACGCGATGATCAACTACCTGATGACGCTCGGATGGGCGCCCAGTGGCGACTCCGAGATCGTGCCGTTCAGCCGGATCGTCGACGAGTTCCGGCTCGAAGACGTGAAGCACTCGCCGGCGTTCTTCGACATCAAGAAGCTCGGCGCGTTCAACGGTGAGTACATCCGCGCACTCAGCACCGAACAGTTCATCGAACTGTGCGCGCCATACGTCACCTCCGACAACGTGCCGTGGCCACGTGAGCAGTTCAACCCGGTCGTGTTCTCGGCCATGGCACCCCTCGTCCAAGAGCGCGTCTCTCGACTCGACGAGGTCGCTTCCTACGTCGACTTCCTGTTCCTCACCGATGCGCCGATCGACGAAGCCGCGTTCACCAAGGTGATGAGCGTGCCCACGTCACGGCCGATCCTCGACGAGGTCGTCAAGGCGTACGAGACGGTCGAGTGGGAACACGAGGCGTTAAAAGAGACGCTCGACGCGATCGGCACCGGTCACGGGTTGAAGCTGGGCAAGACGCAGGCGCCGATCCGCATCGCAGTGTCGGGGCGCCCTGTCGGACCGCCCCTGATCGAGTCGCTCGAACTCCTCGGCCGCGACGAAACCCTGCGCCGACTGCGAGCCGCGCTCGAGCGCGCATAGGCCGGCATCATGACCGAACCCGATTCGACCAACCCCATCGCCTCGGCGGAGGATCGGGTCGAATCGATGCTCGTCATCGATCCAGCGGTCGTGATCGCGGCCGACACTGAATTCGGCAGTGAAGCCGACACCGGCGAGTCCGAGGTCATCGACCCGGAGCGTGATCCGTCGGCGAACGAAACCGCGGAAGGCGCCGACGTGCCGCGTCGACGTTCGTTCGTGCGGCGGGGGCTCAAGATCGCGGCTGTTCTGGTGCTGCTCGGCCTGGTGTACTACGCGGTCAATCTGTTCCAGGTCTGGCATGTCGGCCGCAGCGACCAGGCACGCCGAGTCGATGCGATCGTGGTGATGGGCGCGGCACAATACGACGGCCGGCCGTCGCCACAACTCGAGGCCAGACTCGACCAAGTGCTCGTACTGTGGAATCGTGGTCTGGCCCCGCTCGTGGTGGTCACCGGTGGAAAGCAGCCGGGCGATCGATTCACCGAGGCCGGCGCCTCGGCCGCGTATCTCGAAAAGCGCGGTGTCCCGTCCACCGCGATCGTGATGGAGGACCAAGGCCACTCCAGTTGGCAGTCGTTGTCGACCGTCTCCGTGACTCTCGATCAGCGAGGTGTCAAGACCGTGCTGATGGTCAGCGATCCGTACCATTCGCTGCGCATCAGGTTGATGGCGGAGGAGCTCGGATTCATGGCCTATGTCTCGCCGACTCGCACCAGTCCCGTCGTCGGTGCGACCGCGTTCGGGAGGGAGTTGAAGGAGGCAGCGGGTGTCGCCGTCGGCCGGATCATCGGATTCGATCGGTTGCTCTCGATCACCGGATGAGGCGTTCGGCGGCATCGTCGAGCCCCCCGATTTTGAAGGTGTTGCCTCACCGTCGGCCGGATACACTGAGGCGCCCTCACGGGTCCGTGATGGGGAGTGGTGTAACTGGCAACACAGCAGTTTCTGGTACTGTTATTCAGGGTTCGATTCCTTGCTCCCCAGCTCAAGCCATACGAATGGCGACAGATGACGTGACGAAAATGGTCGGCAGACTCCGAAGAGTCGCCGACCATTGATCGTTTTCGGATGAGTTGGGTGGCCCGCTGGGCCGATCGGTCAGAGCGTCGTCAAGTACGTGGCGAACCGATCGAAGCTGCTCTGCATGCCGGCCGACGCTTCCTGCGAGCGGAACATCTCGGGCACGTTGCTCTGGTGGACGATGACTTCGGTGCGGCCGTTGCCGAGGTCGTTGAACGTCGAGGTCGTCGTCATGCCGCCCTCGACATCGGGCTCGGTCCACACCAACCGAGACGGTGGAGTGATCTCGACGAACACGCCGCGGCTGGGGTACTCGTCTCCGCTGGCGTCGTCGACCATGATCGTCTCGAACACGCCGCCGGGCCGAGGGTCGAGTGTGATGTTGGCCAGTGGCGTGCTCACACCCACCGGTCCCCAGAAGTGGGTGAGGTGTTCCGGCGTGATCATGCACTCGAAGACGAGTTCGCGCGGTGCGTCGTAGATGCGGGTGTAGGTGACCTCGCCGAGGTTCGATGTGGTGTCGTTCATTGCTTCGGTTCCTTCTTGTGGGTTGGTTTGGTTCGGTGGAGCTCGTGTTGCGGGTTCTGGAGGTTGCGCAGGTGGACTTCGAGCCGATCGAGGCGGCTCTCCCACACCGTGCGGTGTCGGGCGATCCATTCGACTGCCGGCTCGAGACGGTCGCCTTCGAGTCGGCACGGGCGGAATTGAGCGTCCTTGCTGCGGCTGATCAGTCGAGCCTGCTCGAGCACCTTGAGGTGCTTGGAGACTGCCTGCAGGCTGATCTCGAACGGCTCTGCCAACTCGTTGACGGTTGCATCGCCTGTCGCCAAGCGAGCCAAGATGGCGCGCCTGGTTGGATCGGCAAGCGCGGCGAACGTGATGCTGAGCATGTCGTCCGCTGATGTTGTCGGGGTGATGGTGGAGGTTGTCATCGTGTTGTGCGCTCTGTATTCAACTCAAGGGTTGATCAACTACGGAGTTGATTATGTCCACAAGGATCAGCCCTGTCAAGCCCGAGATCGTCGGTGCCGGACTCGCTTCGTCAGGTCGACGCGCCGGCGAACGGCCAGTCACGCGCGATCGTCCACCGACCCTCGTCGTCCTCGACCAAGAGCGTCAGCGCTGTCACGTTGCAGCTCAACGGCAGCTGCGCGTCGATGACGAGGTCGAGCTGTTCGGCCGTGTCGAGGCTGACGCCGTTGCCGATCGTGAGGTGCGGAACCGAGTCGCCGAAGCGACCCCCGTATGGCGGATGGTCCGGGAATCTGGCGGCGAAGCGACGCGTCAATGCGACGAACCGTTCGATCGGTTCGGGTTCGAGGAAGACGACCTCCCCGGGAAATCGCCCGACGGACGAGAACGTCGCGGTGAAGGGACTGAGTGTGCTGCACGCCTCGCCGATCACGCGTGACGTCACGTCGTCGACGACATCCATGAACGGATGCAGCACCGTCACATGCGGGGGAACGCCACGTGCCGCCATCGGATCGTGCAGTTGGCGGAGGTCTTCGACGGCCCCGACGACACTGGAGATGACGATCACCAAAGCCGAGCGAGCCATGCCCAGACTGTACGACAGAGCACCAGCGGGGAATCTCCTGTTGGCCGAGCCCTGCTGCGGCGCTAGCCTGAGTCAGCTACTACACGGCCCCATCGTCTAGTGGCCTAGGACACCACCCTCTCAAGGTGGCGGCACGGGTTCGAATCCCGTTGGGGCTGCCAAGAAAACCCCAGGTCAGAGCCACTCTTCGGAGTGGCTCGCTGGTTTTTGACCCCTCGTTGCCAATGGCGTGCCAATGTATTGATTGGAGACTGCCATGAAAGGGTTCATCCGACGCCGAGGCGACGCCTGGGAGCTGCGTGTCTACTTGGGCACCGACCCCGTCACGAACAAGCAGCGCTACGCGTCACGAACAGTGCGCACCGGAAAACGCGAAGCACAGCGGGTGCTCAACGAGATGATCAGCGAAGCTGAACGCGGCTTGTCGGTGCGCACCAGCGCAACCGTCGGGGATCTGCTCGAGCAGTGGTTCGACTTCGCCGCCCGTGACTTCTCGCCGAAAACGGTCAAAGAGACGCGAGGTTTCATAGACCGGAACCTGCTTCCGGCGCTCGGCACGGTGCCGCTCTCGAAGCTGAAGGCGGGCGACCTTGATCGCTTCTACCGCAAGCTGTCGGTCGACGGCGGGTCGCGGTCCGGCCCGCTCGCGCCGGGAACGGTCCGACGAATTCACGGAATCCTGCGTCGCGCTCTCGGTCAGGGATTGAAGTGGGGATGGATCGGTGTCAACCCGGCTGTCGCGACAACGCCGCCGCGTGTGCCCCAGCCGGATATCAATCCACCGTCCAGCGCAGAAGTGGCACGCCTGCTGCGTCGAGCTGCGGAGACGTCGCCAGAACTGGCGTGCTTCCTCATGCTGTCCGCTGCGACGGGGGCGAGGCGGTCCGAGATCGTCGCGCTGCGATGGAGTGACATCGATCTACCCAACCGCACCGTGGCGATCAGCCGTGGCGTTGTCACAGGCCCGGACGGCCTGGTCGAGAAGGACACGAAGTCTCACGCGGCCCGTCGGATCGCGCTCGACGAGAGCGCTGCTGTCGTGCTTGCAGACCATGCAGCCCACATGCAGGCCAACGCTGCGGCTTGCAGGATCACGCTTGCCGACACGGCGTTCGTATTCAGCAACACAGTGGACGGCTCGGAGCCCTGGTACCCGGACTCGGTGTCACGCAGCTTTCAACGATTGTGTAAGCACGAGGGGCTGACCGGCGTTCGCCTACACGATCTGCGCCACTTCGTTGCGTCCCAGTTGCTCAGCGCAGGTGTCGACGTTCGCACTGTCGCGGGCCGGCTCGGTCACCGCAACGCTGCGACAACGCTCAACGTCTACGCCCACTTCCTCCAGCAGTCAGACCGTGCAGCCGCTGATGTCATGGGCCGGCTCATCGCTGGCGAGCCCGATGAACCAACCAACCAGCGCCGTTAGCGGCCACCAGAACACTGGGCGACCGAGGATGTGACCCCAGTGAGTCCGCTGCCAGGCTGGTGAGTGCACATGGCGGGCGGGCGAAGTGGGCCGAGATCATTGCGAACGCACCTGCTACCCGCATCACGATCGCGAAGTCCTGTCGAATTGGTAGACCCAATTTGTGGTGTGGCGCGTAGCGCCTGTTGGTAGCGCGAGTCCAGGGAGCTGGTAGCGCGGTTCTGGGGAAGTGGTAGCGCTCGGGTGGGGTGATGCTTCGCTGGGGGGTGGCGCCACATGGGGTGTCGCCATTTCTCGTTTGGAAGGCGAA
>JBBRPP010000069.1:0-21447 GCA_038227995.1 Acidimicrobiales bacterium
AACATCGAACAAGCCGCCGCCGACCATGCCGCCACGATCATCAATGGACAACGCCGACGCCACCTCAACTACCAAAGCCCCACCATGCTCTACACTGCCGCTACAGCAACCGTGCACTGATCACTGGAACTGGCCGACGGCACTCCAAACCGGCTTCTGCGATGAAGATCGAGGGATCCTGCGCGTGTCCGCGGCCGTAGCGGTCCGTGGTGACCTTGGGGTGAACGACGATCAGCTCGCGCGAACGCGTCGGGCAACATTCCTCCCGGTTCGGCATGAGCTCTCTCCAGCCCTCAAGCGCCCTGCGTCCCTGCTCTGTCATGCGGAGAACGCGACGGTCGCCATCGACTCGGTAGTCAAGTTGATCGTGCCGGCTGAGATCCACGACGGACCGTTCCACCAGGACACGATCTACTCCAAGTAGACCGCACACGTCATCCAGGCTGTCCAGCCCGGCATCGACCGACCGCAACACGAACTCATCGATCGGCCCGACGGGCTTGCGTCGTTGAACCAGAGCGTCCAGCTGGAGCCGATAGAAGGGAATTCCGACCTCGGCAAAATGAATGAGCTCGAAGCCAGGGCGCGCTCCTGCATACTTTCGTGCAACATCCTGAGCGGGGATCACGGCTCGATCTCCACGATCTGACAGGACTTGGGGTGAGTGCGTATGTGGGATATCACGGACCCGATCGGACTCTCTGCCCGGTCGAAGAAAGGCGCGTCTCCGAAGATCGCAAGGAGAAAGCGCCCGCGGCTCAGCGCAACGTTGGCGCGCGCGAGGTCGCGGACAAAGCCGACCTTGCCCTCCGGGTTGCTCCGGGTTGCCGAGAAGAGCAACACGTCTGCTTCTCGCCCTTGTGCCGCATCCACAGTGTGACGGCACCATCATCGCCGCCGGGAGCCCGCTCGGCTGACCGGCCCGCTCGATCGGCAGGATTGACGTCACCAATGCGATCGACGAGCAAGTCAGCGGCTGCGGATGCTGCAAATGCTGCCAATTTCGTAGTACGATTCGGGTGTGTGGAGATCCATCCCTCGGCCAGACGTCACGGCGTTGACGACGACGAGATCCTGCACGCGGTCGCCAACTCGGTCGCCGTCGACGACCTCGGCGAAGACCCCGATCGGTGGCTCGTCATCGGCCCGGATTCCGCCGGCAACCTGCTCGAGATCGTGGTCCTCATCGCGAGCAATGCCGACGAGATCATCATCCACGCCATGCCCATGAGACCGAAGTACCGAAAGCTGCTCGAATCATGACCTCACGACGGACCTCAGCCGGACACGTCATCACCGACGCTGACATCGAAGCCCTCGCCGACGAAGCCGAACGCGGCTACGACCCAGCCGAGCTCATCGCCCGCCGCGGCAAGCGCGGACGACCGACCCTGGGCGGCGCAGGCCCCTCCACAGTCGAATCCGTCCGCCTCGATCCTGAACTAAACGACGAGGTTGCCGAACGGGCAAAGCGGGACGGCGTCTCCACGTCAGACGTCATCCGCGAAGCCTTGCGTCGCTATCTCCACGCCAGCTGACCTGACGAGGAGCGTCGTCGCAACATCATCGACGCGAGCATGAGGTCGTGGGGGAATCGAACCGAGCGAGCACCGGCGCGCTCGACCGCGCCGACCACGCAGCGGCCGCTGCCGATTCCCTGGTCCCGGCGGGTCCAGCGGGCGCTTTCAGCGACGTCGGTGAGGGCGGAGAGAGGGCGGACGGGGCGGCGAAAGGGCGTCAAATGCAGGCCGCTGCGGGTCACTGGCGGTCACTCTCGTAGCGGAACAGCCGAAATCTTCCAGCCCAACTGGAGCCGACCGGACCCTCGGCGACGACGCCACGGTGGCGGGGCCCATTGTCGTCAGCAACTGGTGTCATCTCGATCACGACCGATTTGTCGGCGACGGTGGCGATGAGGGCGGAGTGGTCGATCGGCCGCCGTGGCTGGCGACGCACGAGCGCAGAGACTGTGGAGAGCACCCAGCCGTTCGCGCGGACCACAGACGCGCCAGCGCCCAGCGGTAGCCAGTAGAGATCGACTCCGATGTTCGGCGGTGCGCTGCTGGTCGTCATGACGTCACTGCAGTCTGGCCGACGCGATTTTCGTTCACGAAGGTGGTGAGCACGTCCGGTCGCTCGAATCGAACAATGGGTGTGACCAGGGGTGGCGAATTCGCTATGCGGCCGGTCTGGTCCACGGAGAACCTCATGGGTCAACGTCGGTCGCAAATGCTGCACGCGTACAGAGGCCAAGGTCACATTCGTGGCTCGCCGGCAGCGGATGCGACCCCTTGGGGACTACCGCTCGGGCACCATGGGCTTTCCCCACGCCGAGAGGTGTTGGAGGCTTCTCGCCTGCGAACGGCGCACGCGACCAGTCACCCCATCGTTCTCGTAACCTCAGGCTGGCAAGTTGCGCCATGAGGTCGAGTTCGGCGGGCCATGCGTCGCGGTGGTGTGAGGCGATCGTTGTCATCTGGCCGGCTGGCTCCGGCCATTAGTGGTGGGGTGACAGTGGGGCAGACCCCAATGAGCCCAATGGATATCCGAATGCATTCACGCGTTCAATGAGGCAACATGCTCTGGCTCCCGAATGCGTTCGCGGATCAGTCGATGAGGCGGTAGCCCACCGAGAGATCGTTTGCTCCCGCCAAGCTCCGGCCGAGCGGCGGACGACCGCCCACGGGCTCTGGCCCCGCCGAAGTCGTCCCCGTGCGCCTCGACCCCCAGCTCCGCGCAGCAGTCGAAGCTCGCGCCACCGCGGACGACACCACCACCAGCGAGAACATCCGCGAGGCGCTCCGCCGGTTCCTCCACGTCGCCTGAAACCAACGAGACACTCGTCGAAATTGTGTTGCGCACGAGGATTCGCGGCTCTGTAGAGGTGCATGGGCACTGCGACGAGGGAATCAAACCGTGCGAGCACCGGTGCGCTCGACCGGGGCGATCATGCAGCGGCCGTCGCCGAATCCCTGGTTGGCACGGCGTTCAACGCGCGTTTTCAGCGAAGTGGGCGAGGGCGAGAGAAGGGCATTTGGCGCGTCGAAAGAGGCACCGCCGGGCGAAGTGGAACGAGAGTCGCGTTCCGGCTCAGGGAGAGGATTGGCGTCAGTAGCCGAGCAGTGTTCGGATGACGCGTTCGACGGTGGCTGAGGTGGCGAGGTCGATGACGCCGAGTTGGGTGATCAATCGACGAGCGCTGACCGAGCGGAGCAGCTCGCATTGCACGTAGCTGGTCTCGTGGAGGCCATTGTCTTCGGTGGGCTCGACCTCGACGTGCAGCGCCAGTACTCGTCGAGTGGTGGTCATCGGTACGAGGATGGTAAAGGGGAAGTTCGCTCCGAATACGGGGGCGGGTCCGACGACGAGCGCCGGGCGGTGGTGGGCTGGCTCGCCGGGCGAGGGTTCGCCGAAGTCGACGAGCCAGATGTCGTCACGCGAGGCCATCGTGGACGGCCAGTTCGGACTGGGCTGTGTAGCGCGCCCAATCGTCGGGGTCTTGGCGAAGGGCGTCGAGTTGGGTCGCCACGAGCGTGGCGAAACGTGCGCGCTCGAGCGCTTCGGCCGCGTCGCGCAGGACGTCGATCAAGGGGCGGTTACTGGCTCGGCTGATGGCGGTAAGTCTGCGGTGGGTTTCTTGGTCAACGCGGATCGTCGTCGTGCTCACTGCGTCAGTCTACATCGACGTATGCATAACGTCTACACGTCGACAGGTCTTCGGTCATCCTGTGGCCGTCTCGACGACGCGATGATCGCATGCCCGGCCGAAAATGTAACGAGGGTCGCATTCCATCTCGTTGCATTCGTGCGGCCGGGCTTGAAGACCCGCGCTGTCACCACGTGGGGATGGATGCCTGCTCATGCGTTCCGACGGCCACGGGTGCGCAGGTCTGAATCGGCCGGCCGGCGGCGTGAATCCACGCCTCCATCTGGCCGGCCCACAATTCTTCCGACAGGGTGTCGATTTCGAGCGGGTGGTTCGTAGTAGGGATGTCTGGCACGTTGTCGGACATGATCCAACCAAGGAGATCCTGATGACCCAGTACCTGTTGTCCGTGTGGCACGACGACGACTTCACACCACCCGACCCCGTCGATCACGAGCAAGCCATTGCTCAGGTCGGCGCGTTCAACACCGAGCTGCAAACGGCCGGGGCGTCCTCACCGACCGACGCAACTCGACCGTCGGCTCCTAGCCCAGCCTGCGACACCAGAACATCGCACCGATCGGGCGCACTGCAACAGAGAACGGCCAGCGGGCCAACGACGACGAGGGCGAGGACGACCGCTGAAACTCGGCGTTTCAGATCGGTTTCGATTGGGTATGCAACCACACACAACTGAGAGACGCCATGTTCAGGCTGGACGACCAACGATGGTTGTCGCCCGTTCAGGTTCGACGCCTCCCGCCTATTGGAGGAGCAGTCATGACCACTCTCGCACCAGCCACAGCGGCGCCAGCCACCGCAGATAATGGGTCGTCGACGATGCACGCGCTCGTGTATCACGGCCCTGACAACAAGGCGTGGGAGGAGATGCCCAAGCCGGTCCTGATCGACGACACCGATGCAATCGTTCGCGTCGACGCGACCACAATTTGTGGCTCCGATCTCCACATCCTCAAGGGTGACGTACCGGAGGTGACTGACGGACGCATTCTCGGCCACGAGGCCGTCGGTACCGTCGAGGCCGTCGGCGCAGGCGTCAAGAACGTCAAGGTCGGCGAGCGAGTGTTGGTCTCGTGCATCACCGCGTGCGGTACCTGCCGGTTCTGTCGCGACGCCCGTTACGGCCAGTGCATCGGAGGCGGCGGCTGGATCCTGGGCCATCTGATCGACGGCACCCAAGCCGAGTACGTGCGGGTGCCCTTCGCCGACACCTCCACCTATCCCGTTCCCGCCGGCGCATCCGACGAAGAGATCCTGATGCTCGCCGACATCCTGCCGACCGGCTACGAGATCGGCGTACTCAACGGACACGTCCAACCCGGCGACGTTGTCGCGATCGTGGGTGCCGGCCCGATCGGCCTGTCGGCGATCTTGGGCGCCCGCCTGTTCAGCCCTAGCCACATCATCTCGATCGATCTCGCCGACAGTCGGCTCGACGCTGCCAAGCGTTTCGGTGCCGACGTGGTCGTCAACAACAGCCGCGAGGACGCACTCGCTGCAGTGATGGAGCTCACGGGCGGGCTCGGGGCTGACGTCGCGATCGAAGCGGTCGGCATCCCGGCAACCTTCGAACTCGCCACCACGCTGATCCGACCGTGTGGGCACATCGCCAACATCGGTGTCCACGGCAAGCCGGCGACCCTGCACCTGGAGACCCTGTGGACCCGCGACGTCACCATCACCACCGGCTTGGTCGACACGTACTCCACCCCGACCCTGCTGCGTCTTGCCACCGGCGGACAACTTGATGCCGCCCAGTTCGTCACTCACCACTTCGCGATGGACGACATGATCGAGGCCTACGACACCTTCGCTCGCGCCGCCGACACCGGCGCCCTGAAAGTCGTCATCACCCCCGAGCACAAGCCGACGTCTTGACCGATGCAAACCAACGCCGCTCCCGAAACGGAATTGATCCACACCGATCACGCCCCAAGGCCTGACGCGAACATGGAACACGGCCATGGAGATCATGCTGCAATGTTCCGTCGCAAGTTTTGGATCAGCATGATCCTCACCATCCCAGCTGTGCTGTACAGCTCGATGGTCCAACACTGGTTTCACTACACGCCGCCGGAGGTTACCGGGCACACCTTCGTTGCTCCGCTGTTCGGGACCCTCACGTTCTTGTGGGGTGGCCCTGTGTTCCTGCGCGGCGGCTGGAGCGAGCTTCGTGACCGCAAGCCCGGGATGATGCTGCTGATCTCGATGGGGCTCCTCGTCGCATTCGGAGCCTCGGTGGCCACCCTGTTTCATCTGATCGACGTCGAGTTGTGGTTCGAGCTCGCCACGCTGGTCACCATCATGCTGCTCGGCCACTGGCTGGAGATGCGCGCCATCGGCCAAGCCCACGGCGCGCTCGCCGCGCTGGCCGCGTTGCTGCCCGACGAAGCCGAGCGTGTCGTCGACGACGACATCACCACGGTGCACATCGACGACTTGCGCATCGACGACGTCGTCCTGGTCCGACCTGGCGGCCGGGTTCCGGCAGACGGCGAAATCGTCGAGGGCACCGCTGAGATCGACGAAGCCATGATCACCGGCGAATCCCAGCCCGTTCCCCGCACAGTCGGCGACCGGGTCATCGCCGGGTCCGTCGCCAGCGACTCCTCGATCAGAGTTCGGGTCACCGCGATCGGTGCCGAGACCGCCCTGGCCGGCATCCAGCGACTTGTCGAAGAAGCACAGGAATCACAATCCCGGGCACAGGCCCTCGCTGACCGGTTCGCCGGGCTGCTGTTCTACATCGCCGTCGCATCCGCAGCGCTCACCTTCACGGTCTGGATCATCCTCGGCAACACCAACGCCGCGGTGGAACGAACCGTGACCGTGCTCGTCATCGCCTGCCCGCACGCACTCGGGCTGGCCATCCCACTCACCATTGCGGTGTCGACCAGCATCTCTGCCTCCGCCGGAATCCTCGTCAAGAACCGCATGGCACTCGAACGGATGCGCACCATCGACACCGTCATGTTCGACAAGACTGGCACCCTGACCACCGGACACCACACCGTCACCGACATCCACACAGCAGGCGTTGACCGCGCCGAACTGTTGTCGCTCGCACGAGCCGTCGAAGCCGACAGCGAACACCCCCTCGCCCGGACAATCGCCGACCTCGCCGACCACGAGAACGCTCCCGCAGCGACAGCGACCGACTTCGCCAACCTCGCCGGACGCGGCGTCGAAGCAACCATCAATGCCACCCACGTCGCCATTGGCGGACCAGCACTCCTCACCGAAATAGATCTCACCGAACCGCAAGAGGTCGCTGCCGTCACCGACGCCTGGCGGGCGCGAGGCGCCGCCGTGCTCCACGTCATCCGCGACGGCACCATCATCGGCGCGATCGCGCTCGAAGACGAGATCCGACCCGAATCACGAACAGCGATCGACGAGCTGCGCCGCCTCCACATCCACACAGTGATGATCACCGGCGACGCCCAACAAGTCGCCGACTCCGTCGGCACCAAAATCGGCGTCGACGAAGTGCTCGCCCAGGTACTCCCCGAGGACAAAGATCAACAAGTCGCCGCTCTCCAAGCACGCGGCCTGAAAGTCGCCATGGTCGGTGACGGCGTCAACGACGCCCCTGCACTCGCCCGCGCCGACGTCGGTATCGCCATCGGTGCCGGCACCGACGTCGCCATCGAAGCAGCCGGCGTCGTCCTCGCCTCCTCCGACCCCCGCAAGGTTCTGAGCATCATCCGGCTCTCACGCGCCAGCTACCGCAAGATGATCCAGAACCTTGCCTGGGGCGCCGGCTACAACCTCATCGCCATCCCGGCCGCCGCCGGAGTCTTCACGTTCGCTGGCATTACCCTCTCACCGGCCGTCGGTGCGATCCTGATGAGCATCTCCACCATCGTGGTCGCCGCCAACGCCCAACTACTCCGCCGAGTCGACCTCACACCGCCCCCAATCCCCGAGATCATCACCGCCGACATCGCGTAACCAAGGGCCGCCGCTCGGGCACATCGAGATCGGGTGGAGCCCGCATCGTGTTGTCAAGCGACCAGCCTTGTAGGAGGACCGTGCAGCATGGGCGCTGGAGAGAGCATTCCCGCTTTCAGGTGGTGTTCACACCGACGAGTCGCCCTGCCTCGGGGGCACGGCTGCTTCGACGTTTACCTCTGGCTCAAACCATCGGGCAACTACGACATCCGTGGACGAATGGGCGATGATTGAGGCAATGACCACCAACGCCACCAGATGGAACAGCTCGCTTCGCTGAGCTACACCGGAGCGCAAGATCAACAACCCATATACGACCGAAGCAAACCCCTTCGGACCGAACCATGCGGCGGCAATCCGCTCGCGCGCCCGAAGCGTGCTACCGATCAACGCGACCGCCAGTGAGGCGGGGCGGGCAACGAACAGCGCCAGTACAGCGAACAGATATCCGGTGAAGGAGATCTCGCCCAGGAAGCGGGGTGAGATCAGCGCACCGAAAACCAGCAGCGCAGCCAGTTTCAGCAACTCGGCCACCAACTCACCAAACTCGTGAAACGCGTCACGTATGGCTGGACTCATCGTTGCCACCGTGATCCCCGCCGAGAACGCGGCCAAGAACGCGTTCGCATGGGTCAGCGACGACAGCGCCAACACGAGTAGCCCGATCGCGAACGCATTTAACGGCTCATACGTGGTCGTCGCATGGAAGAAGCGGGAGCGCTCCAGCCTGATCGCCAGGAATGGAATCCCGATCCCGATGCCTATACCTGCCAGCACCTCGCCCGCCAAGCTCACCGCGTGGACAGACTCCGGCCCAACAACGGCCAACAGCACGACCACGATCGGCAGAGCGAGACCGTCGTTCAACCCGCTCTCCACATTGAGCAGGTTTCGCAACCGAGACGGGATCTCCTCCCGTCCGACGATCGCGGCTGCGAAAACGGGGTCCGTCGGAGCCAACACCGCCCCCACCAAAAACGCCTCCGACCACGACAATCCTCCGGGGTAGCGAGCGAACACTGCCGTCACGACCAACGTCAACGGCAGCCCGAGTAACAACGCCCGTCCCGGCAGCCGCCATGCCGATCTCAGTTGATCGAGCGAAACACTCATTCCGTCGGTGAACAACACACTGAACAACGCCAACTCGGCGAGCGGACTGACCACATCGTCGTCAGCTGCCACGTGGACCACCCCGAGAACACCATCACCGAGCACGAAGCCGGCGACCAAGAACAGCACCGACGTCGACAAGATCGTCCGGTTCGCCAGCCCCGACACCAGCACGGCCGCCAACAAGATGCAGGCGAACACCAGCAGGATCAGCACCGCTGCAGTCCAGTCAGTCGTGAACTAATACGACCACCGTGGCAACTGGGGCGGCGGCAATGATGTGCGTTGCCGAGGCGCCGCCGATGCGACGACTCACTCCGGACCTGGCATGCGTCGACACGACAAGCAGGACCTGGAGGGTTTGTGGCGAGGTACGTGCTGACGCCCGACGCAGGTCCAAGGGGATTAAATTCGTGTGTACTCGTTCGTCGTCGCGGTCGACGTCGACGGCCGTGTTGCCCACGCTCAGCGTCTGAACCGTCGCACCGAACTGTGCAGCAAGAGCGTCGGCGGTCCGCAGCGCGACCGCCGCATCATCGGAACCGTCAAGCGGCACAAGAATCTGTTCGTAGCGCGGTGGGGTCACTTTGGACGATTCAGTGGATGATCGCTCATGGACGGTTGGTACCCACGAGACGCAGCTTCAAACCCCTCACCGTGTATTCGCGGGCGTGGGTGCCCATCGAACTCCGGGTACGTCGTCGTCACCGGCGGCGGCATCCGTGAGCCACTCGCCGAACAGGCCGGCTACCAACCTCATGATCCGTCGATCCCTCTGACCCGTTAGCTCGATGGGAAACCGTCGTCAAAAGCAATCAGGCTGTTGTCAAAGCCGTTGAGTTCGTCGACAGCGCCCACGACGTCTCCGATGGTGAAGAAGTTGACGGCGATGAAGTTCGGGAGTCTTCCGCGTTGGTCGGCGCAGGCGTGTGCTCGGTTGACGATCACGGTCCGTTGGTTGATGTCGACAGCATCGGCACGGTCGGGGGCTTCGCGTTGGATCCAGTGATTGAGGAGAAACAGGTCAGCTTTGGCGCCACCGCGTTTGAGGTCGCAGTCAAGTGCTGCGACTGTGCGCACGTGGTATTCAGTGTCCTGGATGAGTTGGCGGGCATCGTGGTACCACGCTGGTGGTGGCGATCCGGTTTCGGCGAAGACAACGAGGCGTTGTCCGGTGTCGATCAGCTGGCCAAGGGTCGGCCATGTCGTGATCGTTGATCCGTCGTAGAGGTAGGGGTCCAATCCGCTTGTCGTGAAGGCGGCTTCGGTGTCGGACGTGCTGATCCCGTTTTGGATGATGAGGGTGACGACTTCGTGGGGGTTGGCGTCAAGGAAGGCTTTGACGTCATTCAGGGCGGTGACCAGCGAGATCGCTCCGTACGCGCAGCGACTGTGGCAGAGGTAGGTGCCAGGGTGGGCTCGGAGGCGGTTGTCAAGTTCTTCGAAGAGAAAGCTGGCGACGATCGGCGGCAGCGAGAGCTCGATCGTACTGAGTTCGCTCGGAGTGTCGATTTCAAGCCAGTAGCTCGTGTCTATGAGCAGGGTGCGGATACCAGCGTCGAGTTGCGCAGTGATGTTCGCATCGTGTTCGGGCCAGATCTGGACCACATCAGGGCTTGACATCGAATTGTGGGTGGCCGCCTGCACAATTTGGTCGTAAGGCCGGTCGCACAGCTCGGCGTGGCCGTTGCACTCGCTCCTGGCAGTGACGGAGTCAGGGCGGGCGGCGGCTAACGCAGGAACGCTGAGGCAGGCAAGTACGGCGGCTCCGGCAAGGAATCTCCCGGTTCGGCGGTCAGTTCGTCGGAGCCGGCTGTAGACGACGGTGGCGATGGCGAGTGCGGCGAAAGTTGCGGCGACGATGAGCAGTTGGATCGTTCGGCCGTTGATGGTGTTGGTCAGTGTCGTACGCATCTCCACGTCGACATCGTCAATCATCGCGATCACCGAGCGCGGGAGATCGTTCGTTCGGCCCGGTTGAGCTGCGTCAGACAAGGGGGAGGCGAGCCGAATGACGCGCACACCGATCGCGGTGACGGCGGCCGCAGCGCCGAACGCGACTGCGATCGTCACCAGTGCGGTCTTGCGGTTCGCTGTGGTCGCGAGCAGCCCAATCACCGCAAGCACGACCAGGGCGAGCACGAACGGTGTGCCCCACGACGGGAACCATTCTGCCAGGTCACGGATCATGTTGAGTTTGGCCAGTGGTTGTTGTTGCGGTTGGCCCGCCTGTCGGCCAAGGGCATCGACGACATCGATGCGGAGGTGGCCGCTGGACGAGAGCAGCGCCTGAGCGCCTTGCAGGTAGGTACGGACGTACTCGGATGCGGTCGTGATGAGTGCATCGCGCTGATCACCGGATTCGATCGCTGCAACGACTTGATCACGCACGTCAGCCGGGAGGCCGTAACTGGTTGCCGCTTCGACAGCTTCGGCGATCTGCGCCGGGTCAATCGCCTGCCCGGCAAAGATGGGAATTGTGTCAGGAATGCTGCCGGTCGCGATCTGATCGGCGAAGTCCCGCACCGCGTCGCTGTATGCCGGCAGGTTTGTGAGGACATGCGACGCCGCATTCGCAAGCGCCTGGTTGAGGACGGTCTCGGCGGTCGAGTTGAACTGCAACAGAGTGCTCGAGAGGTCGATCGAGTCGTCCAACTGGTCGGTTTCGCCGCGAGCGTACGCGACCACGGAAGCGATCACTGCCTCGGTCGCCCGCTTCAGCGTCGCTGGTGGGAGCGCGATCCTCAACACAGCGTTGGACAGCGACACCCTGTCGGCCAGGTCCCGGCCGCCGAGCTCGAACTCGCCGACCAGTGCGTTGGTCGTCGCCCGGACATCTGGATCGGTGAGGATCTGCGAGTAGACGCGGCGATAGACGTGCTGATCGGCGAGCGCCGAGTTGTAGAACCCAGTCGTCAACAGCCGATCGCGTACGACGGTCGCGGCGACGGAGTACACCGATCCGGCGAAGATCACAATCACCAGGACGATGCGCTGCACGATGCGCATGCGAGAGTTCGGCCAGGCCAGAGTATGTGTTGAATCACTCGGAACCATCGCCGGACCCTACGCCCATCGCAAGGACCAGCTGGGCAGCACCCCAACGGTGACGGTGCCGCTGATCTGCCGGGATCGGTCAACGAACGCCCGGTGGCTCGCTCGCCCGTGCTGTTCGAAGGGGTGTCAGTCGAGAATCACGTCGAGGTCTCCTCGGCGTGTGCCGACGTCGAGCGTGTGGCTTCCATCGGGTTGTCTGGTGATGTGCAGGTCAACCGCTGCTTCGCCTACGTTGAGGTTGTCGAGATGAAGGTCACCAAACCAGGGCGGCAGGGCGGGACGAAGTCGAAGGCTGTGGTTGGCCGCGTCGGCTTCCAGTCCGGCGTACACGCTGACGAGGTGCACGATTGCGGCAGACGACCACGCCTGGGGAACGTTTGCCCCCAGGTACTGGACAGGGAAACTCCCTTCGTCGCGTTCGAGTCCGGAGAAGAGCTCGGGAAGCCGATGCGAGTCAAAGCGAGCGGCGGCGTCGAACATCCCTCGCCCAACTTTGGATGCTTCGGTATCGAATCCGTAGTGGTGGAATCCAGCTGCGATGATGGCGTTGTCGTGCGGCCACACCGACCCGACCTGGTAAGAGAACGGGTTGTACGCAACATGGTCGGCGGACAAGGTACGGATGCCCCACCCACTCCACATGTCGCGCTCCAGGAGTCGAGTGGCGACGCGTCGCGCCCGCTCCGGGTCGATCGCGCGCGACCACAACAGGTGACCGGCATTGGAAGCAACGGCGCGTATCGGTTGTTTGTCGCCATCGAGACCGAGGTAGTACGTGCCTTCGTCTTCCCACCAAAAGCGTGACTCGATGGCGTCTGCCAGGCGAGCAGCCTCATCACGAAGGCGAACCGCCCCGGCGGAATCGCCATAGACGTCATCAAGGATCTCGGCCCAAGCCCGCTTGGCGGCGACAACCAGACCCTGGTGCTCGCACAAGGCGATCGGCAGCGTCGCCGGTTCACCGTGGGCACCAACGATCGCGTCAGGAGAGTCTTTCCACCCTTGGTTGTAGTAGCCCGCGGGTGCGCGGGTCTGGTACTCCTGGAGGCCGTCACCGTCGGCGTCGCCGTCGGTGTCGATCCATGAAAGCGCCCGATCGACGTGATCGCGAACGGCGTCGAGCTCGGCCCGATCGCCATGCCATCGCCAGGCCAACGCGGACACGAGAACGTAGAGGGTGGTCGCTTCGTGCGAACCGAAATACGGTGTGTGCGGCACGAGCCGCAACGCAGCAAGTTCACCGTAACGCACTTCATGCTCGATCTTTCCCGGTTGCATGTCACGGTTGTCGTCGTAGGCATCGGCCTGCAGCGCGCCGAGGGCTCGCAAGCTCCCCTGCGCCAACCGCGACGTCAGCGACAAGGTTTGAAGTGACACCGTCAGCGCATCGCGACCGAACAGGGTGACGAACCACGGAACCCCTGCCGCCGGAACCCACAGGTCCGTACGAGCGCCGGCCGACTGGGCATCATCGGTGGCGGCGTCTTGGCGATGCATGCGCAATCCGGCGAGGTCGTCGATCGATTGGCGAACGGTCGCAGTCACATCGGGGTCGCCGGCAATGATCCGTGTGGTCTCGGCGACCCAGGCTCGCTGGGCACGATCCCGGTCGGTGGTGCCGATCAGGTTGTGGCACGCCCGAGGCGGCTGCTCGGGCTCGGCGCCGTCGAGGATCGGTCGCCACAGCAGACAGGCGTGCCACGACTGACCCGGCTCGAGATTCAGTCGGAACATGATCCCGCCGTTGGCGAACTCGGGAGCCGAATCGGCGCGTTCGACGCGGAAGGCAATGCTGCGTTCGAAGCCGCCGTTGTGATAGCGGGTGACGAGGCGGCCCGCCTGTTTGTCCCACTTGCTTTGCAGCGATCCGCGTCGTAGGACCCGCCCGGCCCTTACGTCGAACAGATCAGCGAAGTCCGATTCGATGTTGATCTCGAGGCTTGCAGCGATGGGGCGTCGACCGTAGTTGGTAAGGTCATAGTCCTCATGAATGCCGTGACCGATCGTGCGATCGAGACGCAGGTGTAAACAGCGAGCCGGGATCTCGACGCCATCGGTACCGAGAAGCACAGGGTTGGTGAACTCGAAGCGCGCTGAATGGTTGTTCACTGCTGCAGAGTTGGAGAGGGTCGGCCGCTGCCGGCACAGCTTGAGCCGGTAGCCCGACACCAACCGGGTGTCGGACGCAAAGTAGCCCTGCTCGCTGGTCGATGACATTTCGCCGTTGAGCTCCGACACTGCGAACTCGGTATCGCTATGAATCGTGACCGCCGCTGGACCGACTCGAACCTCCATGTGCGCTCCTTCTCTCAGCTTAGGTGTCGAGCAGAAGAGCGCGCCCGATGGCCGCCGCGCCGACAATGCCCGAGTCATCTCCGAGCGACGCAACGACGAACTTCAACTTCGGGCTGGGATGCAAAACCCATGGGCGAGCTTCACGCTCGATGCGATCAGCGAGGTCCTGCCCGAGCTTCTCTGCCATGCCTCCACCGATGACCACCAGTTGCACGTCAACCATGTTGATCACCGATCCAATCCCCCCGGCAACCACCTCGATGGCCATGTCGAACAACTCCACGGCGAGCGTGTCACCCTCATCGAGCGCTCGGGCCCACACCTTCGAGGTCAGCTTCGACTTCTTCTCTTCGTCCTGTATCTCGAACAGCGACGTATGTCGCCCGGCATCGACCATCGACGAGACGACGGCAGCCAATGAACGCCGACCGGCGTACGCCTCTATGCACCCTCGTCGGCCACAGGTGCACAGCGCGCCGCCATAGTGAGTCACGACATGACCGATCTCGCCGGCCGAACCACGCGATCCGGTGAACGGACGCCCATCGAGAATCAGACCTCCCCCGATACCAGTGCCCATCCATACTCCGAGGACGTCGTCAACACCGACCGCGGCACCGGCAAGCCACTCGCCGAGCAGTCCGACGTTGGCATCGTTGCCCAGCGCAACAGGCAAACCAAAGTGGTCTTCGATCACTTTGACGATGTCGAACGAATCGTCCCAGCCGGCAAGGTTCGGCACCTCGACGACACTGCCCTTGTGGATCACTCCGGGGATGCCCATCCCAATCGCCGACGGCACATCACCAAGGCCTTCGATCATCTTCACGATCGTGCGGGCGATCTTGTGAGGACTCGATCGAGGAGTGTCGCGCTTGTCACGCTCGCTTACCCGATGCCGTTCATCGACAAGCCCGACCTCGATGTTGGTGCCGCCGACGTCGACACCAGCTACCAACATGATGAACCGTTGACACATCTGGCGAATCTGTCTCGATAGGTCTGTCGGACCATGTCGATGTCGTCATCGAGGAGGTTGGCTGCACCGCAGCCGTCGACGACCAGGCGCGCCTGACGGCGCAGCCCAAGCGTGCGCTCGCCGAGCGAGGCAGCTTCGAGAGACTCGACAAGCGAGGCGATCGAGACGAGGAGGTACTCGCATACCGTTGGATGCCCGGCGCCTGCACGTCGCGTCTCGTCGAACGCGAGGTGGATCAGTTCGTCGTGAGTCGGTTGCTCGGCCATCACGATTGTCCGATTCCCCTTGGTTCGCACCGGGGCAGGAGGATCGTGGCGAAGGAGCTCGGACAGGACCGCCGCTGTGTGAAAGATCGCGTCCTGCGCAGTCGTCGGGTCATTGATGCCCGGCGAGAGAGCCTTCACGGCCACGTCGGCCAATTGTCGCAGACCGAACGAGACGTCCTGCTGCATCGTGCGCGTGTCGCCGATCGAAACCGCCGCCAGCATTGCGCGCTCGACTGCATCACGATCTTCGTCAGTGATTGATGGTGACATGGAGCAGAACCTCGTTCCTTCGATCGCAAACCGGCCTGCATAAGTCTCGACCGTGAGCGTGACCCCGTCGGGCACGCAGGCGAGCAGGGCGTCGGTGTCGATCTGTTGCACCCAGCCCGATCGATCGACCCGGATCACCGTCGACAAAGCGGTTCGGGCCGCATCAGGAAGCAATGAGAGATCAGTGTTCGGGTCGGCGGGTATCCATTCGGCGCGGATCTGCTCGGTCGCTTCGCGACGGATCCGGTGAAGGATCTCGCTGACGTCCATCGAGTGCGCGCTGTGGTTGATGAACGCGACGATCGCAAGGATCGTCGCAATACCGAGCACGACGGCCACAGCGACGGACAGATTAGGGATGACCGGATCGCCGCCAGGCTCGAGCGCGGAACGGACCGAGCGCAGCACGACCACGCAATAGGTGAACGTGCCGACGGCAAGTGCCATCACTCGCTTGTTGAACGGATCGCGAAACAACGTGTGAACGACACGAGGCGAGTACTGGCTCGAAGCGAGCTGAATGATCAACAACGACACAGAGAACGCGATGCCGGCGAACGAGATCGTCGCCCCGGCGATAACGCCGAGCAAGGTTCGGGCGCTCTCCACAGTGGATGTGAATCCGATCGGGAGGTCCGCCATCTTCGACCCCATTTTACGGTCGACGGCAAGGCTCACGAAGCCCATCACGGCCGCGACAAACACAGCGATCATCGGAACGAAGAACAGGCTGGATCTGAGCCGTTCGACCAGTGCGCTCATGCGCAGCCTCATTGCTGCGCCCTCTTGGAATACATACTCACCACCTCAGCACTGCCGCCAACGGACCGTCCAGCATGGCCAGGTTCGGGACAACGAGAATCTCGGCGTCCGTGGCAAGAGCCGCGCCGATGGCGCGGTCCACCAGACGGGCACCGTCGCGCCACGCGGACTCGGCATCGGGACCGTCTGAGCCGTCATCATGGACGAGCAAAGTCGCAACACGTCCTTCCCGCAAGGCGCCGATCACTTTACCCGTATCGATTGCAGCCGTTCCGTGGGTTACTCGTGATCGGACGAGTTCGGCGGCTGCAGTCACACGTTCGGCAACGATGGTCGACAGCAGCCGGACGACTTCGTCAGCGATACCTGCGGGTGAACCCGCCTCGACCTTGACCGCGACTGCTGCGACATCGGTCGGCAAGAAGTCAAGAACAAAGGTCTGAGCGCGGACATCACCAGCGACCGCGACCAGTTCCGCCTCAACGCGCCGAGCCATCTCAGCGACGGACTCTGCCACGTCGCGTGCGTTGCTCTCCCAGGTGTTCTCCGCTCGTTGCTGAAAGCGGCGTTGCGACCAGCCACCCGGAGCCCCACGGTGGATGTGGAAAGTCGAACCGTCGACCGTTTCGGTAGTGAGGACGAGGCTGCCCGCAAAGCCAGTCAAATCGGCACCCGCCCGATCCGTCTCAACGACGACATGTGCTATCTCCCGCTGTCGCGATTCCAAGACCGTTGCCCACCGCGGCAAAGGGCCCTCGTGCACGGTGGTTGCCGCAACCGGTTCCTCGAGCAGTTCGACGAACGTCGCTCCATGACTGGCGTGCACAAGGACCACCGCTGCTGCATCGTGATGGCGCAGCCCGGCGATCGCCTCGTCGAGTCCTGTGAGTTCGTTCTCCCCCCAGCGGTCGGAGAGTTGGCGGCGAGCGTTTCGCCATTCGAGTTCGAACCTGCTCTGTGCGTGGTCGTGGTTGCTCGGTGCCGGAATCGTCATGGTCACAAACCAGTCGGATTCAGTCGAAATTGCTTTGAGATCATTATTGATCGTCATCTGTTCACCCATTGGTTCGAAGCCGACGTGGAGTCGGTGTTTCGGATTCGGATACGGGGTCGACGACCAACGCATAAGAGCCCAGCGACCGGAATCGACTTGGTTCGAGCGGTCCGTGCGCGGTGACCACCCGGATCACGGCACCGGAGTCCGTTTCGAACTCGACGTCGTCGACGATGCCGATGTCCAACCCACCAGTGGTGAGAACCCTCGTGCTGATCAGTGTCACGTCACCCTTCACCGCTGACTTCTCATGGTCGTTGGTGATCGTGGCCGGGTCGTCGCTCGAGGATGCCATCACAGCGTCAGCACCGAACGAGCTCACAGCTGACCATGGGAGCACGATTGCGCGTTTGCCATGTCCATCGATGTGGATCGCCTCGATGTTGCGGCCTTTCTGATCGAGGACGAAGCCCTTCACGGATCCAATCGTCTCGGCGCTATCGGTCGCGACCACGCTTCGGCCGTCCACATGTGAGAACAGTTCGACACTCATTGTCCAGCCTCCAATGCGGGTGAACGGTATGACGCGATCGCTGCACCAAAGCCGGCCAGGTCATTGCGGATGAACTCGGTGGCCTCGACGGGCAGGACCAGGTTGTCGCCGGACAACGCCATCTGCGCCGAGATCGGCACGAACGACGTGTGCTCCCGACCATCGGTCTTCAATTCGTACCCAACGGCGCGCGGTTCGTCCCCGGTTGACAGTATGACGGCGATCACTTCACCGATGTCGCTGCCGTCAGCAGAGAGCACCCGGTTTCCGAGAACTGGCCGAGCGGTTCCGAGATCGCGGAGATCTGCATCGCCAGCAGCCTCGTCATCGATGGCAGATTCGGTATCGACCATCACCGCGTCCCGACCGATCGCCGCCACGGACCCGGCTGCGAGCACAGCCTTCAAACGTCCAGCGAATCGGCTCCTTGTATTCAACGTGAACCCGATCAACTGATGGGCTTCCCCGTCATAGACGACGTCTCGCACCTCAGCCAAATCTTCTCCGGAGAGGATCGAGACCACCGGAAGGCCCATCACATCTCGCGCCCTGACCAGGTTCATCGGTTGCTCCGATCCGAGACCCGAGCGGCCAGGACCGAGCCGGCCCGCCGTGCCTTACGGACCAAGTACATCGCCAACAAAGTCGCGGCGACGACGGCAACGATCAGAACCAACCACCATAGGACACCCATACGGACCTCCGTTCGTAGAACCTCATGGACACCGTTCGCTCATCGACCCGATAAGCCGTCGCGGAACGACATGTTCATCTCACTTCCCTGAAAGCTGCTCGATAAACGGACGGGACGTGACGATCCGGTGCCATTCGCGTCACGGACCACAGCGACTACTTCACGACGAGAACAGAGAAGTCGCCAGTTCGCATCAGATCCGAGGATGTCCCGTTTGTTGTTGAAGTGGGGTGGTGATCCTGGTGTTGCTCAGGCAACTTCTTGAGTGTAGATGTTGGGTGTTGCAGGGTTGACGGCGTGACCGATCCGGGTGACGAGGTCGGTCATTTGGGTGTGGCCGCGGACGCGTCGGAAGCTGCGTTGGGCTTCGATCATTCCGGTGGCGATCCATCGTTTCTTCATGTCGCCGTCTTGCCAGTTCTTGACCCGGTGAGTGACGACACGGACGGTGGAGATCATCGATTCGATGCAGTTGGTGTTCGTCAACGAGCGGCGCAGCCCGCCGGTGATTCCGAGGCGGGCGACGGTGAACATCTCCTCGAGCCCTTCGAGCAGCGACCCGGCCGCGTCGGGATGATCTCGCTTGAGTTGTGCGGCGAGACGACGGGCGTCACGCAGCCCGGCCTGCGCGTCGGCGTTCGCGAAGATCGAGGCGAGCCGTTTGTCCATTGCTTTGCGGCGGGCGACGGGCAGGTAGTCGATCGCGTTGCGTCGCTTGTGCAGGGTGCAGCGCTGCACGATCGCTTTCGCGCCGAACACCTTGGCGACACCTTTGCGGAGAGCTTTGGAGCCGTCGAGCACGGCGAGGATGCCATGCTCGAAACGCAGACCCCGGTCGACCAGACCGGCGAGCAGGTCCTTGACGACGACACTGTTCTCGGTGTCACCCAGACGTAACCCGACCGGCACCTTGGTCCCGTCCGCGGTGATGACCAGGGCGACCACGATCATCTCGCCGGCGATGTTCAACCCGTCGATCATCAACACTGCCGTCTCCAACCCTGACAGGTCTGCTTCGAGCAGCTCCGCGACAGCAGCCGTGGTGGCGGCGACGAAGCGGCGTGACACCGCCGACTTCGACACTGCTGTGCCGGTCTGGCCGACCGGCTCACCGACCAGTACGTGACGTCGCGTCGCGACCCCCGCGAGCATCCGCTCGACCACGACCTGACGTAACAGATCCTCGGACGCGAACGCCGCCCACGTGTCCAGCTCGACCTCGCCGCCATCAACGAGACGACCGCGCGGGCGTTGCACACTGATCTTGCGCGCCCCCAACACGACCTGACCAGTCGTGGTCCCATGCCAGTTCCCGACCCGTTCCTCGCCGATCTTGGCGTGCTTCGCGCCGACGATCGATTCGAGCTCAGCATCGAGCATCTGACGCATCACCACCAGCCCAGCCGCCGACGCGAACGCCAGCAACCCTTCCTTCATCGCCGACGCAACATCGCCCATCGCGACCGTTGCCTCGAACGGCATCCCAGCCACATTCGCGGCCGCTTGCGGTGTCGTGATCTTCACGACAGGTACCTTCTTCATCGGTGATCCCTCTTCCTTGTTCAGGTGTCTTTGGTGGACCCCCGAACCCTGCCATCAACGGCACGGCCCGAGGAGGGATCACCACCTCACTTCAACAGAACCCGGGACATCCTCTCAGATCCTGCTCGACCGATCCGGAGAACACACGCGAGGACCAGCCACGCTCGTGCGATCCGATCCGATCACGACCACGTCGACATCGTGCTTGTTCGCAGCTTCGAGGATCGCGGTCGCGGGGTCTCCGGCGTCACCCAATCCCGTTACCGACGTCACCCCTGCCGCGTCCACGACGCTGTTTGCAACGGCGGCAGCGCGTTCGTCGGCGCTACCGAGTTCCGACGTCTGATCTGCGGTCCAGGCCGGTGGATATCACGTCCCGGGGTAAGGCCCCAACGGAATCGACGGGCTTGCCGACTCGCATCGCCGAAGGTGATCCGTCGTAGTCCGCCGAGGTGAACTCGGGAACGGGACGCGCCTCCCCTTCCGCCTCGGTGGTTGCCTTGCCGTTCGCCTCGATGTCATCGAGCAACCAGTTCATCTCCTCGATCTCCCGCTTCTGCGCCTCGATGATTCCGTCCGCCAGTGCCCTTACGCGGACGTCATCGAGATCGGCGCGACTACTCGTGAGGATCGCGATCGAGTGATGCGGGATCATCGCTCGCATGTACGACTCGTCGTCCACCGTCGACTGGCTGCGAACGAGCCACAACGCGAGACAGAACACGATGACACTGCCGGCCACGATCGCCGCGTTGGTCGTGCGACTGCGATACATGCCCATCATGAAGCCCAGCATGATCACCGCCATCGCGGCGCCCATCACGAACGTCATATAGAAACGCGTTTCGCTCCACTTCACGTCATCCAACCGGTAGGTGTTCGAGTACGTGAGCGCGAACATCGCAGTCATCGATGTCGCGATCATCGCTGCGAAGCGCCAATACTTCCCACCATGGGCGGCGTCGTGCCCGCCACCACCGTCTTGACCGCCATCGGAGTCAGACCGAGTCGTGGCGGGCCGATCGTCGGTGTGCTGCATCGCAGTTTCGGTGTCGTCTTCCGTGATCACGCTGTTGCCTCCTGTGTTGCCGAACGCCCAGGTCGCTACCCGTTGATGCGACGAAACAAACAGATCGGTTGCGCCAATGCGGTACGACGGTTTAACCTCGATCCACCGATCGGCTCCGTGGGTGCCGGTCGTCGCTGACTCGGTGGTGGTCGTTGTGTGGGCACGGTCGTGGCCGATGTTCTGGGCGCGTTGAAGCAGCAGTCGTGTTGGTGTGGTGTTGTCAGCGCTCGGT
>JBBRPP010000070.1:0-21382 GCA_038227995.1 Acidimicrobiales bacterium
ACAACATCGAACAAGCCGCCGCCGACCATGCCGCCACGATCATCAATGGACAACGCCGACGCCACCTCAACTACCAAAGCCCCACCATGCTCTACACTGCCGCTACAGCAACCGTGCACTGATCACTGGAACTGGCCGTCTCCAACTCGACGTGTGTGCTGACCGCGACACTCGCCGCCCGTCTCGATCTGGACGTTGACCCACGCGATGATCGCCGGTGGCACCCATATCGATCATGCCGACCTGCTGCGCGCCGGGTCGACCGCCAGCGTGTTGGGTCATCGGGTGATGGCCCCTTCGACGATCGGGACGTTCCTTCGGGCGTTCACGTTCGGTCACGTCCGCCAACTCGAAGCCGTTAACGGTCACGCCCTCGAACGGGCATGGGCTGCGGGTGTCGTCCCGGTCGGCGGGCTGGTGATCGATCTCGACTCGACGATCTGTCCGGTCGACGGCGTCGCCAAGCAGAGTGCCGGTTACGGCTACACGGGTCAGCTCGGCTATCACCCGATCCTCGCCACCCGCGCCGACACCGGAGAGATTTTGCACGCCCGGATGCGTAGAGGCCAAGCGAACACCCAACGCGGCGCACGACGCTTCATCGACGAGAGTGCGCTGTCGGCCCGCGCCCGCCACGGGTACGGCTGCGCATTGAACGGGTCATTCGCTGGTCGACCCGGCGAGCGGGACGACGAGAACCGTCAAGTGGCTCAGAGCCACCGCTGTGAAGCCCGAAACTTGCGGCTCGTCGTCGACCACGACTCCTGACACGCCGACCACGGTCCCGGGTTCGATGAGGGATGGAGGCCCGGATGGTCCCCGAATCTCAATCTTGCCGGCGAGCAGCACGTAGACCTCGGTGACCGTCTGGCCGACGTTGACGAGGATTGTGCCTTGGGCGACGTCGAGTTCACAGCAGTGATCGACCAATGTCGCTACGAGTTCGTCGCTGTGCGTCTTTTGCGGTAGGCATCGGCGGAGTGTGTCGAATCGTTCGTCGTGTTCCATGGTGTGGCTCATGCTGGGACGCGCTGGTTGTAGTCGGCGAGCGCGGCGTCGGCGTCTTTGGTTGCCTTGTCAAGGGTAGATTTCGGATCGGCGCCCTTGTTGATGATCGCGATGACGGCGGGGTCGAGGATGCTGACGATTTGGTCCCATGGGCCGATCGGTGCGGAGAGGTCGGGGCTGTGGGGCCGGTTCACCGCTTGGTCGTAGGCGACTTCGAAGTTCGGGTCTTTGGCCCAGAAGTCCTTCATCAGTGCGGCCGCTGTCGTGGTGGTCGGTATGGTGCCGGTCGCCGATGAGAACTCGACGATCTGTGTGGGTTGGTTGAGCCATTGTAGGAAGCGGTAGGCCGCTTCGACTTTGGCCGGGTCGCCGTTCTGCACGATGAACATCGCCTTGCCGGCACCGGTGTAGGAGCTGGCTTCGACTGGTCCGAACGACGGCTGTGGCCCGACGATGGAGTCTGAGAGATCTCCTCCGCTGCCCGTGATGAACTTCTCGACGTCACCGAGGCCGTTGGCGCCGGCGATGGCCATTCCGACGTCTCCGGTGCCGACAGCGAGTATGGCGTCTGGGCTGGGTCCGTTTGGGAATGCGAGCAGTTCGCCGCTCGCGACCATGTCGTGGAGCGTTGTCAGCGTGGTGACGCCGAGGTCGGTGCTGATCGAGAGATGTGTGGCTCGGCCGCCGCTGTCGGGTTGGACCGACCATGGTTGTCCGGCCGTTGCGAGGGTATTGGTCAACAAGGACTGTGTGGCGTACATGGAGATGCCGTGTTTGGCGGCGCCGGAACTCATGATCGCCTTGCTGTCCGCGCGGATCTCGTCAAGCGTCGACGGCGGGTTGTTGGGGTCGAGGCCGGCCTTGAGGAAGACCGACTTTCGGTAGTACAGCAACTGTCCACCTTGCCCGAACGGCAGCGCAGTGAGCGTGTCGCCACTCATCCCGATCGCTTTTACGACCGGCAACATGTCATCGACATTCGAACCGTCGGCTGCCAGGCAGGCTCCGAATGGGACAGTGGTCTTGCTATCGAGGATCGACTGCATCCCAGTGCTTTGCAGCGACAGCAGGTCGGGTTTGACGCCGCTCGTGATGCTGGTCAGGTACTTGGTGCGGATCGCGTTCGGGTCTTGGAATTGGGCGTCGACGTGGATCTTCGGATTTGTGTGGTTGAACCGGTCCACGAGAGCCTTGAAGGTGTCGCCGGGGAGGATGAACCAGTCGAACCAGACCGTGAGGTTGGTAACGCCGGAGGCCTTGTCGAGCGCTCCCAACGGGCATGCCTGGGCATCGCCGAGCGGCGCCGAAGTGGGGGGTGTCGTGGCGGCGGCCGTTGTTGACGCGGGCAGCGTCGTCGGCGTGAGTGTGGTGGCGGCTGCCGGCGAGGTCGTCGCCACGGCGGTAGTCGTCGTCGGGGCGATCGCGGATGGGGGCAGCGCAGAAGTGCTCGCGCCCTGGAGCGCTGGTGACGAGCAGCTGGAGGCTGTCAGGACGGCCAGGATCGCGATCAGCGCCGGCATCCGATGGTGTGCGTTCATGAGTTCTCCTTGGTGCGGCCGGCAACTCATCACCGACGTCGTTCATGTTGGACGGAACCGATTGCGTTCTGATGGCGCGCATCGCGACGTCCGCACGAACGCCGCGCCGTCCGGGCGACCTGGGTATCGGCGACGGCTACCATCGTGGTTCGAGAACGCGGGAGGTTCATCGGTGGAGGTGCGGCTGCTCGGAAACATGGAGGTCCGTGACAGCAACGGTGCCGACGTGTCGGGGGGGCCGTTGAAGCGTCGGATCGTGTTGGCAACGCTTGCGTTGTCGCCCGGTGTCGTGGTCTCGAACGCGTCTCTGATCGACGCTGTGTGGGGAGACGATCCGCCGCCCTCCGCGCTTGGCACGCTGCGTAGCTTGATCGCTGGGCTGCGTCGTACCTATGGCAGGTCGTTCATCGAGTTGTATCCGAGCGGCTACCTGTTGCGGCTCGCCCGCTCCGATGTCGACGTCACCAGGTTCGAGGACGCGGTGCAGACGCGGTCGGATCTCGCTGGCGCGCTCGGCTTGTTTCGTGGCGCAGCGCTCGACGGGCTCGGTGACACTTTGCCGATCGTCGCAGAGCGTCAGCGTCTGTACGCGCTGCGGCTTGCTGCCGTCGAACTGTGGGCGGAGGACGAGCTCGCTGCTGGCCGTCTCGACGAGGTGATACAGCGGATCGAGCGGGAGCTCGTCACGTCTCCATGGCGCGAATCGTTGTGGGCGCTGCTGATGGTCGCGCTGTACCGGGCCAATCGTCAAGCCGACGCGTTGGCTGCATTCCAGCGCGTGCGCGTCGTGCTCGCGGACGAGCTCGGGCTCGACCCCGGACCGGGCCTGTGCACGCTGGAACGACAGATCCTTGACCACGACCCAGCGCTGCTCAGCAACACCGTTGGGGCGCGGCCCGCTCGTGAGCTGGACGGCGCGCCTCGGGAGCGACGACCCGAGAAGGCATCTCGCTTGGCACCGTTCGTCGGGCGCCTCGGCGAGCTCGAACGGCTGCAGCAACGGTTACCGACATCCGCCTCCGGAACCGTGTCGATGGTGGTCGGCGAACCCGGCATCGGCAAGACCCGCCTCATGCGCGAGCTGGCCGACGAAGCCGAGGCCCAGGGTGTCGTGGTCCTCTGGGGCAGATCTCCCGATGGCGACTGGGCGGCCCCTTACGGCCCGATCGTCGACGCTGTCGATCGTTACATCGCACAGATCGAGCCCGATGCAGCGCGGACGCTGCTGCAGGCATCGGCATCGGCCCTGGTCGACCTGATGCCAATCGTGGCCGAGCTGTGCCCCACCGTCCCCAGCGACCGGCGCCACGATGCCGACGAAGTGAGGAACCGAATTTTCGAGGCGTTCCGCCGGATCCTCGCGAGCTTGGCGTCGATGCAGCCGGTTCTGCTCGTGCTCGACGATTTGCACTGGGCTGATCCAGCCACGATCGGTCTGCTCGATCACCTCGCCCGAACAACCGCCACATCGGCGTTGTCGATCGTCGGCATCTATCGCGACAACGAGGTCGACGAGCAACATCCGCTGTCGGTCAACTTCGACACCCTGCACCGTGCCGTCGGCGTCGAGCGCGTGCGACTGCGGGGTCTCTCGCACGCATCAGTGCGCGACCTGGTCACCGAGTTCACTGCCAGGTTCGCGGCCGACGCTGAAATCGACGAACTCCGCGCTGCGACGGGCGGAAACCCGTACTACTTGAGCGAGTTGATCCGGTTCCGCAACGAGACCGGCAGCGACGACGTGCCCGACAGCGTGATCACCACCATCCGTCACCGGCTCGCTCGTCTCGCACCTCGGACGCAGTCGATCTTGCGGATCGCAGCACTGTTCGACCAGCAGTTCCCGTTCGACGCCACCCGACGTGTGGCCAACCTCGACGAGGACGACGCCCTCGACGCCATCGACGAAGCCATCAGCGCCCACCTCATCGAGCCCTCCGACCAGGCCGACGACTACCGCTTCGTCCACGCGCTGGCGCGCTTGGCGGCCGAATCAACGATCAACCCCTCACGCCTCCAACGGCTGCACCGCCGCATCGCCACGACGTTCGAGGAACAAGTCTCACCATCGCCCGAGACGCTCGCCCGCATTGCGGCGCACTACCACGCGAGCCGGAGTCTGCCCGACTCCGCCCGCGGAGTCGGACCGACCCTCGCCGCCGCCGAACACGCCGACCAGGTCGCCGCGCACGCCGAACGTGCCCGATACCTGCAGATCGCAGCCGAGCTGATGACTGCGGATGACCCCTGCCGACCAAGAACCCTCGCATCGCTCGCAATGACATACGTGCGATCACACCAACCCGATCTCGCCGCCGACACTGCATTCGTCGCCGCCGACCTCATCGCCGCGAGCGAAGGCAGCGAGTCGGCATGCGAGTTCGTCTGTGGGCTCATCTGCGAAGTCGGTCAGGCGTTCGATCGGCCAGTACGTGAGAAACACCTCCGCCTCTACCAGGTCGGCCTCGAACACGGAGCCGAACACCAAACGCCAGCCTGGGCTCACCTCTGGGTCGTTGCCCACGCCCGTCGCATCGACGAGATCCCGGAGTGGGAGTTCGCCCGTCGAGCCGAACTCCTCGACGACCCCGATTACCGCCGGCTGCTGCCGATCGCGGCCACGTTCCCGTCGGCAAACTTGGGGTCTCGACCGGATCGTGCTCTCGCCGACTGTCGGGCTACCGCAGAGCGGTTCAAGGATCACTGGCCCGGAGAGCTGCACATCCTCCTCGCCCACTACCACGACTTCGTGGATTACCAGACGGCCTTCAACGAGCGGGCCAGGCAACGGCGGAACATCTCGGCGCTCGTGTATTCGCATGCGGTGCTCGCGTTCGGGCATTCGATGCTCGGCAACTTCGACGCCAGTCGTCAGCACCTCGCCGAGGCTGAGATCGCCCGGGCGGCGACCGTCCCCGATGTCAGGCACTGGCTGATGCTCATCGCCGGACATCAAGTGTTGTACGAGGTCACCGACGGACCGTGGGACGAGTGCGCAGAAACGATCGGCCGGCTCGCGATCGGCGCCAGCGAGACCAACCTATGGCAGGCCGGCAAAGAACGAGTCCGCGACAACCCTCCAACCGCCGGCTCGAACGACAAACAGGCCATCTCCGCGTTGGTCCATGCCCGGTGCGGGCGGCCCTCCCAGGCCACGGAAGCACTCGCGACCTTGCTGCCGTTCCTCGAGGGTGCTTCAACAGCCGAACAGTCGTTCAAGACGATCGCCGGCGTAGCGGCCGAGGTGATCTGGCTGACCGGCGACACGGCCCATCTCAGCGCCGTCGAACGAGCGGTCAGGGGCCGCTGGTTGCCGATGGACCTCGACGAGATCGGTCGCGATCTACGCCTGTCGATGGCAAGGCTGTGCGCGGTCGATGGACGAGTCGACGAGGCACTCGAGTGGTTTGACCGCGCGCGAACCGTGTTCAACGAGCAGCAGATGCTGCCGCTGCTCGCGATCGCCGACCACGACGAAGCATGGATGCACATCCGCCACCCTCGCAATGCACAGATCGACCACGTCATCGAACTGCTCCAGCGCTGCATCGCCGAATGCGAACGGATCGGGATGCCCGGCTGGCGCGACCGGGCACGGCGACTGCTGGCAGGTGCCGAAGCCCAGCGCTGAACTCGAATCCGGTGCCGACCGATGCATCAACGTCCGACTAAGCCCGCGGTGAGGCCGCGGACGAGTTGCCTGTTGAAGACCGCAAGTAGAACGAGGATCGGGATGAGGGTGAGCACAGCAGCGGCCGATAACACGGTGAAGGAGTTCAGTTCGCCGCCGGCCAGCGACCGTAGGCCGATCGGAATGGTTCGTCGATCCGGCCGATTGGTGACGAGCAACGGCCACAGGTACTGGTTCCATGCCCCGAGGAAGGACAGCACAGCAAGCGCCCCGATCGCCGGTCGGGTGACGGGCACGATCACGTGGCGGAGGATCCGCAGGTGGCCGCAACCGTCGAGCTGGGCGGAGCCAATGAGATCTGCCGGCACCGTGCGAAACGCACGCGAGAGCAGGAACACGCCGAACGACGAGGCCAGGAACGGCACGATGAGAGCCGGGTAGCTATCGATCCAGTGCAACCGTGCAACGGT
The DNA here is from genome assembly GCA_038227995.1 of Acidimicrobiales bacterium. Lineage (GTDB taxonomy): Bacteria > Actinomycetota > Acidimicrobiia > Acidimicrobiales > Ilumatobacteraceae > WLMZ01. The sequence continues at coordinate 6,648 of JBBRPP010000070.1, forward strand.
TTGGAAATTGCCGATGACGATCGCTTCAAACGGTACGATGCCGGACCCGACGATCGACCAGAAAAGGGGTCGCCGGAACGGGAAATCGAGGAACGTGAACGCGTACGCGGCGAGCGAGGCAGTGACGACCTCACCAATCGTGATCGCGGTCGCGACGACCGTGCTGTTGACGAAGTACCGGATCATCGAGCCCCGGGAGATCGCGAGTGAGAACGCGCTGAGCGTTGGGTCCTTCGGGTACAACGGCGGCGGGTAGGCAAGCCGGTACTTCACCGGAAGCAGCGCGTTGACGACATTGAGGTAGATCGGCAAAAGAATCACGATCGAAACTGCGCACAACACCAGAAGCCGACCAGCTCGACAGATCGACCATTTGCGCGCCGCTCGACAGCGGCCGAAAGAGACGTCAGACGATCGCATCTTCGAAGCGGTTCCTGAGGAAGCGGGTCTGGGCCAGTCCGAGTGCCAACGCAACCACAATCAACGCGATCGCGAGCACGGCGGCGGCACTCAAGTCACCGTCACGAAACGCCCTGTTGTAGAGCGAATAGGCGAGCACGTTCGTTGTGTTGTCCGGACCGCCACGAGTAAGGAAGTCGATCTGGCCGAAGCTGAGCACACTGGTGGTCGTGCCGACGATCGCGACGACCCCGATGAACGGTCGGATGAGCGGGAGCGTGATGTAACGAAACGTCGCCCACGACCCGGCCCCATCGAGGGCAGCGCTCTCGTAGACGTGCACCGGCACCGATTGCAGCGCAGCCGAGAACAGGATGAAACCGAACCCGAGGCCCGCCCAGACCGACGTGACAGCCACAGCGACGATCGCCCATCGATCATCGTTGAGCAGATCGATGCGGTCGTCGGCGCCGAGCAGACCGATCGACTGGAACAGGTAACGCACCGCCCCGTTGGACGGCGCGAACAGCGTGACGAACATCGCCGAGCTGAGTGCAGTGGACGTAGCGATCGTCGAGGAGAAGATCACCCGGAACAACGTGATGGCCCGCATCGGGCGGTACGCGAGCAATGCGAGAACCAGGCCGACCACGAGACCTGCCGGCATGGTGAGAGCGACGAACTTGAAGGTGGCTAGCAGGCTCGAGCGGAAGTCATACGAGCCGAACACGGCGCGGAAACGACGCAGCCCGACGTAACGCCCGACACGCCCAAGCAGGTCAACATCGTAGAACGCGCTTCGCACCGTCGTGAGAAACGGCCACACGACGAAGGTGGCAATGACGAAGACCGTCGGGGCCACAAATGCCAATGCCACCCAACGATCACGACTGCGCGTCACGAGAACGGAGTGGCGCCTGTTCCGACCAACATGGGGCACGGCCATGTCACGCATCAGCCGTTCCGAGCAACGAAGCCCGCTCCGCTGTGGGCCCCCTCACTAGCTCGACTGCCCTCACCATCCGTTCAACTGATCGCATGCCTTCATCCTCGTCGACTGTCCATGACTCACCATCCCACGCTCAAGATAAACCGCAGCGATTGCGTTTTGATGGCGAGCCAGATGGCCCGGACGTGACGAGGCCCGTTCGCCTCGGACGGTACAGGTCGACGAAGCGAGCTGAAGCGCCGACTTGTATGTGAGGTGCCGGTTGGGACGGGTTGTTGCTCGTAGCGTCCGGTAGGTCGCCGGTCGGGTTGACTCGTGAAGCGCCTGCCACCTTCGGGTTGGCTCTTCCGGGGTTTGCCTCCCGATCGACGACTGGTTGCGGTCTGGCTCAACAGAGGTGTGGTCTCGATCCAGGACCCGGAAGTCGGCATGCCGACCGTGGCTTTCCCAACAGAGCGAATCGGAATGGAGCAAGGACATGATCATTGGTGTTGACCCGCACAAGAATTCCCACACAGCCACAGCTGTCGATCCACAGTCGAACACGCCGGTGGCGTCGCTTCGGATCGATGCGTCGTTGGCTGGATATCGCGAGCTGATGCGGTGGGCGTCGCAGTTCACCGATCGACGGTGGGCTGTGGAGGGTGCCCGCGGGCTCGGGTTGGCGGGGTCCGCCGCGCCAGGCTTCGGCGAGCATTGGGGTGGGGACGGTGGGGGAGGTCTCGAGGGCGAGGAAGCCGGCGTGGAATGCCCAGCTGCGGCGGTCGTTGTGGTCGGCTGCGATGAGTGCGCCGGTGTCGTAGGTGACGCCGTCCATTATGCGCTCTTGGCGGTGGGGGCCCGGCGCAGGATGCTGCGGGCGCGGGCGAGGCCTTCGGCGAGTTCGTCGGGGGTGAGGTTGCCGTGCTTGCGTTCCCACTCGGCGATGCCGTGGCGGCCGGCGTCGAGGCGAAGCCGGTGGGCGGCAGTCGCGGCGATCCAGGCGCTGACGGTGGTTCCTTCGGCCGCCGCGGCAGCGTCGATTGCGTCGGCGAGTTCGGGTGGGAGCGAGATCGAACGCTTCTGTCGGCCGATCATGACCCAATGGTAGGACAGGTGGTAGGACACGACAACACGGGTTCCTGCACGGTTCCTGCACGGGACTCGGCCGTACCTGGCGGACGTCGGCGGATCAGACGGACTGGACGGACGACAGCGGCAGACGTGGCCAGGTCAGACGGACTGAGCCGGACGTCCCGGACGTGGGAGTGAAGTCTTAAACCCCCCTGACCGCAAGGTCATGCGGGTTCGATCCCCGCCCCGGGCACCGCTCTGAGCTGGAGTTATTCCTTTGGAACGGCGGCACCAGAGGCTCGAAAATTGCCTGTCTGCACAATATCTGCACGGATCTCTGATACGTTCTCCTCATGGCGCGTGGATCCGTTCGACGACTCAGCGGTGGGTGGGGCTACCGGATCGACCTCGGCGCGGACCCGTCGACCGGCAAGCGCCGGCAGGTTTCGAAGCAAGGTTTCAGGACGAAGGGCGCCGCCGAAGCCGGGTTGCGTACCGTGATCGGTGAACTCGACGACGGCGTCGTCGCACCGCGCACGACGCGCACACTCGGCGATTTTCTCGACGAGTGGCTACACCTTCAGAAGGATCGCCTCCGACCGACGACGTTGCACAGTTACGGCATGGCGATCGAGCGGATCAAACGCGGCCTCGGCCACGCCAAGCTGCAGGCGCTCACGCCGCTGCAGATCGAACACTTCTACGCCGATCTCATGTCGGCGCGGTCCAGTCCGACACCCAGCTGGGCGTTGGCGCGTCCGGCGGCGTGTTGGGTCTGCTCGGCGTCGGCCTCGCTGTGATCGGGGTGCAACTGAAGCGGCGCCGAACCGAATCGTTGCGCGCGGCGTTCAAAGTTCTGCTGATCATCACCGCGTTCCAGCTCGTCGTCGATCACCTCGTCCCAAACGTCGCGTGGGTCGGTCACCTCAGCGGCCTGGCGATCGGGTGCCTGCTCGGCGTCGCCTTCGCCATCCGTCAACAGCATGCAGCCGTGATTGCTGAACCGGCGTGAGCCCCGTGACGCAGTGAGCGCCGGTGGCGCGTTTTGGTGGTCGAATCGGGCGTTTCAAATCTCAGCGTTTCACGCATCTGAGTCCAGCGTTTCACGCACACATTGCAGCGTTTCACGCACACTCATGCGCTTGGTCGTGATGCGGGTTGAAAGAGCTCGATCGGGTTGCCGGACGGATCGTCGAGCACGATCTGCGTGCCGCCTGGGCCGGAGATGATCTCGCTGCGGAACTCGACGCCCGCCGTGGTCAGCCGATCGACCTCGCTGCGGATGTCGTCGACGACGAGGTGAATGCGGTTCCAGCCGCCAGCGATCGGTTGGCGGCCGTCGGGTAGGGCGCGCGCACCAGAACTCAGCGGCCCGCTGAGCAACAGGCGCAGGTTTCCACGGGCGACGTCTGCGAATGCCGGCGCCGCGTTGGTCAACTCGGTGAAGCCGAGATGCGTTGTGTAGAAGTCCAGCGACGCGCGCACGTCGTCGACGATGTAGCGAACACTGGCATATTCAATTTCGGGCATGGTTGTCGGTCTCCTTGTGATGTTGATCGATGCGGGCGATGAGGAACCCGATGCGTGCATCCAGTTCGGCCGCGAGGCTGCGGAAGACCGGGTACGTCGCGCTGTTCGCGCCGGCCGCGCCGCTCGGGTCTTCGATGCTCCAGTGGATCGCCTCGGCACGACCGGAGAACTCGGGGCACGCCTCGCGCACCCTGTCGCACAACGTGATGACGTGGTCGAAGTGCTGGCCGTCGAATTGTGCCAGTGGCTTCGAGTGTCGCTCACTGATGTCGATGCCGCGTGCGGAGAGCACCCTGATCGCATTCGGATGCACGGGCTTCGGATGGCTGCCGCCGGACAACACGTCGACTCGATCGCCGGCTTGATGCCGAAGCAGTGCCTCGGCGATCTGAGATCTCGCACCATTTCCCGTGCACGCGAACAGGACTCGGGCCCGATCTCGCCGTCCCCGCCCTCGTCGGTGCGATGCCGTTGGCCGAACGACGGCGAGTGACAACCCTGGGTGCAGCGATGACCCGATCGCGGCGAGGGCCTCGCCGCACCGGCGCAGGTCGATGCTGTAGTACGTGGCCCGACCGTCGTAGGCGCTGCGGCGCGACGAAACGAGTCCGCCTGCACGGAGCCGACCGAGGTGATACGACACCAGCGCCTGTGGCTGGTCGAGCAGTGCCGTGAGCTCGTTGACGTGACGGTCGCTGCGCGCCAACTCGGTCAGCAAACCCCAGCGAACCGGGTGACCTGCCAGACCGATGAAGGCCGGAGCGGGGGAGTTCGATGCGGGCTGCACGGTAGGCATGCAGACAAAATAGATCAAATCACTTTGATGTATCAAGGGGTGACTGGTCCGCCCGGCCTCTACAGCCGGGGCGTCAGGACGACCCGGTGTCGATGTCGATGACCAAGCGCGGCGGGCCATCGAGTTGCGTGACCGTGAACGGCCGCTGGCGATCGACACCGAGAGCGAGCCGGGTGACGCCTTCGAAGTTCTCGACCAGTCGGACTTCGACGATGTGCGAGACGTTGGTCGGAACGAAGTCGCGCGGCCCGCTGTAGCCGACGTACTCCATCGTCTGCATCCATGCACCGAACCGAGCGATGATCGTCGCGTCACCCTTGATGAACGCCGTCTCGTTGCTCTCCTCGAGCACGATCGGATCCTGCTGGTACTCGACCGTCCAGCCGGGGAACGTCCCCGATCCCTGGAGCTCGATCACGACTCGTTCGAAGCAATCATGACGTCCGGTGCGGATGGCTGCGCCCACGAGTCCCGACATCGCCAGCGGGTCGGCACTCTGCTTGGTCGACACGTCACCGATCGGCGCGCACACGATCGACGATGTCGATGTGGCCGGCTCTGTCGTCGACGACTCCGTCGTCTGCGCCGTCAAGGTCGTCTGCGCCGTCGAGGTCGTCTGCGCGGTCGAGGTCGTCGGTTGCGAAGTTGCCACCGATGTCTCCACCGTGGTCGAGGTTGTCGGGGTTGTCGGTGCGGCCGAGGAGACGGTCGTGAGACTCGTCGCCGACGAACTGTTCGGTGGCGCGGCAGCGTGATCCGAACTTGCGCACGACGTGAGCGCCAGCGTCATCGCTGCACCGAACACGAGTCGGATCTTCATGGCTGCAGTCTTTCTCGCAAATCGTTCGCTGTACAGGGCACAACGTCATGTCCGGCCGTCACTGCGGGCATCAGCGAGCGTCGATCGATCCGCCGTTGCAGTGACGTTCGGTCGGCCGATGTGGGACCGCGGACCCTGTTCGCCGGTGTCGTGATCGGAGGACGATTGCGGTATGACCAAGCAGATCTCCGTCGGATACGACGGCAGCACATCATCAACAGAGGCTGTCTGGTGGGCAGCCGCGGAAGCCCACGCGAGGGGTGCCAGCCTGCGAATCGTGTCGTGCTACGACCTGACCCTCATCGGGACGTCGATGGTCGGTTGGGAAGCGCCCGACATGGTGAACGCGCTGCAACAGCAGACCGAGACGACCCTGCTCGGCATGCGCAACGACGTTGTCGCCCGGTTCCCTGGGCTGGACATCACGACGACCACGGCATCGGGTCCGGTGGGCTACGAGCTCGAAGAGGGCGCCGATGCGAACGACCTCGTCGTGGTTGGCGCGAGCCATCACGAAGGGGCCGCCGGCTTCTGGCTCGGCAGCACGCCCCGATTTCTCGTCCGTCACAGTGCATGCCCTGTCGTGGTCGTACGTGGCGCGGCGACGCGCGGGCGCCCAGATCGCGTCGTCGTCGGGGTCGACGGTTCGGCCACTTCGCGCGACGCGGTGACCTGGGCTGCCGACGAAGCCGATGTCTTCCAGACCACGCTGCACGTCGTGCACGGCTGGTGGTATCCGTACGCCGACGCGTTCGTCGGGCCGTCGTCACTCAAAGACCTCACCCGTGTCGACGCCGCGTGTGTCCTCGAGCAGGCCGTCGAACTGGCACGCGAACGGTGCGGTGCCGAGGTGACCAGCGAGCTGGTCGAGCGAGGACCCGTTGCGGCGATCCTGGAGGCGGTCCACGATGGCGATCTGCTCGTGCTCGGCTCGCACGGACGCGGCGCGCTGGCCGCTGGTCTGCTGGGGTCCACCGTGAACAGCGTGCTCGACCGCAGCGCCGTGCCCGTCGTCGTCGTCCGCAGACATCACGATTCGTCATGAGCGCGACGATCGAGCAGCTGACTGTCGGCGTCACGGGCCCTGCGCTGCTGGCGACCGGGGTGCCGGTCGAGATCTACGTTGCTCGACCGGACGACCTCGACAGCGTGCGGACCTTCTACGAAGAGTTGAGTGACACGTCGACGTACTTCCGCTTCTTCGGCATCCGCCGCGCTCTGCCCGACGACGAACTGCGATCGGTCGTCACCCCAGCCTGGCCGGAACGGCTGACGCTGTGCGCGGCGGTGGACGGCAGGTTGATCGGTGTCGGCGAGCTGGTTGCCGGGTCACCGGAGGAGATCGCCGAATCCGGCGATGCAGAGTTGGCGTTCGCAGTCGCGGACGATCACCATCGCGAAGGCGTGGCGACTCTGTTGCTCGAAGCCTTGGCCATCGTCGCCCGTCGATCGGGCTTCCCGCGGTTGACCGCGCAGACGATGCCCGGGAACTACGACATGCTGCTCGTGTTCCGCACGGTCGGGTTGGCCGAGCAAAGCACGCTCGGCGACGACGGCGTCATCCACATCACGCTCGACCTCGCCAGCCTCGATGTGCTCGAAGCGAATGCCGCTGAACGCCGCCGGCACAGCCTGGCCGCACGTCGGAAGCTGTCCGCATCGACAGACAGCACGACGCTGACCTGATGTTCATGTCCTGACGTTCAGGCGCCGACGTACCTCGCGAGATGCTGGCCGGTGAGGGTCGAGCGATCGGCGACGAGGTCGGCGGGTGTGCCCTGGAAGACGATCCGGCCACCGTCGTGGCCGGCCCCCGGACCGAGGTCGATGATCCAGTCGGCGTGGGCCATCACCGCCTGATGGTGCTCGATGACGATCACCGACTTGCCGGAGTCGACGAGGCGATCCAGCAGCGCGAGCAGCTGCTCGACGTCGGCCAGGTGCAGTCCACTCGTCGGCTCGTCGAGCACGAACGTGCCGCCCTTCTCGCCAAGGTGGGTGGCCAGCTTCAGCCGCTGCCGCTCGCCGCCGGACAATGTCGGCAGTGGTTGGCCGATCGTGAGATAGCCGAGGCCGACGTCGACGAGATGGGTGAGGATCTTGTGCGCCGAGGGAATCGACGCCGCACCGTCGGCTGCGAAGAACGCTTCCGCTTCGGTGACCGACATCGCGAGCACCTGACTGATGTCCTTGCCACCGAATGTGAAGTCGAGCACCTCAGCATCGAACCGCTTGCCCTCGCACACCTCACACGGCGCGGCAACGCCGGCCATCATCGCCAGATCCGTGTAGATCACGCCGGCGCCGTTGCAGTTGGGGCATGCGCCCTCGGAGTTCGCACTGAACAGCGCGGCCTTCACCCCGTTGGCCTTCGCGAACGCGTTGCGGATCGGGTCGAGCAAACCGGTGTATGTCGCAGGGTTGCTGCGCCGCGAGCCCTTGATCGCGCCCTGGTCGACCGACACCACACCGTCGCGCCCGGACACCGAGCCGCGGATCAACGAGCTCTTCCCCGACCCGGCCACACCGGTGACCACGACGAGCACACCGAGTGGGATGTCGACATCGACCTTCTGCAGGTTGTGTTGTGTGGCGCCGCGAACTTCCAGAGCGCCTGACGGCTTGCGTACGGTCGACTTGAGTGCAGCGCGGTCGTCGAGGTGGCGCCCGGTCAGCGTGCCACTGGTGCGCAGCCCTTCGACCGTGCCCTGGAACACGACCTGGCCGCCGCCCGCGCCCGCACCGGGACCGAGGTCGACGACGTGCTCGGCGATGGCAATCGCCTCCGGCTTGTGCTCGACGACGAGCACCGTGTTGCCCTTGTCGCGTAGCTGCAGCAGTAGATCGTTCATCCGGGCGATGTCGTGAGGATGAAGGCCAACGGTGGGTTCGTCGAACACGTAGGTCACGTCGGTCAGCGACGACCCGAGGTGGCGGATCATCTTGGTCCGCTGCGACTCGCCGCCCGACAGCGTGCCCGTCGGCCGGTCGAGCGACAGGTAACCGAGGCCGATGTCGACGAACGACTGCAGGGTGCGCCGAAGTGCGTCGAGCAACGGCGCAACGGACGGTTCGTCGAGACCGCCCACCCATGCGGCGAGATCACTGATCTGCATCGCACACGCGTCAGCGATGTTGATGGCCGCGATCTTCGACGACCGCGCCGCTTCGTTGAGTCGGCTGCCCGCGCAGTCGGGACACGTGGTGAACGTGATGACCCGCTCGACGAACGCGCGGATGTGAGGCTGCATCGATTCGACGTCCTTCGAGAGCATCGACGACTGGATCTTCGGGATCAGACCCTCGTAGGTCAGGTTGATGCCCTCGACCTTGATCTTCGTCGGCTCCTTGTACAGCAGGTCGTCGAGTTCCTTCTTGGTGAACTTGCGGATCGGCTTGTCGGGGTCAAAGTAGCCGCAGCCCCTGAAGATGCGACCGAACCAACCGTCCATGCTGTAGCCGGGGATCACCAGCGCGCCTTCGTTCAACGACTTGCTGTCGTCGTACAACTGGGTCAGGTCGAAGTCATTGACCGTCCCCATGCCCTCGCACTTCGGACACATGCCACCGGTGCGGGTGAACGAGCGCTTCTCGCGCGTCTTCTTGCCGCCCTTGTCGAACGTGATGGCGCCCGATCCGCTGATCGTCGCGGTGTTGAACGAGAACGCCTGCGGCGAACCGATGTATGGCTTACCCAACCGGCTGAACACGATGCGCAACATCGCGTTCGCGTCGGTGGCCGTGCCGACCGTCGAGCGCGGGTTGGCGCCCATCCGTTCCTGGTCGACGATGATCGCCGTAGTCAGTCCTTCGAGCACATCGACGTCAGGGCGAGCCAGCGTCGGCATGAAGCCCTGTACGAACGTGCTGTAGGTCTCGTTGATCAAGCGCTGCGATTCCGCGGCGATCGTGCCGAACACCAACGAGCTCTTGCCCGATCCGGAGACGCCGGTGAAGACCGTCAACCGACGTTTCGGGATGTCGACGCTGATGTCTTTGAGGTTGTTGACTCGCGCGCCGTGGACGCGGATCAGATCGTGAGTCTCCACTCGGCCGAGGGTATCGATGTCGCTCAGGCCTGTGCGATCCGCACGAGGTTGCCCGACGGGTCGCGGAACGCGCAGTCGCGCGCGCCCCACGGCTGCGACACGGGCTCCTGCAACACCTCGGCACCCGACGCACGGACCTTCTCGAACGTGGCATCGAGATCGTCGGACCGGAAGATCGCAGCCTGGATCGAACCCTGCGTCACGAGCGTGAGCAGCGCATCGCCCTCGGCCTGCGAACGGCCGCCGTGGGGTTGCGACAAGACGATGTCGACGCCTTGACCGGGAGCACCGACGGTGATCCAGCGGAAGCCGTCGGCCGCAACGTCGTTGCGAACTTCGAGGCCGAGAGCGTCGCGGTAGAAGCCCAGCGCGGCGTCGGGATCGTGGACGGGGATGAACATGGTGGAGACGGTGACTGTCATGCGATCACCGTAAGAGAACCGAGCCGTCGCGCGCTTCTCCGATCCTGCTCGGTGTGTCAGACGGTGACGGATGTGCGCCGCGGCCGCGTCGCGACCTTGCTCACACATGCCGGGACGACTTCGAGGTCTCGGTGGTCGCGAGCGCGGTACTGCGACGGCGTCTGACCGACGATCTCGGTGAACCGTGAGCTGAACGAGCCCAGCGACGAACACCCCACCGTGACGCACGCGTCGGTGACCGACATGCCCTGCCGCAGCAGTGCCTTGGCGCGCTCGATGCGCCGCGTCATGAGATACGAGTACGGCGTCTCGCCATATGCCGCGCGGAACTTCCGCGAGAAGTGGGCAGGCGACATCAACGCTGCACGAGCCATGGCCGGCACATCCAACGGCTGGGCATGCTCACGATCGATGAGATCGCGCGCCCGCCGCAGATGCGCGAGGTCGGCGAGATCCTGCGGCGTCATGCCGACGACGGTACCCGACCGGACGGCGACGATCAGCCGCGGACGTCGGTGATCAGGAACCGCTCGGGCGTGATGTCGATGATCGTGCGGGTCGAGTCCGGACCGTCGTAGGCGCGGAAGTCGGCGTCGTAGCGGACCGCGATCCGGTCGGCGACCACGTAGTCGTTGTCGGGCACGACGGTGGCGGTGCCGCGGATCTCGACGTAGTAGTTCTCGGTGTTCGGGCTGTAGATCAACAGCGAGCAGCTCGGGTTGGCGGCCAGGTTCTTCGTCTTCTGCCGCTGTCCGGTGGCCGAGATCAGGATGTGCCCGTCCTCCACCAGGAACCAGACCCCCGTCAACTGCGGGTCGCCCTTGGGGCCGATGGTCGCGAGCGTGGCCGTGAGGTTGGCGAGCAGTTCGGGGTCGAGTGTGTCGAGCGTGGTCATGCGAGTTCCTCTGAGATGCGGGCGGAGACGTCGGCCAATCTACGGGACCATGCGCGGAAAGACTTCCGGGTCGGATCGTGCTCGGTCGTGGGGATTCCCCGATTGCTCTGGCGACGGGGCAACCGGCACGGCGGGGAACGCGACGACCACGGTCGCTCCGCCGCCCGGGGTGTCGTCGATCCGAACGGCCGCTCCGTGGGCAGCGGCGATCGCATCGACGATCGACAGGCCGAGCCCGCTGCCACCGCGATCGCGCGAGCGCGAGGCTTCGACCCGAGTGAAGCGCTCGAACACCGACTCGACCAGATCGTGCGGGATGCCGCGACCGTGGTCAGCGACACGCAGCTCGATCGCACCGCTGCGATGCACAGCGGAGATCTCGATCGGCGTTCCGGGCGGCGTGTGCACGATGGCGTTGGCCATGACGTTGGCGAGCACTTGACGCAGCTGATCCACGTCGCCGAGCACGACCACACCCGGATCAGCCGCACGGGTCACCGAACGGCTCGGATCCAACGCGTGCGCATCCAGCGCGGCATCGTCGACGAGCGGACCGAGATCGACGGGGGAAAGCCGTGAGGGTCGCCGCTCGTCGAGCTTGGCGAGCAACAGCAGATCGTCGACCAGGCCGCCCATTCGAACGGCCTCCTGTTCCGTGCGCCGCATCGCATCAGCCAATGCGTCGGTCGCGTCCAGACCTCCTTTGCGGAACAACTCGGCGTAGCCGCGGATCGTCGCCACCGGCGTGCGCAGCTCGTGCGACGCGTCGGCAACGAACTGCTGCAGGCGCTGCTGCGAACGGGTGCGCTGATCGAATGCGACCTCGATCCGGGCGAGCATCGTGTTCAGCGCGATGCCCAGCTCGCCGGCCTCGGTCGCCGCGTCGGCCTCGGGCACACGCGCCGAGAGGTCGCCGGCCGCGATGGCTGACGCCGCCGATGTCATCGACTTCAACGGACGCACGCCGAGGTGGATCACCCACCACCCGACGAGCACCAACACAACGCCGCCGATGCCGGACATGATCAACTCGAGCGTGATCAGGCGTGACACAGCCTGATCGACGGTGTTCAGTGGCAGCGCGACGAGCACGATCTCCTGGTTGCCCGTCCGTACGGCGTGGACCCGATAGCGGACCGAGCTGTTGGTACTCGACACGGTGAACGTGCCGCTGTGAGACGCCTGCGTCCGGGCCTGGCCGATGTCGATCGACGGCAGCGCGGAATCGGCACTTGTGAAGTCGGGCGCCTCGATCGTTTCGAGCGTGCCCTGGGCGGTCACGTAGCCGACGTACAACGTGCTGAGTTGGCGAATGTCGGTGGTCTTGGAATCGTGCGGATCGTGGGTGGCGAAGTCGAAGTTCGCGACGAGGGCGGCGGCGCTGTTCAGCTGCGCGTCGACCTGAGCCTGGAGGTTCGAGCGGGTCGTGCGGGTCAGTGTGAAGGCGCCGATGCCCATCACGACCGCGATGAGGATCAGGCCGGCGAGGACTCGCAGGCGCAGCGACACGGATCGACCTACTTCGGATCACGTAGCACGTAGCCGACACCGCGGATGGTGCGGATGAGGTGCGGTTCGGTGGTGTCGATCTTGCGACGCAGGTAGCGGATGTAGGTCTCGACCACGCTGCCATCGCCACCGAAGTCGTACTGCCACACCGCATCCAGCAACTGGGCCTTCGACAGCACGTGGCCCTGGTTGAGGAGCAGGATCCGCAGCAGGCTGTATTCGGTCGGCGTGAGTGCCACCTCGTCGCCCGATCGAGTCACGGTGTGAGCGCTGTCGTCGAGTTCCAGATCGGCGCATTGCAACAGCCCTTCGCGCACCCGAGTCGTTCCGGCGCGGCGAAGCACTGTTCCGACGCGCGCGACCAGCTCGTCGAGGCTGAATGGTTTGACGAGGTAGTCGTCGCCGCCCAATGTGAGGCCGCGCACCTTCTCGTCCGTCCCGTCGCGGGCGGTGAGGAACACGACGGGCACATCGCTACCGCTCGAACGCAACCGTCGGCAGACCTCGAAGCCGTCGAGGTCCGGCAGCATGACGTCGAGCAGCACGAGATCGGGCTTGGTGTCGGTCATCATCGCCAACGCGCTCCGGCCGTCTCCGGTGGCCTCCACCTCGAATCCGCTGTAGCGCAGCGCCGCCTGCAGCATCGTCCGCAGGTTCTCCTCGTCGTCCACCAGTAGCAATCGTTCTCCGGTCATGTCCCCATGGTGAGGGCTCCCGGTCAGGCGGCGCTGGGCGCCTCGTCAGAGAACCCTGGGAACGGCCCACACCCTCGAGGTAGTGCAGCCGACGCAGTCAGTTCAGCGCACGCCGGTAGTGCTCGCGGAGGTCCCGCTCGTCCTCGGCCGACAGGACGTGACCCTTGTTCGGCTTGGACGCTGTCTTGACGGTGTCCTTGTCGAACGGGATCACGAGTCGACCCTCTGCCGTCTGGTGAGCGGAATCTGCCGGCAGGTAGTGACGGCTCTTCATCAACCCGACATCGACGATCAACCACAGCGGCTCGAGTGTTGCGACGTCGGACACGACATCGCTGACCGTGCCGATCTTGTGGCCCGCCTGATCGACGACCTCGAGATGGGTGAAGTGCGGACTTGGATCCTGGTGCATGGCAACCTCCTGTGGTTTCCCGCCCTCCATTGCCCGTACCCGATGCGACCGTCCGTCAGACGCGTGAGACGCGTCCGGGCCCAACGGGCCGACTCCGGTGTCAAGGCGCCTTGGGTGGCTTCTTCAGCGGCGCGGATGCCACGCCCATCCAGCGCCGTCGCGTCGGATGTGCCCCGCGGTGGGCTCGGCGAAGTGCGTCCCCATCACGAGCACGCGACGTTCGGCGAGATCGGGGAACAGGGCAGCTCGCGTTGCCACCGACACGACCGGATCGTCGTCGGGGAGGGAGGCCCACTCGGGATGGAACACCTGCACCGGGTGGTGCACCATGTCGCCGGTGATCAAGGCCGACTCGCCGCGGGAATCGATGCGCACGCTGACGTGACCCGGTGTGTGGCCGGGAGTTGCCACGAGTGCGACCTCGTTGGTGATTCGATGGTCACCGTCGACGAAACGGTGCAATCCACCATCGAGGATCGGGTCGATGCTCTCCGCCAGCGCGGCGTCGAACTGCTCGTGCTTGCGCCAGTGTTCGTACTCGCGCTCGCTGAAGAGGTACGCGGCATTGGGGAAGGTGGGCACCCAGCGTCCGTCTTCGAGCATCGTGTTCCAGCCGACGTGATCCATGTGCAGGTGCGTGCAGACCACCGAGTCGACGACGCTGCGGTCGAATCCGATCGACGCCAACGAGTCGAGATGGTTCGTGCGGAGTCCGCTGAAGTACGGCAATTCGTGGTCGTTGCCGAAGCAGGTGTCGACGATCAACCGATGACCGCCGGAAATGATCGCGAACGACTGGATCGCGATACGCAGCATGCCGCCGTCGGTCAGGTAGTCGGGCTGCAGGACATCGTTGTCGGCTTCGACCTGCGCCGGGTCGAAGTCGCGCACGATGACTTCCGGCGGGACGTCGAACATCGTCTCCGTCACGCACGTGACCTCGACCTCGCCGATCCTCCACTGCTGGAACACGGGAGAGTCAGATCCTGTCGATCGGCGTCGAACTCACGCGGCGACTGTAGAGCACGGATCTGCGGGCCACGAGCCGAACGGTCTGCTGGAGATCTGAAGCGCCCTGGGTCTGATGGAGACTCGGGCTATTTGGTTTCAACCAGTTCGCTGGTCGATGTTTGAGCGTAGTGGGCGCTCTCGAACTCGGCGGGCGGGACGTCACCGAGGGCCGAGTGAATGCGTTCGGTGTTGAAC
>JBBRPP010000071.1:0-21017 GCA_038227995.1 Acidimicrobiales bacterium
ACTTGTCGCAGGTCACCCAGGCGACCTGCGATGCCGTCGCCGCACAGCTCAACAACCGGCCACGCAAAGCCCTCGGCTACCTCACCCCACTACAGTCCTGGGAACAACTACGTGCACTGACCGCTTGAGCCCAAGGCGACTCTTGCTGACAACGTGAGGCGGTGGCGCGAGAACGAGGCGACGTGAGAACGAGGCGGGCGCAACGAAAGTCAGTCGGCGGGTTGGAAGCGGTAGCCGACGCCTGAGTCGGTGATGAAGAACGTCGGCCGTGAAGGATCGGGTTCTAGCTTGCGCCGGATGTGGCCCATGTGCACGCGCAGCAGGTTCTGATCGGGGTCGTAGGTCGGTCCCCACACGGCAGTCACCAGTTGGCGGTAGGTGATCAGGCGGTGCGGGTTGCGGACCAGATGCCCGACGATGCCCCACTCGATCGGCGTCAAGCGGATCTCGTTCTGTTCCGCCCCGACGAACGCGCGGTGCGCCGCGAGGTCGAGACGGAATGCTGTCGTCACGACTTCGGGTGACTCGGTCGCAATCGCCGGGTTGCGGCGCAGAACGGCGCGGATGCGGGCGACGAGTTCAGCCATGCCGAACGGCTTGGTGACGTAGTCGTCCGCTCCGGCCTCCAGCGCCTGCACCTTCGATCGCTCGTCGTCGCGCACGGTCAGGACGATGATCGGAACCTTGGTCCAACCACGCAATGCCTCGAGCACCATGATGCCGTCCATCCCCGGTAGGCCGAGGTCGAGCAACACCATGTCGGGATGTTCGCCGGCGACGACGCTGAGCGCGGCCTCGCCGGACGTGGCCTCGTACACCTCGTATCCCCGAGCGCCGAGGTTGAGGCTGAGGGCGCGCCGGATCTGCGGTTCGTCGTCGACGACCAGGATGCGGATCACAGGAGAACCTTCACAACAGCATCATCTTCACAGACTCGCTTCGGCGGCCGCTGGCAAGGAGATGGTCACGGTCAGGCCGCCACCCGGCGTGTCGTCGAGGGTCATCGTGCCCGACATCGCATCGACGAAACCCTGCGCGATCGAGAATCCCAGCCCGACGCCATCACTCGTTCGTTGATCGCCGAGTCGTTGGAACGGCGCGACCACCTTCGTCCGCTCGCCGGCGGTGATCCCCGGGCCGCGATCGACGATGAGGAGGTGCACGCGGTCGCCGACCACGCCGGCCTCAATGCGCACGGGGACACCAACGGGGCTGAAGCGAAGTGCGTTGCTGACGATGTTGGCGACGCTGCGTTCGAGCAAGGTCGGGTCGCACATCACGGCGGGTGTGTCCCGCGGAATGTCGACGTCGATCGCATCGGGCTTCGCGTTCACGCTCTGCAGAGCGGCAGCGACGGTCTCGACCAACTCGGTGGCGCGGATGACCACCGCCAGCGCGCCAATCTGAAGGCGGCTCGCGTCGAGCAGGTTGCCGACGAGACGGTTCAAGCGATCCGTCTCCTCGTCGACGGTGAGCAACGCCTCGGCCGTCTGGGCCTTGGTCCAGTCGACGCTCGGGTCGCGCAGGCCGGAGATCATCGCCTTGATCGACGCCAATGGTGTACGGAGGTCGTGGGAAACGGCGCGCAGCATGGCAGTCCGAACGGCGTCGATGTTGGCGAGTGCCGCCACTTCGGATGCTTCGCTGGCCAGCCGTTGGTTGTCGATCGCGACTGCCAGCTGGTCGGCCAGCACGCGCAACAGACGCTGGTCGTCCTCGGTGATCGGACGGCCATAGACGCGCAGGATGGAACTCGTTCCCTGGGTTCCCTGTTGTGCAGACGCGAGCGTCAACGACGCGGTGGGAACGCCCGTCACGTCGCCGGCGACGGCGAGATCGGCGGCCGTCGTTGCCACTCCGGCGACGAGTGGCGCGTCGTCGCGCGTGATGCGAACACCGGCGAGGCCGAATGTCGAACGAACCTGTTCGACGAGTTGGGGGAGTGGGTTCGGGTCGGCCGCGAGGCTGGTGGCCGAGCGGGCGAGCGCCTCGGCCTCGAGCCGCGCTCGGCGCGCATCGATCGACTGCACCGACGCGGTGTTCACCAGCGTGCCGACCGCGACCGCGACGGCGATGAACACGAGCAATGCGATGACGTTCTCGCCCTCGGCAATCGTGAGTGTGTAGTACGGATGGACGAAGTACCAGTTGACGAGGAGCGAGGCCGTGAGGGCGGCAACGGCCGCGACAACCCGACCGCCGACAGCGGCGATCGCGAGCACGAGCACGAGCACGAGCAACAGCTCGGTCGACAGTGAGATCCTGTCGCGGATCGGAATGGTCACGGCGACGAACGCCGGCAACAACACAATGGTGAGCAGCCATGCGGTGACGACGCGCCGACGACCGAGTGTCGTCGGCTCGCGTCGCTTCGTCGCGGAGATCGTCTGATCCTGCTGGTGAGCGATGATGTGGACGTCGATGTCGCCTGCCAGTCGCGTCACACGTGCGACGAACGAGCCGTGCATCAGTTCATGCCAGCGACTTCTGCGGCTGGCGCCGAGGACGAGCTGGGTCGCCTTCTCGCGCTTGGCGAATGCCGCGAGCGTCTCCGCTGTGTCGTGGCCGACGACCTCGTGAACGGTTCCGCCCAACTCGACGACGAGCTTGCGCTGCGCCGAGAGTGACTCGGCGTCGACTCGGGCCAATCCGTCGTCGACGCCGACGTGAACGCCGACGAGATCGCCGCTGACGCGACCGGCCATGCGCGACGCACGGCGGATCAAGGCCTCGCCTCCGGCGACACCCGTGATGCCGACGACGACTCGCTCGCGTGTCTCCCATGCCTCGGATATCCCGTGCGCGTCGAGGTATCCGATCATCGATTCCTCGACCCGATCGGCGAGCCACAGCAGCGCCAGCTCGCGCAGCGCGCTGAGGTTTCCTGGGCGGAAGTAGTTGGCGAGGGCGGCGTCGATGCGCTCTGCGGGATAGATGTTGCCGTGAGCCATCCGGCGCCGAATCGCCTCGGGTGACATGTCGACGAGCTCGAGTTGGTCGGCGCGTCGCACGACATCGTCGGGCACGGTCTCACGCTGCGTCATGCCGGTGATCCGCGAGATCACATCGTTGAGCGATTCGAGGTGCTGGATGTTGAGCGTCGAGATCACGTCGATGCCGGCATCGAGCAATTGCTCGACATCTTGCCAACGCTTCTCGTTCTTCGAGCCGGGAGCATTCGTGTGTGCGTACTCGTCGACCAACACGACGTCGGGGCGGCGGGCGAGGACGGCATCGATGTCCATCTCGTACAGCAGGGTGCCGCGGTACTCGACAGCACGTCGCGGGACGAGGTCGAGGTCCCTGATCTGGCCTGCGGTCTGCGTTCGCCCGTGGGTTTCGACGATGCCGATGACGACATCAGTGCCGCGCTCCTTGCGGCGCACGCCTTCGCCGAGCATCTTGTAGGTCTTGCCCACGCCCGGCGAGGCGCCGAGATAGATGCGCAGTGATCCGCGGGCCATGGCGATCAGTCTTCCGTATCAGCGTTGTGTCTGCGCATGGCGGACTCAGGACGTCTGGGTGTCGAGGGCGACGTTGAGCTCGACCACGTTGACGCCGGGCTCACCGAGCACACCCAACGTGCGTCCGTCGGTGTACTTGCGGACGAGCTTGTCGACGACCTCGACCGACAGGTTGCGGGCCTTGGCGACGCGGGCCGCCTGGATCCGGGCGTTGGCCACAGAGATGTCGGGGTCGAGTCCCGAGCCTGAGGCTGTGACTGCGTCGACCGGAACAGTCGCGTCAGCCGCGAGGGCGTTCTCGGTGCGATACGCCGCGACCCGGTCGGACACTGCCTTGAGGAAGTCGGCGTTGAGCGGGCCGTAGTTCGATCCCGAGCTGGCCGAACCGTCGTAGCCCGCACCCGCCGCCGAAGGACGAGGGTGGAAGTACTGCGGCGCAGCGAACGATTGCCCGATCAGCTTGCTGCCGACGGTCACGCCATCGACCTTGATCAGTGAGCCGTTGGCCTTGTCGTGGAAGGCCGCCTGTCCGATGCCGGTCGACAGCAGCGGGTAGACCACGCCGCAGATGACCGTGAAGAGGGCGAGCACGATGAGGGCTGGCCGGAGCTGGCGAAGGAATGTACGCATGTCACTTGACTCCGAGTGCTGAGACGATGATGTCGATGATCTTGATGCCGATGAACGGGACGACGACGCCGCCGAGGCCGTAGATCAGCAGGTTGCGCTGCAGGACCGCCGCAGCCGATTCCGCTCTGAACTTCACGCCGCGCAGCGCGAGTGGCACGAGGGCGATGATCACGAGGGCGTTGAAGATGACAGCCGAGAGGATCGCCGAGCGCGGGCTGGACAGCCCCATGATGTTGAGCTTGTCGAGCACCGGGAGGACCCCAGAGAACATCGCCGGGATGATGGCGAAGTACTTGGCGACGTCGTTGGCGATCGAGAACGTGGTCAGCGAGCCGCGGGTCATCAGCAGCTGCTTGCCGACCTCCACGATCTCGATCAGCTTGGTCGGGTTGCTGTCGAGATCGACCATGTTGCCGGCCTCCTTGGCGGCCTGGGTCCCCGTGTTCATGGCGACTCCGACGTCAGCCTGAGCCAGTGCCGGTGCGTCGTTCGTGCCGTCACCGGTCATCGCAACGAGGTTGCCGCCGGCCTGCTCCTTCTTGATCAGCGCCATCTTGTCTTCGGGCGTGGCCTCGGCCAGGAAGCCGTCGACGCCGGCCTCTTCGGCGATGGCGGCCGCAGTCAGCGGGTTGTCGCCGGTGATCATGATCGTGCGAATGCCCATCGCCCGGAGTTGATCGAAGCGTTCGCTCATCCCCGGCTTGACCGTGTCCTTGAGGCGAATGACACCGAGCACCCGCCAGGTCGACGAACCCGCGGCCTTGTCGATCACGACCAGTGGCGTGGCGCCTTCCTTCGAGACTCGCTCGACGATCGGAAGGAGTTCCAGTGGTGCCGGCGTGCCTTCGGCTTCGACAAACCGACGGACCGAGTCGGCAGCCCCTTTACGCACGACTCGGCCGTCGGACATGTCCATCCCTGACATTCGGGTCTGGGCGGTGAAGGGAACGAGCGTCGCCCCGGGATCATCCGTGGGGACGAGGCCGAACCGCTCGACCGCGAGTTGCACGATCGATCGTCCCTCTGGCGTCTCGTCGGCGAGCGATGAGACGAGCGCGCCTTCGGCGACCTCGTCCTCGGTGACATCGTGTACGGGGATGAACTCGGCGGCCTGGCGTGACCCGTATGTGATGGTGCCGGTCTTGTCGAGCAGCAGCGTCGTGACGTCGCCGGCAGCTTCGACGGCACGTCCCGACATGGCCAGCACGTTGCGTTGCACGAGGCGGTCCATGCCGGCGATGCCGATCGAGGACAGCAGCCCGCCGATCGTGGTGGGGATGAGGCAGACGAGGAGCGCGACCAGGACGACGATGCTCTGCTGCGCATTCGAATAGATCGCGAACGGCTGCAGCGTCGCGACCGCGAGCAGGAAGATGATCGTCAGGCCGGCGAGCAGGATCGACAGCGCGATCTCGTTCGGCGTCTTCTGCCGATCGGCGCCTTCGACGAGGGCGATCATGCGGTCGAGGAATGTCTCGCCCGGCTTGGCGGTGATCTTGACGATGATCTCGTCACTGAGCACCCGCGTGCCGCCCGTGACGGCTGACCGGTCACCGCCGGACTCTCGAATGACGGGAGCGGACTCGCCGGTGATGGCCGACTCGTCGACAGTTGCGATGCCCTCGACGATGTCGCCGTCGCCGGGGATGACGTCGCCAGCAGTCACGATGCAGAGGTCGCCAACCTGCAGGAGCGCCGACGACTTCTCGGTGATCGATCCGTCGGGCATCCGCAACCGGGCCATCGTGTCTGCCCGTGTCGAGCGCAGCGCGGCGGCCTGGGCCTTGCCGCGACCCTCGGCCATCGCTTCGGCGAAGTTGGCGAACAGCACGGTGAACCACAGGAACAACGTGACCAGCAGCGTGAACTCGTTCTGGTGGAAGCTGCTCGTCTTCAGGTCTCGGAAGTAGAGCAACGTGGTGAGCACCGAGCCGACCTCGACGATGAACATCACCGGGTTGCGCACCATGGTGCGTGGGTTCAGCTTCTTGACGGCGTCCCACGACGCCGACTTGACGATCGTCGGATCGAAGATCGAGGTGGCGCTCTTCTTCGTGCGCACCTTGGGTGCCTTCTGATCAGGCGCTGCCGACGGAGCGGGTTCGGATGGGAATGTTGTTGCAGTCATGTTCGTGTCCTTGCTCAGTACTGGTTAGAGCGAGAGGTGTTCGAGGATGGGCCCGAGCGCGAGCGCTGGGAAGAAGGTGAGACCGGCGACGATCACGATCACGCCGGTGACGAGTACACCGAAGAGCACGGTGTGGGTCGGCATGGTGCCGGCCGTCGCCGGGACCTTCGGTTTGCCGGCCAGCGATCCGCCGATGGCCAGCGCCGGGATGATGAGGAAGAAGCGTCCCATCAACATCGAGATGCCCTGCGTGACCGTGTACCACTGGGTGCCGGTGTTCTGGTAGGCGAACGCCGAGCCGTTGTTGTTGGCGCTGGAGGCGAAGTTGTACAGCACCTCCGACAGGCCATGGGTCCCCGGTTGATAGGTGGCCGCACTCTTCAGCAGGATCGACGCCGCGGCGAAGGTCAGCAGAGCGAACGGCATGGCGAGGATGAACAGCGTCATCAACTTCATCTCCGAAGACTGGATCTTCTTGCCGAGGTACTCCGGTGTTCGCCCGACCATCAAGCCGGCGATGAACACCGCCAGGAGGGCGTAGACGAGCACGGTCATCATGCCGACACCGACACCTCCCGGAGAGACCTCGCCGAGCATCATGTGCAGCATCGGCGACAGTCCACCGAGCGGCGTGAACGAGTCGTGCATGCAGTTGACCGAGCCGTTGGACGTGCCCGTCGTGGAGCCCGCCCAGAGGCCGCAACCGGCAGCGCCGAAGCGGATCTCCTTGCCTTCCATGTTGCCGCCGGATTGCGTTGTCGAGATCGACTGGTTCACCCCCAAGGCCGTGAGCTTCGGGTTGCCGTTCTGTTCGGCGAACATCGTGAAGGCGCTGAACGCGACCAGGATCACCGCCATCACCGCGATCAGGACCCGGGATTGGCGCTTGTCCTTCACCAGTCGTCCGAAGACCACCACGAAGGCGAACGGGATGAGCAGGATCGCGTACAGCTCGAGGAAGTCGGTGAGTGCGTTCGGGTTCTCGAACGGGTGGGCCGAGTTGGCGTTGTAGAAGCCGCCGCCGTTGGTGCCGATCATCTTGATCGCCTCCTGCGAAGCGACCGGACCGCCCGGGATGTGTTGCGTGGTGACTGCGCTGGAAGCCCCCGTTGCGTCTTGAACCGTCACGGTGTGATCGACCGTGGCAACCACCGTGTCGCCACGCAAGTTCTGGACGACGCCCTGCGACATCAACACCACCGCGAACACGAGCGACATCGGCAACAGGATGCGGACCACGGTGCGGGTGAGATCGACCCAGAAGTTGCCGATGTTGCGGGTGCCCGAGCGGGCGATACCACGGATCATCGCGACGACGATCGCCATGCCAGCCGCGGCTGACACGAAGTTCTGCACGCCGAGGCCGATCATCTGGGTGAGATGGCTGATCGCGACCTCGCCCGAGTACCACTGCCAGTTGGTGTTGGTGACGAAGCTGACCGCGACGTTCCACGACCCCCACGGGCTGATTGCGGTGCGGCTGGTGGGGTTGAAGGGGAGTGAACCTTGCAGTCGTTGGATCGCATACAGCACGAGGATCGATACGAGGCTGAACGCCAGCAGTGCCATCGCGTAGACGTTCCAACGCTGCTCGCGCTTCGAGTCGATCCGACAGACCCTGTAGATCGCTCGCTCGATCGGACCGAAGAACCGGTCGCCGGGCGCCGTGATGTCGGGAGCGGCGGCCTTGGTGTTGGCTGCCTTGGAGTTGGCGCCATACACCGCCGCCATGTACTTGCCGAGCGGCGGGACCGTGATGACCAACAGAATGATCAGCAGGACACCTTGGATGATCGCTTGCCAGCTCATCAGAAGCGTTCCGGGAAGATCAGGACGACGATGAGGTAGAGCACGCCGGCGGTGGCGAGGCCGAGGCCGACCCAGTTGTCGATGGTGTTGAAGGCGATCACGCCGGCACCTCCTCGCGGCTGCTGCCGACGGTGTGGTCGGCAGCCTGATCGGAGTCGGCGTCCGACTCGATGGCTGGCCCGAAGTCGTCGGGTCCGATGATGCGGTCGCACCAGTTCACGTATGCGACGCAGATCAGGAAGAACGCGATCGTGATCGCGATGAAGAGGACGTCAGCCATGGGGCACCTCGGTTGGAGATGGGTGGCCCGCCATCTCGGCGGTGGTGGTGTTGGTGTGGGTCACGTGAACCGTTGTACGTCCGCGCACCCCGCCTGAAGTGGCGACTTCACGTTGTCTTCACGCCTCACCGAGTCATCTTCACGGCCTGTTCACTCGACGGTTCGGGTTTGGATCTCGACATATACTGAGGTAGCCTCACTATATGTCGATGATGAGGGAACGTGTTCGAGGGAAGTCGTCCGGCGTCCTCGATGATCAAGCGCTGTCTCACGTCGGCGGCCACCTCGCCGTCGTGCATCGCCGCATTCAGCGCGCCGACGAAGCCGCGCTCCGGCCGGTCGGGTTGAGCGCCGCCCAAGCCCGAGCGCTCAGGTCCCTTGCTCGTCTCGATCGACCTTTGCAGATGGGCGAGCTCGCCGCGATCCTCGACATCGTCCCGCGCTCGGCCACGTCCGTCATCGACGAGCTCGAGCCGATGGGCCTCGTGCGTCGCAGCGCGGCGAAGAACGACGGTCGGTGCGTGCATATCGAACTGACGGCGAAGGGTCGCCGGCTCAGTGTCACGCTGCGCGAACTGCACGGCCGCGCCGTGTCCGAAGTGCTCGGACCGCTCGACGCCGCCGACATCGCCGTGCTCGATGACATCCTCCGCCGAGTTGCGCACACGCCTGTCGATGACTGAGACGACCGAGGCATCCATCGTCGACCTTTCGTCGCGCCGACCGAGTGCGCTGGGCGTCCCCAATGTGCGCCGCTTCCTTGCGGGCCAGGCGATCTCCAACATCGGGACGTTCTTCCAGGTGGTTGCGCAGTCATTGCTGGTGCTCGACCTGACCCACAGCGGCTTCGCCCTGGGCGCGACGATGAGCATGCAGTTCCTGCCGGTGCTCCTGCTCGCGCCTTCAGCCGGCGTGCTGATCGATCGCGTGCGCATCCCCCGGCTGCTGACATTCACGTCAGCGCTCGCCGGGATCGAGGCGCTCGCGCTGGGGATCCTCACCACGACCGGGCACATCAGCGTGGCGTGGATCCTGTGCCTGTCGTTGGTGCTCGGCATCGCCCAGGTCAGCGATCGCGCTGCAGGTCAAGCATTCCTCTCCGAGTTGGTCGATGGCGAACGGCTGCCGAGTGCGATCGGGCTCGCGTCGGTCGCGAACTCCGTCGGTCGACTCGGGGGACCGGCGTTGGCCGCGGGCATCTACGCGTGGAAGGGGCCCGCCGCGTGCTTCTACGGCAACGCGGTCTCGTATGGCGCCGTGGTCGTCTCATTGCTCATGCTGCGCCGCAGGGACATGATCCCGCGCAAGCGCGAAGCACGTGCGCCGGGGCAGTTGCGCGAGGGCATCCGCTTCGCGCGCAGTTCGCCGCTGCTACGTCGCGTGCTGATCTGCAACGCAATCATCGGTGCGCTGACGTTCAACTTCGCCGCGTTCTACTCGTCGCTGGTCCGGCTCACGTTCCATGCCGGCGCGAGCGCGTTCGGGATTGCCGAGTCGTTGAACGCGATCACCGCGGTCGCCGGCGGCTTCGTGTTGGCTCGGTGGATGCATCGTCCGACGGCACGCCTGTTCGTGCTCGCCGCAACGGCGCTCGGTGTCTCGTTGATCTACAGCGCGACGTCGCCGACCCTCACGCTGTTCCTGGTCGGTATGCCGTTCTTCGGGCTTGCCGTCGTCGCTTACCAGACCGTCGCCCAATCGCTGCTGCAGCAGAACACGCCCGGTCACATGATGGGTCGGGTGATGAGCCTGTTCAGCCTCGGGACGATGGGCACCACGCCGGTCGGCGGGCTGCTGACCGGTTGGATCACCGATGCCATCTCGCCTCGAGCGTCACTCGCCCTCGGTGGTATCGCACCGATCGGTTGCGCCGCGTTCATCATCTGGGTCGCCCGTGGCAACCGACCGTCCTCGGCGGGTCTGGATATGCCCTGACCTGCCGATTTGTGTCACAGCAAAGGCCAGGCTCTGGTCTTTGTGGTGACCCAAACCGGGCTGGCCGGCCGGATCGGGCCGGCAGGGTCAGGCGCGTTGGGAGCTGACGGAGACGACTTCGCCGGTCATGTAGCTGCTGTAATCGCTGGCGAGGAACACCATCACGTTGGCGATTTCCCATGGCTCGGCGTAGCGGCCGAACGCCTCGCGCTGGGTCAGCTCGTCGAGCAGTTCGTCGCTGGTGACCTTGGCCAGGAATGGATGCATCGCGATGCTGGGCGCGACCGCGTTGACGCGCACGCCGCGGTGACCGGCCTCGATCGCCGCACAACGGGTGAGCGCCATCACGCCTGCCTTCGCCGCGGCGTAGTGGGCCTGACCCTCTTGGGCGCGCCAGCCGAGGACCGATGCGTTGTTGACGATGACCCCCGCGCCGTTGGCGTACATGTGATTCAACCCGGCGCGCATGCAACGCATCGTGCCGTTCAGGGTGACATCGAGGACGATGCTCCACTGGGCGTCGGTCATCTCGTGCAGTTCGACCGTACCGCCGAGGCCGGCGTTGTTGATCAACACGTCGATGTGGCCGAACTGCGCAGCAGCACCGGCGAACAGCGCTTGGACGGACTCTTCGTTCGTGACATCGCAGGGGATGCCCGTGACGCCGAGCTCGGCCGCGGATTCTCCGCAGCGACGCTCGTGCTTGTCACTGATGATGACGTTGGCACCTTCTTCGACACAGCGCTTGGCCGTCGCGAAACCGATGCCGGTTCCGGCTGCAGCCGTGATCAAGACGTTCTTGCCGGTCAGCAGACCGTGGCCGGGGACGTACGGAGGGGGAGTCATCGGTCTGCTCTCATTGGGGTTCCTTGGGAAGGCCGAGCACGCGCTCGCCGATCACGTTGCGTTGGATCTCGTTGCTGCCGCCGTAGATCGTGTCACTCCGCGTGTACAGGAACAGGTTCTGCTCCAGTGACAGCCCGCCTTCACCGGCTGCGTCGTCCGGTGCGGTCAGCGCGGCTGCGCCCATGATGTCGACCATCAGCTCGCCCAGGTCGCGATGCCACGTCGCCCAGAACAACTTGCCGATGCTGGCCTCGGGCCCGGGCACACCGGCACCCATCGATCGCAACGCGTTCCACCGCATCAGCAGCAGGCCGGTGTGCGCCGCAGCCAGACGCTGGCGGATGACCGGCTGCTGGTCGACGCCGTACTGCCGGGCGAGATCGATGGTGGCCGCCAGCTCTCGTTCGAAGCCGACCTGCTGGGCCAAGGTCGAGATGCCGCGCTCGAACCCGAGCAGTCCCATCGCGATCCGCCATCCTTCACCCGGTGCGCCGATGATCATGTGAGCGTCGGTGTGGGCGTCGGTGAAGAACGTCTCGTTGAACTCGCCGCCGCCCGTGATCTGACGGATGATTCGGGTCTCGACACCCGGCTGATCCATCGGCACGAGCAGGAACGACAGGCCCTTGTGCCGTACCGAGCCGGGCTCGCTGCGGGCGACGACGAAGCACCAGTGGCTGACGTGGGCCAGTGACGTCCACACCTTCTGACCGTTGATGACCCATTGGTCACCATCGAGCAATGCCTTGGTCTGCACGTTGGCCAGGTCACTTCCGGCGTTCGGCTCGCTGTAGCCCTGACACCAACGTTCGCTGCCGTCGAGGATGCCGGGCAGGAAACGTTCGCACTGCGCCGCGGTTCCGTACTCGATCAGCGTTGGGGCGAGCAGGTTCTCGCCCATGTGGTTCACGCGGGCCGGCGCCTCGGCGCGGGTGTACTCCTCGGCCCAGATGATCTGCTGCGCGACCGTTGCTCCGCGGCCACCGTGGGACTCGGGCCAGCCGAGACCGATCCAGCCGGCTCGACCGAGTTCGACCTCCCACGCGACTCGCGTGTCGAACCCGAATTCCTCGTCGCCCGGACCGCCGCGACCCTTCAGCAGTGCGTATTCGCCGACCACGTGGTGGTCAAGCCAGGAGCGGGCATGGTCGCGGAACTCGGCATCGGACAGGACCGCGAGTGACGGGTGTGTCGTCGTCGATGTCACGTTGCAACCCCCATTCGTCTCGCCGGCGTTCGGCCCTGGAATCGGCCATGAAATCGGCCATGAACCATGTCGTGCAAAGTTTCTGACACAACGTCAGATTCCAACGTAGCATCCACTAACGTCGCGTTTCGTATGCATCTCGCCGAAACCCCAGAGCAAGAAGCCCTGCGCAAGGAGCTTCGTGAATACTTCGCCCAGTTGCTCACCCGCGAGGTGCGCGACGGCATGGGCGACAGCGGAGAAGGCAACCCCGAGTTCCGCCGACTCGTGCGCCAGATGGGCACCGACGGTTGGCTCGGACTCGGTTGGCCGAAGGAGTACGGCGGCCAGGGACGTCCGGCCACCGACCAGTTCATCCTGTTCGACGAGGTGCAGCGCGCCCACGCACCGTTCCCGTTCGTGACGATCAACACTGTCGGCCCGACACTGATCGCGTACGGAACCGAGCAGCAGAAGGCAGCGTTCCTCCCTGGCATCCTGGCCGGCGACATCAACTTCGCGATCGGATACACCGAGCCCGAGTCCGGCACCGACCTCGCATCACTGCGCACGACAGCAGTGCTCGATGGCGAGGAATGGGTCATCAACGGCAACAAGGTCTTCACCAGCGGCGCGAACCAGGCCGATTACGTGTGGCTCGCCTGCCGCACCGATCAGGAGGCGCCGAAGCACAAGGGCATCTCGATCATCATCGTGCCGACCGACGCACCGGGCTTCTCGTGGACACCAATCGTCACCGTCGGCGGCAACGTCACGACCGCGACGTACTACACCGACGTGCGCGTGCCGAAGGACAATGTCGTCAGCGACATCAACCGCGGCTGGCAGCTGATCACGACGCAGCTCAACCACGAGCGGGTCGGCCTCGCTGCGTTGACCGCGCTGACCCACCGGCTCTACGAGGACGTCGTCGCGTGGGCCTCCACCGAGCCGTCGGGTGGAGCGAACAACGAGCGGATGATCGACCTGCCATGGGTTCAGGCCGACTTCGCGAAATGCAAGGCGATCCTCGAAGCCCTCAAGCTGATGAACTGGAAGCTCGTCCGCTCGGTCAACGACGGCACGCTCACACCGCAGGCATCGTCGTCGGTGAAGGTGTTCGGCACCGAGCGCGGCGTCGAGGTCTACAAGCTGCTGCTCGGCATTCTCGGTCCCTTCGGCCACTTGCGCAACGGCTCTCCTGGAGCGATCCTGCACGGCGAAGTCGAGCAGGCCGGTCGCCTGGCCCAGATCAACACGTTCGGCGGCGGTGTGAACGAGATCCAGCGCGACATCGTCGCGACAGTGGGTCTCGGCATGACCCGCGCCAGCCGGTGACGCGATGAAGTTCTGGTGCGCGACCGCGTTCATGAACACGCGCGAGTTGGTCCACATCTCGCATCTCCTCGATCAAGCTGGCTATCACGGGCTGATGATCAGCGATCATCTCTGCTACCCGAAAGAACTGACCAGCAAGTATCCGTACTCGCCGCACCCCGACGGCCGGCCGATCTGGGAACCCGACGCATCGTGGCCCGATCCGTTCGTGCTGATCGGTGCGATGAGCAGTGTCACCACCAACCTGCACTTCACGACGAACGTCTACATCGCCGGGCATCGCCCGATCCTGCAGGTCGCCAAAGAAGTTGCCACGGCAGCGGTGCTGACCGACGGCCGAGTCGCGCTCGGGGTCGGCGCCGGATGGATGAAGGAAGAGTTCGATCTGCAGGGCCAGGATTACAGCACCCGTGGCAAACGGCTGAACGAGATGATTCCAGCGCTGCGCGAGCTCTGGAAGGGCGGCTGGGTCGAGTGGCACGGGGAGTATTTCGACATCCCGGCACTGACGCTCGAGCCGCACCCACCAACGCCGGTGCCGATCTACACCGGCGGGCATACCGACGCTGCGTTGAAGCGGGCCGCCAAGTACGCCGACGGCTGGATCGGCAATGCGTATCCGTGGGACCAAGCGGCTGTGCACATCGGGCGACTCAAAGAGCTCCTGGCCCAGGAGGACCGCGACACGTCGCAGTTCGAGATCATCTGCGGGCTGTACGCGATGCCGTCCGTCGACACCTACCGCCGGGCCGAAGAAGAGCTCGGCATCACCGGCATGATGTGCATGCCGTGGGCGATGGGCAATGTGAACAAGGGCGATCGACGCGGGCTCGACGACGTGGCCGAGGCGTACAAGGGGTACATCGACAAGTTCGCCGAAGAAGTCGTCCTGCCGATGCGCTGACGCGCGGCTGCCCGCGTGACCCGCCGGTAGCGTCGCCAGGGTGCTGACCGCGTTCGTCACCCACAATCCAGAGGACCTCGACGCCTACTTCGGACGCGCTCTGCCGGCGTTGCGAGACGTTTCTGAAGTGGTGCTCAACTCGCTGGCCCGCGATCTCACCACGCCCGAGCTGATCGAGGCGTCTGCGCAGTGTGACGTGATCATCGCTCACCGGTCGACCCCCGGCGAAGCGTCTCTGTTCGCGTCATCGCCCCGGCTGCTGGCGTTCCTGCGCTGTGCCGTCGACATCAGCACGATCGACGTCGCAGCAGCGAGCGAGGCAGGCGTCCTGATCGGACACGCCGACAAGAGCTTCGTCGCCTCGACCGCCGAGCTCGCGCTCGGGTTGATGCTCGATCTCGCACGCAACATCACGACGTCCACGATCGACTACCGAGCCGGCGCGCAACCGGAGCAACGGGCTGGCCGGCAGCTGCGCGGCCGAACGGCCGGCATCATCGGCTACGGCGCGATCGGCGCGCAGCTGGCTTCCATGCTGCGCGGGCTCGGCATGACCGTTCTCGTCTGCGACCCGCTTGCCGATGCGGCCGCTGATGGATTCGAACAACTCGGGATGGCGGCATTGCTCGCGGCAGCGGAGTTCGTGTTACCGCTCGCCGCATCGACGCCGTCGACCGCGAACCTCATCGATGCAGCTGCGCTGACGGCGATGCGACCGGGGGCGCTGTTGGTCAACGTGTCACGCGGCGAGTTGCTCGATGAGAACGCCGTCGGCGCCGCGCTCGATTCGGGCCATCTCGGCGGGCTGGCGATGGATGTCGGTCGTGCGTCGGACCAGCGGCCATCCCCAGCGTTGGCGAGTCGACCCGGTGTGATCGCCACGCCGCACCTCGGCGGTCTCACTCCCGAGAACGCGTATGCGCAGGCGATGAGCGCGGTCGAGCAGGTCAGCGCGATCGGTGCTGGTGTCGTGCCACCTCGGGCCGTCAATTTCCAGCATGCGCATCGCGTCCGTTCGTGGTGGGCGGATCGAACATGAGGAGCAGCCGATGAACCCCGAGTACGCCAGGTATCCATCACTCGTCGATCGAACCGTCTTCGTCACGGGCGGAGCCGACGGTATCGGCGCGGCCATGGTCGAACAGTTCGCGCGGCAGGGGAGCAGGGTCGCGTTCGTCGACAAGAACGTCGAATACGCCGGCGCCACGATCCAACGGTGCGTCGACGGCGGTGCCACACACCCGCCCCTGTTCTACGAGGTCGATCTGCTCGACATCGATGCACTGAAAGAAGCGTGTGCTTCCGCGGTCAAAGCGATGGGCGGCGTTGCCGTGCTGGTGAACAACGCGGCGAACGACGATCGTCACGACTGGCGGGAAATCACGCCGGACTACTGGGACGACCGGATCAACACCAACCTGCGTCACTACTTCTTCGCGATCCAGGCGCTCGGCCCGCAGATGATCGACGCCGGCGCAGGGTCGATCATCAACATCGGGTCGAGCAGCTACCTGATGAAGGAAGACATGTTCCCCGGCTACGCGATCGCCAAGTCGGCCGTCGAAGGCATCACGCGCACGATGGCGCGTACGTTCGGACCGCACGGCATTCGCGTCAACACCGTCCTCCCGGGCTGGGTGCCGACCGAGCGCCAGCTGAGCAAGTGGTGGTCGCCCGAGGCCGAGGCGGGCACGATGCGCGACCAACAGCTGAAACGCCGGATCACTCCCGACGAGTTCTCGCAGATGGTTCTGTTCCTCGCCGCCGACGACGGTGCGGCCTGCACGGCGCAACACTTCCTGGTCGACGGCGGCCGCTTCTAGCGATTTGGTCGCTGGTGATGAACCCTTTCGCGGACTTCGTCGTAGTGCTCAGTGAGGCACCGATCTGCCGCTGAGTTGAACACTGAGGAAGAGGTGAGCATGCGGAACATTTCGTCGCGCGTCTACCTTCCGGCAGTAGCCGTCGCGGTCGCTGCGGTTGCGCTCATCGCGGTCGGCTGGACCACCCGTTTCGGTGGTGCTCGCTTCGCTTCCTCGGTGTCTGATCTGCGCCTCATCGTGATCGGTCCGACCAGCATCGCGATCATCGGCGTGCTGCTCGTCGTCGAGCGATTGCGGCCGGCGCAGCGCCGACCGCTGATCGCCCGGGGACATCGCCAGGACCTTCTCTTCACAATCGTCAACGCAACGCTCGTCATTCCACTGGTGACGGCACTCTCGCTGTCGTTCTCCGACATCGCTCGAACGGCCTTCCCGCGGATCGTCCTGCCGAAGAACGACGCACTACCGCGGTGGGCCTTCACCGTGCTGATCTTCGTGGCGATGGACGCGTGCAACTGGTTTGCGCATCTGGCCAACCATCGCGTCCGCATGTTGTGGCGGTTCCACGAGCTTCATCACTCACAGGAGGACATGAGCGTGTTGACCGTGTTCCGCACGCATCCGCTGATCCACGTCTCGTATCTCGTCGCGCTGATCCCGGCCATCGTGCTGCTGGCCAATGGCACGTTGTCGACGACGCTGTTGGTCGTCTACGGGGGCAGCGTCGCCTTCGCGCATTCGAACACCAATCTGGGATTCGGACCGCTGGAACGCATTCTCGTCAGCCCGAACTTTCATCGCATCCATCACCGGTTGGACGGTCGGCAGGACGTCAACCTCGGCTTCGCGCTCACGATCTGGGATCAGATTTTCGGCACCGCGGTGTGGCCGACGGAAGACACCATCAGAGCCGACACCGGACTGCCGGGTCGGCCGCTCATCGTCGAGCAGGCGGGAACGCGTCCGAATCACTTCGCAGTCTTTGCCGCTCAGCTTGTCGCGCCGTTTCGGCCGATCTCCGAATCGGTGCACCACGAAGACACCGAGCGACAACCGACCGACGACTGCGTGGCGGCACGATGACGGCGGCTCCACCACCGTCGTCCGATTCTGCCGGCCGCCGTTGGGCGACTGCGGTCTTCAGCACTCGCGGCTCCGAGCGCTCGGTCGACATTGCCCTGCTCGCGGTCCGTGCTGCTCTGGCGTGGATCTTCGTCTACTACGGGGCCGGCAAGCTGTTCGGGTGGTGGAACGGTCCAGGCATCCACCAGTCCGCCGAGTTCTTCGCGAACACCGCTCACCTTCGGCCCGGCGGGCTGTTCGCCGTCGTCGGCGGCGTGATCGAGTTCGGTGGTGCCATCGCGATCGTCTTCGGTCTCGGCTCGCGCCTGGTCGCAGTCGCCCTGTGCGGCGACATGGTGATGGCGATGATCACCGTCACATGGTCACGAGGGATCGACTCGGAGAAGGTTCCCCCGGGATATGAGTTGAACGTCACGCTCGCCGTGCTCGCGCTCGTGGTGGCCCTGCTCGGCGCTGGTCGATTCAGCGCCGACGCGCTCGTCGAACGCCGCATCACGGCGGGCGCGCGTCCCGTCGAATGAACCAAACACGGCGTCCGACCGTAGTGCTCAGTTGAAGACGATCGAGGAGGATGAGATGACACGAATCACAGACAGACGTCGCTTGCGTGGGTTCCAGCGGCTGGCGGCAATCGCTTGCGTGGCGACACTCGGAGTTGCAGCCGCGGGTTGCGGATCGAGCAACAAGACGGTCACCAACAAGGTGCCGGCGACGACGGTCCCTGGCGCGCCGGCGACCACGCCGGCCACCACAACGCCTCCGACGAGCGCCCCGAAGACCGGCGGCGCCGGCTTCTGACCCGGTCTCAGGGGCTGTTCGACTGTCGTCAGTGAGCGCAACCTGGCGTTCGCGAGCGCGTCAGCTCCGGAGCCGATCGTCGAGCAGAACGCCTGCTCGGCACGTGGCTGTTCGGGTGATCCGGAGGTTCCGCGGGCGTGACGCGCGCGTGTTCTGCGCCGGTCCTCGTCACGCTGTCACCAAATGTCGGCCAGAGCCCGACATTCGTACCTGCGGCCCTCACCGTCGGTTCAGCCCGAAAACGTAGCGGCGAATGGTCCTGCGGGATCGTCAGCGCCTCGCTGCTGACAACAGACCGGACGCACGCCGCAGAAATGTCGCGGCCCTTCGACGCGCCAGGCGTCGTTTTATTGCATATAGTTTGCGATTTGTTGTTGTTGACAGATCGCGCATTTGTACGCATCATGGTTTCGTCTACCCGGATGGGGATCTTGGGTGGCTTGATGTGACGGGGGGAACCATGTCGCGAGTTCGTAGGGCCGGGGTCGAGCGAGTCAGGCGGATCGGTGGGGGTGTCGCATCGCGCTGGCGTCCGACACGTCCTGGTTGCAACGACAGTCCTCGTCGCGGCGTGTGTCGTCAACACCGGGACTGGACCGATTGCGCATGCGAGTGTGCGCTTGGAGAAGCACCGCGGTATCGATTCATGCGCGGCCAACGACTGGACGACGGGTCAGACCGCTGCGTACTACTCGGCCTCGCCGTACGCGTCTTTCGGATTCTATCTCGGCGGCTACGTGGCCGGACTGAGCTGCACACTTGCTCCGGCCGGAACTTCAAGGTTCAACACGCTCGTCGCTCAGGGATGGAACCTCGAACCGGTCTGGTCCGATGAGCAGCCGTCGTGCAACGCGTGGGATCCGAACTATTCGTCTCACCAGGCGATCGGGATACGGACAGGAAACGCCAATCAAGACGGGGTGAACTCGGGAATCAACGCGGTCTACGCTGCGTACGGGCGCGGCATTGGTGGCCCGATCTGGTTGGACATCGATGTGCCGCCAGGCGCACAGTGTCTGCAAGCCACGAACGACTACGTGACGGGATTCATCAACCTGTTGCACTACTACGGGTACAAGGCAGCTGTCTACGGATTCGCTCCATACCTCAACACCGTTGCCACGCTGGGCGCGCCCGCCGATCAGATCTCCGTGGCGTACGTGACGGCGAACATCAGCGTGTACTCGGGAGTCGCTCCGTCGGGACTGAACCCTGGTGCGTGGACCTCCGATCAGAGAGAACACCAGTACTCGTCCCAGCACTATCAACCCTACGGCACCCAGAACCTCTGGATCGATGAGGACTGCCTCGATGAGCTCGTCTGGGGCAACACGACGCACACCACCTACTCACCGTGTCTGACATGACCAAGCGAGGAGTTCAATCCATGAATCCAGCCGTACGAGCGACACTCCGAGCTTTCGCGATCCTGCTGTGCGCCGCTGGAGCGACTGCATGCAGTTCAGGGCACCAACGACTGGTGTCTGGCGCGACGAATGAAACCGATCCAGCCCCCGCGACTCTCGTCCCCGCTCCGAACCAATCCACTACATCGACGGTGCCTCCCACCCCCCTGGACACGGCCGCAGCCGTGCCGGCAACAGACATGCCAGCCCAACTCGAGTTGGCAGCAGCAGATCTGCAGCAGTTCACCAGCGACGGGTCCTACGTCAGCACAGACGGCGCGACGATCAACATCATCCATGTGGACGGGACCACCGCTGCGCTCAAGCTACGTGCACCAATCGAAGCCCTGACGATGACATCCGGCCAGGATGGCTGCGCATTCACCTGGGACGGCGTCACGGCAACCCTCGTCACGATCCAGGCCGGCACAGCTGTCAACGGCAAGACCTACCCGATCGGCAACATCAATGGT
The DNA here is from genome assembly GCA_038227995.1 of Acidimicrobiales bacterium. Taxonomy (GTDB): domain Bacteria; phylum Actinomycetota; class Acidimicrobiia; order Acidimicrobiales; family Ilumatobacteraceae; genus WLMZ01. The sequence continues at coordinate 20,104 of JBBRPP010000071.1, forward strand.
GCGTGGGTAGCCCCAGCCGACAAAGGTTGCTTCGGAGCCTTCAACACAGCGGCGGGCATGGATTCCAACGGCGAAACCGTCAGCGACAGCTCCTCATCGATCGCCTCCGGTGTGTTCCCCGGCCCCTTCAGCATCGCCGGTAACGTCGGCGTGCTGGTCGGTGGCGCCGTGCGTTCGGTGCTCAGCGAAACGCGCGACGGTGGAGCCTCATGGCAACGCATCGACATCCCGAAAGCCATTGTTGGCGCCCGGTTCGGTCAAGCCTCGATCATGCAAGACGACGTCTACGTCCCCTACACACTCCAAAGCGGTGACAAGACGGCCGCCGGAATCCTGCACGGCCTCAAGGACGGAAGCTGGAACGTCGAACCGTCCAGCTTTACCACCGACACCAACGGATTCGTGTTCCACACAGACCCGTCAGGCCAGATCACCGGCGCGGCCACCTCCGGCCGAACCGCCTTCCAATACGACCCATCCACTGACACGTTCACACAGATCGTCGCACCAACACTCGCCAAAGGGCAGGTGCTGACCGACGTGTTCACATCACAGACAGCAATCAGCGGCTACGTCACGGCGTCCTCCTCCTGCGACAAGAACGGAACCTGCACCACCACCGTCGCAGCCACCCGGATCGCCGACGACGGCACACCGACCTTGGTGACAACAACGACAGCGCAATAGCCCGCAAGGCTGGAGCGGCTGTGCGGGTACCCGCGGCGACAGCTGTGAGTCACATGTCGTCGATCTGACGACATGACAGACGCGTCCGGGACTGTCGGAATTTCGGTGTAACCGGGTCTGGATCGGTCATTTGTTGTTGGGGAAGATTCGGCCTTCGAACATGAGGGCGAAGGCGTTGAGTGCTGGCTTCCAACGCACGGCCCATCGTTGCCGTCCGCGACCGGTGG
>JBBRPP010000072.1:0-20168 GCA_038227995.1 Acidimicrobiales bacterium
CCGAGCGCTGACAACACCACACCAACACGACTGCTGCTTCAACGCGCCCAGAACATCGGCCACGACCGTGCCCACACAACGACCACCACCGAGTCAGCGACGACCGGCACCCACGGAGCCGATCGGTGGATCGAGGCTTAGGCGTGGTGGACACTGCCGTTGACGCCCGACCCAAACGGGTTACTGGACGGTGCGGGGCTTCGCTTCGATGTTCGCTGACGCCAGACAGGTGCCACCGGTGGAGATCAGCAGCGCGTTGACGAAGGGGACGGAGACGAACGCCGCGAGGCTGACCGTCTGAGTGCCGGCACCGGTGGGCAGGATCGTGCCGACCGCCAACACCGTTGCGGAGTCGCCGCTCGCGGATCCGCCGGCGAACCGGTAGATCAACGTGCCACTCGGTGCCGCGCCTTGGGAGACGACGAGCTTCGCATCGGGTTCGTATGTCGGGCTGAAACTGATGCTGGTCGCGGTGACGGTGCCACCGGACGCGATCGCAGTTCCGCCGACTTGGTAGAGGCTGGTTGTTTCGTTGACTGTGCGCATTGTTGGTCTCCTTACGCGGTTCTGATGTCGGTGAGCAGCGAGACGCCGCCTGCGGGGTCGATGAGGCCGAGGCCGACTCGTGTGGTCGCTCGAATCGCTACCTGGTCGGTGTCGAACTTGAAGTCTCTGGTGATCTCCAAACGTGCCGGTCGACGCGTCACGACGATCAACATGGAGGGATCAGCCAGTGCGGCCGTGGAGCCGACGTTCGTCGCGCCGGTGGTCGTCGAGATGACGCTCGAGAGAAACACCGGGTAGCCGGACAGGCTGTGCACGTTCTGTGACGGGTCTTGACTCAGCACGGGCTGGATCGAGGAGGCGACGCCGGTCACGATCGTTCGGAAGCCGTTGGTTCCGACCCAGCTGCGCGGGTTCATGATCCATGCGCCGTAGCCGTTGCCGCCCTTGAGCCCGTCGTTGGCGAGCAGCTGGTACTCGCACGCTTGAGCCTTGGCGATCGTCGGCACACCGGCGACGCTGGTGGTCGACACGCCGAGCTGGTTGAAGATTCCGACGCAGTCCGCAGCGCCGTTGCCCTGCAAGAACCCGGAGTCGACCTTGGCTGCCAAGTCGAGCAACATGCGGTTGCCGAGCACCGTCAGGACCGGGGCGTGTGCGTCCTCGACGAGCTCCGCTGACAGCAGCTCAAACGTGCTGTACTTCTGAAACACGACATCGACGGCGTCGAGGTCAGAGCCGGCCGGGTTGAGGCCGAGACCTTCGCTGACGCCGGCCACGCTGACCGCGTTGTATCGCGGGATGCGGAGTCGGTCTCCTTCGTTGACCTCGATCTGCACGACGCCGGGGAGGTTCATGATCACGCTTGCGGCCTGCAGTGCGAACGTCGGTTGCTGCATGACCGTGTTGACCGCGTAGCCGCCTGTGTTGTTGTCCGCCAGGGCGCGGGTCTGGACGTTCGGATAGTTGACGTAGGACGTTGCGCGGCCTTCGCGGACTTCACCGATCGCGTCACGGATCTGTGCGCCGAAACTGTCACCGGTGTCGCCGCCTCGGCCGGCGAACATGTCGTCCAACTTGGCGCGTTGCGCTGCGTATTCGTTGCCGCGCTTGTCCAGGTTCACGAGCACGCGGTCGATCATGTTGATCGCCTCGACGTTGCGGTCATAGTCGCGCTGTTCGTCAGCTTTGTAGGCGCGCCCACGGGCTTCGACGCCGATCTTGTCGAGTGCAGCAACGCGGTCGACGCGGTCGGACTTGAGTTGCCAACGGTTGATGTTGGGACGGGGGTCGGTGTCGCTGCGGTCAACGAGATCGCGCAGTTCATCCACCGACATGAGGGTGGCGTTCATCTGTAACTCCTGAAGAGATCGAAGGGAAACAGGCCCATGCCGTCGACCGGGTGCGGAGCACTCACCGGGTAGCAATCGGGTCTGTAATCAACGATCACCGTCGAAGACAGCGTGACCGGAACAGTCAAAGAGCGATGCTCTCCAACGAGAACACTGTACACCCCGGGTGTGTCACAGATCAACCAGGGGCGAACGCCTCGCCCGGATCTTCCAACGTCACCAGCTCGTCGCCAATCAGACACAGCCCGAACCGCGCCGGGTCCAACACCATGATCATCGACGGCCCGGTATCGAGCAGCGCCGTCACATTGACGCCGTGGGAACGGTCCGTGTTCATCCAGCACGTGAACGTGATCAGTCCGGGCGACTCGAGCAGCGAGGCCGGCAACCAGTCGGCCTCCGCCACGTACCGCGCCACGGTGGGCATCAGTCGTTCGATCACATCGGTGCTCATGTCGTGCACGGTCGTCTCCTTGGTGTTGGTGGTCTTTTGAATCGAGGGGCAGCAGCGCCGACCGCTCTCGGCGCCTAGCGGTGTGTGCGGGTGTGGGACTTTGGCCGGGTTCGGCTTTTCGCGGTGCACGCACCGCCTCCCAGACCGCTGCGGAGTTCAGTTTTTTTAGGATCAGCCACACCACCACCCAGATCGCTCTCTTGGCCGTTGTGTGTGTTCGGATTTCCCGAGAGCACTGCTCCGGGTTTTTCGGGCGAGGCGCTGACCAGGGCAGACCGCTCTCGGCAGCCGATCTCTCTAACGTGAATCTGGGGGTTCCGCCACGAGGGCGGTCTGTGGGGTGGTGTGTCGATTCTAAAAAACTGGGCTTGGCTTCACCAGTTGCGTGTGGTGCGGAGCGGTCGGCTAGGGGGGTGGGTTCCGCACCGAAAAGTCGGGTTCCTGTTTGAGCAACCGCAGGTAGAGCGCTTATGAGCGCTTTGTCCGGTTGGTTCTCCGCGCGGGCGCGTGCCGCGGTCAACCGGAACAAGCGCTCATAAGCGCTCATGTGCTCCCCTTGAGGTCGAGCCCGATCCACGTTCGTGTCCGTGATTGGCCGACTAGCGCGCTGTCGAACCCGCGGGCCGAGAGGTCGCGGCCGATGCGGTGAGCGGTCCATGCGGCTTCGCCGGCATCGGCGCACCACGCCTCGTATGTGTCGCGCAGCGCCTTGGCGGTGATGCTGTTGGCACCATCGACGTCCATCGTCTCGACGAGGAACTTGCCGACGTGGTCCTGCTCGGTGCGGTACTGGCTGGTGGCGAGCATGACGCTGTCCGGCGCTTCGAGGCCGCGCTTCTGCCACGCGAGCGCACCGCCGATGAGCCAGTTGAGGATCCCGGGTGCTTCGTTGCGGAGCTTGCCGGCGAGATCGGGGTCTCGTTGTCCGGCGGGGATGGTGACGGACCAGGGGACGAGGCGCACGCGTCGCCAGATCCCGTCGTCGGTGCCCTTGATCCGCGGCCGATGGTTGGTGTGAACGTGCGCGGTCCAGCTCGGCGCGAATGACCATTCGTCCTCGCGCATCCGGCGTGCTCGGAGCGTGTCGCCGCCGGTCAGGTTCTTTATCATCTCTTCGTCGAGTCGGTCGTCTTGTGACGTCTCCGGTGCGACGATCGTTCGCGCCCGAAACAGAGACGCCAGCGTGGTCGGGTGCTGCTCGTGCTTCGATGCGACGAGCAGCGACTTGTGAGGAATCACGCAGAACGGGCCGAGAACATCCGCGATCGCGCCGTGGTACTTCGACTTGCCGTTGCCGCCGTTGCCGACGTGGACGAACAGGTGCTCGGTGTGAAGACCTGTGAGACCCCATCCTGCGGATCGTTGGAGGTAGCCACGGACTTCCGGGTCTGGCTGCCAGGTCGTGACGCACGCGCTCCACAACGGAGCGGCCGCGGTGGGGTCGAACGACACCGGGGCTTGCATCGTGAGCAGATCGACCGGGTTGTGCGGTCGGAGTTGCCCCGTCTGGAGGTCCACGGTGCCGTTACGGACGTTCAGGAGCCACGGATGGGCGTCCAGGCGGTCGATGTCGACGAGGACGCCAGGAACGCCGCGAGCGAGCTTGAGCATGTCTCTGATCGCGCCGGCCTGCTCGCATCTGCCGGCGAACTTGAACACCTCTTCGCGGTCCTTCGGTGGCAGGGTGATTGCCATCTTGAACAAGCGCTGGGCGACCGACTTGGCCAGCTCGGTGATCATCGCCTCCGAGCTGTCGATCGCCCAGACGCCGTCGCGGTACACGAGCCATTTCGACCACTGCGCGGCGTACCTGATTTTGCCGTTGGCCGCCGCCACCAGACGCGCCGCGTTGCCGACGTCGGTGGGCCTGAATCCGTCAGGAAGAGCAGCTTCTTCGTCGAGCTCATGCCGTAGAAGAGCATCATCTACGGCGTCTTCTCGGTACAGACCGTCGAGTTCCTGCCACGGCGCGCTCAACGGATCTCCTCCGCGGCCAGGATCGAATAGAAGCGATCCATTGCGGTCGAATCCTCCAACACGATCCGCTCAAGAAAGAGTCGCGTGCCGTCGAACCGGCAGCGATGGCAGCGCCACCTGTAACCGTCCACGATGACCGCCGACCCGCCGTTGTGGTCGACGTGCTCGCACCGTGGGCACATGAACGACGTTGGCTCGAGGTGAGTTGATATGGCAAACGGGTGACGGTGACCGACGCACGCTTCGATCAAGAGCAGCATCGGGACGCGCTGCACGAGCCGGCGCGGGTCCAGCAGATGGACCGCAGCGCGGCTAGCATCGACGTCGACCACCAAGTCATGATGAGAGCCACCTGGAATCGCCACCAGGTGGCTTTCTCGCGTATGGGCCGTCATATCGCATCGCCGCGGTCGATGAGGTCGCGTAGTGCATCGGCTGGCACCAGGCGGCGCTTGCCGAGGGTCACCGTTCGCAGCTTGCCGGTGGCGATCAGTTCGTACAGGAACGTTTTACCGATCGGTACGGCCTGGCGGACCTCATCGAGGCTGTACGCGAGCCGTTCGACGTCGGGGTGTGGCTTGGATATGGAACGCCGGTTGACGGCACCTTCGGGCATCGAAACTCCTCAGCGGATTGAGGAGTGACGCGCCGATTAAATCCCGCGCCGACCCCTCAGGGTTCGGATACTCGGAAGGTGGTCGGTCGAGCGTGTCCGCCGCGACTGTGTCGCGGCGTAGGCGTTGAGGTGTAGCCCCCATTGAGGGGATACTGCGTCAACGCCACCCAACGCAGAGGAATGGCTACCCTGCACCTGCGTTCCATGGTCGATATGTGGACCGCAGGTAAGCGTAGTTGACCGTGGGTGTTCGGTGGTGGATCACCCGATCAGCTTGTCCATCGCGGCGACTGCCGCGACGATAGATGGCTGGATCGAATGCCGGTAGACCGACTCCAACATGCGGGTGTTCGTGTGACCGAGCAGGTCCGCGATGTGCTCCAACGGAACGCCGGCATCAGACAGCAGCGACGCGGAGCTGTGCCGTAGTTCGTTCGGTGACCACCGGCCGAGGTCAGCCTTCTTCGTGTGCCGTGCGAGCGAGCGAGCGACATTGTTGGGGGACAGGACAGTACCGACCGAGGTGGTGAACACCAGACGGTCATCGGCCCATGACGCGGCCGCGAGGCGTTCCGCGATCTGGCGGCCGCGGTGAGCGCGTAACGAGTCCGCGGCGTAGGCGGGGAGTGCGATAGTGCGGCGCGCCTTCGCGGTTTTCAGTTCGTCAACGAGCACTGGTCGATTGTTCTCGACGCGGACACCGGACCGTACCCCGATGATCCCGCGGTCGAGGTCGACGTCTGCCCATTGCAGTCCTGCCGCCTCACCCGGTCGCAGACCGACTGAGAGCATGATCACGAACATGGTCTCGAGCCGGTCGCCGCTGCCCTCGATCGCCGGGTCGGCCTTGATCTGCTTGAGGAGCTTGTTTGCCTGCTCGGTGGTGAGCCCGCGACGTTCCTTCGGTCGCTTCGCCGACGGTGTGAGATCCGCCATGCGCGCGACGTTGCGCTTGATCTTCCCGCGCTTGTGAGCGTGGTCGAACGCCTGCCCGAGCACGGATCGGACCTTGATCAGCGACGACCGCCCGAGCGCGGCGTGCGTGTCGTCGCCGGCCACCATGTCGTCCAGCGCCTTCTCCACGTCCTCTGCGTCGAGCGTGCGGACGCGGCGGCTGCCGATCTCGTCGTTGATGCGCTTGATGCACCAGCGGTACGTCTCCACTGTTTTCGGTGACGAGCTACGGCCCGCGAGCACGCGTGTCTCCCAGGTGTTCAACACGTCCGCGACCGTCAGGTTCCCGTCGGCCACGCCGTCGCCGTTGGAGACGTCGTTCTGCATCGACCGCAGGCCAGCTTTGGCCTTCGCCTCGGTGGCGTGAAACGACCGCCTGAGCTTGCCGTCGATCACGACCTGTGCGACCCACCGGCCGTCTACCGGTGCGGGGAGGCCGAGCTTCTTCGCCTTGCCCGCGCCCTCCTGGTAGACGCTTCCCTCGCCGTTCCCGCGCTTGCGGTCGACCTGCTCGGTGATCTTCTTCGCCATGACGAACCCTCTCAATCGTTGCTCAGTGAGTAACCGGGTGAGCAACCGTACCGAACGCTAGTGGTCTGCACCGAACACATACGACCTGCTCAGACACTATTCTATCACCTTGAGCAGGCCATAGATGCTCCATGGCATGGAGAGGGTCAGGGGTTCGATTCCCCTCAGCTCCACAAGGCAACCGCAGGTCACAGACCTGCGGTTGTTCTCGTTCTTCGGCCGAGAGCGGCCGGGGAGCAACTTGGGGAGCAACTGCGCAGAACTTTTTCTACCGCGAGCGACGTCGAACGCCCACAGAGCGTGCTTTCCGCGGAGGTGCCAAGCCGAATCCGAAGTGGTCCGGCCGTCGGCTCAGCCGCTCGCCGCGATGCGGTCCCGCACGAATTGCTCGAGCTGCTCGATCGGAAACCGCACGCTTCGACCGATGTGGACCGGCGTCAGCGCTCCTTGCCACATCAGTTCGTACAGAGTCGTGCGACTGACGCAGAGCATCATCATTGCCTGGGGGATGCTGACGAGGAGCGGACGCACAGATACGGCGGACGTGCCCGCTCGTTCGACCGTGTTGTTCGAGGAGGCCATGCCCGACGGTGGACTCGTGATGTCACCGATCAGTACCCGAGTTCGATGTTCGGCTGGGGTATGGCTACGGCGGGGAGTGTCGGCGCGGGCCAGGTTGCCGGTAGTTGGCCGTGGAGGTCGAGGTGCGCAGCCACCTGGATGACAACTGTCGCCAGCTCGACGGTGTCGATGCGTGTGAGCTGGTGGTCGTCGTGAAGCTGGCGCAGGTGGTCGGTGATCCAGGGAGGCGCAGTAGTCAGCACGTCGTGGGCGAGGGTGGCGATCCGGGTAGCGCGGGCGTCGTCGATCGGGTTGGGCAGGTACCTGTCGAAGATTTGTTGAACGGCTCGTTCCCGGCGCGCCTGGCGCAGCTGGGTACCGAGGGTGAAGAGCTCTGTTCGGAGTGCATCACGCTCGGCTGATGACACGGTTTGGTGGGCGAGTCGTTCGAGCTGGTCGGCGCGGGCTTCGAGCCGCCGGACGGGATCCAACTCGTCTGCTTGGCGATCGAGTTCGGCGAGGGTCCGTTGCTCTCGTCGATCGAGGTCTGGGGCGAGGAGGCGAAGCTGGTTCAGCATCTCGCGCACAGGGTCTTGCTCCACGGCCGGCGAAAGGACGACGGCTGGTTGGTACGCGATGAGGCTGTTGATCTGTTCGAGTTCGACGATGTAGGGCCAGTTGGCGACGATCCAGTCACGACGCTCGCCCTGCCCGGTGGTAGCCCCAGCGAGATAGTCGTGCATCTGCGCCGGCGCGAGGGCGGAGTTGGTGATCCGCGCGATGAGCTCGCGCTGGTCGGTGGGCGCTGTTGACAGGAGCCGTTGCAGTTCGGTTTGCCGGCTGAGGAGCTCGATCGGCGTGCGGACGGTGACCGCGGCGGGGACGATGGGTTGTCGGTTGATGAGCCAGCAGCGGTCATCGAGCACGCGGCTCATCGCCTCCTGCCATCCGTCGGCGGTCGCCGGGTCGCTCGGTTGCCGGCCGAGTCCGGGTTGGTGCTGGGGGATGTTGTGCCGGAGTCGGTAGTCGGCGATTCCGTGGGCGGTGTCGTCCCAGACGGTGGCGCCGGGTGCGTCGGTGGGTCGTGTCCCAATCCAGGTCGTGAGCCAGTCGGGTGTGTCGCTGCGCAGTTGGTGTGCGGCGCGGTCGATGGCGACGTTGGCGGCGCGGCGGTAGAGGTCGGCGTCGCCCGGTTTGACGCCGTGTGCGGAGAGTTCGATCTCCCAGTCCTGCTCGGCGTCCGCGACGTCGACGGTCATCGCGGCGAGGGTCGCTCGGGCGGCGGGGGAGAGGTCGACGGTGTCGGGGTGGTCGATGACGATGAGCTCGCTCCACGGCATCGTCTTGGTGGTGTTGGCCCCACGCTCGTTCTCGAAGTGGATGAGACATGAGCCGGCGGTGTCGTCGATGGCGACGACGTGGCCGACGTTGTCGCGGTCAATGGCACGCACGCGTCGGCCTTCGTCGAGCCGGGTACGAGTCGCGAACGCCCGGTTGTCGGCGTCGCGGAGTGCCGCCGGGTTGGTGACGGCGACTGCACGCTCGGCTTCACATGCCGCGCTGACTCGTTCGAGCAACTCGAGGACTGGGACGGTGTCGGCGAGTTCGGCGACGCGAGCGGCGGATGGGTCGCCGACGATGACGAGCGTCTTCGCTCCGGAGGTGTGCATTCTGGCGAGGAGGTCGCGTTGCGGGTCGTGGACGGTTTCGGTGGGCAGTGGGATGCCGGCGTCGTGGCGTTGGTCGAGTTCGACGACTTGGGCGCTGGTGGCGTAGATCCAGGCGCTGAGCCGGGCGCGTGAGAGGGCGACGTAGATCCCTTCCCGATAGAGGCCGGCCGGGCCGACAAGGAGGACGTGGTCGCAAGTGACGCCTTGGGCTTTGTGGATCGTGCGCGCGTAGGCATGATCGACCCAGCCCCGCTCGAGATAGCTGCGGTCGAGCACGACGCGTTCGCCGGTGGATAGCGTGACGTGGACGCCGTTGTCGTCGAAGTCGACGATGGTGGCGAGCATCCCGTTCTCGACGGCGAACCGGTCCCCGTTGTCCAGCTGTTGGCCTGGGTGGTTCCGGCAGAGCACCACCCGGTCGCCGGTCGCGTAGGTACGGCCGCCGATCTCGAACTCGTGTGACAGATCGAGCTCACCGGCGTCGGCGAGGAGTTGTCGGGCGAGCCGGTTCAAGAGGTGTGCTTCGGCGCGGGTCCCGGCGAGCATCAGCGTGTTGCCGGATGTGCGTAGTTGTTGCCAGTCCGTGATGGCGCGGGTGTGGAGTTGGTCGGGGTTGTCGGTGAGCACAACTCGGCCATGGTCGCGGTACGCGGCGAAGGCAGACGTGACGTCGCCGTGGCGGAGTTGATCGAGAGCGGCTTGTTCCCACAGATGGTGTTGGCGGCGGTTGACGGTCAGCTCGATGCCCCGCGCGCCGAGCGTGTCGAGCGCGGCCCGGAACGCACCACCCGCGCCGACTTCGGGCAGCTGATGATGATCCCCGACGAGGACCACCTTCGCGCCGACTCGGGTGGCTTGATCGATGATCGTGGCGATGTCGCGGACACCTCCCATTCCGGCCTCATCAACGACGACGACGGTGGACGCGTCGATCTCGCGTCGTTCGATGAGGTGGCGGGCGATCGTCGTCGACCCAACACCTGAGCCTGATTCGAGTTCGCGGGCGGCACGGGCAGATGGGGCGAGTCCGATCACGGTGTACCCGGCAGCCTCGTAGACGGTGCGCAAGGTTCCGAGGGTGTGGGTCTTGCCCGTGCCGGCGCGGCCGACCATCACAGCGACCCGATCGCCTGCAGAGGTGAGTACCCGAATCGCGTTGGCCTGGTCTGGCCCAAGTGTCGATGCTGTGATCATCGCCTCGACGGCTGCTCGGTCGAGGACGCCCGATCCGGCGTTGACGCCGGCGGCGAGGTGGTCGAGGAGGCGGTCCTCGATCGCGAGCAATGTCCGTGAGGTGTACTGCAAGTGGCGGTCGTCGGGTACCACCCGATTGTGTGCACGGATGGGCGGTTGCTCAGCCGGGTCGCCGATCGGGACGATCGCGGGTGACGCGAGGGCGCGTTGGACCATCGTCTCGATCGTCGTGACGCTCGTACCGTGCAGTGTGCTGGCGATGGCCTGGGTGAGATCGAACCGGGTGAACGCCCCGCCGTTGGCGGTCACTCGTGTTTCGAGGACCCACTCCAGCCATTGCTCGAACTCGACAACCCGTGTCACCACGCTCGACTCGCCACCGGACCAGACATCATCGTTCACCACGAAACAGCCATCGGGAGCGACGACCGGATCAGCGGCGGCGAGAAGTCGGTCGAGTTCGGTGGGTCCCCAACCGAGCGCGTCCGCGCGAGTCCGCCAGCCGGCCTCGACGACTGCCCAATCGGCCGGTGTCTGCTTGCTAGCGCGCGTCGCCAAGATCGCCTCATCCGTCGCGACCGGTCCCGAGCGTCCCGCGGCCTGGAGCCATTCGGCGATCTGTGTCGAGCGTTGCGAGAACTCGCGCGACACCCGGGCCGGTACCCCGGCGACCTCGGCCGAATCCTTGTGAACCGGTCCCCAGGAGATGCCGAGGCGTTCGGTCAGTTCGCGGCGCATCGCCGCTTGGAACATGACCCCGGCCGTGCGCTTGGCCGCGTACATGGCTGTGCCGTCGAGCGCGGACCAGCGGCCGTCGATGCCCTGGGCCATGTTGGCGACGAGGACGTGCCAGTGCAGATGCGGATCGCCGGCTCGGGACGTGCGATGCCGGAATGACGCGGCAACGAACCCATTCGCGACCATCCGTCGCGTGCCCCACTGCTCACCCCATGTCTGCCTGTTCTCGGCCTTGTTCGTGCCCCGCCTCACGAAGCACGCCTCGCGTTCCAACCACCCGAGCGCCTCTGCCAGCGCGGCTTCGCACGCCTCCGTGACGGCGTGTTGGACCAGCGGGTCACCGAGCGCGAACAGCACCGACACCGACTTCGGCACCGAGAACGTCAGATCGAACCCAGGCACGCGGCGTGGGTGGGTGGTCAGCGTGGTCCCGTTTGGCGTCAACCCCGTGTTCGGCGCCAGACCGGCCAGCACGGCGCGAAGATCGGCGGGTGAGACTTCGCCCGTCAACCCGAGCCCGGCGACTCCGCCGCCCATCCAGACGCCCGGTGCCTCACCCCTGGCCGTGTAGTACTCATCGAGCCCAGACGCGACCTGCGACAGGTAATAGGCCTCCACGCCGACCCGCAACTTCCACAACGCCATCACACCAACACATGCCTGCGAAATCACGATTTCGTGACGCCCCAGCATCAGGTTCTTCAGATTTCTGCACACATGCACCCCGAGGGGTGCCCGTACATCAGAGGTCCGGCTCGGGGGCGCAGATCGCCGGTTAGGCGTGCGCTTCTCGACGGCGGTCTGAGCGTTCTTGGACGTGGCGCTTGAACGTTATGCGCCCGCATGTCATCTGGCTGGTCTGACGGGACGTGCGAAGATGTCGGCGTGAGTGAGTCTGCTGCGATCTGCGCAGTGTGTCATCGGTCGCCGACTCGTGGAGACCGCGACGCTGCTGGCGACAACATGTTCATCTGCGCCCAATGCCGGGCGGACGCGGCAGAGTTCATCGCCATCCAAGACTCGATCATTGAGGAGGCCCGCCACTTCGCCGACCCCCGGCGCGACAGCGTTGACGGGCAGCGCCGTCAGGGGTCACAGGAGTGAGCCGGGACACGTGGTCGAGCAGCTTCGTGTCGCCGGAAACGATGCGTCAGGCGTCGCGAGGCTCATCGCCGACGGCGTAACCGACGACGCGCTGCAGCACGCGGGACAGGCCATCCTTCGCTGTTCATCATCACCCGAGCTCATCGCGGCGGCGACGACAGTAATCGAGTCGCTCTCGCAGCGGGACTGGCCCGGTGATCGCGAACTGATCGCCGAACTCGAGCACGTCGGCAACGGCACGACATCCGAGCTGACGGTGCTGGCGGTCGATCTCGACGAAATAGGCGAAGCCCTCGATCAGTCGCCGGCGACCGTGTCGTACATCGACCTCGCCGACGGGACGGTGTGGCCGGGTGAGCTGTTCGATGTCGATAAGGGGCCCGAGGACTTCGATGCGGACAACTCCGACCGTTGGCTGCCTGTTGTCGGAGCCGGTCCCAAGGATGCGTATGCCGTGATGGAGCGGTTCATCGAGACAATCGTCAGCCCCGGACTTGCCTCGCGGTTGCGGACCGAGATCAACGGGTCCGGGGCGTTTCGACGCTTCCAGACAGAACTCAGCCGCCACGACGACGACTACACCCGGTGGCACCGCTTCGTGACGATGCCCGCCTCGGAGACGCCAGACGATAGCTCGCCGATCACGGCTATCCCCCTGAACCCAGCGGATGGACTCGGCAAGCCCTACAGATCTGGCAGTTACTCTTTTTTGGTTCGTTTCAGTCGAAGAGGGCCGCCACAACGATCACGAGTGCAACGCCGGCGGCACTGAACAGGACGGCAGTGAGAAGGACGTGGCGGAAGATGTGGGCGATCAGTGAATCTCGCGTTTGGCGATCACAGAACGCGACTTTCGTTGATCGCCCACAGAAGAATGCCTTACGCCGCGGTTGTCGGGACGCGGCTGCCTCTACTACGGCGTGAGCTGAGGTTCACCCCGTCTGACGGACATCTACCTTGAGGCTCTATGAGCCCGGATTGGAGTGTCCATGTCAATGAGTAAGGGTTCCGGGCGGTCGCGCCGGAAGTTCACCCCAGAGTTCAAAGCCGAGGTCGTCGCGATGGTCGACGCGTCGGGCGGCAAGATCGCTCAGGTCGCCCGAGAGATGCGCTTGCATGATTCGTCGGTCGGGTGACTGGGTTCGTGAGGCCCGCGAGGCCAAGGCTGGCCAGGCGCCGACCGGAGCCGAGCGTGCGGAGATCCGCGAGCTGAAAGCCGAGTTGGAACGGGTCACTCGGCAGCGAGACATCCTGGGAAAAGCTGTTGATGGGCTGGCGACCCACCTGTGTGGATGAAATCATTGTCGGGTCGTCTGGTCATGTCGACCCTGCTTGGTGTGTTTGCGCCCGTGGAAAGCTTGACGGTGGGGGCTTCCAGGAACCCGCGATTGTTGCTTCGAGCACGCATCTCAGACTCGTCTGATACGTCGCCCCTCCAGACGACATCTTCAGTGTTCGTCGAGTCGGAGGAGGTTTGTGATGGAGATGATGGTTGAGCGAGTGTGCGGTCTGGACGTGCACCGTGATGAGGTGTCGGCGTGCGCGAGGACGCCGTCGGTGAAACGTAGCGGCGCCCGCGTTTGGACGCAGGCCAGGTTCGCGACGAACGGTCCCGGGCTGTGCGGGTTGGTGACATGGCTCAACGATCTGGGTGTGACCAAGGTGGCGATGGAGGCGACCGGCATCTATTGGCGACCCGTGTTTTATGCGCTCGAGGACGCCGGGATCGACACGGTGTTGGTCAACGCCGCGCACATCAAGAACGTGCCCGGCCGCAAGACCGACACCGCTGATGCGGCATGGATCTGCCAGCTGGCCGAGCACGGCTTGCTGCGGGCCAGTTTCATTCCAGAGCCCCGGATCCGGGTGCTGCGCGAGTTGTGCCGGTATCGCAAGTCGTTGATCCAGGAACGGGGCCGGGTGATCCAACGGTTGGAGAAGATCTGTCAGGACGCTTCGGTCAAGTTGACGTCGGTGACGTCGGTGGTGTTGTCCAAGACGGGCCGCTCGATCATCGAGGCGTTGATTGCCGGTGAACGCGACCCGGTCGTGCTCGCCGACCTCGCCCGAGGTCGCCTGCGACCCAAGATCGCAGCGATCGAGGACGCCCTTGCGCACCGCTGGCAGGCACACCACTCAACGGTCGCACGCGCCGGTCTGCCCATCTCGACGCATTGGACGGCCAGATCGCGATCGTGTCCGCCGATATCGTCGTCGCCAGCGAACCGTTCGCGTGGGCGATCGATCTGTTGCGCACGATCCCGGGCGTCGAGCTGCGCTCGGCGGAAACATCATCTCCCAACAGCTGGACATTTGGCGTCGTGGGCGGGAACGTGCCCGGGGAACAACGAATCGGGCGGCAAACACGGTCCCGGGTTCATCCGGCCCGGTGCGCCGTGGTTGCGTAAACGTCCGATCGAAGTCGCTCACGCCGTAGCCCGAACGAACAACAACCATCTCAGTGAACGACACCGGCGGATACGTGCCCGCCGCGGACCCAAACGTGGCGCAGTCGCCACCGGCCACGCCGTTCTCGTCGCCGTCTGGCACATCCTCGACCGGCAAGTCCCGTTCCAGAACCTCGGAACCGACTACAACGACCGTCGTCGTGACCCGACGATCGAGACCCGCCGACTCGTCGCCAGACTCGAACACCTCGGCCACGACGTCTCGATCACACCCGCAGCCTGACCTCGACCACGACCGCAACACAATCACGCCGACAGTTGATTCGGGGGCTGCGCCTCCGACCCTGACGCGCTCTCGCGCGTGGTGACTCACCATGATTTCATCTCAGCAGTCGCCTACTTCTCGGCGTCGCACCCGAAGAACGTGTGACCACGGTGTACACGTTCATCGCCCCGTGGTGTGGTGGGAATCAGCGGTGTAATTCCTGGTGATCTCAGGTGATAGCGAGGATGCCGTCGTCTGGGATGGGGTCAGTATCGCGCGTCGGGTAGAGCTTGGCCATGGAGGCTTCAGAGAGGTAGTGGCGGTGGGTGGCCCAGTCGTCGTGTTGTTCGGCGAGCACGGCGCCGACGAGGCGAACGATGGCCGGGTTGTTCGGTGGAGCGCCGTGGTGTTTCCAACTGGGCCGACATCGCTATCAAACGTTGATGACCGGCCTTGCCATCAGCGACGAACATCCGCTTGTTCGTCGGCTGCAGATCCTCCAACCGCAACTCGATCACTTGGTAACAACGCATCCCGCCGAGCACCATCGCTTCGACCATCGCCCGGTCCCGCCACCCGCGAACCGCGCCCAACAAAAGACCACATCACCCGGATCCAACACTCGCGGCAACGTCCGCAGCGTGCGGATCAACGGTGATCCGATCGGCTGACCGCCGCCGCCCGTGCGTCGGCTGGCCATCCCACGCGGCACCGGGTTCACGAACATCTCACCACACATCACGAGATAGTTGAACAAACTTGACATCACCGCCAACCGGCGACGGATCGTGCGCGCCGCCAACCCCGCCTGACCATCAGACAACCGAACCACACGACCATCACCGAGGCCACGACGCTGCCCAGCGATGAACTCGAACACGTCCTTCGTCGTCGTCACCTCCGACGGCGACCTGTCGATCACAGCGAAGAACGCACGCGGATCCGACACCATCGCGATCACCGTGTTCGGAAGACACGTCGCCGCCAAGAACTCGGCAATACCGATCCAACACTTAGCCCGCAACAGCGGACCCGACACAACCTTCGACACTGACATCGCAGAGATCCCCGATCAACGACAAATCCCGCTCTGCGAGCAAGAGGCCAAAAAGCCTCCCCGATCACACCGGAATATCTGCAGATCGGCGCTACTCGCCGAAGTCCAGCCGTCGCCGAGGGATCATTGTCAGCGCCGCGACAGCGATGGCGATCGCGATGGACGCGCCGTGGCTAAGACTTCGGGAGAGTCCTATCGATCCGAGTGCGGCGACGGCCGCCATCGCGCCACGGTGTGCCGGGCGTATCGGACGCGACGCGACCACTGCAACCAGCAACACAAGCGAGATGGCGAAGGTCACGATGCCCGTCCATCCCGAATCGACACACAACTCCTGCCTCCTGTCGCAGTTCCTCAAGGAGTCATCGCGAGCGCGACCGCCCCACCACCACCCGCCAACGACGATGACGGCGATCAGCGCCGAGTACATCGCTGCGTTCCGCCAACGATCGCCAAACCGAGCCGCATCGCCTGGTTGCCTGACCACCTGGTCAGATTGACCGATTTTCGCTCCCGACGCAAGCGCGATGTCGAGCGCAAAACGTCGCGCCATGCAACTCGTCGTCCGGGTCACCATCACTGCGGCCGTGTTCGCCGACTTGGACCGGGTGTGCGCGCCGTTCGACGCTCCACCACGGAACGCGATAGCAGCGCTGGCGCGTAACAGGCGCAATGGGCCGCTTAGCGACAACTCGACCGGTCGAGGCTTTGTGGCCGCCGCGCGCGAGGAGCGGATCTCGCCGCCGCCGACGCTCACGTCGCGGGCGGCCAACCTACAGTCGACGATGTCGAGCGCCAGAAACGTCGGGCCAAGGCGCCCCGACACACGACTCCAGCACGACTGGGTCAACGGCCGCTTTCACGTCGCGACCTCGCCCCCCATTGGACTGACTGCCGCAGCGACTTCGTGCCGTCGAACAGCGCGCGTCGAAGCGCTCGACACCTGGCGCCACTGGGCCGAGCAAGACTGTCTAGTTGTGACCACGACATCGCACCGGATCCCCACATCACTCGCCCGCGGAGGTCGATCGGCCTCGAACTCTAATCCATAGCTCCGCAACCGCGGCACAGAACACCCGACGCGCTTGCTGGCAGTGTCGAGGAAAGCGCGTCGACGGTTCGATGCAACATTTGATGCCTCGAGAGCGACTAGGGAAGGATGATGGAAGTCGAACGGAGTGCCGCCCTTGGCGAGGTGTATCGATCTAGCCACGTCGGGCTCGTACGGCTGGCACACCTGCTCACCGGCCGGCGCGACGACGCCGAAGACATCGTTCAGGCGGTGTTCGCGAGCGTGGCGCCTCGTTGGTCCGAGGTTCGGAACCCGGAGCTATACCTTAGGAGCGCTGTTTACCGCGCGGCCAACGACCTTCACCGGCAGAATTTCCGAAGACAACGGCGAACCATCGGCGAGCATGCGACCACACCGGAGATCGACTGTGACCACCTGCGATCGGATCTCGCCCGAGAGATAGAGCGTTTGTCGACAAAGCAACGAACGGTCGTCGTCTTGCGCTACTTCGAAGATCGTTCGTTCGACGAAATTGCGACAATCATGAATCGTTCGCCGAGCACGGTCCGTTCGGATCTACGCCGCGCGCTCACGTACCTCAGGAGGCATGTACCGAGATGAGACTCGACGACTTGGAACGCGTGGTCGGGCCGCACATGAAGCGCGAACTCAATGAAGCGCTACTGCGGGACATCCCGTTAGCACGAGAGCTGAGCAGACGGACCGCAGCCCGCTCGCACCGCACCCGATCGCTCGTGACCGCCGGCACACTCGTCTTTCTCGCGGCTCTCGGCGGCATCGCGCTCTTGCGAGACCGAGCTCGGGAACTCTCCGCCTCGGTGTCTGCAAACCGTCCGACGCCGGACGTGGGCAGTTCGGTGGCTCCGCCATCGAAGCCCACAGCCCGATGCGGCGGCCTGGACACGTCCGCGCTCGCATCCGTGAAGGGCATCCAGATCGCCACTCTCAAGGAGGTTCCGTCCATCGATGGGAGTGGCCCGCTATGTTCAGTAGAGTCATCGACGCCGGCCGGCACATTGATCATGAAACTTTTGGACGGATCGCAGGCGTTGGAAGCGTTATCGCAGGCTCGGGCCGGTTCTCGCATCTCGACAGAGGTACCCATCGGTGTCGAGGCTTATTCGGACAACCACTCTCGGATCACCGTGTTGCTGTCAGACGACGCCGTTGTCTTCGTGGCGTCGCAGCAATGCTGCACCCCGGGTGGAGATAAGCTGCTGATTGACCTGGCCACGGCACTCGTGGCGAAGAATTGATTCGCTCGTAGATCGTCACATTCCTGAGACGGCGATGATCAGGGTCATCGTCACGATCCACGAATCCAAGACCAGCAAGTGAACTCCGTTGCGAGCGCGTCCGTCATCGCGGAGGTTCAGGGTGCGGACGTTGTGCCACGCTCGTACACCGCCGTAGATCGGCACGAGCGTGAGACACGCGATCGGGCCGAGCCAAAGGGACCCAAGCCAAACCACCAGAACGGTGATCGACTGCCACTTCGTGAAATAGCCGGCCCCAAGCACAACGCCCCACACGAAGGGCCCGACAGGGGAGCCCTCCACGCTGTCCCAACTCGCTGGAACCTGGTAGCTCGGCCCGAACGTCCGACGCGGATTCGTTGCTCGCAGAGACTGGCACAAGACAAGCAATGAGATTGCAGCGGTCACGGCAAGACACCACCGGCGCACGCTCGTCGGCACCGCCGTCGAGATGAGCGCGAGCGCGCCAGCCGAAGCCAACGAACCAGCGAACATTCCAACGAGATGAACTAGTCGTCGTCTGGTAGTCAATTTGCGATTGCCGGCGACCGCCAGCTTGCCCTGCATGCTCAGCGTTCAAGGGCCATGCAACGCGGCAAACCCCGACCGAATAGCGGCAGCGACCACAACCGCAACGGCGACGATCAACATCTCAACGCCTATTGCAGGAATCAGCTAACACGGGGTTCCCGTACCTCGAGTCGTCGTGCAGAGATATGCGCTGGTACTGCAACCCCAATAGCTTTGTGGACAGCGGTTCGCACAGAAATCTCCTCCCGAGCAACCAGTACCGCAGCAGTCACAGTAGTTGATGACCTGAGGGCCGCTCTTGCCGCCCGAACAGCACGCCGACCAACAGCCCGACAGCGTTGATCCGGCCGGGCACTGGGTGTTGTCGCTCGCCCCGCCGCACTGAGTGCACATTCGCCCGCAGATTCCGCAGTTGCTCCAGTCTGTGCATGCGCCGCTATTGGCGAACGCCGGCCGGCCGCGGCGACGGTCTTCGGGCAGGAGCGGAGCCACAAGCACACCAGCAACGCCGGCACAGAGGCCCAAACCGAGCCGAGAAAGGAACGAACGACGCGACAGTCCGGTGGACCTGCGCACAAGCAGAGCACGAAGCGCCTCGTCGAATTGTGATGTGTGCTCAGGATTCAACGAGCTCATGAGAGTCCTCCTCCAGTTCCTCGGAAGTGCTGCCCAGCTTTGCCTCGGCGGCAAGCTGGAGTCCCTCGATCTGCGCGACGGTGTTCACCGTGCCGCGAGCGAGGATCCGGCCGTCCCGAGTCGAGATGACGATCGCGTAGGGAGCCACGGCCAGCTCCAGGCGCTCGACCAGCGCCCTGTCGTGGATAACAGGGATACGCTGCAGCCGATACTCGGTCACGTACTTGTCGATTTGCTCCGGATCGCCAGCGAGAGCAACCAGAGCGGTCCGGTAGCGGGGTCGACTCAGCCGCTCGAGCCGCTTGAAACCGGGCATCAACGCACTGCACGAGCTGCAGCCGGGGCTAATCGACAGTAGCAGCTGCAAGTCCTGGGGTGCCTCGATTAGACCGATCTCGATCGAATCACCGGTTAAGGTCGACGCGGAGAGAGTTCCCAGTTCGGTTCCGACTTCGAGACTCTCGTCTCCAACTCTTGCTCCCTGCAATCGAACTGCCCCAAGCAAGAAGCCAAGCTGACGCACTATTGCGATCATGACCACTACGAGAACCACCACTGTGCCCCACACGCCCCACAGGGCGAACCGTTCCAACTTGCTCATTGCAGCTTCTCCTTACGTATCGGGATATCAAAACGAAAGACGTGGTGCTGAGCGGTGGCACGCAGCAGGAATACCAGTAGCGCGACCGGAATCGTGAGCGAGGATGCGAACGATCGGCTGGTGCCCACCTCTACCACCCCGGACGTTACCGCTACCAGACAGGCACACGCGACACCGTTGAGCCCAGCGCTCCACGGAGTCATCTGGCGCGCATCTGCGAACGCTCCAAAGCAGTTGCATGTACGCCGCCCGGCGTCTCCTCGGAGCGAGGTCCAATGCAACGCCGCAAAGGCTGCGTAGAGCGCGGCACCGACGCCGAAAACCACGCGTTGCGGACCGTCGTCCAGAATCGGTGCTACCAGCAGAGTGCCGGCCAACAATTCCACACCGATCAATAATGTCCGGATCAGACGACGCGCAGCAACGGGAATGCGCAATCGATCCAGCTCCGGGTCGAGGCCGGATTTGTCGATCGTCTTTCCTGCTCCGGCGACCAGCAGCGCCAACCCGGCCAACACACAGACCGAACCGACCACGACGCTCATTCGCCTCTCCCGCAGTCATCACTTCCGCCGACCACACTTAACCTGGATCCACCGATCGCTTGGGTTTGAGGTGATGCGCGTATCCGCCTGAAAGGTCTCCTGGCCTGGGACGATGTTGGTTCCTACACCTCATCGTTCGACAGAACCAGGAGACACTTCCAGTGACCTCAGTATCGCGCTC
>JBBRPP010000073.1:0-19490 GCA_038227995.1 Acidimicrobiales bacterium
AACATCGAACAAGCCGCCGCCGACCATGCCGCCACGATCATCAATGGACAACGCCGACGCCACCTCAACTACCAAAGCCCCACCATGCTCTACACTGCCGCTACAGCAACCGTGCACTGATCACTGGAACTGGCCGACGGCCACCACCACAAGTCGAAGTACGGGCGAGCGACGCCGTTCACTTCGATCACGCCGTGCGGGCCACCTTCCTGCATGTGGACGCAGGGAGTGAACCCAGCACTGTGGGGGGCCCGGTCAGACGAGTCGGTCACGCGACCAGATGGTCGTCGCGTTTTTCGCTTGTACCGGCACCCGAGTCTGCGACTGAAACGGGTTGCGGTCCGCGTGGTGCGATTTCGGTGCCGTCAGCGCGCTAGAAGTGCCAGCCGGAGCGGTCGCGCGTGACGGTGATGCCGAGGTCGTGTTTGGCTGTGTCGTGACCGGCGCACAAAGGCCCGCCGTTGTCGTGATCGGTACGGCCAGGATCCTCCCACGGATGACGCGGGACCCACGGAATCGTGTGATCGATGTGAATCCGCCCGGGCCGGAACTCGTCCCCCGGGAAACTGCATCGATCACCACCCAACAGGACCGCCTCACGCGCGGCCCCCGTGAACAGTCGTGACGTGCGACCGAGATCGATCACCCGACCCACCGAATCATTCACCACCCGCCGCACGTTGCCCAACAGCGCCGCCATGAACAGGTCCTGCCGCGACACCAGCCCACCCGACGCCGTCTCGGCCCAACCAAGTTTGCTCGACGCGACCGTGACCGACTCGACGTAGCCCGGTGCGCACTGGCGGATCGCGTCCTCCAACTGCTGCTGGGTGCAGAAGATGTTCACCAACGGCTTCGGAGGACGGCGCCGACAGTGACACGTCGCACCACCAGATGACGGCGGCGGTCCCACTGCCGGCGTCGGATCGGTGGGTGATCGCGGATCAGATGCATCCGAGCCACCGCCATCGTCGTCGGCATCGGCATCGGCATCGGCATCGGCATCGCCATCGGCATCGGCGTCGGCGTCGGCGTCGGCGTCGGTGGCATCAGCATCAGCATCAGCGTCGTCGCGGTCGTCAGTGTCCTCGCTTTGGTCCGGGCCGTCGCTGTCGTCGTGATCGTCGGCGTCACCGGTGCTGTCATCGGCTGCGGCCCTGTTCGTCGTGGATGACATCCCGGAGTATTCGGCAGCGTCGAGCATGATCGCCATGAACGCATCCGCTCGACGCTGCGCACCCGTGCGCGGCAGATCATGCGAAACAGCGTCGTCGCCCCAGCGCCGTTTCCGTTCGGCGATATCGATTTCCATCTCCAACGCGTCATACGCCCGCACCAGATTCTCGATCACCCCGCCCGACATGGAGTCCGAGAAGAACTTCAACTCGAACGCGCCGCCAACCGACCCCATCGACAACCGACGCGCCGCACGCGCCTCAGCCACCGACTGATCCGCACCATCAGGATCCGCCGCCTGCTCCCACCTCTGACAGAACTGAGCGAAACCCGACAACAACAACGACTGCGCAAAATCGACGAAACGGTCTTCCCATTCCACCATCATCTGACGACACCGCGGATTGCGGAACAGGCGCAGCAACACGTCCAACTGCTCATCGCCGACCCACCCGACCCCAGCTGCCGCCGCCAACTTCGGCAACAGGACGAACATCCGCCCCACAAGCACCGTGCGTCGCGCCGACGCATGCGACGAATTCAACACCGCCTGCAACCACGACCACACGTTCTTGTGACCATCCGTGCGGAACGATCCACGCGCACCGACCGCGGCAACCATCGCCACCTTGCGCGCTTGCAACCGACGGATCTCACACTCCACATCCAGCACCGCACGATCACGCGCCGCACCCCGAAGGTCGCCAAAAATCACGCCTGGTGCGTCCGCCACATCCATACCGCAAACCCTACGCAAGGGGTGCGCGACAGTTGTTTGGTGCTGATCGAAAGTAGCCCTACCGAGTTGGTGGTGAGCAGAATCTGTCGGCAGTCAGTCAGCTCGGTCGAGATCACTCGATGTCAAGAGAGACAACAGCCGGAGGCCCGCAACAGCAAGGCCATTTTCGTTGGCGCTTCTGTCGATGATGCACAGCACCGAATCGATCGAAGCCCCCAGTCCTCGCAAGGCTGTGGACGAGGCGACGACCTGACCGCCGGTCGTCACGATGTCCTCCACGATCAGCACACGGCGACCCTCGACGTTTGAGCCCTCCGCGAGTTTGGCCGTGCCGTAGCGCTTTGCCTCTTTGCGGACGAACGCAGCTGGCAGGCCCGTGGCGAGTGAGAGTGCCGTCGCAACTGGCACCCCACCGAGTTCGAGCCCTGCAAGCACCTCTGTGTCCGCCGGGATGAGCACGGTTGCTGCGGCCGCGATGTCGCGCAACAACTGCGGGTCGCCCTCGAACAAGTACTTGTCGAAGTAAATCGATGACGATTGGCCAGATCGCAACGTGAACTCTCCGTGGAGTCGGCACGCACTGTTGACCCGCTGCACCAGGTGTTCGAGATCAGGGATCGATGGCATTCCCACAGACTGGCATGCGAGCATGGTCTTCATGGATGAGAAGCGCGCACCGGACCTGACGTTCGTCGGATCGATCGCCGAGGTGTACGAGCGCGTTCTCGTGCCGATGATCTTCGAGTCGGCGGCAACCGAGATGGCCACACGCCTCGCACCGTTGCAAGAGGGCCAACTGCTCGAGATCGCGGCGGGGACGGGCGCTGTCACGAGGGCGCTCGCCACGCGCCTACCGTCCAGCGTTGAGATCACGGCAACCGATCTCAATCAGCCGATGCTCGATCAAGCCCAGGCGATCGGAACCAGCCGACCGGTCACGTGGCAACACGCGGACGCGATGGCGCTGCCGTTCGACGACGGTTCCTTCGACGTCGTCGTGTGCCAGTTCGGCGTGATGTTCTTCCCCGACCGGCCGAAGGCGTATGCGGAGATCCGCCGCGTGCTCCGACCCGGCGGCAGGTTCGACTTCGCCGTCTGGAGCGGGCTCGACGAGAACGACTTCGCCCGCATCGTCGAAGCGTCGGTCGCTCAATTGTTCCCGGATGACCCGCCGCGCTTCATCGGCCGGACGCCACACGGCTATCACGATCCAGCGATGATCCAGGGCGACCTCGTCGCGGGCGGGTTCTCCCTCCCCGCGACCATCGATCGATTCGATGCGCGCAGCGTTGCGGAATCGGCAGCCGTCGTCGCGGCGGCGTACTGCCACGGCACCCCCATGCGCAACGAGATCGTGTCGCGTGACCCGAACGCGTTGCAGCGGGCGACGAGTCACGTCGAAGCTGCGATCGAGCGCGAGCACGGTTCCTTGGGTGTCGACGGCGCGATCAGCTCGCGTTTCATCACCGTTGTCGCACCCTGAGCCGGCCGGAACGGATCAGTACCGATCAGTACCGAATGGTGCCGGGCGTTCCGCCGCCGACATCGATCATCTCACCGTTGATCACGAACGAGAGCGGCGACGCGAGGAACGCGACGAGCGCGGCGAGGTCGGTGTCGTCGATCATCCGACCGATGGTGTTCATCTTCGGGATCATGTCCTCGATGCGGGCTGCCTGAGCCATCGCTTTTCCGTCGGCGACGTCGGCCGACCGAATGGTTCGGGTCAGGCCCGGATGGACGCAGTTGACGGTGATTCCGTCGCGGCCCAACTCGTCGGCCAGATTCTTCGTCATTGCGGCGACGGCCACATTGCGGATCGAGCCGATGGTCGACCCGGTGTTGCGTGCCGCGAGCCCGGCGATGTTGATGATGCGCCCCCAACCGGCTGCGCGCATCGCCGGGGCAACGGCCTGGGCGCCGAACAGGTAGCCGAGGACCTTCACGTCGATCTCGGCCAATAGTGCGTCGCGGGTGATGTCGGAGAGTGCCGGCGGCTTCGCGCGGCCAGCCGCTGTTGCGGCGTTGTTGACGAGGATCTCGATCGAACCCAGCGCCTCGGTGGCTTCGGAAACCATCGCGGTCACGCCTTCGCGTGTCCCCGTGTGGGCGACGATGCCGGCAACCGTGCCGCCTGTGCCGTCGCGCAGTTCGGCGACCGTCGCGGCGAGGACATCTTCATTGCGCGCTCTGATCGCGACGTTCGCACCCTCGGCCAACAGTTGACGCGCGATCGCTCGTCCGATGCCGCGACTCCCGCCGGTGACGAGAGCGGTCCTGCCTGCGAGTTGCAGATCCATGGTCGCTGCCTACTCGCGGCTGAAGCCGGCGATCGCCTGGACGATCACGTCGAATGCTGCGTCGGCGTCGATGCCGATCTGCACGTCGCAGTTCGGGTCAAGGCGTTCGAGCAGGTGACGCTCGTCGATCACCGTCATGCCGCGGGTGTGCTTGCCCTGGGTCTCGATCACGACGTGGCGCTGCACCCGCTGGAACAGATGCGGATGGGTCAATGCCATCACCGCGCACGGGTCGTGGACCGGCGCCCCGAGGATGTTGTCGTGACGGTCGACGTACGTGCCGCTGAAGAAGACGAACAGGTCGGTCATGAGCGCGGCGAGCTTGCCGGGCAGCTGACGGACCAGATCGATGCGTTCGGGTGTCGCCTGGAACTGATGCGTCATGTCGAGCCCGGACATGATCAGCGGTCCGCCGTAGTCGAACACCATCGCCGCCGCCTCGGGATCGGCCCACAGGTTGAACTCGGCGGCCGTGGTGCGATTGCCGAACGAACCTCCACCCATCAACGAGATGCCGGCGATCCGACCACCCAGGTCCGGAGCGGCACGGAGCGCGAGCGCGATGTTCGTCATCGGACCTGTCGGTACCAGCCACACGCCTTCGGTGGCGCGACACGTTTCGATGATGAAGTCGATCGCCTGATCGCTGGTGGCAGGACGCGACGGCTCGGGCAGGTCGGGGCCGTCGAGGCCGCTCTCACCGTGGACGTAGCTCGCCGATCGTGGCGGCGCGACGAGCGGCCGATTGGCGCCGCTGTGCACCGGCGTGTCGAGGCCGAGCAGGTCGGTCATGATCAGCGCGTTGCGCGTCGTCAGCTGCAGTGGAGCGTTGCCGGCAACGGTCGTGATGCCGAGCAGGTTGGCATGGGTCGCGGCGATGATGATCGCGATCGCGTCGTCGTGCCCGGGGTCGCAGTCGAGGATGATGGGAAGCAGTGCCGGCATAGGGATCCAGCATGGCAGACCGCGATGCGGGGCGTCAGGTGATGTCGCTCAGGTGATGTCTAGGGTGCCGTCTTCGGCGAGCGTCGCTGCGGTGCCAACCCACTCACCGACGCACATCGCTGCGGCGACGTCGCGGTCGGTCGATCGACCCCAGGCGCGGCGTCCGTCGGCCAGCAGGCACGCAGCGAAGCCGGCTTCCGGCTGACCGTCACGATCGTGGATCACGCTGTATGCCTCGATGGTCACTGCACCTGCTGCATCGGCATCTTCCGCGACTTCGCGGCGCGGCATCGCATCGATCTCGTCCTGCGGGTATTCGTAGCGGAAGCCGGCGGCGGCCGGCTCGGTGCTGTACACGCCGAACGCGTGCTTGGTGCAGTAGCCGCCGTTGGCCCACACCAGACCCTTCGTGCCGGGAGCAGCGCGCAGGTCGTTCATCGTGGTGGCGATGCCGTGCATCACGTAGTTGTTCCACGGCCCGCCGGCGAAGGGCAGGCCACCCGTGCGTGTCAGTTGGCGATCGAGCGAGAGGCCGAGCGACTGCGCACCGAGTTGCACGGCCGATGGAAAGCAGCTGTAGAGGTCGACGATGTCGATGTCGTCGATCGTGAGGCCGGCGAGTTCGAGCGCGCGGCGTCCGCCGAGCTCGATCGCCGGTGTCTCGGCGAAGCTCATCCGGTGACTGATGAATGTGTGCTCGTGGCAATCGGTGCCGGCGTGGATGAAGACCCAGCGATCACGTGGCACGCCCAGCGACTCGGCCTTCTCAGCGCTGCACATGATGAGCGCCGCTGCCATGTCGACGTCGTTGTTCGAGTTCATGTACTTGGTGTACGGGAAGCCGATCATGCGGTTGGTCGGCGACGGCGTGCGGATCTCTTCGGCCGAACGCTCGACCTGCGACCACGCGTTCGGGTTCTTCGCGGCGACGGCGCTGAACCGCGACCAGAGCTCGCTGGCGACGATCAACTGCTCGTCGACCGTGCGCCCAGCCGCTGCGCGGATCGCGGTCTCGAACATGGGGTAGACCTGCACGGGTAGGAAGATGCCCAGCTTCTGCTCGGCCGGATGGCTCATCTGCAGTTCTTCGCCGCTGATGCGCGGCAGCTGGCCATCGGGCGCCTTCGGCCAATCGAGCTCGATGTTCTCCTTGCGAGCCTTCATCCGCGTACGGCTCGTCTCGCCGCCGGTGAGGATCGCGAAATCGATGTCGCCACGCAGGATCTGCGCGGCGGTGCTGTTGACCGAACTCTGGGGACTGTTGCCGCCGTTCGGTGTCAGCACCGTTTCGCGCGGCGACAGGCCGAGCCGCTGCGCGACCACGAACGCGGGGTCGCCATAGCGCCAACTCAGCAGCGCGACGACGCTGATGATGTCGGGGTCGGGAAGGCCGGCGAGCCCGGCGTCGGTCGTTGCCAGGCGGATCGCCTCACACATCAGGCCGGCTGGATCCTGGGCGTCGGCGACGTCCGAGACGTGCTGGGTGAACTGGCCGGAGCCGATGAGGACGGGGGTTCGGGGATCGAGCGCCATGCGCCGAGATTAGAGGTGACCGCCCGATGGCAACGATTGCAAGCCCGGTGGCCGGTGATTGCGCAATGGCTAAGCTCGCCGCGTGTCACGCATCGTCATTGGCTCCGATCACGCCGGCTTCGAGTTGAAGGGTCATTTCATCGCGGTCCTTCAGGGAGCAGGCATCGAGGTCGAGGATCTCGGGACGCACAGCACCGAGAGCGTCGACTATCCGCCGATCTGCGCCGCGGTGGCTCGCACGGTGCGTGACGGCCGCGCCGATGTCGGAATCGTCCTCGGTGGCAGTGGCCAAGGCGAGCAGTTGGCGGCCAACAAGGTGCACGGCGTGCGTGCCGCCCTGTGCAACGACCTGTACACCGCACGGTTCGCCCGTGCCCACAACGACGCGAACGTGCTCAGCATGGGTGCCCGGGTCGTGGGCGAGGCGTTGGCCGAGGAGATCCTGATGACCTTCCTCTCCACCCCATTCGACGGCGGCCGCCACCAGAAGCGCGTCGACCAGATCATGGCCATCGAGGCCGAGGAATCAGCCCGCGCCAACGGGCTCAGCCAGTAGCCTCGCCGGTTGCCCCAAGCCGATCACGGAGACATCATGCCCTGGCCCTCAGACCTCGAACCCGACAACGCAGTCTTCGACCTCATCGATCGCGAGGTCGAGCGCCAGTCGACGGGCATCCAGCTGATCGCCAGCGAGAACTTCACGTCGCCGGCGGTGATGCGCGCAACGGGTTCGGTGCTCACGAACAAGTACTCCGAGGGCTATCCCGGCAAGCGTTACTACGGTGGCAACGTCATCGTCGACGACATCGAGCAGTTGGCGATCGACCGGGCCAAGGAACTGTTCGGCGCCGAGCACGCCAATGTGCAGCCGCACAGCGGCGCCAGCGCGAACATGGCCGTGTACCTCGGCCTGCTCGATGCGGGCGACACGATCATGGGTCTCAGCCTCGATCATGGCGGTCATCTCACGCACGGCTCGCCGGTGAACGCGAGCGGCAAGTTCTACAACTTCGTGTCGTACAAGGTGGACCCCAGCGACGAGCGGATCGACTACGACAAGATGCGCGATCTCGCGCTCGAACATCGGCCGAAGATGATCGTCGCCGGCACCACCAGCTACCCACGCCGTCTCGATCCCGACGTCTTCCGCAGCGTCGCTGACGAAGTCGGTGCGTTGCTGATGTTCGACATGGCCCACATCGCCGGCCTGGTGGCCGGCGGGGCGCACCCGAACCCCGTGGCAGCCTCCGACGTCGTGACCTTCACGACCCACAAGACCCTTCGCGGCCCCCGCGGCGGATGCATCCTGTCCAAGGCCGAGCACGCGGCGAAGATCGACAAGGCCGTCTTCCCCGGCAGCCAGGGTGGCCCACTCGAGCACGTGATCGCCGGCAAGGCAGTTGCGTTCCGCGAGGCGATGCACCCGAGCTTCACGGACTACGCGCATCAGATCGTCACCAACGCTTCGGCCCTCGCAGAAGCGTTGGCCCATGAGGGTTTCCGCCTCGTGAGTGGCGGCACCGACAACCATCTGATGGTTGTCGATCTGACACCGTTCGACGGTGAGCTCACCGGCAAGGAAGCACAGAGCGTGCTCGACGTCGCCGGCATCACCCTGAACAAGAACACGATTCCCAACGACCCACGCAGTCCGTTCGTGACGAGTGGCGTCCGCATCGGCACGCCGAGCGTGACGACGCAGGGGATGAAGGCCGGTGAGATGACCGAGATCGCGCAACTGATCGCGACGGCCCTTCGCGGCCGCACCGACGCCGGCGTGCTGGCATCGGTACGGGCGAGCGTCGCGACGCTGTGCGCCCGCTTCCCCGTGTACACATGAGATGCCGGGCACCGCTGAATACCTGATCGTCGGAGGCTGCGCAGCCGGGGCCACGTTCGTCTGCACGCCGATCGTGGCCAAGGTGGCGACTCGGCTGAACTGGGTGGCCGAGCCGAGTGATCGGCGTGTGCACAAGGTGACGACCCCCGACGTCGGCGGCATCGCGATGTTCATCGGGTTCGTGTTCGCGCTCGGCGTCAGCCGGTTGATGAACAGCTTCGATTCGTTGTACGCCCGTAACTCCGAACCACGAGGTGTTCTGATCGCGGCTGCCGTCATCTTCCTCGTCGGGCTGATCGACGACGTGCGCGAGATCTCGGCGCCGGCAAAGGTCGCCGGCACGGTCGCCGCCGGACTCGTGCTCGTCTACTACGGCGTCACGATGTACTACTTCCGCGTTCCGCTCGTGAACGTGTTCGTGCTGACCAGCGAATGGGTGCCGCTCGTGACGATTGTGTGGCTGCTCGGGATGAGCCAAGCGATCAACCTGATCGACGGGCTCGACGGCCTTGCCGCCGGCATCGTCGCGATCTCCGCCGGAGCCTTCTTCCTCTACAGCCGCGAGCTCGACGTGCACGACCTGCTGAAGGCGCCGAACATCGGTCCGCTGATCTGCATCATCACGGTCGGGATGTGCCTCGGCTTCCTGCCTCACAACTTCAACCCGGCGCGCATCTTCATGGGCGACGGGGGAGCCCTGTTGCTCGGATTGCTGATGGCATCGGCGACGACCGTCGTTGGCGGCCGCGTCGCACCGGAGGCGCAACCGTTCTTCGGACAGAGCTATTTCTTCGTTGCCCCGCTGTTGATCCCGCTGATCATCCTCGGCGTCCCCATCCTCGACACGCTGTTCGCGATCGTGCGTCGCGCATCGCGGCGGCAGGGGCTTTCCGTCGCGGACAAGGGCCACCTTCATCACCGGCTGATGAATCTCGGTCACGGTCAACGGCGCAGTGTGCTCATCCTGTGGCTGTGGACCGCGCTGCTGTCGGCCTTCGTGCTCTATCCGGTGTACACGACGGGTGGGGCGACGCTGGCGACGCTCGGCGTTCTCGCCCTCGGTCTGGTGTTGTATACAGTGCTTCATCCGGAAGCTCGCCGGACACGGTTCACCAAGAACGGTGTGACCAAGAATTCGCCCACAGAATCAGCTGACAGCGACTCGAAATTTGAGTTGGACGAGACGACCAGCTAGATTGTTCTCGCGTTCACAAGCTCCACGACATCGACGTCGACGGTTCTTGTGAGTTCGCCCCGCACCCTCATGGACCTCATCCCGAAGAAGCGTACGAACTCCAATGACGGCCTGGGCCGCGGCATGGAATTTGCCATTCTCGTGATCATGTTCCTCGGTATAGGCTATGCCCTCGATCGAGTGTTCGACACCAAACCCGTGTTCATGATTGCGCTCGTCTGCGTCGCCCTGGTCGGTCAGTTCGCCAGCATGCGCTACGCCTACGAAGCGCGGATGAAAGAACTCGAGAACGAGCGCGTCAAGAACACCCGCGTCGGGAAACCCGCAAAGCGGGCGCAGGTCTCGTGATGAATCAGACACCGCCCACCATGACGACGCGACTCGAAGGCCCGGCACCCGAGGTCGAGATCTCGCGCGACATGATTCGTCGCGGGCTGATCGCTGCTCCGGTGCTGATCGCGATCTGCGGCGCTGCGTGGGGACTGAAGGGTGTTTCGTCGTCCGCGTACGCCATCGCATTGGTGCTCGTGAACTTCGGCATCGCCGCCGGACTCATCGCCGTCACCGCCCGCATTTCACTCGGGATGATGATGGGTGCCATCCTGTTCGGATACCTGTTGCGGCTCGGGCTGTTGTTCCTTGCCGTCTACGTCGTCAAAGACGCTGGCTGGATTTCACGTCCGGCCCTCGGGTTGACCATCATCGTGACGCATCTCGGGCTGTTGGCCTGGGAACTCAAATACGTCGCAGCCTCTCTCACCTATCCCGGCCTCAAGCCCTCCCGCTCGCACTGACAGGAACGGAACCAACTGTGCTTGGACTCACATTCCCACCCATCAACGAAATTCTGCGCTGGCACGATGTCGCGCCGTCGCTGAACAAGATCGGCATCATCGCCGCCCTTGCCGCGATCATCGGCTCGGTCGTGTTCCTGCTCGCCGGCAGCAAGGACGCCAAGGTCGCCCCGACGGGCATCCGTAACCTGGCCGAGACCTCGGTCGAGTTCATCGAGGACAGCGTCATCATGCAGACGATGGGCAAGGAAGGACTGGCGTGGACGCCGTTCCTGCTGAGCCTTTTCGTGTTCATCTTCCTCTGCAACATGACCGGCATCATTCCGGTCCTGCAGATGCCGGCCACCGCGCGCATCGCGATCCCGCTGTTCCTCTCGTTGCTCGTGTGGATCGTCTTCATCGGCACCGGCCTCAAGCACCAGAAGGCCAAGTACTTCACGACGCTGTTGTGGCCCCCCGGGGTTCCGGTGGCGCTCAAGCCGCTCGTGGGCCTGATCGAGTTCTTCTCGACGATCATCGTCCGGCCGCTGTCGCTCACCGTGCGACTCTTCGCCAACATGCTCGCCGGCCACATCCTCCTCGTGACGTTCGCACTCCTCAGCGAGGCCATGTTCCAGGCCAAGACGCACGTTCCGTTCCTGACGATCGGCGGCATCCTGCCGTTCTTCATGCTCGTGTTCCTCACGGCATTCGAAGTGCTCGTCATCTTCTTGCAGGCCTACATCTTCACCATCCTCACCGCCGTTTACATCGGCAGCTCGACTCACGCCGAGCACTGACCCAGATCTCCCACAGAGAGCACAACACAGGAGAATCCAGCACATGGAAGCAATTGCACACATCGCCGCCAGCGGCCTGACCGGTGACGAGCAGAAGAAAGCCAATGCCGCAATCGGCGCCGGCTTTGCTTATGGCATCGCCGCGATCGGACCGGGCATCGGCATCGGCTACATCGTCGGCAAGTCCGTCGAGGCAATGGCCCGCCAGCCTGAGGCAGCCGGCATGGTGCGTACCACCATGTTCCTCGGTATCGCCTTCACCGAAGCCTTGGCCCTCATCGGGTTCGTGGTCTTCATCCTCATCGGTCTGTAAACGCCGGTTTTGAGAGTCCACCCGTCCACCCACTCCCACAAGGAGCTGACGTGCTGACAGCCGTCGTCACCCAATCGGGCGAGGCGTTCACGGTTCACATCACCGCTGACACCGTGCCGCCGAACACGACTGACCAACAGACAACCGACACCGTCGTCGCAACTGCGACGGCTGCCGAGGTCACGGTCCCCGAGAAGCAGGGGCCGAGCCCGATCGCGCCCGAGCTGAAGGAAGTGGCATGGGGCGGCGGTTCATTCGTCGTCTTCGCGCTGCTGATGCGATTCGTGTTGTTCCCGCGCTTGAAGAAGGGGATGGACGATCGCTACAACGGCATTCGTTCCGACCACGAGAGCGCTGATGCAACCCGTGCCGCAGCCAAGGCCGAAGTCGCGGATTATCAGGCGCAGCTCGCAGCGGTGAAGGCGGAAGCGGCCGCCAAACTCGACGCGGCACGTCTGACGCTCGAAGCTCAGCGCACCGAGCGGCTGGCCGAGGTCAACACCCGGATCGCCGAAGAGCGTGCTGCAGCGACAGCCGAGAACGAAGCCGCTCGCGCGGCCGTTCAGGACCAGATCGCGGCAGCGGTGGCCGACGTCAGCGGTCAGGCGATCTCGCTCGCCATCGGCAAGGCACCCGACGCCAACGTCGTGCGCCGAGTCGTCGACGACGTGATGAGCGTGGGGGTGGCGCGATGAACGCACTGCTCACGGCTGCACACCTGATCGCCGGAGAGGGCTCGCACGACGACAAGGGTCTCACGACCAAGTCGTGGATCTTCCCCGAGCGGGCCGAGCTGATCTACGGCATCCTCGCCTCACTCATCATCTTCGCGGTGCTCGTCAAGTTCGCCGGCCCGACGATCAAGAAGGGCATGACTGCTCGTACCGAGCGGATCCAGAAGGAACTCGACAGCGCCGCCGCCGACAAGGCGTCGGCCGCGACCGAGGCATCCGACATCCGTGAGGCCAAGGGCGACATCGCCGGCGAGCGTCAGCGCCTGCTGGCCGAGGCCGATGCACAAGCGGCGGCCATGATCGCCGACGGCGCAACTCGTCTCGACGAAGAAGTCGCCGAGCTCCAGGCCCGCGCCGCCGCCGACATCGCAACTGCCCGTGGTCGTGGCACCGACGAACTCCGCGCCGAGATCTCCCGCCTGTCGTCGACCGCCGCCGAGCGAGCCGTCTCCGAATCGATCGACGATGCGACGCATCAGGATCTGATCGAGGCGTTCATCCAGAAAGTGGGTGCATCAGCATGACCGACGCACGGATCGAAGGCTACGCACGAGCCCTGTTCGAGATCGCTCGGGCCGAGGGTTCGCTCGACGAGGTCGAAGACGAACTGTTCCGCTTCGCACGCAGCTACGAGAGCAGCGATGCGCTCCGCAACGCGTTGACCGACGACATGATCCCCGCCGCCAAGCGGCAAGCCATCGTCGAAGATCTGCTCGGCGGCAAGGCAACCGAGACCACGACGCAACTCGTCAGCATGGTGGTCGGCAGCGGTCGCGGCCGCGACCTCCCGGCGATCATCGACGTCCTCGTCGACCGCGCCAGCAAGTCGAAGAACCTCGAGGTCGCCGAAGTGCGAACCGCCGTGGCTCTCACCGACGACCAGCAGGCCCGCCTCGGCGCCGCCCTCGCCAACGCGACCGGCAAGCAAGTCAATCTCAAGGTGGTCGTCGACCCCTCCGTGCTCGGGGGAATCATCGCGACCGTCGGCGACACCGTCATCG
The DNA here is from genome assembly GCA_038227995.1 of Acidimicrobiales bacterium. GTDB lineage: Bacteria > Actinomycetota > Acidimicrobiia > Acidimicrobiales > Ilumatobacteraceae > WLMZ01. The sequence continues at coordinate 13,350 of JBBRPP010000073.1, forward strand.
ACGGCACCGTCCGTACTCGCCTCGACCAGTTGAAGGCCCGGCTCTAGGCCGGCGCAGGAATCACAGGAACGGAAACGACATGGCAGAGCTCACACTCAGCGCCGGCGACATCGCCGCAGCACTCAAGAAGAACCTCGAGGGTTTCGAGCCCTCGCTCGAGGCTCGCACGGTCGGTCGCGTCACCGAGGTCGGCGACGGCATCGCACGCGTCTCAGGCCTTCCCGACTGCGGCGTGAACGAGCTGCTCGAGTTCGCCGATGGTTCGGTCGGACTCGCCCTCAACCTCGACGAAGGCTCGATCGGCGCCGTCGTCCTCGGCAACGCCGATGCGATCGAAGAAGGCCAACCCGTCAAGGCCACCGGACGCATCCTCTCGGTGCCGGTCGGCGACGCACTGCTCGGCCGGGTCGTCAACGCGCTCGGCACGCCCATCGACGGCAAGGGCGACATCATCGGTGGCATCGAGCGCCGAGTCGAGATCCAGGCTCCCGGCATCATGGGCCGCAAGCCCGTGCACGAACCGCTGCAGACCGGCATCAAGTCGATCGATGCGATGACCCCGATCGGCCGTGGCCAGCGCCAGCTGATCATCGGCGACCGCAAGACCGGCAAGACGACCGTGGCGATCGACGCCATCATCAACCAGCGTGGCCTCGGCGTGAAGTGCATCTACGTCGCCATCGGCCAGAAGGGCTCGACGATCGCTCAGACCGTCGAGACACTGCGCCAGTACGGCGCGATGGAATACACCGTCGTCGTCGCCGCACCTGCCAGCGATCCGGCACCGTTCAAGTACCTCGCCCCGTACGGCGGTTGCGCGATGGGTCAGCACTGGATGGAGAACGGTGAGCACGCGCTCATCGTGTACGACGACCTGTCCAAGCAGGCCGAGGCCTACCGCCAGGTGTCTCTCCTGCTGCGCCGCCCTCCGGGCCGTGAGGCCTACCCCGGCGACGTGTTCTACCTCCACAGCCGCTTGCTCGAGCGTGCCGCCAAGCTCAGCGACGAGCGTGGCGCCGGCTCGCTGACGGCGCTGCCGGTCATCGAGACCAAGGCCGGCGACGTGTCGGCGTACATCCCCACCAACGTGATCTCGATCACTGACGGCCAGGTGTACCTGCAGGACAACCTGTTCAAGTCGGGTGTTCGTCCCGCAGTCGACGTGGGCATCTCGGTGTCCCGCGTGGGCGGCGCCGCGCAGATCAAGTCGATGAAGAACGTCAGCGGCACGCTGAAGCTCGACCTGGCCCAGTTCCGCGAGCTCGAAGCCTTCGCGACGTTCGGCTCCGAGCTCGACGCGATCTCCAAGGCTCAGCTCGAGCGTGGGTATCGCCTGGTCGAGCTCCTCAAGCAACCGCTGAACAGCCCGATGCCGGTCGAGGAGCAAGTCGTGGTCGTGTTCGCCGGCACGAAGGGCTACCTCGACGACCTGCCCGTCAACCAGGTTCGTACGTTCGAGGCCGGTCTGCTCGAGCACATGCGCACCCGCAACGCGGGCGTCCTCGCCGGCATGCGCAGCAACCCGAAGGCTGATGTGCCCGCCGAGCTCGGCGACCTCATCGCGGCCTACAAGGAGCAGTTCGTCGCAGCCGCAGCCGATGCTGCCGCTGCTCGGGCCGCTGATGCCACCGCCACCGACGCAGGCGTCGTCGGCGAAGCCGCAAGCGACAAGACACTGGCGACCGAGTAAGACATGGCAGGCGGTCAGGAGCGCATTCTTCGAGGACGCATTCGCAGCGTCCAGGCCACGAAGAAGATCACGCGCGCCATGGAACTCATCGCGGCGTCGCGCATCGTCAAGGCCCAGCAACGGGTCCAGGCAGCCATGCCGTACAGCGACCAGATCACCGAAGTCGTTCGCGACCTCGCGGCAGCCGGTGCCGGCAAGGGTTCGCCCCTGCTCGCTGGACGCGACGAGATCAAGTCGACCTGCTACGTCGTGATCGCGGCCGACCGTGGACTGTGCGGCGGCTACAACGCCGGGGTCCAGCGCGCGGCCGAAGGTGAGATCAAGGCCGATGTCCTCGCCGGTCGTGGATACACGATCGTCGCGGTCGGCCGGAAGCCCGACAACTACTTCCGTTTCCGCGGCTACCACCGCACGGCCAGCTTCGGCGGCTTCAGCGACAGCCCGACCTACGAAGACGCGCGAGGCATCGCCAAGCTGGTGATCGCGCTGTTCACCGAGGGCACGGTCGACCGCGTCTCGCTGGTCTACACCCGCTTCATCTCAACCGGTTCGCAGGAAGTCGTCCTGCGGCCGCTCGTCCCCCTCGACACCACCACGGTGGCGGGCGGCGACGGCAAGGATGCATCGGGCGGTGACTACGAGTTCGAGCCGAACCCGTCGGCGATCCTCGAGACGCTGCTGCCGCGCTACGTCGAGGCTCGCATCTACGCGGCCCTGCTCAATGCGGCCGCCAGCGAGTACGCGTTCAAGCAGCGGGCGATGAAGAGCGCCACCGACAACGCCGAGGAACTGATCAAGAACCTGGCTCGCATCATGAACCGCGCCCGTCAGGACTCGATCACGACCGAGATCATGGAGATCGTCAGCGGCGCCGAGGCGTTGGGCGGAGGCAAGAACAAGGTCGTCCGGTACGTCGACATCGATGCGCCGGCGAACGGCTCGGCCACCGACGGGTACCTCGACATCCGCCCTGCATCGGCGCTTGCTGCGACGGCGGTGGGTGTGCTCGAACCGGATGACCTCAAGGACATCGTGGGCATCGGACCCGTGTACGCGGCCGAGTTGCAGGCGATGGGCATCACCACGTTCGCCCAGTTGGCGGCGTGGACCCCAGAAGACGTGCGCCGCATCGGCGACGCGCTCGACGCAGAAGGTCGCGTCGAACGTGAAGAGTGGATCGAACAGGCTCGGCAATTGCACGAGCGCAAGTACGGCGAGTGAAGCGAAAAGAGAACAGGAACAGCCATGACCATGACTGACACAGATCGCCCAGATGCGGCCAAAGGTGAAGGACGCGTTGTCGCCATCGCCGGACCCGTCATCGACGTCGAGTTTCCCCGCGGTTCGCTCCCCGAGCTGAACCACGCCGTCGAGTTCACCATCACCGTCGATGGCAAGGACACGATCGTCCTCGCCGAGGTCGCCCAACAGTTGGGCGCCGGTCGCATCCGCGCCGTCTGCCTCAAGCCCACCGACGGACTCGTCCGCGGCGCTGCCGTGCGCAACACGGGCCGCGGCATCAACGTGCCGGTCGGCAACCGCACGCTCGGCCATGTGTGGAACGTCTGGGGCGAGGTCCTCGACGGTGACAACGCCGACTTCGCCGATGTCGAGCGCTGGGACATCCACCGTCCGGCCCCGAACTTCGACGCCCTCGAACCCAGCAAGCGGCTGTTCGAGACCGGCATCAAGGTCATCGACCTCCTCACCCCGTACGTCGCCGGTGGCAAGATCGGGTTGTTCGGTGGTGCCGGCGTAGGCAAGACCGTGCTCATCACCGAGATGATCCGCCGCGTGGCGCAGAACCACGGTGGTGTGTCGGTGTTCGCCGGTGTCGGCGAGCGCACCCGTGAGGGCACCGACCTCATGATCGAAATGACTGAGTCCGGCGTGTTCGAGAAGGCCGCCTTGGTCTTCGGCCAGATGGACGAGCCGCCGGGAGTCCGGCTGCGCGTCGCCCTCTCGGCCCTCACGATGGCCGAGTACTTCCGTGACGTCCAGAACCAGGACGTGTTGTTGTTCGTCGACAACATCTTCCGCTTCGTCCAGGCCGGCTCGGAAGTGTCGACCCTGCTCGGTCGTATGCCGTCCGCCGTGGGTTACCAGCCGACGTTGGCCGATGAGATGGGCCAGCTGCAGGAACGCATCACCTCGACTCGCGGCCGTTCGATCACGTCGCTGCAGGCCGTGTACGTGCCCGCCGACGACTACACCGACCCGGCACCGTTCACGACGTTCACCTTCCTCGATGCCACCACCGAGCTCAGCCGCCAGATCGCCTCGTTGGGCATCTACCCGGCCGTGGATCCGTTGGCATCGACGTCGACCATCCTCCAGCCCGAGGTCGTCGGCGACCGTCACTACAACGTGGCCCGCAGCGTGCAGGAGATCCTGCAGCGCTACAAGGAACTGCAGGACATCATCGCCATTCTCGGCCTCGACGAACTGTCGGAAGAAGACCGCCTCACGGTGTCGCGTGCCCGCAAGGTGCAGCGCTTCCTCAGCCAGCCGTTCTACGTGGCCGAAGTCTTCACCAGCGTGCCCGGCGAGACCGTGCCGGTCGAAGAGACCGTGCAGAGCTTCGAGGCCATCGTCAAGGGCGAGCTCGACGACGTCCCCGAGCAGGCGTTCCTCAACGTCGGTGGTGTCGAGCAGGTTCTCGCCAAGGCGAAGGCCTTGCAGGAAGGCGCAGCCTGACCATGGCCGGCGCCACGATGATCGTGAGTGTCGTCTCGCCGGAGAAGGTCCTCTTCACCGGCGAGGCCACGCAGGTCATCACCCGCATCCTCGACAGTGGCGAGATCGCGTTCCTGCCCGGACACGCGCCGTTCCTCGGCGCGCTCACCGAGTGTCACACACGCATCTACATGACCGACGGCACGATCACCGACGTCGCCACTCACGGCGGCTTCGTCGAAGTCAGCAACAACAAGGTCAACCTGTTGTCCGATGTCGCCGAGTTGTCCGAGCACATCGACCGCGACCGGGCTGAAGCCGCTCGGCTCCGTGCCGAGCAGTTGCTCGAAGAAGAACACGATGCCGAAGCTCAGGCCGCGCTGGCTCGGGCTCACGCCCGTTTGAATGCGACCGGCGGCCTCGGTACCACTGTCAACCACTGACGCAAGCGGGCATCCAGCGTTCAGCGCTCGGTATCTGGTCGACAATCAGCGATGAAGATCAGTCCTCGCAGCGAAATGTTCGAACTCCGTGAATAGGTCCTCGCTGGCTGCCGGCCCTGTCTCTCGGTGAGGACCAAAGGATGGAGAGCAACAATACGCACGATGTGTGCGACTAATTCTAGTTGACGGATTCTGTTATTCGGATTACATTGAAGCCGTCAACAGGTTGGTTGAGGGCGTGATCCTGCCAATCGAAACTGGGGGAGACATTCTTGAAGAAGCTCCCAAAGCTCTGGGTGCTGTCGACCGTTTTGCTGATTGGGTTTGGATCCGGCGTTGCATTTGCCGCCGGAGAGTTGGACGGAATTGTGGGCTACTACGGGCCCCAGCACGGATTCTCCTATTGGAACCAGTCGTCGATCCTGACCACGAATACTGGCTCGCACGAAGCCATCGGAAAGACAGCGGTCAAAGTAACCGCTGGTGGATACGCCCCAGGCGGGTACATCGGAATCAATGCCAACACCTACGACAATGGCCTCATCTGTCGGTCGACCGGTTTCAACTACAACCAATCAGGCACGACGTACTTCGAGTGGTACACGTCGACACAGAGTTGCAACTTTGGACATTCCTATACGAGCGCTGGGTACACGAAGGCGTATACCTATTCGAACACGTGGAATACATACACCAGCCACACGGCTGGCCCGCAAACCAACTAACCGAGACGTGGGGAAAATGAAAATTCTGAACACCAAGCGAAACAAGCTGATCGCACTGATTGCCGCGGTTGGCACACTCGGTGTCGGATCTGGTATAGCCACCGTCGCAGTTGCGAGCAACAATGGCGCTCGGGTCGATGTGAAGGTTATTGCCCATGAGTTTGCGCGAAACGGCGCGGGGCAAACCTACGGCTCGGGGCTGGATGCAACCTCGTTCGCGAACGTCCCTGACCTCATCGGAGCCTACGGGGTAGATGGAACCATCGGATATGTGAAGTCATCCGACCTCTACGGCTCCGATCCCACCAGCCCGGACGACGCGATTGCACAGACCAAAGCGAACGCTGACGGTAGATATATCAACTTGTACGCCGTCGACGGAAAGACCGTCATTGGTTCATTCAAGATTGACCCGGGCGGTGGAACGCCTCCCAAGCAGTGGCCGACGCCGTAGCCGTTGTCACTCTGACGGCCAGTTCCAACGGTCGGTGCACGGTCCCGGTTTGACTGATCCGTGAGGGTCAGGATGGCCGGTGCTGTTGACCACCACCGACCGTTGGAGATACCAGGATGCCAGGCTTGCCGTTGTCGTTGTGCGAGCGCGAGG
>JBBRPP010000074.1:0-19295 GCA_038227995.1 Acidimicrobiales bacterium
ACATCGTTGGTGTGCTCACCCGCCGACCGCCGCCGACGAATCTCCAACCGCACCTCATCCGACAACCGATTCCACCCGCGCCCACGACCCACAGCCATCACATCCCCTCTCAAGATGCACTGACCACTGGAATCCAAGCGCTTGTGTGGCAGCAAGAGCTGACAGCGACCGAAACTCAGACCAACATGACGGGTCAAGTCCGCAGTGATTGCGCCGATACATCATCCGTGGAAACGCGAATCATCTCCGGCGTCGTCTTCGTGGCATTCTCGTTCGCGGCAATGTTCAGCCTGATCGTGTCGGCGGCGATGCGCTGACGGCCCAGGCCGTGACCATCGCGCGCACACCGTCCGACATCATCTGCAGGAACTCGGCGTCCCGCGCCTGATCACCGCTGTCGAGCCAGAGGCAGATGCTCTCATAGGCATAGCTGGCCAACGCTTCCGCCGCCCACTGCCGCATCCGGTCGTCGCTCACCACCGGCTTCAGGAGTTCGATCGAATACAACGTGACGTTGTGCTTGAACTCGTTGAACAACCCGCTGAAGCCGGGCTGGTTCGAGGTGTGCCGCCACAGCAGACGGAATCCGTCGGGATGCTCGCGGGCAACAGCGAGCAATGTCACGAAGACCGTTTCGCGCCTGCTCCCGCCCTCGATGTCGTGACCGAAGTCGAAGCGCACGCCGATGTCGTCGAGGACGGCGCTCAAGACGGCAAGGTACAGGGCCTCTTTCGACTCGAAGATGCGATACACGATGAGCCGCGTGACCCCGGCTGCGCGTGCCACGTCCTCCATCGACGTCTTGTCGTAACCGGCGGTCAGGAACGCACTCGCCGCGGCGCGCACGATCTGCTCACGTCGTTGGGCGCGCGGCAGTCGTACCGCGACATGGCTCTTGGCCGAGACACCTCGACCACCAACTCCCTGTGCGGTAGCTGCCTTCGCCATTGACATATGTATACACGGGTGTTTACATGTTGTCCATGAAGTTCGGCATCTTCTACGAGCACCAGATCGGCCGTCCCTGGGACGACACGACGGAGCACACCCTCATCCAGAACGCGCTCGAACAGGTCGAGCTGGCAGACAAGCTCGGCGTGCAGTACGTGTGGGAGGTCGAGCACCACTTCCTCGAGGAGTACAGCCATTCCTCCGCACCCGAGGTGTTCCTTGCGGCGTGCAGCCAGCGCACGAAGAACATGCGGCTCGGCCATGGCATCGTGCTGACTGCTCCACAGTTCAACCACCCGGCCCGCACCGCTGAGCGGATCAGCATGCTCGATCTCGTTTCCAACGGGCGGGTCGACTTCGGCAGCGGTGAGTCGTCCAGTGAGGCCGAGCTCGGCGGGTTCGGCGTCGATCCGTTGCGCAAGCGCGAGGCGTGGCTGGAGGGACTCGAGACGGCGCTGCGATGCATGGTCGAGGCTCCGTTCACCGGTGTCGACGGCGAGTTCGTGAAGATGCCGCCGCGCAACGTCGTGCCCAAGCCGATCCAGAAGCCCCATCCGCCGCTGTGGGTCGCGTGCAGTCGCCGAGACACGATCCTGCTCGCCGCAGAGAAGGGCATCGGCGCGCTGACGTTCGCGTTCATCGACCCCGAAGAAGCGCGCACGTGGGTCGCCGACTACGAGAAGACACTCACCGAGAAGTGTGTGCCGGTCGGGTACGCGGTCAATCCGCAGGTCGCCTGCGTCAGCCCGATGATGATGCACGACGACGAGGGCGAGGCGATTCGTCGCGGCGTCGAGGGCGCAAACTTCTTCGGCTACAGCCTCGGCCACTTCTACGTCTTCGGCAAGCACGCCCCGGGCGTCACCGACGTGTGGGCCGAATACATCGAACGTCGCGCCGCGCAGGGCTTCGACCCTGAAGCCATCGCCCAAGCGGTGAAGGACGAGCGGCTCGGAGCCAAGGTGGCCGGGGGCGATACGACGGGGCTGCGTGGTTGCATCGGCACGCCCGCCCAGGTGCGCGAGTTCCTGTTGCGCTACGAGGAAGCCGGCGTCGACCAGGTGATCTTCGTGATGCAGGCCGGTCGCAACCAGCACGAGCACATCATGGAATCGATCGAGATGTTCGGCACGCAGGTGCTGCCCGAATTCGTGGAACGCGATGCGGCTGCCGTCGCAGCGAAGGCAAAACGGATGGAGCCGATCATCGAGGCCGCAATGGCGCGCAAGGCCGCTGTGGCGACGGCCCACGACATCGGTGACTACACCTTCCCCGCGATCCCCCGCCAGTGGGCCGAGACGACACACAACGATCAGGTCGAACAGTGGCTGGAGAAGTTCGCGGACGATCGCGCCGCCGGCAAGCGTGACGAGACCGCAGGAATCGCGGGCTGATGAGCACTCCCGATATTCAGCTGGGTCAAGGAACAGGCGAGTTGCTGTTCAACCCGTTCGATCCTGCGTTCCGTGCCAACCCGTATCCCTTCTACGATCGGCTGCGCAGCATTGCGCCGGTGTACCTCTCGCCGATCGAGACGGTCGTGCTCTCGCGCTACGAGGACGTCGCTGTCACGTTGCGCAGCAACGACTTCAGCCGCGACGTCGAAAAGAACGCCAAGGCGACCCCCAACCCGATGCAGACGCGCAAGCGCGAAGCCCGCGACGAGGGTGGCGGCAAGTCGATCCTCAACCTCGATCCGCCGGATCACACTCGGCTGCGGCGCTTGGTGAGCTTGGCGTTCACTCCGTCCGCCATCGAGCGGCTGCGCCCTCGGGTGCAGCAGCTCGTCGACGACGCACTCGATGTGGCCGCTGACCGGGGTTCGATGGAACTCATCGACGAACTCGCCTTCCCCGTCCCGTTCCAGGTCATCAGTGATCTGCTGGCGATGCCCACCGAGCGTTCTGTCGAGCTGCGCGAATGGTCGCAGCACCTGACGGCTTCGCTCGAGCCCACCGCCAACGACGACGATCTCGACAAGGCAGAGGCGGCGATCGAGCATTTCATCCCGTACCTGATCGGCATCGTGGAGGACCGTCGCCATCATCTCGGCGACGACTTGCTGTCCGCGCTGATCCAGGTCGAGGAGAGCGGCGATCGAATGTCCACCCAGGAGCTGATTGCGTTCGTCCTCCTGCTGTATGTCGCCGGCCACGAGACCACGGTCAACCTGATCGGCAACGGAACGCTCGCGCTGCTGCGCAATCGGGACCAGCTCGAACTCTGGCGTGACGACCCGTCGCTCGACGCGGTCGCTGTCGACGAACTGCTTCGCTTCGATGGCCCCGTTCAGCTCACCGTTCGGGTGCCGGTCGTGCCTGTGTCATACGGAGACGTCACGGTCGAACCGGGCACGATCGTGATGGCGCTGCTCGGTGCAGCCAATCACGATCCTGCGATGTTCGACGATCCCCATCAGCTTCGAATCGGGCGTCCGAGCGCGAACCGACACGTCGCATTGTCTGCGGGCATCCACTACTGCCTCGGCGCGTCATTGGCCAAGCTCGAAGCACAGGTCACGATCAGCACCTTGATCCGGCGCTTCCCGAACCTCGAGCTGGCCGGTGAGCCCGGTTGGCGTGATCGATTGACGATCCGCGGCGTGGACCACCTGCCCCTCTCGCTCTGAGGCCGCGACCCACCGACAGTCTCGGGCCAAATCACGTCTGCCGTCTACAGTCCAGCTGTGGATCCCGCTGTCATCGAGCCGCGCCGGAACCTCGCCCTCGATGGCCTGCGAGGCGCGGCCGCGCTGGTCGTCGTGATCCATCACACCCTGCTCATCTCACCATCACTCAGCCGCGTCTACACATCCGCTCGACCGAGCGCGTTCCACGGTGCCCTGATGCGGGCGCTGGCCTTCAGCCCGATCCACATCGTGTGGGCCGGAGGCGAGGCCGTCTTCGTCTTCTTCGTCCTCAGCGGGTACGTGCTCGCCCGACCACACATCGGCGCTCGCTCGACCAACTGGAGCCGTTACTACGGCAAGAGGCTTGTACGCCTGTACCTTCCCGTTTGGGGTGCGCTCGTGATCGCCGTCGCACTCGTGCACGTCGTGTCGCACACCGTCGTCACCGGCGGCAGCGATTGGCTCAACCTGCACACCGGCTCGTTCACCGTCGAGTCGATCCGAGATGACGCGCTGTTGCTGTTCCAGCCGGGTCGCTACACCACGGTGCTGTGGTCGCTGCGGTACGAAGTCGTGTTTTCTCTCCTGCTGCCGGCGTTCGTCGTGTTCGGCCGGATCGCACGACGAGCCGCATTCGGTTGCGTTGTCGTGATCATCGCTGCGATGGCGAGTGCCGGCGTGACCGATCTGATGTTCCTGTACCTGCCGATGTTCGCTGTCGGAACCGCCCTCGCGTTCACCGAATCGCATTGGCGGCCACGGCTGTCCCCCTGGCTCCAGCGGACCCGGCGGGTCGGCCAGGCCGGCACACTGCTCGTCGCTGTCGTCCTCCTCTGCGCGCGTTGGTTGGTGTACGCCCTTCCCCAATCGGTCATCTCCGGCCGCGAGAACTCACAATGGGTGGTGGTTCCAACGACGATGGCCGCGACTCTGGGGGCCGCGATCCTCGTCGTCCTCGTGATCGCCGGCGGGTCGGTCGCGCACGTCCTGCAGACACGCCCGATGCAGTGGCTCGGGAGCCGGTCCTACAGCATCTACCTCGTTCACGAACCGATCGTGGTGTGCACTGCGTTCATCACGAAGGGATGGAGTTGGCCCGGCGCGATCGGCGCGATCGCGCTCGCCTTGGGCCTGAGCGAGCTCTTCTTTCGTCTCGTCGAACGACCCAGCATCGCGCTCGCGGCTCGATGTGGCGCTGCCGCCGAACGCCTCGCCGCCTGACGCGCCATTGACAGCAATATTCACGGGCTCAGTCGATGATGGCCTCGTCGGGGCAGTCGAAGAGATGCAGCGCATCGATCGCCGCCGTGGGGTCGGCCCCCGACCAGTCGGCTTCCTCGATCTGCGAACGGCTTCGGCGGCCGAAGATGATCCGCAGCAACTCATAGGCCGTGGTGTTCAAGGTCAGCGCAGGGTCACCATCACCGAGGACATGATCAGTTCCGGCGAACACGATCCGCAACGCGGGCGCGCCCGACCCGGCGTAACGACGACCGAACGTGGAGACCGCGATCTCGGCCAACGACACCACCAGGTCGTCGTCGGGTTGAGCCGGCACACCGACCGCGGCGCGGATGTCCTGCCCGTGCGTCCACGCGTCGAACGCGCAGAACGCCATCGCGGTGCCGGCCGCCGCAACCTGCGCTTCCAGCTGCGGCCCGCGCTCGTTCCACTCCGCGCACACCTGGTCGATCGACCGATCTGAACGCTGGGCGAGTTGGGCCGCGGTCCACTCTGCCGAACCGGCTCCCTCCATCACGCCGTCGAGCACGTCGACGCAGACTCCGGTGAGGTGGCGATATCCGTCGGCGACGGTCCACGGCGGTGTCGCCGGCAGACGTGCGTCGAGTTGCTCGGCCGACAACGTCGGCCCCAGCTCGGTCAAACGGGTCCGGCACGTCGAGTAGATCTCTGCCAGTTCCATCACACGTCCAATCCGTCGATCGGTCTCAATCGTTGGCGAGAAGATACATCAGGCTGCTGGTGTCCCAGCGCCGACCACCGCGAGCGATGACGTCGGCGTAGAAGCCATCGACCATGATCGCGGCTGGCAGACGTGCCCCGTTGCGGCTCGCTTCGTCGACACAGATGGCGAGGTCCTTGCGCATCCATTCGGTGGCGAACCCGAAGTCGTACTTGCCCTGCGACATCGTGATCGCGCGGTTGTCCATCTGCCAGCTCTGCGCGGCGCCCTTGCCGATCGTCTCGACCACCTTGTCGACGTCGAGACCCGCTCTCATCGCGAAGTTGATGCCTTCGGCGAGACCCTGCACGACACCAGCGATGCAGATCTGGTTGACCATCTTTGTCAGTTGGCCTGCACCGACCCCGCCCATGAGCTCGCACGCCTTGGCATACGCCGACACGACCGACTTGGCGCGCTGGAACGCGAGCAGGTCATCGCAACCGCACATGACGGTGAGCACGCCGTTCTCCGCTCCGGCCTGGCCTCCGCTGACCGGGGCGTCGACGAATCCGACCCCCTGCGCAGCTGCTGCTGCCCCGAGCTCGCGCGCGAGGGTGGCTGAAGCCGTCGTGTGATCGACGAGCAGCGAGCCTTTGCGCATGCCCGCCAACGCCCCGTCTGGACCGAAGACCACCGACCGAACATCGTCGTCATTGCCGACACAGACGAACACCGCGTCGGCGTCTCGCGCCGCCTCGGATGGAGTCTCCGCCATCCACCCGCCGTTCGCCTCGACCCATGCCTCCGCCTTCGGCATCGTGCGGTTGTACACCGTCACGTCGTGTCCGTTCCGTGCGATGTGCCGTGCCATTGGCGCGCCCATGACTCCCAAACCGATGAACCCAACCTGTCCCATACCCGAGTCTGACACTCCCGATGCAACGTCCCCGCCATCGACCGTGGACGGCGCTCATTGCACACATCGACCGGGCATCTCGACCCCAACATTTTGAGTACCTGTTACTCAGGCTCAGTCCGCGAATGCCAACGACAATGGGAACCGTCGACATGCCGTCGACGACGTCGACACAGGAGAGCGAGGGACGAACGATGGGTCAGCCGGGCTTCGTCTTCGCCGAGATCAACGAGCGCTGCAGCCCGGTCGACCGCGGAGCCCGCTACGAGGATCCGCTCGATCGCGCGCTGCGTCAGGCCCACCTCGGTGCTGTCACCGGTGGGGCGACGAGGCGAGACGAGGCCTCGGAGACCCTGGCGGTTGGGCTCGACGTCGAACTGCTCGATCTCGATGACGGTCTCCCGTTCGTCATTCGCATCCTCGAACGTGAAGGGGCGCCCACCGGCTCGATCCTCAAGTCGCCGCGCGACGGTTCCGATCGGCGGGTGCCATTCGGCATCCACGCCGGTCTCGGCCTCTATTTTTCCACCGTCGATCGACCGGGTACGCGTCACGTCGTCACGCTCGACATCGAGCTCATCATCGCCGATCTCTCCGCCCATCTGGGCGGGCACGGACGCGTGAGCGGCCACTGGCTCGGAGCGGCCAGCACAGCCGTCTACGTCTATGGACCGGATATCGCTGTGCTGCGCGAGCGGCTGCTCGGCTTCATGGCCGACTCACCGCGTGCATCCAACGCGGAGCTCGTCCCGATCACCCCGGTGACGAGCCGGCGCTGAGCGAGTCCACGATCTCGGCGATGAGCGTGGACGGCGTCAACGGGTGCATGAACACGAGCCGTCCCACCGGTTCGCCGTTCCATGTCGTCGGAGCGACGAACGCGGTGCCTGCGGCGAGGAGGGACCTGGCCCACGCGCTCCACTCGTCGTGGCCCCAACCGACGCGACGGAACAACACCACGGACAACTCCGGTTGCATGACCAGGCTGACGTGCGGCCCGGCACTGCTCAAGGCCGCTGCGGCTTCGCCGGCCAGCGTGACGCCGCGACGTACGGCCGCAGCCATCGCGTCTGTGCCGTGGAGCACCAGCGAGAACCAGAGCGGAAGCCCACTCGCTCGACGCGTCAGTTGATACCCGAAATCGGAGGGGTTCCATTCGTCGCCCGATGCACGGAACACGTCGATGTACGGCCCGCGTTGGGTGTGCACCGCCGCGGCGAGCGCTGGATCGCGGTACAGCACCGCACACGATCCGGCGGGTGCGAACATCCACTTGTGCGGGTCGACGATGAACGAGTCGACGCGAGCCAAGCCGCGGAAGCGCTCCGCGAATTCGGGCAGGAACAGCGCCGCACCGCCGTACGCGGCATCGACGTGGAACCACGCACCGATCTCACCCGCGACGTCGGCCGCTCCCGCGAGGTCGTCGATCACTCCGGCGTTGGTGGACCCTGCCGAGGCGACGACGATGCCGATGTCGCCGCGTCCGGCAACCGCGGCCCGCAGCGCCGAGCCGGTCAACCGGCCGTCGGGACCAACCGGCACGGTGAGCGCCTCCACGCCGAGGAGGTGCAGCGTGTTGTGAATCGACGAATGGGCTGACGCTGCCACGGCGACGACTCGCTTGTGTGGCTGCTGATCGCGCGCCACGGCGAGTGCGGACAGGTTGCCGACAGACCCGCCGCTCATGAAGCACCCACCGGCCGCGAGAGGCATACCGGCCAGGTCCGCCAGCAGTCGCAGCGTTTGATTCTCAGCCGCCACGGCACCTGCGGCCTCCAGCCACGACTCAGCCGGGACGGACGTGGTCCCGACCACCGCGTCTGCCCATGCAGCGGCAGCCGATGGCGACACCGGAATGAATGCGAGGAACCGTTCGCTGTCGATGCCGATCGAGTTGGTGAGAACCACATCGGTCATCCGCCGCCACGCTTCGCTCGCACCGAGGCCGGCTGAGGTGATCGATCCGTGCAGCCCGGCCACGATCGCGTGGGCATCGACCGGGCGACCGAGCGGCGCATGCTTCAGTCGGGCCGCGATGAACTCCGTGACATCTGCCGCGAGACCGCCGATGTCGGCGTCGGGTCCGTGCAGCAACGCTGAGCCGTTACTGCGGCGTGACGTAGGCGCTGGTGATGCCGCCGTCGATGATCAGTGACTGGCCGGTCATCCAGCTGCTCTCGTCGCTGGCCAGGAACAGAGCGCCGTTGGCGATCTCGATCGGCTCGCCGAAGCGGCCCATCGGGATGTGGACCAGCCGACGATTGCGCTTCTCGTCGTCGCTGAGGAACTTCGCCAACAGCGGCGTCATGATCGGTCCCGGGCACAGCGCATTGGCGCGGATGCCTTGTCGGGCATAGATGACCGCGATCTCGCGAGTCATCGCGAGGACTGCACCCTTCGATGCCGTGTACGCGATCTGCGGTGTGGCGGCGCCCATGTGGGCCACGAACGAGGCGACGTTCACGATCGAACCGCCACCGCTGGCCAACATCGCCGGGATTGCATAGCGACAACCCAGCAGCACGCCCTTGACGTTGATGTCCATCGTCAGGTTGTACGTCGCAACGGACGTGTTCGTCGGGCCGTCGTCGTCACCCAACATGACACCCGCGTTGTTGTACAGCACGTGCAGACCGCCGAACGTCTCGACTGCATGCGCCACCGCTGATTCCATGGAGCCCTCGTCGGTGACATCGCAGCGGACGAACGTCGCTTCGCCGCCGGCCGCCGCAATCGCTTCGACCGCCTCGTCGCCGTCGTTCACATCTGCGATCACGATCTGCGCGCCTTCGGCGGCAAAGCGTTCGGCACCCACCCGGCCGAGGCCTGACGACGCACCGGTGATCAACGCAACCTTGCCACTCAACCGACCCACACGTGCCTCCACATTTTGAAACGAACGGCCTCGGACTCTACTGGTTGGGTCAGGCTCGTTCCCAGTAACGACGCAGTTCCCAGTCGGTCACACTCTGGTTGAACGCCATCCACTCGCCCTTGGCCATCGTGAGGATGTGGTGATGCACGTCATCGCCGAAGCACTCCCTGGCGATGCTGCTGTTCTCCCACAGTTCGATCGCGTCGCACATGTTCCACGGGATGCGCGGGATCTCCGGCGCCTCGTAGCCGTTCCCGCTGAAGGGCTCCGCCAGTTCGAGTTCGTGACGGATGCCGTACAGACCGCCGGCCAGCGTGCCGGCGAACGCGAAGTAGCTGTTCGCATCGCTGCCCGGGATGCGGCATTCGACGCGGGTGCCTTTGCCATGGCCAACGAGTCGATACCCGAGTGTGCGGTTGTCGATGCCCCAGCCGATGCCGGTGGGAGCCCACGAGCCGAGTTGGAAGCGCTTGTAACTGTTGATGGTCGGCGCCCACAACAGCGCGAACTCCTGCGACGTCGCGATGAGCCCGGCCAGGTAGTGGCGGAACAGCTTGCTCATCCCGTGCGGGCCATGCTCATCGTGGCCGTCGAACAGGGCTTGCTTGCCGTCCATGCTCCACAGGCTGGAGTGGATGTGGCACGACGAACCGGTGTCGTTGAAGTCGTACTTGGCCATGAAGCTGATGCTGCGGCCGCTGAGGGCGGCGATCTCCTTCGACCCGTTCTTGTACACCGCATTGCGGTCGGCCATCTCGACCGCGGTCGTGTAGTCGAGGTTGATCTCGTGCTGGCCGCGCCCGGCCTCGCCCTTGGAGAACTCGACCGGCACGCCGGCGAGCTCGAGGTTGCGACGGATCTGACCGATGATGTATTCGTCCTTGGTGGTCTGCAGGATGTGGTAGTCCTCCAGCCATGGGCTGTGCGGCTTCAGGTCGCGGTAGCCCTTGTCGTGAGCCTCGTCGTAGGTGTCCTTGAACAGATAGAACTCGATCTCGCTGGCAACCATCGGCAGGAAGCCAAGCGCGGCGGCAGCCTCGACCTGGCGCCGCAACACGGTGCGAGGCGCGACCTCGACCAATTCCTTGGTCGTCACATCGAACAGATCGCACATGATCATCGCCGTCTTCGGCACCCATGGAACCAACCGGATCGTGTCCCAGTCGGCCGCAGCGAGCATGTCGCCGTAACCCTGCTCGTAGCTGGCGAACTTGTAACCCGGTACCGGGTTGTTGTCCATGTCGCACGCGATCAGGTAGTCGCAGTTCTCGGTGCCGTTGTCGGCCACGTTGGCGAGGAAGAAGCGACCGGTCGTGCGTTTGCCGACGAGCCGGCCCTGCAGGTCGGGAAACGCCATGATCACGGTGTCGATTTCACCAGCCTTGATCTGTGCTTCGAGATCCGCTCTGGTGATGTGTACTCGTTCAGACATGGCCCGCACTGTAGATCGGCGCGGTGTGGCCGCGAGACGAAACTCGACGGCCGAACGGAGCTGTTACGCCTTCTTCTTGACTTCCTTGGCCGGCTTGAGCACACCCTTGGCCAAGGCTTCGTCGAGGTACGACTCGGCGTCTTCGGCGCTGACCTTCAATGCCGGCGCGATCTCGCTGATGAGGTTGATCCGCGCCCGCTCGTACATCGTGCGCTCGGCGGCCGACAACGAGGCGTCGCGGTTGCGGGCGGCGAGGTTACGGACGACTTCGGCGACCTGGTACACGTCACCGCTCTTCAGCTTCTCCTGGTGGTTCTTGAACCGTCGGCTCCAGTTGCTGGGCACGCGCGGATCGGCCTTCGAGAGCACGGACACGAGGTCTTCGAGCTCGTCGGGCGACACGGGTGGGCGGACACCGACGTCGGCCGCCCGGGCCACGGGAACCGACAGGGTCATCTCGTTGATGATCGTGCGGAGGATCAGGTATTCCTGCGTCTCGCCGAACGCGACGACCTTCTTCGTCCCCTGCACCAGGCATGCGCCATGCTGCGGGTAAATGACGGTGTCGCCCTTTTTGAACTTCACGCGATATACCTCACGAATCTGTTTGCGGATGGCTCCGAGCACGGTGCCGGGGGGACCGGAGTCGAACCAACAGTGATCCAATGGTAAGGGTTTCATGGCGTTTTTCCTCGCGTGCCATGATGGCCACATGGCTGTTCCGATCGCTGATCGGATGCCTGATCCGGAGAGAGCGCGATGAACCTCGACGACCTACAGACGCCAGCACTGATCATCGACGCCGACGCCTTCGACCGCAACATCGCCACGATGGCCGCGGCGCATCCCGCGGCCCGGCTGAGACCCCATGTGAAAGCCCACAAATGCACCGCCCTCGCCGCCGCGCAGGCCGCGGCCGGCCATCACACCTTCACCTGTGCCACGCCGCGAGAGGTGCTCGAGATGGCCGCGGCCGGGCTCGGCGACGACCTCCTGCTCGCCAACGAGACGGTCGATCCGATCCGACTCCGTGCGCTCGGCGCCGCTCAGGCCGACGCATCGATCACGATCGCAGTGGACTCGATCGCGACGGTCGACGCCGCAGCGGCCGCCGGTCTGACGCAGGTCCTGATCGATGTCAACGTCGGCCTCCCCCGCTGTGGTTGCCTGCCGTCCACCGCGGGACGTCTGGCCGACTACGCGCGGTCGAAGGCACTCGATGTGCGCGGGGTGATGGGATACGAGGGACATCTCATGATGGTCGCTGATCGAATCGAGCGACGCTCCCGCGTCGCAGCCGCGATGGATCTGTTGCTCGCCGCGCATGCCGATGTCGGCGGCTCGATCATCTCGGCCGGAGGCACGGGTACGTACGACCTGCACGACCGGGTGAACGAGATCCAGGCCGGCAGCTACGCGTTGATGGACACGCACTACGGCCAACTCGGCCTGCCGTTCGAGCAGGCGTGCTGGGTGGTCGGCACGGTCATCTCGACGTCACCGAGCCATGCCGTCGCCGACGTCGGTCTGAAGGCGCTCGGGATGGATCACGGCAACCCGTCGATCGTCGCTGGGACCGTGCGATTCTGCAGCGACGAGCACGTCGTGTTCGCTGCCGATCACGGGGCACCGCAGCCCGACGTCGGCGCGCGAGTGCGAGTGACACCCGCCCACATCGACCCGACGATGGCGATGCACGAAGCAGCCTGGATCGTCCGCGGCGACGACGTCATCGACCGGTGGCCGATCGACTTACGCGGCTGGTGATGATCCGGTCGGCGACGCCTTCAGCGCCTCGACGAGTGAACGAAACGCGCGACCCCGGTGAGAGATCGAATGCTTGCCTGATTCCGACATCTGCGAGAACGTTCCGCCGTCACCGTCGACGGGAATGAACACGGCGTCGTAGCCGAAGCCCCGCTCGCCCTGTTCGGCCATTGCGATCGTGCCTTCGCACACGCCTTCGGCCGCGAGTTCGTTGCCATCGGGCCACACGACCATTGCGACCGTCTTGAACCGGGCTGTGCGCTTGGTCGGTTCGATGCCGGCGAGCACGTCGAGTAACTTCCGGCGGTTGTCGCCGTAGCTGCAGCCTTCGCCGGCGAATCGGGCGGTGTACACGCCAGGCGCGCCATCGAGTGCGTCGACTTCGAGTCCGGTGTCGTCGCTGATCGAGGGCAGCCCCGTTGCTGCGCAGAGTGCCGCTGCTTTCAGCCGTGCGTTGCCGAGGAGAGTGTCGGCGTCCTCGACCACGTCCGCAACGCCCACCGGACGCGGCAGAAGGTCGACGAGGCCATCAAGGATCGCAGCGATCTCGGCGACCTTGTCCGGGTTCGCCGAGGCGCACACGAACTTCGGCAACGGCGACGTGGCGCTCATCGGATCATCGGTTCAGCGACCGAGTTTGCGAAACTCGGGCGGCGTCGCGATCATCTCGGTCTGCAGCGCCATGATCTCGGCCAGACCACCCTCGGCCAGGGCGAGCAACTGGTCGAGCTCACCGCGACTGAACGGTGCCGCTTCTGCCGTTCCCTGGACTTCGACGAATTGCGGCTCGGAGCCACCGGCGGCGGCATTGATCCGCTGCACCATCACGACGTTCATGTCGGTCTCGGCCGCGCTGTCCTCGATGTAGGGCAGGTCGAGCACGGGAACGCCGTTGACGATGCCGACGCTGATCGCGGCGCACAACGAATGGAGAGGGTGGGCACTGATCGACTTGTTCTGCACCACACGCGTGAGCGCGTCGTGCAGCGCGAGATAGCCACCGCAGATACTTGCGGTGCGCGTCCCGCCATCGGCCTGCAGCACGTCGCAGTCGACCACGACCTGACGCTCGCCCAGCAGCCGCATGTCGCATGATGCGCGCAGGGCTCGACCGATGAGCCGTTGGATCTCGACCGTTCGCCCGCTCTGCTTGCCTTTCGCGGCTTCACGATCGACGCGCTCCGGCGACGAACCCGGCAGCATCGAGTACTCGGCGGTGACCCAGCCCTTGCCCTTGCCCTTCATCCACCGCGGCACGTCTTCGTCGATGCTTGCGGTGCACAGCACGCGGGTGCGCCCGAACGTCACGAGCACGCTGCCCGCTGCCATCTCGGTGTAGTCGCGCTCGAACGTGATCGGGCGCAGTTCATTCGATTCGCGGCCGTCGGGACGGGCCATGGTGATCTCCTTGGTACGGGGAACTCAGAGGATATGGGTGCGGCGTCAGGGAGCAGGCGGAATCCACGAGTCGGCTTGGGCCAACTCTGGTCCGAACAGCCGTCGCCCGAGATCGGCGAACCATCCGATGTCGCCGCTCGACAAGAACTGGTGCTCGGCGTCGCCTCGCGCCTCGTTGCGCAGCAAGCCCATCGAGCCGAGTTGGTCGCGGGCGGCAAAGGCGGTCTCGTCAGCACTGCTGACGAGCGTCACCGACGGACCCATCGCCTGCCCGATCACACGAGCGAGGTACGGGTAGTGGGTGCAGCCGAGCAGCAACGTGTCGACGCCGGCCGCCTTGACCGGCGCGAGCATGCGGTCGGCCAGGATCGCGATCTCGTCACCGCTGGTCTGCCCGCGCTCGACGAACTCGACGAATCCGGGGCATGCCGCAGTGGTGAGCACGACCGGGACGTTGGTTGCCGCGACCGCACGGTCATACGCCCCCGACATCACCGTGCCGACTGTTCCGATCACGCCGACTCGGCCACTTCGAGTCGCGGCGACGAGCGCACGTGCGCCCGGCTCGATGACGCCGATCACCGGCACCGGAAGCTCGTCGACGAGGTCTTCCAGCGCAGCAGCCGCTGCCGTGTTGCACGCGACGACCACGGCCTTCGCGTCGTAGTCCTTGACCAGGCTCCAGGCCAGCTGGCGGGCGAACTCGCGGACCTCGTGTTGCGGTTTGGAACCGTACGGATACCGCCCGGTGTCGCCGATGTAGACCACGTCTTCGTTGGGCAGCAGGTCGATCAAAGCCCTGGCCACCGTGAGACCCCCGAAACCCGAGTCGAACATTCCGATTGGACGATCCATAGCCATTGTCAGACTACGCACCTCGACGTCGTCGATCGCGTCACGCCCCACCGAGTCCCGACTGGTCGGCCGAGCGCGTAGTCTGTGAATCAGTGCTCACCGCAACACTGCTCGCACTGTCGGCCGCGGTGTTGCACGCCTGCTGGAACCTGGCGATCAAGCAGACCACGCACGATCGCTTCATTGCGCTGTGGGCCCAGTTCGGCCTGGGTGCCGTGTTCGCGCTCGTCGCGTTCATCGTCGTGGGTGGGATGGCATCGGGCGGATGGATCTGGGCTGTCCTGTCCGGTTGTGTCCAGCTTCCGTACATCGTCTTGCTCGCCCGCGCGTACAACCATGGAGACTTCTCCGATGTCTATCCGATCGCACGCGGCGGCGGTGCCGTTCTCGCTGCGATCGGAGGGTTCGCGTTTCTTCACGACCCGGTGCGATTGTGGGGTGTCACCGCGATTCTCATCGTGGCGTGCGGCCTCATCGTGCTCGCCGGAAAGGCCAACGGGGCGGCGGTGCTCATCGCCCTGGGAGTCGCGCTGACGATCGGCACGTACACGCTGGTGGACAGCAAGGGTTCGCGTTCGACGGGCAACGTCGGCTACGCGTTCGCGTCCGGCGTCATGGTGGGAACATGCTGCTCGATCTATGGCGTGGCGACCGGCCGACTCGGTGAACTGCGAGCTGTACTCGCCGTTGATTGGCGACGGTTTGCGCTGGCCGGCTTCGCGTCGCTGTTGACCTACACGCTCGTGCTGGTCGCCGTGCGTCACGCTTCTGTGGGCTATGTCAGCGCATTGAGGGAATCAAGCGTGGCTCTCGCCGCGATTCTCGGCTGGCGATTTCTCGGCGAGGGCGATGTCCGTCGCCGCCTCGCCGCCAGCGCCATCGTGCTGAGCGGTCTGATCCTGCTCGTCACACTCGGAGGCTGAGGCCCCCGCACAGCGGCGACGGCACGCTGCCTCAGCTCTGTGAAACCGTCGCCGCCCGGGCGTGGTCGATGTCGAGCTTGAGCTGCATCACCAGCGCGTCGATGCCGTCGAACTTGCGCTCGCTGCGGAGGAAATTCGTGAACCGCACCCGTGCGGGCTCGGCGTAGAGATCGCCGGCGAAGTCGAGCAGGTGTGCTTCGAGCAGCGAATGGTCGGCGTGTTCGTAGAACGTCGGCCGGCGACCGAGGTTGATCGCGCAGGCGTGCGTCTCGCCGCTGGGGCGTTCGTACCATCCTGCGTACACGCCGTCGGCCGGAAGGCAGACCTTGTTCGGCACCTCGACGTTGGCCGTCGGAAAACCGAGCTGACGACCGCGCTGGTCGCCGCGCACGACGATGCCACGCGCCTCGAACGGGCGGCCGAGCATGTTCGCGGCCAACTCGACCTGTCCGCCTGCAAGCGCCCGACGGATCGCGGTCGAGCTGATGGGTTCCTCGACGCCGTCGCTGCGGCCGACGAGGTCGCGTGGATGAACCTCGAAGTCGTGTTCGAGACCGAGCTCGCGGAGCAGCGCCACGTTGCCCGAGCGTTGACGGCCGAAATGGAAATCCTCGCCGACCACGACCGTGCGCGTCGCCAGGCAGTTGACAAGCACTCGGACGACGAAGTCGCTCGCGCTCTCGAACGACTGCGCCTCGTCGAATCGAACGAGCACCGTCGCGTCCACGCCGGTCGCGCTGAGCAGTTCGAGCTTCTGGTCGAGGTCGGTGAGCAGGTTCGGCGCAGATTCGGGCCTCACGACGCTGGCTGGGTGACGATCGAACGTCACGACGACCGAACGGCAGTCGCACTGAGCAGCGAGCGCTCGGACTTCGGCGATCACGGCCTGGTGCCCGCGATGAACCCCGTCATACGCGCCGATCGTGATGACAGAACGTTGGCCCGGCCAGGGCGAATCGGCGAGATCGGTGATCACCTGCACAGCCGACGACGTTAGTGCCGCCACCGGCCACGCAACCTCATTGCGTTCGTCACATTCATTTGTCGTTGTCGTGGCGTCGGGACCTGTTCCGGCCACTCGATGGGAAGCTCTCTCGATTTCGCCGAGGTCATGCCGAGGACTGGTTCGCGGCCGTCGAAGGACATGTGGCTCGAACCCGCGCAACGATCCGAGACCGGCCTATTTCGTCGGCGTCAGTGTGACCAGCGTGATCGACGAGGGGGAAAATGACATGTGCAACGCTCCGTTGGTGACCAGACCGAGCGCGGCGCCCGGCGTGGCATCGAGGTTCGTGTCGGTGCTCACCTTTCCGTTGAAGCTCACGCCGCCCGCGTCCATCGATGTCGCAGTCATCACGTCCGCTCGAGCGTCGAAACCAGTGGTCGCGCCAGCCAGTTGGAGATCGGCCGCAATCGGGTCTGACGTCTTGTTGAGAACGATCACGGTCACCGTGCCATCGGTACGTCGGCCTGCGTACGCGCTCAGCGTCGATCCTTCGTCGAAGCCAACGTCGATCGGCAGCAACCGATCGCCGAAGCGGCTCCACATCGCGAGCGCGTAGAACTGCGGTTTGGGCGCCAGGGTGTCGGCATCGACGACCCCGTAGTCGCCAGTGCCCGACGAATTCGCGCCGTTCAGGAGGTTCCATTGGTTGGCGATCGAAACACCGTGCGTTGCCATCTGTCCGATCGAGTCGGCGAGGTAGAAGGCGCTGATGGCCTTCGACATCTGACCCTTCGTGTCCCCATCCGAGAACGCGAACATGTTGTATTCCGTGATCGCGACCGGCACCGACCGATCGGGGTTCTCCTTGACGAGGGCTGAGCTGACCTGTCTCATCGTGTCGTCCCACGAATCGGCCGGACGCTTCAGGGCGTCCGAATTCGACGGCGCATCGGTGAACCCGTAGTCATGCACAACGTAGAAGTCGAGCGACGCTGCAGCGCCGTCGATCACCTTGTCGCCGAAGTCGCTCCAGCCCGACTGATCGCCTCCGATGCCCACCGCACCGACCAGAATGGTCGAGTCGACGGCCTGCATCGCCTTCCGAATGGCGAGGTAACCGTCGTGTTCCTTGGTGCCCTGCACGTAGTCGGTCCCGTCGCACGTCCAACTGTTCTCCCACCCGAATGAAGCACACTCCGGACCAGCTGCCGGCTTCGCGCCGTACACCTCGTTACCGACCTCCCAGAGGCGGACGGTCTGTGGCGCCGGATGCCCGTGTTCGGACCGCAGCGTCGCCCATTTCCCGACTGTGCCCCAATCGGTTCCATCGCGGTCGACGCCGATCAGACGGGGGTCGCCGACGGAACCGTTGAAATACGCAACCAGCGCCGCTGCCTGCTGTGCGGTCTCGTTGATGTTGACGGTCCACATGCCGGCGACGTGCGTTGCGGCCATGAACTGCACATAGTCGGATGGCTTGGCTGCCCACGTCCAGTTGCACCGTGCGCCATCTCCGTTCTCGCACGCGAGCCAGTCGTAGTCGCTGCTCCAGCTGCCACCCGGCATCCGCACAGTGGTCGTCCCGAGGTCCACGACATCTCGGAGAAATTGGGGGTCAGCGAGGCGCGTCGGATTGATCCAGGCGGGCGCGTTGGTGCCGAGCAGCCGCCGGTCGAATTCGATTCCGTTGCCGGCGATGTCGACCGTGATTGCACCCTTCCGACCGACGACCGTCGTCGCTGCTGATTGCGCAGTCGCGTTTGGCGTCGACTCGGCCGACGTCGACGTCGACGTCGACCTCGCGAGAGTCGTGGCTGCAACTCCCGTCGTTGCGGTCCCAGGCACTCCTGCCTTCGATCCTGATCCGCCGGAACATGCCGACAACGCAGACAGAAGAACACCTGTGAGCAACAGCGCCACTCTTCCTGATGAGCGATCGGTCATGTCGTGCTCGTCGCTGCCGACACAGATTTGTGTGCTGTCGTCCGCTGCACGACGCTGCATTCCCTTCGCATCGGACGAGCATGACAGGCTTTCATCATGAGTGCTCGAATCGATTCGTTCACCGAAGTCCTTCCTTCGCGGGTCTTCTGGTTCCGCGCGTTCGCGATGGCCGGTGGATTCGCTGCCAGTTCGATTGTTTTTGCGGCTGGCGTCGCACAACGGTTCGAGTCATTCGTCGCGCCGTCGCTCGACATCGAGAGCCACCCGTACGAACCGTTCGTGGACAAGTCGGCCAATGCAAGCGTCTACGTGATCATCCTTCTGGGCGCAGTCGCGGTGATATGGCTTGCGATTCGGCATCAGTGGTTCGATTCGGCGTTCGTCGCAATCAGCCTGGGAATCGGGCAGATCATTCTGACGCTCGTCAAGGACCTCATGAGCCGAACACGCCCGACGACAGTGGACAGCCTCCGACTCGGCGCAGTCTGGGAAACCCCGAGTGGCCATGCCTTCGGAATGACGGTGATCGCGATTTTGGTCTGGTATCTCGTCTCCGACTGGCAACCCCGGATCCGTGCCGACCTCCGCCGAACCACCGCTCTGATCACGGTCGTCATCAGTGCCTTGCGCATCCTCAACGGGGAGCACTACCTCGGGGATGTGATCAACGGTGTCCTCGCGGCTTCGGCCTGGGCGTTCCTGTGCCTCGCGGTCCGCAGCGAGTGGATTCGGCGGCGGACCAACCGGGAC
>JBBRPP010000075.1:0-18976 GCA_038227995.1 Acidimicrobiales bacterium
AACTCCCCGAGGTCGAGCGCCACGTCGGCTGGCCGGAGCTGATCGCGATGGCTCAGGCTGCGGAGGCGGTCGGCTTCGACTCCATCTGGGTCGGTGACCATCTCATCTTCGACCTGCCGGACGGCGTGCGACGCGGACCTTGGGAGGCGTGGACCTCGCTGGCAGCTCTTGCCGCCGTCACCACCCGAGTCGAACTCGGTCCGCTCGTCGCCGCAACCAGCTTTCACGCGCCGGCGATGCTGGCCAAACAGGCAGCGACGGTCGATGCGATCTCGGGTGGCCGCCTCATCGTCGGCCTCGGTGCCGGCTGGAACGAACGCGAGTACCGCGCCTTCGGGTTCGCGTACGACAACCGGGTCTCCCGATTCGAAGAAGCCTTCACAATCATCCGCACACTCCTGCGCGAGCATCACGTCGACTTCGCCGGCGACTACTACCGGGTCGAAGACTCGCTGCTCGACCCGCCGCCCGTCCGCCCAGGAGGCCCACCGCTGCTGCTCGGATCAGCCAGCCCACGGATGCTGACGATCGGGCTGCCGCACGTCGACATGTGGAACGTGTGGTGGACGATCTACGGCAACACGGCGGCAGGTTTCGGCTCGCTGCGGGCCACCGTCGACGAAGCGGTCGAGGCTGCCGGCCGGATGCCCGGCAGCGTCGGCGCGACCGCGGCAGTTTTCGTCCAACTCGACGATGGCCAGGGTCGCGTGATGGCTTCGTCAGCGGCGGCCAAGATCCCGCCGGTGCGCGGGACAGCGCTGGAGATCGCTGAGCAACTGCGCGGCTTCGCGGACGTCGGCGCGACTCACCTGCAGCTCGTCGTCGATCCGATCACCCAAGCCAGCATCGAATCGCTTGCGGAGGTGCTGATGCTGTTCGACGGTCTAGATGTGTAGAGTTGGTGTATGGCGCGTACCAACATAGACATCGACGACTCCGCCTGCGCAGCGGTCATGAAGCGCTATCACCTCGTCTCCAAGCGTGACGCCGTGAACATGGCTCTGCGGCGCCTCGCCGGCGAACCGCTCGGCCTCGACGATGCTCTCGCGCTGCGTGGCTCAGGATGGGATGGGGATCTCCAGGAGATGCGTGGGTCACGCGTCGGATGATCTTCGTTGACACCTCAGCTTGGATCGAGTTCCTCCGCGACACCGGATCGGGTGTTTGTCACGCGCTCGTTGCCGAATTCGATAGCGAGCTGGCGATCTGCGACGTCATCAGCATGGAGGTCTTCGCCGGTGCCCGTGACGAACGCCAGCTCGCCGAGCTTCGCGGCCTCCTCGCCCGTGCGACGCTGATCTCGCTCACACCGTTCGACTACGAGGATGCCGCTGCTCTGTATCGGACCTGTCGTCGGAATGGCGAGACCGTGCGAAAGCTCATCGACTGTCTCATCGCCGCCGTTGCTATTCGTGTGGGTGCGCCCCTGCTGCACGCCGATGCAGACTTTGCGGCGCTGGCCCGGCACACGCGATTGGCTCAACACGGCGCATCGATGACATAGGCCCTGTCTGATCACATGGTCATGACGGCCAGAAGGGCGTCGACATGCGATGTCACCATCTGCTGTGTGACCGCCGCGTCGCCGGGCAGTTCGACGATGAACGAGGTGCCGCCGACAACCGTGTGATTGGTGAACTGAGTCGCGGTGCCGATGCACCCTTGGGTGCACGGTGTGGACGCAGTGGAGAGTCCGACGAGTTGGGCGTATCTGGTGGGGATCTCGTGGCGCGCGCCACCGACGGAGACCCGGTTCGCGTCCTGGTGGTACCAGACCGAGATCGACGGCTTGATCTCGCGGATGAACGCCTCGACGGCCTGCGTCTCGGGCTGATCAGCGGCGTGGGCGCCGGAGTACTGGTTGTTCGTGGTCGACGGTGGGATGTAGCCCCAGTTCACGTCGTAGTTGCGATTCGGATCCACGCCGTTCGCGTTCTGCCGTGTGTCGGCCGCGAGACCGTCGGGGTTGACGGTGTCGATCACCCACAGATCGATGCCGGCTGGGATCGGGCGAGTGCGCAGCCGAGTGGTGATCTCGATGCCCTTCGATTCGTCGCCATGGATGTCGCCGATGATCAGCACCGCTCGACCGCCTGGCGTCCCCATCCGGTACGCGACGATGTCGCGGCCGCGCACCGACGTGCCGATCGAGCGAATCTCGGTGAACCTCGACCGCGAGGCGGGTGAAGATGCTGTCGCGGCAGTCTGGGCAACGATGGCGGTCACGGTGATCGGCGGGATCCGGAACGTCGGGATCCGGAACGTCGGGAGAAGCGCGCACAACGCCAGTCCGATCAGTCGCTGCTTCACGGCAGATCAGCCACGAGGAGGTCGAGCGGGATCGCATGCACCGTTCGATCGAGGTGTCCGGTCATCGTCTCCGCCTGGCACAGCGCGTTCCAGATGGCTTCCTCCACGGCGTCGGCGGTGGCATTGAGCAACGGCGTGATGTGATCGAGGGGCATGGTGGCGACGGAGATGGGATGCTCGGATGTGGCCTGAACGCGGTTGGCCGTGGAGAACGCAAGGAAGATGTCGCCGCTGCCGTTGTGGCCCGTTCCGCCGACTCGAGCCAGGCCAACGGTTGCCCGGCGGGCCAACCGCTTGCACTGATCAGCGAGCAGAGGTGCGTCGGTCGCGATGATCACGATGACCGATCCGGCACCCGCCGTCGAGGGATCGGTCGGCAGTGGAACAATGTCCGCGGTGATCTGCTTGCCGACCGGTCGACCATCGAGGCGCAGCTGTGACCGGGCGCCGTAGTTGGCCTGCACCAAGGCGCCGACCGTGTACTCGCCGACACCGGTGTCGACGATTCGTGACGAGGTACCGATGCCGCCCTTGAAGCCGTGGCAGATCATGCCGGTGCCGCCGCCGACGTTGCCTTCCGCAACCGCGCCACCGAGTGCGCCGTCCAACGCCTCGCGCACGTGCTCGGCCGTCAGGTGGAACGCAGCGAT
Organism: Acidimicrobiales bacterium; assembly: GCA_038227995.1. Taxonomy (GTDB): domain Bacteria; phylum Actinomycetota; class Acidimicrobiia; order Acidimicrobiales; family Ilumatobacteraceae; genus WLMZ01. Next base: position 2,961 of record JBBRPP010000075.1, read on the forward strand.
GTCGTTGAGGAAGCCGTCGTACGTCTCGGCCACGATCGGCAGGCACCATGTGGCGGTCGGATCGTGTTCGATCTCGTGCTGCACGAGTGTGTCGCGCACGAGACCGACCTGGTGAGTGTTGGTGATGCCGATCGGACCATTGAGCAGACCGGATTCTTCGAGCCAGTGACTGCCGGTCATCTCCCCGTTGCCGTTGAACGAGAACATGCCGGCGTAGCAGCTGTCGTGACGCTCGTCGTGCAGACGCGGCACGACGACGGTGACGCCGGTCCGGGCAATTCGTGGCGCGTCGGCGATGACCGTCGAATGGCCCACGGCGACGCCCGCGACATCGGTGATCGCGTTGTGCTGCCCGGTCGGCAGTTCGCCGATCGTGAAGCCGAGTTCTCGCAAGCGCTGCCGACCCATGGGCGTCTCCTCCGTCGAGCCGACAGTAGACGTTCGATGCTTCGTCGCCGCTGCGCGTGCCGTCAGCCCAATGGGCCGACGACGTCACGGGCGGGTGAGCCGCTCTTCGAAATCTTCGCTTGAAACCTTATCGCATACTGACTGCGACTATATTGAAGTGTTGACATTCATGACCTTTGAGGTGTTGGGTTGTCGTATCGGCTATACGAAAGGGGGCAGGGTGACAGGGTCGTCACGTCACCGCGAACTGCTCGTGGGCTTCTTGGCCTGGCTGGCTGCTGGGATCATGGTTTCGATGATCTTTCGGGTTCCCTGTGTTCAGTCCCTCGGCCGGACGAGTCGTGCAATCGTCGGAATCCTTGCGTTTTTCGTGGTCGGGGCCATCGTGTGCTTCGTCGCCGCTGCGCGTGCCGTCAGCCCAATGGGCCGACTTCGTGCATCGCGTCGAGGCGGTTGGCGAGGCTGACGAAGATCCGGTCGATGTCGGGCACGACGCCGCCGGCCCCGTACATCGCGCCACTGATCGGGATCGGGCGGGGCGGGTTCTTGGCGTACTCGATCGCTTCCGTCAGGTCGTTCGCGAAGGCTTCGGTGATGCCGGGCTGGGTGTTCGGACGGGTGACGCAGAAGTGCAGTGCCGGCGGGTTCTGCAGGCCGTTCATCCGCCAGCCACGATCAGCCAGCGCGTCGTTGACGTGGTAGATGTCGACGACATCCGAACGGAACGCGACGTTGAACAGCGAGTCGCCGATCAGCTCAAGCTCGGGGTGCGAGCGGACCGCGGCCTTGAGCTCGTCGGCGGTGCGGAAGATGTCGGCGGCAATTCGCCGGTAGCCCTCGCGGCCGAGGTTCAGCATCGACGCCCACGTCGCCGCGATCAGACCGCCGGACCGGCTGCCGCCCATGCTCGGTGACGAGTACATGCCGCCGGGCCAGCCGCTGATCATGAAGTACTGCTCGCGACGCAGCGACTTGGGCCGGAACAACAGCACCGAGCTGCCCTTCAGCGCATACCCGTACTTGTGGGTGTCGGCCGAGATGGTCGTCACGCCCGGCACGCGAAGGTCGAACGGCGGAAGTGGGTAACCCAGGTCCTCGGCCCAGGGGATGATGAACCCGCCGAGGCAGCCGTCGACGTGGAGGCCGATGTCATGCTCGATCGCCAACTGTCCCAGCGCGGGAATGGGGTCGATGATTCCGTGCGGGTACGTGCCGGCCGAACCGACGAGTGCAACCGTGTTGGGCGTGATGTGCTCGCGCACCCAGTCGAGGTCGACGGTGTACTCCGACGTGACCGGCGCCTTGATCGTCTTGATCCCGAAGTAGTGCATTCCTTTGTCATGTCCGGGGTGGGCCGTCACGGGCATGATCACCTCTGGTTCGGTGATTCCCTTCACGTTCTTGCCCCACTCGCGATAGGTGAGCATCGCGGTGACGAGGCTCTCTGTGCCGCCCGACGTCACCAGCCCGCCGGTGGTCTCGTCGCCGTGCAGCATGCTGGCGGTCATCGCGATGATCTCGGATTCCATCTTCGTCGCGCTGGGGTACATGTCGCGCTGCAGCACGTTGGCGTGGGCGTAGAAGCTGAAGGCTTCGGTGAGGAACGCGTAGTGGTCGTGGTCGCCGGAATAGATCGAGCCGCTGACGCGTCCCGAGTCTCCCTTCTTGTCCTCTTCGGTCGACATCTCGCGCAGCTCGGCGAGGATCTGCTCGCGCGGCACGCCGTGTTCTGGCATCGAGTTGTGCACCTCGTAGCGGCCGGCGTAGGGGTGCAGCGGCGAGGTCGGGCGGGTGGCATTGTCTGTGCTCATGGTGTGGTTCTCTCCGGTGCGTTGAGTGCGTTGTAGAAGGGGATCGTTCGGTCGTGGAAATCGATGAAGGCGGCGAGCCGCCGGCCGTAGAGGGCGTGGGCGGTTGGCTGCGGTTCGTGCACTTCCTGGATGGTGAGCAGCGATGGGATGTCGGTGATGTCGAACTCGCCCGCTTGGGCAAGTGCGAGCAAGGCAGCGCCGTGCGCGTTGGTGGTTCGTGCGTTGGCCAGCCGACGCACGTTCACGCCGAACGTGTCAGCCATGATCTGACCCCACAATGCGGAACCTGCTCCACCGCCACCGACGGAAACCTGGCCGTAGGTCTGGGTGGCCAGTGCGGAGAAGTGGGGGAGCAGCCAGGCAACGTTGAGGGCGACGCCCTCCAGCACGGCGCGAGCCATGTCGACCCGGCTGGCGTTGAGGTCGAGGTTGACGAATCCGCCCCGCGTGCGCCGCGCGAAACCGGGAGCGCCGGAACCGACGAGCCACGGCTGGAACATGATCCCGTTGGCCCCGACCGGTGAGGTCGCGGCCGCGGCGAGGACGCGCTCGAACGCGTCTGGCGGCGCGGCCGATGTCAGCCCGTCGTCGGGATAGACGATGTTGTTGACGAACACGTCCAGCGCCTTGCCACCGATGCCGTTCTCGGCAACGAGGAAGTACGAGTTGGGGAGCGGGCTCGGCGCCGTCGTCAGTCCGTGAGCCATGTCGTGACGCTTGTCCGGCAGGTGTGTGACCATGACAGCGGTCGTTCCGATGATCAGCCCACAGCCCGAGGCGTCGATCGTGCCCGTTCCGATGGCCGACGTGACCGAATCGATCGTTGCGTCCATCACGATCGCCGACGGGTCGACGCCGAGGTGGGCCGCAGCTTCGGCGGTGATCGCGCCACGTGGCGAGCCCATCGGGACCAACGTGGGCAACTTGTCCAGCTCGACCCCGGAGAGCTGCAAGAGCTCGTCGCTGTACTCGCATGATCCCCACGTGCGGTTGTCGACGGAGAGCATCGGAAACATCGTGTTCTGCGTGGCCGTCACGTGCCCGGTGAGTCGGGCCGCGATGTAGTCCATCGGCTCGACCAGTGCGTGCGCGGCCGCGAACACCTCCGGCCACTCCGCACGGATGAATGCGATGTGGCCGATGTCGTCGTTGCCGCTCGGTGCCATGCCGTGGATGTCGATCCAGCGCGTCGCGTCGGCGGCGTTCGGCACCGCAGTGTTGTGACGCCGGCCGCGTTGATCCATCCACATCACCGCGTTGGCCAGCGGTGTCCCGTCGGCACGCACCGCGACCGTCGAGGTGTACTGGCTCGTCACGGCGACCAATCCGACCTCGCGAACCGGCACGGCCGAGGCACCGACGGCCTGACGGGCACAGCGACCGATCGCCTCCCACCACACAGTCGGATCCTGTTCGGCGCCGCCATCGGGCGTGAAGATCGTCGGGATCACCTCACCTGCACTGCTCAGCACGGTGCCCTTGGCGTCGACGAGGGCCACCTTCACGCCGGTCGAGCCGAGATCGATCGCGAGCACAGAGGTGGTCATGCGGCGTCCGGCCCGGGAAAATGACATGCGACCATCGTCGCACCCACCGCGTTCAACGGCGGTTCCTCTTCGGCGCAGCGGGCCTCAGCCCTCCAGCACCGCGTGCGGAACCGACAGCCCGATGGCGGGTCGATCGGACTCGGCAGCTCACCGCGCAGCACGATGCGCTTGCGGTGACGTTCGATCGATGGATCAGGCACGGGCACGGCCGACAGCAGCGCCTGCGTGTACGGATGCTGTGGTGCGTTGTAGACCTCGTCGGCCGGCCCGATCTCGACGATCTTGCCGAGGTACATCACGGCGACTCGATCGGCGAGCTGGCGCACGACCGCGAGGTCGTGGGCGATGAAGAGGTACGAGAGACCGAGCCGCACGCGCAGATCGATCAGCAGCTTCATGATCTCGGCCTGGATGCTGACATCTAAGGCCGACACGGGTTCGTCGAGCACCAGCAGCGAGGGCGAGATCGCGAGAGCGCGGGCGATGCCGACGCGCTGTCGTTGACCACCGGAGAACTCGTGCGGATACCGGTCGAGGTGCTCTTCACGGAGTTGGACGATCCGCAGCAGCTCGTCGACGCGAGTCGTGACCTCGGCCGCGGCGACGCCGTGCACCTCGAGCGGCTCCGAGAGCAGGCGCCGCACGGTCAACCGCGGGTGCAATGACGCCTGTGGATCCTGGAAGACGATCTGCAGGTCGCGTCGCGCCTTGCGCATCTCGGTGTTGGAGAGGTGGATCAGATCGGTGCCGCGGAAGATGACCTCGCCACTCGTGGCCTCGGTCAGTCTGACGATGCACCGGCCGGTGGTCGTCTTGCCGCAGCCGGATTCACCGACGAGGGCCAGCGTCTCTCCGGGCGCGAGATCGAACGAGACGTTGCTGACCGCGTGCACGACGACGCTTCGTCCGTGATCACGAACGCGGAACTCCTTGACCAGGTTGCGGACCCGCAGGATCGGCCCGTCAGTCAGCGCGTCACCCATCGCCGACGACCGATCCGGTGAGGACGGAACACGCAACGAGCGTCTCGCCGCGGGGGAGCAGGACCGGCTCGGCGTCCGAGCACGTGGGCACCGCATACTTGCAGCGCGGCGAGAACGGGCACCCAGGAGGCAACGACATCGGCGTCGGCGGGATACCGGTGATCGAGGCCTGTACCTCCTGCTTCGAGTCGAGTCGTGGCAGGCACTCGAGCAGATCGCGCGTGTACGGGTGGCCGGGCGATTCGAACAGCGGCCCAACAGCACCGTATTCGGCGACTTTGCCGGCGTACATGACGGCGACTCGGTCCGTCGAGCCGGCCACGACACCGAGGTCGTGGGTGATGAGAACGAGGGCGAGGTGCTTCTCGCGGCGCAGGTCGTCGAGCAACTCCATGATCTGCGCCTGCACCGTGACGTCCAGCGCGGTGGTCGGCTCATCGGCGATGAGCACGTCGGGATCGTTGGCGATGGCCATCGCGATCATCACCCGCTGGCGCATCCCGCCCGAGAGCTCGTGTGGATACGAATCACAGCGCCGTGCGGGCTGGGAGATCGCGACCTGCTCGAGCAGCTCGATCGCCCGCGCCCACGCCGCCTTCTTGGACATCTCGGGTTGGTGGGCGCGCATGACGAGCGAGAGCTGCTTACCGATGGAGAGCACCGGGTTCAACGACGTCATCGGATCCTGAAAGATCATCGCGACCTGTGCACCCCGCACTGCTCTGAGCTTGGCCGCCTCGAGACCGATCAGTTCGGTGCCGCGGAACATCGCCGACCCCGTCACGCGCGCGTTCGTCAGCAGCCCGAGCAACGCCAGCATCGTCACGCTCTTGCCCGACCCGGATTCGCCGACGATCGCCAGTGCCTCGCCTGGGTAGACCTCGAGGTTCACGCCGCGCACCGCCGGGGCCGGACCGGCCGACGTGTTGAACGTGACCCGCAGGTCCTTGACGGCGAGAATCGGCTCGCGTGACTGGTCGGGTTGGCGGGTCGCGTCGTCGGTGCTCACCGGCTGATGTCCTTGACGTCGAACGAGTCACGGAGTGCGTCGCCCACGAAGTTGAAGGCCAACACGACCAGCAGGATCGCGATGCCGGGTGCGGCCGCGATCCACCACTGGTAGAAGTTGGTCGCACCGTCGGTGATCATCGCGCCCCACTCGGGTGAGGGCGGTCGGGCACCGAGGCCGATGAAGCTGAGCGATGCCGTCAACAGCACCACCTGGCCGAAGTCCATGGTCGCATTCACGAGCACGGGGGTGTACGACATCGGCAGGATGTAGCGGCGCAACACGAGCCATCGCGACGCTCCGATCGCGACGGCTGAATCGACGAAGTCGCGTTGGCGGACGGCGATCACCTGAGCGCGCAGTAGTCGGGCGTAGATCGGCCACCACACGAGCACCATCGCGATGAGCGCGTTGCGGATGCCGGGCCCGAGTGACGCCGTGATCGCCATCGCCAGCAGGATCGGGGGGAAGGCCATCGTGACGTCGACCAGTCGCATGAGCGTCGCGTCGATCCAGCCACCGAAGAACCCGGCGGCTGCGCCGACGATCGTGCCGATGAGCACTGCCGAAACGATCACGATCGCGGCAACTGGCAACGACGTGCGCGCCCCGTACAGCGTGCGGATGAACACGTCGCGCCCGAGTGCGTCGGTGCCCATCAGATGCGACCAGCTGGGACCGAGCAGGCGGCCACCGACGACTTCCAGCGGATCGTGCGGGGACCAGATCGGCAGCGTGAGGGCGACAACGATCCACACCGCGATGGAGATGATGCCGGCCAGTGAGGGACCGCGCAGCCATGCGGGTCGGCGGCGACGCAGTCGCGGCGCGGGCAGAACGCCTTCGGCGGGTGCGATCGCGGTCACGACAATCGAATCCGTGGGTCGGCAATCGCGTAGATGATGTCGGCGACCAGGTTCGTGATCAGGAACGCGAAGCCGCCGAGGATCGTCACACCGATGATCGCAGGGAAGTCGAGCTTTCGTGAGGCCTCGACGGCGTAGCTGCCAAGGCCGTTCCACGAGAACACGGTTTCGGTGAGCACTGCTCCGGTGAGCAGGAAGGCGAACGTGAAGGCGATGATGGTGATCGTCGGCAGCAGAGCGTTGCGCAACGCATGAGTGTTGACGACGGTCCGCTCGCGCAAGCCCATCGCCCGCGACACGCGGACGTACTCCATCGAGAACTCGTCGAGCAGGCTGGCGCGTACGAGGCGGGAGACGATGCCGACCACACCCCAGCCGAGCACGCTCGCGGGCAGGATCAAATGCATGACGGCGGCGCGGAACGTGCTGAAGTCGCCGTGCAGGAGCGAGTCCACGGTGTAGAAGCCGGTGATGTGACCCGGCGGATTCGCGCGTGGGTCGAGTCGCCCCGGCCCCGGCAACCAGCCGAGGCGCGCATACAGCACGTACAGCAGGAGCAGTCCGGACCAGAAGGCCGGCAGCGACGAGCCGAGCAACGCGAAGAACCGGGCGATGTGATCGATGATCTTGTTGCGGTGGCGGGCGGCGAGGATGCCGAGACCGACACCGAACACGACCCCGATCGTCAGTGCTGCGAACGTCAGCTCGAGTGTGGCGGGAAGTCGATCCCACAGATCGCTGAGCACCGGCCGCCGTGTGGTGAACGACGTGCCGAGATCACCGTGGAGCAGGTTCTTCATGTACTTGACGTACTGGACGGGGATGCTCGAGTCGAGTCCCCACCGCTGCTTCGCGGCGTGGACGATGTCGGGGTTGTTGAGGTTGCGCTCGCCCACGATCGACACCAGCGGATCCGCTGGCGTCAATCGCGAGACCACGAACACCATCGAGGCGATGCCGAGGAGGAGGAACGGCATCACCGCGATGCGAATCGCGAGGTACCGCTTCACGAACCGGTTCTGTGCATGCGGTCGGGTCAGCCCCTGCTGAGCTTGGCCAGGTCGAGATTGCAGCAGGCGCTGTACGCCATGCCCTTGATGTCGCTCCGGCTGGCCAGGAACAGATCGGGGTTGACGATCGGGATGATGATCTGGTCGTTGATCATGTCGGTCGCCAACTCGTTGTAGATCTTGCCCCGGGCTGTCGTGTCCTGTGCTGCGAACGCCTTCGTCAACAAGTCCGACTCGGCGGGTACGGCATCGGCTTTGGTCCAGGTCTGCCACTGTGACGCCGGCAGCAATCCGAAGTACTGCACGTACTGGCTCGAATCCGTGTGGTCCGGAGCGAAGTACAGCATCGTGACGGGAATGCCGTCCTTGCCGATCTTGTCGGCCCAGACCGAGATCTCGACGGGGTTCAGCGTCAGGTTGATGCCGACCGCCTTCAGGTCGGTCTGCACCTTCTGCATGGCCGTCGTGAAATCGACGCCGTAGACGTTGAGTGACGGATACGTCGCGTCGAGCGTGAGGCTCGTCACGCCCGCCTTGGCCAGGAGTGCCTTGGCGTCGGCAAGGTTTTGGGTCGGTGCGGCGAGACCTTCGGTCCCGAGGAACCCGTTCGGGATCGGCGAAGGCTGTGACTGGCCGGCGCCGCCGACCGTCACGTCGAGCAGACCCTTGTAGTCGAGGGCTTCACGGATCGCCTTACGGACGTCAGGTGTCAACGCTTCGCCGCCCTTGACCGCTGGGCTGAGGGCGAGATACACGTAGTTGAAGCTCTTGACCTGCTTGAGGTTGATGTCCTTGCTCGTGATGCCCTTGGCGACATCGGGGGAGATCTGCATGGCGATGTCGACGGCGCCCTGCTCGAGCTGCTGGCGCTGGGTGACGGCCTGCGGCGTCTCCTTCATGATGACCTCGGGGAAGTTCGCCTTCGTGCCCCAGTAGGCATCGTTGCGCTTGAGCCGCAGCTCGCTGCCAGACGTGTACGACTCGAGTGTGAACGGACCGCTGCCGGCCGAGTTGGACAGGAACCAGGTCTCGGCCTTGTCCGTCTTCGGATCGGTCGTTGCACCGTTCTTCTGCGCCAGGCTGGCTTCCATGATCCCGAGGTAACTGGCATTGACCTGGGCCAGGAATGCGGAGTTGGGAACGCTCAACGTCACCTTCACCGTGCCTGCGTCGGGTGTGTCGATCTTGTCGATGGTCGAGACGAGATACGACGACGAACCCTGCAGCGCCTTGAGCCGCTCCCATGAGAACTTCACGTCCGCGCTGGTGACCGCGGTGCCGTCGGGGAACTTGGCCTTCGGGTCGAGGGTGAACGTGAACTCGGTCTGCGCGCCGTTGGCGACCCATTTGGTGGCGAGCCGAGGAACGAGCGTCTTGTTGTCGGTTGCATCGAGCCCGATCAAGGTCTCGTAGACCGCGGTCATGAAGATCTGACAGGTGTCGCAATAGCTGCGCGACGGGTCGAGCGAGTTGACGTCCATGCCCCGAGCGATGACGAGCGCCTTGCTCGTGCTTCCGCTGCTGCTCGAGCTCTTGTCGCTACCGCATGCAGCGACGACCATCGACGCCGCAACGGCAACCGCCATGGCTCGATGAGTGAAGCGGAACCGGTGACGGGACCTCTCGACGTGGCTCATGACGTGACCTCCCCAGTCTGTCGTTCGACATAATGTCGATGCAGTGACTGCAGTTAACACTGTCATGATGTCATCGTCAAGAGTGAGACGGAACCGACGTACTCTGTTCACAGAGAGGGGGGCGATGTGGTGAACCAGCGCGAGAAGCAACGCTTGGAGACACGACGCACGCTGGCCGAACATGCGCTGCGATTGTTCCGTGATCAGGGTTACGACGAGACCACGGTCGAAGACATTGCGTCCGCGGCTGGTGTGAGCCCGCGAACGTTCTTCCTTCACTTCGCGACAAAAGCAGCGGCAGCGTTTCCCGATCATGACGAACGTGTTGCCGACTTCATCGTCCGCCTCGAAGAGGGTGCCGATCACAGCAATCCCTTGCCCCATCTCTGTGAGATCATGTTGAGCGGTCTCGGTAAAGGACTCCCGATGCGCCGCACCCGGTACCAGTTGCTGGCCAAGGTGCAGGCGTTGCGCGACGAGGATTCCCGTACCGATCGCGACTACGAAGCGGCCGTGGTCGCCTACCTGACGAAGAGTTGGGGGAGCTCCTTGGAAGCTCGAGTTCGCGCGAACGCGATCGCCAACGCAGTCCTCGGTGTCGCGCGGGCGTGCCTCATCGCGTGGGGTGAGGAAGACATCGATCCGCAACGCGCGTGCTCCGAGATCCTCAGCCGGATGTTCGGAGGGCCTTTCGACATTCCGCTACAGTCACTGCAGCGGGCTCCGCGCCGATCACCCGCGCGGAGGTAGGGACGGTGGCACACCCTCGTCGGTTCCGGTTCGGTGTCGAGATGATGGGACCCTTCGAGGGCATGACGTGGGCGGAGTCGGCCTGCGAACTGGAGTCGCTCGGCTACTCGACGCTGTTCGTCCCTGATCACTTCCACGAGGGCTACGGCCCGATCATGGCGATGGCCACCGCGGCGATGGCGACATCCACGCTGAAGGTCGCGTCGCTCGTCTTCGATTGCGACTTCCGTCATCCGGCTGTCCTGTCCCGCGAACTGGCCTCGATCGATCTCATGTCAGCGGGTCGACTCGAGGTCGGGCTCGGCGCCGGCTACATGCTCACCGACTACGACCGTTCGGGCATCGTGATGGACCCTCCCAAGGTACGAGTCGATCGCTTGATCGAACACACGACAGTGCTCAAGGCCCTGTTCGCCGACGGCCCCGTGACCTTCACCGGCGATCACTACCGGATCAACGATCTGGAGGGCACACCGAAACCGCACACGCCCGGCGGGCCCCCGATCATCCTCGCCGGCGGTGGCAAGCGGATGATGCGCTTCGCCGGGTCGACAGCTGACATCGTGGGCGTCAATCCATCGATCCACTCGGGGAAGGCCGACTCGGCGTCTGCCCAGGACGGACTCCCGGCGCGCATCGACGAGAAGTTCGAGTGGGTGCGCGAGGGCGCGGGCGATCGCTTCGACGACCTCGAGTTCAACGCATGGATGTCTGTCAGTGAGATCACCGACGACCCGCAACCACTGATCGAACGCGTCTGCAGACGCTTCGATGCGCCACCTGCGGACGTTCTCGCTTCGCCCCTGATCGTGATCGGCACCGAGTCCGAGATCATCGATCGCCTCCACGAGCGCCGCGAACGGTGGGGCTACTCCTACCTCACGATCCAGGGTCACAAAGCACATGAATTCGCACGGTTGGTCCGCCGCATCGCAGGTACGTAGCGATGTAGCGTCGCCTCGTCCGAGAGAGCAAGGAGACAGACGTGGCGGAATCGCGTCGTACCATCAAACCCTTCAAACCAACCATGCGATTTGGCTGGCGGCCGGATCAGCCTGACCATCGAGACTTCGTCTATTCAGCACCGGGCAGGCTGTTGCGCAGCCAACCGGTACGCGTCGACCTGCGCTCGAAGTGCCCACCGGTGTACGACCAACTGCGCCTCGGCAGTTGCACGGCCAACGCCATCGCTGGTGCCGTGCAGTTCGGGCGGCGCAAGGCGCGTCAAGGTCCCGACTTCGTCCCGTCGCGGTTGTTCATCTACTTCAACGAGCGGACCATCGAGCACTCGGTTCAGTTCGACGCCGGAGCGGCGCTGCGAGACGGCATCAAATCCGTGGCCAAGCAGGGAGTCTGCCCGGAGGCGATGTGGCCGTATGACGACACCCACGGCGCACGCGAGGGCGATCCGTTTCCCGCCGGCGCGCCAGCGGCGACGAAACCGCCGACATCGGCATACGGCGAGGCGGCGAAGCATCAGGTCGTTTCCTACGAACGGTTGGTTCAGTCGGTCACCCAGCTCAAGGGATGCCTGGCGTCCGGTTACCCCTTCGTGTTCGGCTTCACGGTCTACGCCAACTTCTTCGCCACGCCGACGCAACAGGCGCTGGTGACACCGATGCCGGCCGGCGGTGTGCAGGGCGGCCACGCAGTCATGGCCGTCGGCTACGACGACGCGACCGGTTCCTTCACCTGTCGCAACTCGTGGGGCGTCGGCCAAGGCGACAAGGGCTACTTCTTCATGCCCTATGCCTATGTCACCGATCCAGGTTTGGCAGCTGACTTCTGGACGATCCGCACCGTCGAGAGTTGACGATGTTCAGACCAGGCCGTGCTGGACGGCGAGGCGAACCGCGTGGGTGCGGCGGCGAACGTCGAGCTTGTCGTAGATGTGATTGAGGTGTGTCTTGACGGTCTCGGCGCCGATCGACAGATGCAGGCTGATCTCGCTGTTGGTCTTGCCGGCGACGAGTTCGGCCAGCACCTCGCGCTCGCGGATCGTCAGGTCGTACGAGGCACGAGTCGGGCCGCTGACCGGCACGTCGAACATCGCCGCCAGCATTGCGGACGAGACATGCCGATGGCCGTCCATCACGGACTGGATGCTCTGCGACAGTTCTGCCTCCGAGCCTTGGCGGCCGACGACTGCGCGGGCGCCGTCCGAGCACAGCTCGAGGACGGAGCTCGGCGACATGTTGGCCGTCATCACGATGACGGTCAGGCCGGGGATCGCCTGCGCCCGACGGACGGCGACGGCCTGTGTCATGTCGGGCATCTGACCGATCACCACGAGGTCGACTTTGCTCGTGCCGGTCGGGCCGACCACCCGGGCGAAGAACTCGGTTGCAGTCGACACCGACATCGAGACCTTCAGCGAGCGGCGTCGAAGCGTTGTCTCCACGCCCACGCGCATCAGTGCCCACTCGTCGATGACCGCCGCAGTTTTCATTGCAATTGATGTCGGCAGTTGCACAGCATTTCTTGAGAAAAAATTGACTGAGGGCTCACCGAGTCCTCACATTGTCAGGCACACCTTGAGCAGCGACGCGCGTTGGCGTCAGGAGGTCGTCACCACCGACGGAATCAACCCTTCGCGGCGTGCGATCGCGACGGCCTCGAGCTTGGAGTGGGCGCCGAGGCGACGGAGCACGCTCTGCACGTGGTTGCGGATGGTGTGGATGCTGACGCCGAAGCGCTGTGACAGGTCGGCCGTCGACAGGCCGTCGGCCAACAACGCGAGCACCTCGACCTCGCGGGGGGTCAGGTTGAACCGAGGCTGATTGGACCGCGACAGACGGTTGGCCAAGCTGGTGATGAGTCGCGGCGAGAGGGCCGTCCCGCCGGCATGCACGGTCCGTACCGCCTCGATCAGTTCGACGATCGGCTGATCCTTGAGCAGGAATCCTGCGGCGCCGGCCTCGAGCGCTCGAAGCGCACCGTGGGTGTCGGTGGTGGAACCGATCATGAGCACGCGAGTCGAGGGCGCTGATCCGACGAGACGCGGAATCAACTGGATCGCCTGGCCGTGGGGGAGCTGCGAGTCGAGGATGACGACATCGGCGCGGTGTTCGGTGACCAGATCGATTCCGACGGCACCGTCCGACGCAACTCCGACGACCTCGATGTCCACACAACCGTTGAACGTGCAACTCAATGCATCGGCCACCATCGCATGGTGTTCGATGATGACAACCGAGATCCGACGAGTCGGAGGGCGATCGCCGGCGGGTGACGCCTGTGTCGGTTCGGTGTGTCTGCTCCCGGTCAACGGTCCTCCAGTTCCCACTCGACGTCCGTGTCGAACGGCCTTCGATCGAACATTTATTCTTGAACATTTCTTGAGAAGCCGATCATCGCACAACTCAACGCACTTGTGGTGCATGAAGCGCGCTCGGTGGCCGGGCGACCCGGACGACTGTAGTGCAAATGCACTAAAATGCATGCATATGTACGCTACTACAATAGTACAAATATCTACGCTGAGCTGGTCCAGTTACATTCCCACGACCGTCGGGCACCCCGTTGAGCATCACCCGTCGCGGGTGACTGCTCGGTCATCGGGACGCCCGATGACCTTGCATGACGCAGAATTCTGGGCACGACGCCCTCCTTCAGACCTCGATTCAGCTCGCCCCACGGGGCCTGGAACACACCACGCAGCGCAGTCGAGACCGATTTCCGAGCTCACCCGCGATCGACGCTGCCGCCGATTCGGTGGTTCGGCGCGAACAGCTGATCGCCGCCATTCGCCTGTCTCGATCTGTCGCCGATGTCAACGTGGACGGCGTCGGCGCGATCGTGGCATTTCCGACCGTCGTGTTCTCCGCGAGCGGCGTCCATGACCTGATCGTGTCGCAGTCGCCGGGCATGTTCGCATACGGCGATCACGACGTCGACGCCACGGTCGAGATCGGCGGTCTGCGCATCAGCGGTCAGTTCCGTGTCCACGTCGGCTCGTCGACCGAGGTCGTCCCGGCGATCTGGACTGCGATCGATGTGGCCACCGGTCACGTCGCCGGCGTGCCGTCGGATCTCCTCGTCCAACTGCCGACCAACGTGACCCGTCCGGCGTTGTGCAACGGCACCTTGGTCGGTTCGATCCGCCGCACCCACCTCGCCGCTGAGCATGCTCGCCGCGAGTTGCTGGAGATGAACCGAGGCCTGGTCCGCACCGTCGTGAATCGGTTCCGCGGCGTGGTCCGCAGCGAGTCCTCGTCGTTGGACATCAACGATTTGATGATCGTCGGCGAGCACCACCTGTTGCAAGTGGTCGACCGTTGGTACGCGGATCCTGCCCAACGTCCGGAGCGCCAAGTTGCGTGGTCCAAGTTGGTCCAGCGCGCGATCGGGAACGCGGTCCGCAGCGAGATCGCCCGGGCCACTGGAATTTCGGTCGAGTTTCGCCAGCTGCTGTCGTGGTTCCACGCTCATCCCGAGGATCGCTCCGAGCGCTCGTCACTCGTGGCCCAGCGGATGGCGTTTGCCGCCGCGGTGACCAGGTTGATGGCCAAGCGCGGTCTACACGATCGCGCCGCCGGCGTCGCCGCACTCGAACTGATGCTGATGTCCGGAGAGGCCCGCTACGTCGCCCCCGGTCGAGGGGCCCAGAGCGAGATCAACGCATTGCGTACCGCAGGCGTGTTCGTGGTGTCCTCGCGCTCGTCATTGGCCGAGATCGAGCGGGCCCAAAGCTTCGGCGGTGCCGCAGTACTGACCCTCGACAGCGAGGACGAGAGCCAGGAACGTGACGGCCGTCTCGCTCGCTGGGACGACGGATACGAGGACGCGGACCATCTCGATCTCGTCCGCCAGATCATCGAACAATGCGGGATGACCAAGATCGAGGCCCTCGTCTGGCTGCACCGGTCGGGCGCACTCGATCCAGGTGGCTACGGCACCGAATTGCCGGACATTGCCGACGACCTCGGCCTCGAGGGCCGTGGAGAGGCGCGGGCCGCGCTGCGACGCGCTCGTCGCAAGCTCGATGCTTGGGCATCCGATGACCGTCGGATGTCACTCGTCAGCTGATGAAAAGAATTCTGAACCGGCCCCTTGAACGAATCGGGCAATGGCCGAAGCACACATCGCCGGGCAAGGACGTCCGGGAAGATCTACCACGGAGGTAAGAAGTCATGCGTATCAACACGAACATCGCGGCCTTGAACGCCGCTCGCAACTTGAGCACGAGCCAGGACATGCTGGGGAAGAGCTTGGAGAAGTTGACGTCGGGTTACCGGATCAACCGGGCGGCCGATGATGCTTCTGGTCTGGCGATCTCGGAGGGTCTCCGTTCGGAGATTCGCGGTTCGAGCCAGGCCCAGCGCAATGCTCAGGACGGGATCAGCTTCATTCAGACGACTGAAGGTTCGTTGAACGAAGTCACCTCGATGCTGCAGCGCATGCGTGAGCTCGCAGTGCAGGCAGCCAACGCGACCTCGGACGGTACGGCGGAGCAGGCGGAAATCGGTCAGCTCACGTCGGAGGTCTCGGCGATCGGTACTCGTACCGAGTTCGGTAGCAAGACGGTGTTCTCCGACTTCAGCGGTGCGAACGCGTTGAACTTCCAGGTCAGCTCGAACTCTGCGTCGACCGATCAGATCTCGTTCGCCCAGAACCTGACCCTGAGCTCGTCGTCGGGTGCGGGCATCATTGGTGTCGACCTCACCGCTGCGGCGATCGACGTCTCGGGTGGCGCGGCCAAGGCGCAGTTGGCGATCGCAGCGTTCGACACGGCGATCAAGAACGTGTCGACGGCTCGTGCTTCGCTCGGTGCTGTGCAGAACCGTCTCGAGCACACGGTTGCCAACCTCGGTGTCACCGTCGAGAACCTGACCGCTTCGGAGAGCCGTATCCGTGACGTCGACATGTCGGCAGAAATGGTCAACTACACCCGCAACAGCATCCTCAGCCAGGCCGGCACAGCGATGCTGGCCCAAGCCAACCAGGTCCCCCAGAGCGTCCTCCAGCTGCTCCGCTGAACCTGACCAACACGAAC
>JBBRPP010000076.1:0-18397 GCA_038227995.1 Acidimicrobiales bacterium
CCGAGCGCTGACAACACCACACCAACACGACTGCTGCTTCAACGCGCCCAGAACATCGGCCACGACCGTGCCCACACAACGACCACCACCGAGTCAGCGACGACCGGCACCCACGGAGCCGATCGGTGGATCGAGGCTTAGTGAGCGTCGTGGTTTCACGCATGTTCTGCGCCACATCAGGCGATGCAGGTGTCTCCGGGCAGCATCGCGATCGCGGCGATTTGATAGGTCGCCCCGCCGTCGGTGAAGTACGTCAGTTGATTGGCGTCAGCCAGCAGCGAGCCGATCGCGCCGGCCGGCACCACGGCACATTGGAAGGCATCGGCGAGCCGCACACCGCTCGCTGCCGGCCACGCCACCATTCTCGGTGACAGCTCCGGCGACGAGGTCGATGTCAGGGATGCCAACTCGTCCGGGCTCACCGGGCGCGCCTGGATCCGGTACGCCGTCGCGACGAGCAGTGCGTCGTGGCCCAGGTTCTCCGCGCCGGCGACCTTCTCGACGTCGAGCACGTGCTCGACGAACGCGCCGAGCACGGCGCGCGCCGACGACGGCGACGGACTGTCGAAGCCGAGTGCAGATGCCTCGTGGCGGAACGTGGCCCCGTTCGCGGTGATCTCGACGACGGTCGACGGAGCGTCGGCAACCGTGAGCTCGGCCGAGTAGTCGGGCGGTGTCTGCAGCAGATGCGCACCGGCCGCCAGCTGCAGCAAGCGCGCAATGCCGGCTTCACTGATGGACCGCTCGCTGAGTACCGGCAGCAGCGGTCCCGGATAGATCATCGTCGTCGCGCCCGGCGTGATCACTCGTCCGTCGCCGGTGACCAACAACGCGGGCTGGTTC
This sequence comes from Acidimicrobiales bacterium, assembly GCA_038227995.1. Taxonomy (GTDB): domain Bacteria; phylum Actinomycetota; class Acidimicrobiia; order Acidimicrobiales; family Ilumatobacteraceae; genus WLMZ01. Next base: position 844 of record JBBRPP010000076.1, read on the forward strand.
GCGAACGCAACGCCGGAGGGCACGAGTCCACCCGTGTACGTGATGCGCAACACGACGTCATTCGCGCCGGTTGGATGCGTGATCGGCGTCAGCGCGACCGTCGATGAGGATGTCGGATCGGTCGATCCATCCGTCGAGTTCGTCGAGTTCGTCGGGTTCGTCGAGGGGTCGGCGGTGGGACGGTTGCGGTCGCCGCACGCGGCGAGCAGCGCGGCCAAAGCGGGCGCGATGATCACTGCCCCGATCATGCGTCGCCGGGTGAAGCACGGCAACACGCCGCGACCATCGAGTGCACCGAGAACGTCGATCGGTTGGTGACGAGAAGTGGATGCCATGTCGAGTTCGACGTCACCAACCACCGTGACGGTTCCGGATTGCCGCCACGCGATCGCGCTCTGCGACACTGTCGATGCCGCGCATACGGCGCAACTCAAGCGTTGGACGTCGTGGTTCACACTGCGTTCACAAATACGCAACGGCAATGAAATCCCCGGCTGACACGCTGCCGCGACCCGTTCACATTCATTCCCAGGAGACCCCGTGCCCTACCAAGCTGAGTACATCTGGATCGACGGCACCGAGCCCACGCCGTTGCTTCGTTCCAAGACCAAGATCATCAAGGACGGTGTCACGGCACCCCCGATCTGGGGCTTCGATGGCTCGTCCACCAACCAGGCGGCTGGCGAGAGCAGCGACTGCGTTCTGAAGCCGGTGTTCTCCTGCCCCGATCCAATCCGCGGTGGCAGCAACATCATCGTGCTCTGTGAGGTGCTCGGCGCGCTCGATATGAAGCCGCACGTCACCAACACCCGCGCACCGCTCGAGAAGGTCTACAAGAAGTACGCCAAGCAGGGCATGATCTTCGGCCTCGAGCAGGAGTACACGATGCTCAAGCTCGACGGCACGCCCCTCGGCTTCCCGCCCGGCGGCTTCCCCGGACCGCAGGGTCCGTACTACTGCGGCGTCGGCGCCGGTCGCGTCATCGGTCGCGAGATCATCGAAGAGCACACGCAGGCGTGCATCGATGCCGGTCTGCTGATCGAAGGCACCAACGCCGAGGTCATGCCCGGCCAGTGGGAGTTCCAGATCGGCGCCGCTGATCCGCTCACCGTCGGCGACCACATGTACGTCGCCCGCTGGTTGCTCCACCGAGTCGCCGAGGACTACGACATCCAGATCAGCTTCGACGCCAAGCCGGCCAAGGGCGACTGGAACGGTGCAGGCATGCACACCAACTTCTCCACCACTGCGATGCGCGAGGGTTACGACGCGATCGAGAAGGCCTGCGTCGCGATCGGCAAGAAGATCGACCTTCACGTCAAGGGCTACGGCGCCGACATCGAGAGCCGCCTCACCGGCAAGCACGAGACAGCCCCGTACAACAAGTTCAGCTACGGCGTGAGCAACCGCGCCGCATCGATCCGCATCCCATGGCAGGTCGCCAAGGAAGGCAAGGGCTACGCAGAAGACCGCCGCCCCAACGCCAACGCCGATCCGTACACCGTGACCCGGCTGATCACCGACACGGTCTGCAGCGCCGCCTGACCGCAATTCATGACGGGGGCCGGGCGATTCGTCCGGCCCCCGTCGCATTTCCCCTCCCCGTTGAGTATTCGATTCTTCGATTGAATCGATGCTCCAGCAGAATGGTCTCGTGATGAACGAACAGCAGCGCAACTACGTGCTCCACACGGTGGAAGAACGCGGCGTCCGGCTCGTCCGCCTGTGGTTCACCGACGTGCTCGGCAACCTGAAGAGCTTCGCCATCAGCCCCGCCGAACTCGAGAACGCACTCGAAGACGGCATGACGTTCGACGGCTCCTCGATCGACGGCTTCAGCCGCGTCCAGGAGAGCGACGTCCTCGCGATCCCCGATCCGAACACGTTCGAGGTTCTGCCGTGGGGTGATTCGAAGGCCGCCGAGGCGCGTGTCTTCTGCGACATCCACAACCTCGACGGCACACCGTTCCAGGGTGATCCGCGCCAGGTCCTGCGGCGCAACCTCGAAGAAGCCAGGTCGATGGGGCTGACGTTCTACGTCGCACCCGACATGGAGTTCTTCTACTTCGAGCCGCCGGTCCGCGGTCAGGCTCCCGTGGTGCTCGACGAAGCCGGCTTCTTCGATCTCACCGCCTCCGACGTCTCCGGCTCGCTGCGCAAGCAGACCATCCGCACGCTCGAAGCGATGGGCATCCCGGTCGAGTACAGCTTCCACGAAGACGCGCCGAGCCAGCACGAGATCGACCTTCGCCACAACGACGTGCTCAGCATGGCCGACGCGATCATGACGTTCCGATTGGTCGTCAAAGAGGTCGCTTCCAGCCAGGGTGTCTACGCGTCGTTCATGCCGAAGCCGCTCGAAGGCGTGCAGGGGTCGGGCATGCACCTGCACCTGTCCCTGTTCAACGGAGAAGAGAACGCGTTCTTCTCGGCCGAGGACGACTACAACCTGTCGCCGATCGCCAAGCAGTTCATGGCCGGCCTGCTGCGCCACGCGGCGGAGATCACGGCCGTCACGAATCAGACGGTCAACAGCTACAAGCGGCTCGTCCCCGGCTTCGAAGCGCCGGTGCACATCAGCTGGGCCCGCAACAACCGCAGCGGCCTGATCCGTGTGCCGATCCCGAAGAAGGGCAACCCGCTCGCGACCCGCATCGAATACCGCTCGCCCGACCCTGCGTGCAATCCATATCTCGCGTTCAGCGTGATCCTCGCGGCCGGCATGCGCGGCATACGCGAGGGCTACGAGCTTCCCGCCGAAGCCGACGCGAACCTGTTCCAGATGGACGACGCGCAGCTGTTCAAGCTCGGCATCGATCAGATCCCGTCATCGCTGGGCGACGCGCTGAAGGTCATGGAGGAATCGTCGCTCGTGGCCGAAGCCCTCGGTGAGCACATCTTCGAGTGGTTCCTGCGCAACAAGCGAAACGAATGGCGAGCGTACAAGGCGCACGTCAGCAGCTTCGAGCACGATCGGTACCTGAGGTCGTTGTGAGCGCCCAGGCAGACATGCTGGCGGTGTTCCCCGAATCCCCCCCACCTGATCTCGCCCGCACGCTCGATCTTGCGGGCTATCGGTGGAAGGCTGTGTCCGGCACCGACGATGTCGCCCGCAACGAACCGGCCGCGGGTTGGGCCGGTGCCGTCGTTGCGTGCGACGTCGACCCCGACGGTGCTTGGGCGTTGTGCCGCGCGCTGCGCAAGCGCGACGTGCCGGTGTCGCCCTTGCTGCTGCTCGTCGGTGGCGGCCAACTCGGCGAGCTGGCGTTGCGCGACGACCTGTACGACGACTTCTGCCTCACGCCGTTCCACCCGATCGAACTCGAAGCCCGGCTCCGCCATCAGCTGTGGCGGGGCGGCGCCAGCGTCAAGCCCGATGTCGTCGAGTACAGCGAGCTCGCACTCAACGTCGAGACCTACCAAGCGTCGATCGAAGGGCGTCCGCTCGACCTCACGTACATGGAGTACGAACTGCTCAAGTTCCTCGCCCAGAACCCGGGCAAGGTCTTCACCCGCGAGCTGTTGCTGAGCCGGGTGTGGGGTTACGAGTACTACGGCGGCGCCCGCACGGTCGACGTTCACATCCGCCGCCTACGGGCCAAGCTCGGCGAAGAACACCAGAACCTGATCCAGACGGTGCGCAGCGTCGGCTACCGCTTCGGTCAGAGCCGCTGGGGCTGAGTCACTCCGACGTATCTCAGACGCAGTCGGCGCGAGGTGCGAGACGCGCGACCGGCTAGCGGACCTCCCGGCGCGCGAGCGGACGTGCTCGCCGGACGCTCATCTCGCACCCGCGGGACCGATCCGAGCGACCTGGTCGCGCAACACCGCACCGCGGGCGCGACATGCGCGACTCGCCGTTGACGCTTCCCGGCATACTTGGCCCATGAGCGACGACGCAGCAACCGGAACGATCACCGTCTACTGGCGACCCGGCTGCGGGTTCTGCAGCTCGTTGATCCATCAGCTCGATCACCTGCACGTGCCGTACGACAAGGTCAACATCTGGGACGCGCCCGAGGGCGCAGCATTCGTCCGTTCCGTGGCACGCGGCAACGAGACGGTGCCCACCGTCGCGATCGGCTCCGTCGCATTGGTGAACCCGAGCGCGCACGACGTGCTCGCCGCTGCCGCATCGCATGCACCCTCCTCGGTGCCCGCGGGCTACACGCCGCCCGAGCCCGGCCGCGTCGGCCGTTGGCTGTCCTCCAAGCTCAGCTGATCCATCACGACGGCGGGGTCGGCGCGGCAGTTCCGCCCCCTCACCCTGACTTTTGGACGAGGACATATCGAGACGTACGCGTTCGTCCTCACCAAAACGCGAACGGGGCCTCAAGCCAAGCCGCCCGCTCAGCTGATCGGCCGTCAGCGATCGAGCTGGCGTCAGGACATCTGAGCGACGACGGCGGTGCGGATCGTGTCGGCGAAGACGAGGATGCCGTTGGCATTGGGATGCACGCCGTCGTGAGTCAAGATCGATTCCTTGGTCTTGGTGACCTGCTGGAACCACTCGCCCACCGTGGCGTTGCCGCGCTTCAGCAGCGTGGTGCGCAGCAATGCGTTGAACTGCTCGCACCCGGGCAGCTGATCGTTGCGGTAGACGTTCATCCATACCAGCGGTGCGTGCGCCGGGATCGCGGCGAGCATGTCGTCGATCACGCCCTGGTACTCGGCGTCCTTCGCGTACAGGCCGGCATCGTTGGTGCCGAGCGCGATGATCCACATGTCGGGAGGCGGACCCGAGTTGGCGATGAACTTCACGACATCGAGACCGGGCAGCGGCTTCTTGTTGCCGACCTCGATCCGGCGGCTCTTCTCACCGTTGATCGTGATCGTCAGGATGCCGAGATCGGCGAGGACGCTCTGCAGCGCCTCCTTCGACAGAACCGTGATGCTGTCACCCACCATCGTCACCGACGCGGGCACGTTGCTGGTGACACCCTTCGATCCCGCCGACTTGCCGCCGCCGCTGGGGCTGCCGCTGTTGGCGGTCGCCGGCTTGTCAGCGGGTCCGCTGAGCCCGGTCTTGGCCGAGCACGCAGCCAGCGTGGACGCGGCTGCGCCCAGCAGCAGAGTTCGACGGGTGATCAACACGTGACCAGTCTGTAGCACGCAATGGCCGGAGAGAGCGCGGATGGGAGTGACGCATGACCGGCGCCAACGCCTTTCGGAACGGCGCGATCAGCCCATCTTGCCGCCGGCAGCGAGCCAGCGCGACACGACTTCGCCCGCTTCCTTCGGGTTGTAGACGTCTTCCTCGTAGCTCCACTTGCCATTCCCCGCATAGTGCAGGATCGTGTGAACGTCGAAGCCGTAGTAGCCGTCGTCGCCCTCGGGTGCGGGCAGGATGTTGGGAATCAACGCGTTGACGCGGTTGCCGTCGATCGTGGTCCACTTGACCGGAAAGGTCATCGTCGGGAACGGCTGCATGACCGACGTGATCCACGCGCGGATCTCGGCTTGGCTCGTGAAGTAGCCGTAGTGATGTTCGCGATACTGGGCGTTCTCGGTGAACTGATCGGCCCATTGATCCCAATCGCCGGTCGCGACGGCGATCTGGCCGCGCTCGCGGTACTTGAGGAACTCGGCCTCGATCTCGTCGCGCGGGAAGGTGGGGGTCGGGACGTCGGGCGACCAGCCGGCGATGCCTTGCAGCGTGCGGTCCTGCGGCGTGTGCTTGCGACCACCGGCCGTCAGCCAGGCGACGAACACCTTCTCGGCATCCGCTGGGTTGTAGTAGTCGGCCTCGAAGCTGAACTTGCCGTCGCCGCCGTATTCGAGCCACGTGGTGTTGGGGAAGCCGTAGCGGGTTCCGGTCCCGGCTGGGTCGGGAAGGTTGTTCCAGATGTAGAACGCGATGCGGTCGTCCTCGATCGCGGCCCATTCGATCCACAGGGTCATCGAGGGGTAGTCCTTCATCGTCGGCACGATGAAGGCTTCGATTGCGGCGCGTCCTTCGAAGACGCCGAGGTTGTGCTCCTCGTAGCGGGCATCTTCGGTGAACATGCCGGCCCAGCCGGGCCAATCCTCGGCCTGCACGCCTCGGCGCTGGAACTCGGCCCATGCTGCTTCGATCTCGGCGACTGGATACTTGCTCATGTTGGTGTCTCCCCTGTTGACCCGACCGGGCCAACGTAGCGAGATCGACGTCGGGCCGACGCAGCGAACGAACCCAATCGAACTGATCTCATTGCGGCTCGTGCGCCGAGCCGGAACAGGATCAGTTCGCCGTCTTCGCGGGTCAGCCTTGGATGCGCGTGGCGACGGCGTTGTGGTCCGCGACGCGGCTGTCGACATCGGGGCTCACGAGCGCACCGTTGCGGACGATCGCGCGGCCGTGCACGATCGTGTCGCGGGCGAACGTGGGGCCGCAGCGCAGCCATGCCTCGATCGGATCGGCGACGGCACCGGCGAAGACGGGTCCGGTGAGCGACCAGATCGCGATGTCGCCGACCGCGCCGACGGCGAGCGTCCCGATCTCGCCGATGCGTCCGAGGCACCCAGCGCCACCCACGGTCGCGCACTCGAGTGCCATCCGCGCATCGGCCGCGTCGGCGCCACTGCGGAGCTTGGCGAGCAACATCGCCTGCCGCGCTTCGAGCCACAACGACGCCGAGTCGGCCGACGACGACCCGTCGACTCCCAGGCCGACGTGAGCGCCAGCGTTGCGCAGGTCGACGACGGGCGCCAGACCCGACGACAGGATCAGGTTGCTGCTCGGGCAGTGTGCGACACCGATGCCGGCGGCGCCGAGGCGATGCACCTCGTCGTGGTTGGGCATCACGCAGTGCGCAACCCACGTGCGGTCGTTGAGCCATCCAGTTCGCTCGAGGTACTCCAGCGGTCGGCATCCGTATGTGGCGATCGAGAAGTTGTCGTCCTCGATGTTCTCGGCGAAGTGCGTGTGCAGGCGGACGTCGAGCTTCGCGGCGAGTTCGGCGGACTGCACCATGAGGCGCTCGGTGACGCTGAACGGCGAGCACGGCGCGAGCGCGATCCGCAGCATCGCACCGTGCGCCGGATCGTGGAAGCGGTGCACCGCGGCCTCGCTCTGCGCCAGGATCTCGTCGTCGTCCTGCACCACAGAGTCGGGTGGCAACCCGCCGTCCTTCACCGACAGCGACATCGAGCCGCGCGTGGGATGGAAGCGCATGCCGATGTCGACTGCGGCGGCGATCTCCGCGGCCAACAGGTCGCCTGCACCGCGCGGATGGAGATACATGTGGTCGGTCGATGTCGTGCAGCCGCTGAGCGCGAGCTCGGCCAGGCCGACCCACGCCGAACTGAACACGGCTTCTTCGTCGATGCCGGCCCACAGCGGATACAGCGTCTGCAGCCAGCCGAACAGCGGCGCCTTAGTCATCGGCGGATAGGCCCGGGTGAGGTTCTGGAACATGTGGTGATGGGTGTTCACCAGACCGGGCGTGACCAGGCAATCGGTCGCGTCGATGATCTCGTTCGCTTCCGGAGGCGCGTCAGCGGACGTGCCGACAGCGCTCACGAACCCACCCGTGACAGCGACCCAACCACCGGCCAGCTCGCGTCGATCCGCGTCGACGGTCGCGACCATCCGCGCGTTGCGGACGAGCAGATCGGCACGAGCCGACCCGAGCGCCGAAGCGGGTGCCGTTGCAGCGGGGGTGGCGGTGGCGTCGCTCATCGCAATGACTCCAAGATGTCGGCCACGTCGTCGACGGTGGTCAGGGGGTTGACGAAGCAGAACCGCAGCACGGTCTCACCGTTCCACGTGGTCGGGACGACGAACGCCTCGCCGGCCGCGAGCACGCGGTCGCTCCATGCCTGGTAGTCGGTGGGCCCCCAACCGACCCGGCGGAACAGCACGACAGACAGGTCGGGCTCTGTCAACAGTTCGACGTGGTCGGCGGCGCGGATCTGGTCGGCCGCGGACACCGTCACCGCGAGCGTGATGTCGACGGACTTCGCGTACTCGTCGGTGCCGTACGTGGCGAGGCTGAACCAGAACGGCAGGCCGCGCGCTCGACGACTGAGGTGATGGGCGTAGTCACTGGGGTTCCACTCGATCTCTGCGGCGTCGTCGGTGTGCAACACGTCGAGGTATTCGGCGTGTTGGGTGTGTGCGGCGCGGGCGATCGCCGGGTTGCGGTACAGCAGCGCGCAACAATCGAACGGAGCGAACAACCACTTGTGTGGATCGACGATGAAGCTGTCGCAGCGCTCGATGCCGTCGAACTTCGGGCGCGCGGCCGGTGAGCACAGTGCCGCCGCGCCGTACGCGCCATCGACGTGGAACCACACGCCGAGTTCGGCTGCGACACGACCGGCACCGTCGAGGTCGTCGATCACGCCGGCGTTCGTCGTTCCGGATGTCGCCACGATGGCGAAGACGCGTGCACGGTCATCCGCGCTGAGGCCGTCGACGATCTCGCGCAGCGCGGCTTCGTCCATCCGCCCTCGATCGTCGGCCGCGGCCTTGACGAGGTCCGCGTCCATGGCCCGAGCCGCGGACGCGATCGACGAATGTGATCCAGTGGATGCGATGATCAGGCCGCGGGTGCGATCGTTGCGGCCCTCGCTGTCGCGACGCCACGAGAACCGGGCTGCGATCAACGCCGACAGGTTGCCGGTGGTGCCGCCGCTCACGAAGACGCCGCCCGCGTCCGCCGGCAGGCCGGCGAGATCAGCCAGCCAGCGCAGCGCCTGGTTCTCGGCGAACACCGCGCCCGAGCCTTCCATCCACGACCCGGCGTAGATCGAGCTGGCGCCGACGACGAGATCGAACAGGATCGACGCTTCGGTCGGCGCAGCCGGAACGAACGAGAGGAACTTGGGGTGATCGGTGCTGATCGTCGCGGGTGCGAGCACCTCGTTGAAGATCGTCAGCGCACGCAGACCACCGAGGCCTTCGGGCGTGATCGTTTGACCGGCAGCCGCTTGCAGTTCGGCCAACGTGCGGCCCCGATCGAGCGGCGGCGGCGACAAGCGCACCCGCTCGACCGAGTAGTCGACGATGGCTCCGGTCAACGCCTCGATGACGTCATCGCGCTCGTGCACTTAGACGTTGAGGTCGAGCAGTTCGCTGCCCTCGTTGCGGGCCTCGCCATCCTTGTACAGCAGCTGTCCGAAGACGGCCGCGATCAGGGCGAAGGACATGCAGATCACAACGGGGAGCAGCAACAGGATGATCACGATTGCGAAGGCGCCGGGCACTCGGTCAGCCTAACTCAGCACACGGTTGATGGCGGAAACAGGTGACGGGATGATCGTTCACCAGTCCGCACGCCTGCATGTACGCGTAACAGATCGTGGTGCCGACGAAGCGAAATCCGCGCTTCTTCATCGCCTTGCTCATCACGTCACTGACCGGTGTGGACGGGGGGAGATGACCCGTGCCCGGCCGCGCGTTCTGGATCGGTTTGCCGTCGACGAAGCTCCAGATGTACCCGGCAGGATCATCGAGTTCCAGCCACACGCGAGCGTTGCCGATGGTGCTCTCGATCTTCATCCGGTTGCGGACGATCGTGGGCGTGTTCATCAGCCGTTCGACGTCGGACTCGGTGTACGACGCGACCTTCTCCACATCGAACTGATCGAACGCGTCGAGGTAGCCCTGCTTCTTGAGCAGGATCGTGCGCCAGCTGAGGCCGGCCTGGGCACCTTCGAGCGTGAGGAACTCGAACAGCGTCCGCGGGTCGCGCTGAGGAACACCCCAGACGGTGTCGTGGTAGTCGGCCTCGGCAGCGCTGCCACTGGCCCACGCGCAGCGGATCGGTTCGGACACGTGCGGCTCAGACGGGCTTGTAGGCCCAGGCTTCGATCTCGACGCCGGCACCGGCCGCCGGAAGCGCGACGACCGCGACGGTGCTGCGCGCGGGACGGTGATCGCCGAACCCGGCGACGTACGCCGTGTTGAACGTGGCGAACGTGTCCATGTCGGTGAGGAAGCACATCGTCTTGGCGACATCGGCCAACGTCGCACCCATCGATGCCAGCTGGGCCGTGAGGTTCACGATTGCCTGCGTGGTCTGCGCGGCAACGCCACCTTCGACGAGGACGCCGTCGACGAGGCCGAGTTGACCGGACACGATGATCCAGTCTCCGGCGCGAACAGCGGGCGTGTATGGACCGAGCGGCTTGGACATGCGGCCATCGTAGACGCCGCCGCAAGCAGTGACGAATGGCCGCATCCGGCGGCAGCGGCCGCGATGCCATCGTCCACACCCACCGGTAACGTGCGAGCCGTGCAGAGCTTCGACAGGCGGACATTTCTGATCGGGTCGGGCCTGCTCGCATCCGGCGCGCTCACCCTTGCCGCGTGCGGCAGCGACAGCGCCAAGGCCACCAACTGGAGCCTGCTCCCGCGGTTCGGTCAGGACGTGCTCGTGCCCGGCACGGTGCGTCTCGCGTTCTCGTTGGGAGACAACACGTCACCACTGTCCGACGGTCCCGACATCCTCAAGGGTCGCATCCTCGACAGCAACGGAAAGGCCGTGGTCGCTTCCATCTCAGCGAAGAAGCGGCGCGTCACCGAAGGCATCGTCTACTGGGACTTCCATCCGCAGCTCGACGCCGTCGGCATCTACTACCTCCACGTCGACGGCGGTGACACGAACGGCGGTGCGGTCGGCATCAACGATCCGTCGAAGGTCACCGTGCCGTACCCGGGCGAACAGCTGCCTCCGTTCGACACGCCGACCACAGCGAAGACCGGCGGCGTGGACCCGATCTGCACCCGGCTCACCGGTGGGCCGTGCCCGTTTCACAGCATCACGCTGACCGATGCGTTGAAGAGCGGCAAGCCCGTCGCGTATCTGATCGGCACACCAGCGCACTGCCAGTTCGGCACCTGTGCGCCCGGCCTCGAGTACTTGATCAACGCCGGCAAACGCCTCGGCGACAAGCTGGCCATCGTCCACGCCGAGGTCTACACCGACGACACGGCGACGGTCACGACACCGGCTGTCGACGCCTACAACCTCACGTTCGAGCCGTCGCTGTGGCTGGCCGATCGGTCGGGCAAGATCGTCACGCGCCTCGAAGGCGCGTGGGATCAGACCGAGCTGGACGAGACGCTGAACTCACTCGTCGCCTGACGAGTCGCGCCCGAGAGCAGCGGCATCCGGCGCTGTCACGAAATGTCGGGCTCTGGCCGACATTTCGTACCTGCGTGTCCCCCGCCACCATCAACGTAGCTCACGGGTGGGGGCTTGCCGCAAGGACCCCTTTCGTGCTCTGAATGGTCGACGCCGATCAGGACGAGAGCGGCAATGGAGGTCACGAGATGGCAATGGAACACGCGGCTGATTCCGCAGCAGCAAACGATCGCAAGGCGCGGCCGTCGTCAGGCGTACCGGAATCCTTCGTCGTCGGTCTCGCGAAGATCGACAAGTCGCAGACCGCGCTGGTGGGTGGCAAGGGTGCGCTGCTCGGCGAGCTGATGCGCATCGACGGCGTCCATGTCCCGGCGGGGCTCTGCGTGACGACAGACGCGTACCGCCGAGTGATGTCGGAGGATCCGACCATCGACGACCGGATCGGGCAACTGTCGCAACTGAGCGCGGACGATCGGGACTCGATCCGCTCGCTCAGCGCGGAGATCCGCGTCGTCATCGAGGCCATCACGATCCCTGGCGACATCGCGACCGCGATCACCGATGCGCTCGAAGCGTTCGACCCGCACGCATCGTTCGCCGTGCGATCGAGTGCGACGGCAGAGGACTTGCCGACGGCATCCTTCGCCGGCCAACAGGACACGTATCTGGACATCGTCGGGGCGACGGCGATCCTGCGCCACGTCAGCCGTTGCTGGGCTTCGTTGTTCAGCGAGCGAGCGGTGACCTATCGCCTTCGAAACGGCTTCGATCAGCGGGCGGTTCTGATGGGTGTGGTCGTGCAACAGATGGTCTTCGCGGACGCTGCCGGCGTGCTGTTCACCGCAGACCCGGTGACGTCGAACCGGAAGGTCGTCACGATCGAGGCCACCTTCGGCCTCGGCGAGGCATTGGTCTCCGGACGGGTGAACCCCGATGTCTTCAGGCTGCGCGATGGCGAAGTCGCGCAGAAGTCCGTCGGGTCCGAACCAGCGATCAGCGACGGGCAAGCCGTGCGGCTGGCACAGCTGGGTCGACGCATCGAGGACCACTTCGGTTCTCCTCAGGACATCGAATGGTGCGTCCTCGATGATGCACTGCACGTCGTTCAGAGCCGGCCGATCACGACGCTGTTCCCCATCCCCCAGATCGGCGACGGCGACAACCACGTCTACGTCTCCGTCGGTCATCAGCAGATGATGACCGACCCGATGAAGCCGCTGGGGCTCTCGCTCTGGCAGCTGACGGCCATGATCCCGATGCACGAGGCCGCTGGGCGACTCTTCGTCGACGTTGCCCCGCGCCTCGCGTCGTCGACAATGCGCGCCGCAGTGGTCGAAGGCCTCGGCAAGTCCGACCCGCTGATCGGCGACGCGCTGCGGACCATCGTCGATCGCGGCGACTTCATCCCGTTGCTCCCGACGCCGGACGTCGCCGCTGCTACGGCACCGCCGGGCGCGGCGCCCGCCCCGTTGCCCACGGACCCCGCGATCGTCACCGATCTGATCGCGCAGAACCAGGCGTCCGTCGCCGCGCTGAATCGCGACATTCGGAACAAGACCGGAGTGGCGCTGCTCGACTTCATCCTGGCGGACATCCCAGAGATGAAGCGGCTGATGACCGACCCGCGCAGCTATCAGGTGTTCACGAGCGCGATGGAGGCATCGTTCTGGTTGAACGAGCATCTGCAGACGTGGCTGGGCGAGAAGAACGTGGCGGACGTACTCACGCTGTCGGCGCCTGGCAACGTGACGTCGGAGATGGGCCTGGCGCTGCTCGACGTCGCCGATGCGATCCGCCCTCACCCGGACGTCGTGACGTTTCTCGAGAGTGTCGACGACGATGGCTTCCTCGACGAGCTGCCGAATCTGCCCGGCGGACGCGAAGCACGCGCTGCCATCAGCGGCTACCTCGACACGTACGGCATGCGCTGCGTTGGCGAGATCGACATCACGAGACCACGTTGGGCCGAACGCCCCTCCACGCTCGTGCCGCTGATCCTCGGCAACGTCAAGCACTTCCAGCCGGGGGCAGGCGCGAAGCGATTCGAGCGGGGGCAGCTTGAAGCGTCCGCAAAGGAACACGAGATCATCGAGCGGCTGCGAACACTGCCGGACGGCGCACACAAGGCAGACGAGACCACGCGGATGATCGATCGGGTGCGGACCTTCATCGGCTACCGCGAGTACCCGAAGTACGGCATCGTCTGCCGCTTCCTCGTCTACAAGCTGGCGTTGATGGAAGAGGCCGAGCGTCTCGTACACGGCGGCATCATTCGCGAGCGTGATAACATCTTCTTCCTCACGATGCACGAGCTCCGCGACGTCGTCGCGAACATGGAGCCGGTCGGTGATGAGCTCATCCGTCGACGCACCGAGGCGTTCGTGTCGTATCAAGCCCTCACGCCACCCCGTGTGATGACATCGGATGGCGAGGTCGTCACCGGGGCGTACCACCGCGACGACCTGCCGGCCGGCGCGCTGGTCGGTTTGGCGGTCTCAGCGGGAACGGTCGAAGGCCGGGCGCGAGTCATTCTCGACATGGCCGAGGCCGAGATCGACGTGGGCGACATCTTGATCACGACCTACACCGACCCGAGTTGGTCGCCCCTCTTCGTCGCGATCAGTGGCCTCGTGACCGAAGTCGGCGGGATGATGACCCACGGCGCAGTGGTCGCACGCGAGTACGGCTTACCGGCCGTCGTCGGGGTCGAGAACATCACGCGCCTGATCGAGGACGGCCAGCGAATCCGTGTCAACGGAAGCGACGGCTACATCGAGATCCTCAGCGAGAGGTGACTGCTGCCCGCGCTATGCGGTGACAAGAGACTCGAAGGCCTGTCGGTTCGGAACATCTGGGGGGCGACGCAGCGACGCTCCACCCGCGATGAACTCGACAACGCGGGACGCGACGTCTGCGTCGCCGAACGCTTCGGCCGGAGGAGCGAAGAGATGCGCCATCCTCGCCGCAGCGGCGCCGACGACTTCGTCGCTCGCGGCGCACAGGAACGCGGCCGCCGCGAATCGAGACGCCGGGGTTTCGGCCGGTTCGAAGCGTTCCCCACGGATTCCCGCCGCAAGCCGATCGAGGGTCGTTGCATCCGCAGCGATCTGCGTGTCGTACCAGACGCCGAGATGTTCGTCGGTCCACGCCGCGAACGATTCGACGAAGCCGACCGGATCGTCGGGGGCGAGGTGGGCGACCCGGGCCAGTTGCTGGGCATGCACGAGTCCCATCGAGATGCCGCGTCCGAGTGTCGGGTTGGTGTGCAGGCAGGCGTCACCGATCGCGACGATGCCGCCCGCCATCGGACCATCGCCGGTCGTGATGCGACGACGTCGGTTCTCGATCCGCGACATCATCGAGATGTCGCTGATCGGTTCGCCAACTCGTATCCACGGCGCCGAGTGCGGCACGGCATGCAGAAACGCCTCGAACCTGGCCGGGTCTCGGAGGGCCTTGCGATACGGATCGTCGACCGACAACGTCACCGTCAGTGAGAACGTGTCGTTGTCCGCGCCGAGGGCAAAGACGGTGGCGTAGTCGAGTGCGATCGACGCCGGGACCTTGCTGAGCGGGATCTCGTGTCCGGGCTTCACACGGTAGAACCGGGTCAGGTAGAAGAACCCGCAGTCCTGCCGCTCTTCGACGGGCGCGGGAAGTCCCGCCTCGGCGAACCAGTCCGGCAGGGCGGAACGACGACCACTGGCGTCGACGACGAGATCGGCATCAATGCAGACGCCAGACCGCAGATGGGCGGCCGTCACCACCGGCACGTCGCCAGCTGTCGACACCCGCAGACCGACCACAGCATCGTCGGCCAGGATCGTGACCCCGGCCTCGCGAACGACGATCCGTCGGAGTTCGGCCTCGGCGACCAGGCGTCGGCTCAACAACATCTGCTCGTCGAGCGTGCCTGCACCCAGCGTCACGGGGATCGAACGGACACCACGCGCCAGCAGTGCGTCGACAACGTCGGGTGCTTCGTCGACCAGAACGCGCCGCGCTCGGCCCAGCAACGCATGTGACTGCCGAGCCTGAGGGACACCGGGGTGTACCCAACGGTCGAAATCGTCAGCCGGCGTTCCCTGCGGCGGCGCACCGTCTCGCTCGATCAGGGTGACGACGTGACCTCGTCGGGCGAGAAACAGCGCCGCGGACAACCCGGCGAATCCGCCACCCGCAATCACGACTCGAGTCACAGACACCTCCCCGGCCACGCCGTCGTGCAGCCGACACCAACCCTCGCACACCCGACGCTGTCGAACGATCGATGCGAATGCTCACACCCGATGGAACGCCACCGAGAACGACCATGCGAGGATCGAGATGTGAAGAGCGAGATCGTCGGCCACTGCCTCTTGCCAGGGTCCGCGTCGGGCACCGTGTTGTTCACCGACGTTCCGTTGAGCTTCTGGATGGGAGTCGACACAACCAGCGGCGTGATCATCGATCGGCATCATCCGCTGCGCGGCGAGACCGTCGCCGGCCGCGTCGTGGTGATGCCGAGCGGTCGCGGTTCGTGCGCGGGCAGCTGCGGCATCCTCGAATTGATCGTGAACGGGATGGCGCCGGCGGCGCTCGTCTTCGAGCACGCCGATGCGATCCTGACGCTCGGCGCGATCATCGCCGACGAGATGTTCGGTACCACGATCCCCGTCGTCAGCGTGGGTGCCGCGCGCTTCGCTGAACTCCGTCACAGTGAGGACGTCACGGTCACCTCGATTGCGGGTCAGCCGCCAGGTGGCGAGTTGCAGCTCAACCGCAAGGACCGGACGATGCTGGCCGGAGCCGATGGCCTCGCAACGCAAACGGCCATGCGCATCATCGTTCGCCTCGCCACGGCGCAGGGCGCGACGGCGCTGATCGATGTCGAGCAGGCTCACATCGACGGGTGCTTCTACACCGGTCCGGCCGGCCTGAAGTTCGCCGAGACCCTCGCCGATTGGGGCGGACGGGTGAAGGTTCCCTCGACGACCAACGCAGCATCGGTCGACGCCAAGCGGTGGCGTGCGCAGGGCATCGATCCCGAGTTGGGCGAGGCCGCGACGCGGGTTGGTGATGCATACGTGCGGATGGGGGTGCGACCGACGTTCACGTGTGCGCCGTACCTGCTCGACTCGGCGCCTGTGGCCGGCCAGCAGATCGCGTGGGGCGAATCGAACGCGGTCGCATTCGCAAACAGTGTCCTGGGGGCGCGGACGATGAAGTATCCCGACTTCGCCGACATCTGCGTGGCGTTGACCGGTCGCGCTGCTGCGATCGACGCGCACCTCGACCTCGGACGATTGGCAACCATTGCGATCGACGTCGAAGATCTCGGCACCGTCGATGATTCGTTCTACCCGCTCCTCGGCTACCACGTTGGTGCGATGGCCGGGTACGAGATCCCAGTCATCACGGGCCTCGAACACACGAACCCGACCCTGGATGATCTCAAGGCATTCAGCGCGGCGTTCGCCACGACATCCGCAGCACCGATGTTCCACATCGTCGGCGTCACCCCGGAAGCACCGACCCTCGCCAAGGCGTCGCGCGACGAAGGCCCGCTGCCGACCATGGTGGTGACCCGAGCGGACCTGCTGCAGAGTTGGCACGAGCTCGACTCCGCAACAGACGTCTCGGTCGACCTCGTGTCACTCGGCAACCCTCATTTCTCACTGACCGAGATCGCTGCGACGGTCGAGCTGTGTCGGAACCGATCCAAGGATTCGCGCGTGGCGATGATCATCACGTGTGGGCGCGACGTGCATGGCGCTGCCGAACGCGCCGGGCACATCGCTGCGTTGGAGGCGTTCGGCGCGCAGGTCCTCAACGACACCTGTTGGTGCATGATCGACGAGCCGGTGATGCCGGCGGATACGCGGACGTTGATCACCAACTCGGCGAAGTATGCGCACTACGGGCCGGGCACCACGGGTCGGCGTTTTCGATTCGCAAGCCTGGCGGCCTGTGTCGAAGCGGCGTGCACGGGCCGAGCGCCAGATGGCGTGCCGGCCTGGCTCGGTCCCGCCTGATGGGTGACGTGATCACCGAGTTGGGGAGGGTCTGGCCGTTGACGAAGTTGCGGTTCGACGCGAGCGGCCGCGTGGCTCCGCACGGATACACCGTCTTTCCGTGCGCCACAATCGCGACGTACGCGTTGTGGCTAACACAAAGCGTGAGCTGGGTAGGCGGATCAGTCAAAGGTCGCCAGAATGGCGACATTTGACTGATTGGGTGATGTCAGGCGGCGGCGGTGAACAGTCGGTCGAGGCCTGAGACCACAACCGCGTCGCGTTCGTAGGTCAGGAACTCACCGACGCGATCGAACGGTAGCCAGAGGATTTGGTCGACCTCGCGGTTGATCACGCTCAGGTGAATCTCCCCAGAGTTGCTCACTGAAATTCCCCACCCTGTGAGGTCCACCAGATGAGGTGGGGCTCCCTCAAGGCTGTCTGTCTTCGACAACAAGTCAGCACGAGAGGGAGCCCTGTTTCATGCTC
>JBBRPP010000077.1:0-17913 GCA_038227995.1 Acidimicrobiales bacterium
CACGATCTTCGGTGCCCGTAACGCTTGCCGCGGTGTCTCACGAACCTCAGTCTGACCCGTACGGATCCCTGTTGTCGTCCGTTCCTTGACCACTGCCACCTCCACGAGAATCTGTCTCACGGATCATGGACACAGAGGGAGTCGGTTGAACGACAGGGCGAGTATCCGTTTCGGGACGTCGGGACGTCGGGACGTCGGGACGTCGGGACTTCGGCACTTCGGGACGTCGGCACGTCGGGACGTCGGGACGTCGGGACGTCGGGACGTCGGGACGTCGGCACGTCGGCACGTCGGGACTTCGGCATGGCGCGACCGGAGCTTCGTCCCATGTGCCGTACCCGAATCTCCACGTGACGTTTCACGGTCCCGGGGACCTGTGCCGTACGCCCTCCCGTATCTCCACGTGACGAATCCGGAGTCGGATGGCAGATGCGGACGCGGACCGCGCCGGATATGCCTCCCTCAGGAGGGCAAATCCGGCGCGGTCCGCGTCGAGCCGTCTGTCTTCACCCGACCAGCGTTTCGTCACGTGGAGATACGGAACGGGAGTCTCGAGTTGGCCTCCCGACCAGCGTTTCGTCACGTGGAGATACGGGATGGGCGCGTGCATCGCCGCCGGAAGCCTGTGACCTGGTGTTCTGGAGCCCGACCTGCCGGACCGGGCCTACTGCGGGACCGGGCCGAGTGCGGGACCGGGCTTACTGCGGGACCGGGCCGAGTGCGGGACCGGGCTAACTGCGGGACCGGGCCGGGCTCTCGCCGGACCGGGGTCTCCTCGGACGGACCCTCGCCGGTCAGGGACCGCAGCCGCGCATCGCCGAACATCAGGTCGAATGGGCGCTGCCGATCGTTGCCCCGTCGACGATCACCGTCTCGCCGCACCAGTCTCCAGCGAGCATGTCGGCGATCAACTCCGGATCCGACGTGGTCGCGAGGCAGCGCACGCCTGCCGGGGCATCCCCGACGACGATGCCCTGGACCGGCTGGCCACGATCGAATGCGACCGTGTACGTCGCGACGACGGCGGCTCCGGCATAGTCGGGGTCGAGCGAGACCGTCGCCGTCGATGCAGTTGCGGCAGCAGTGACATCGATCGCAGCAAATGGCAGCAACGGTGGCTCGCACGACCACACCGATGCGCCGAACTTCGTGAGCATCCCGCTGACGTTGGTGACCGCGCCGCGCTCGTCGGGATGACGACGAAGGACATCGACCATCGTCGCCAGGCCCTGCAGTGTGTAGTTGTTCAGCGGCCCACCGCCGAATGTCATCCCGCCCGTGACGGTGAGTTGCTGATCGGTGTCAAGGCCGAACTCGTTGGCCTGCACCCGCACGGCTGCGGGGAAGCAGCTGTAGATGTCGAGGTGGGCGATGTCGGAGGCGGCAGTCCCCGTGTGCGATGCGATTGCGTCGTCCACGGCGCGGACGGCGGGTGATCGATGCATCTCCGCCCGCAACGTCAGCGGCACCATCAGGTTCGACTCGACACCGACGTGCGCGAACACCCATCGATCAGGCGAGACGCCGAAACGTGCAGCCGTGGCAGCGCTGCAGATGATCAGCGCGGCCGCCTGATCGACGTTCCACTGCGAGCAGTGCAGCTTCGTGTACGGCCAGGCCAACATCGGATTCGCGGCAGACGGCGACACCAAGACGTCGGGCGCGATGAACGCGCGATTCCACGCCGTCGGATTGTCGACTGCGATCGCGCTGAAACTCGACCACAGGCCGGCGAGTGCATCGATGTGCTCACGTGGTGACAGTCCCTGTGCTCGACGCAGCGCCGTGTCGATCATTGCGTACTGGCGGGCCGGCACCGGCAGACCCCGGGCGATCTCCTCGGTCGTGAGGATGTCGTGCGCAGGGACGAGTCGCTCGGTCGGCCCGCCCGCGGTCGTCGAGTCGACCACGCCGGCATCCGTGATCTGCGACCGCAACGCGCGGAACTTCGCCTCGCCTCCGCACACCAGCACGATTTCGGCCGCCCCGTCGGCCACCATCGAACACGCGCGGCCGATCAATGTCTGCTGCAGGACGCCCATGTCAGCGACGATGCTCCGAACCGCCGGATTCCATGGCGCCACGATCGAGACCGGGTTCTCGTAGCGCCAGGTCCCTTGCGGCATCATCACGACGTCGGCCCGGTCCAGCAGTGCGCGAGAACCGGCGTCGTCGGCAGCGAGTTCGAGCGCGGTGCGGATCAGCAGCCCGGCCTCCGACGCAGCAGCGGGATCATCGAATCGTTGCTGCGCGATGCCGGCGCCGACGATGACCGGCGAGCTCGGGTCATGGATCAACGGACACCACCGGCCAAGATGGGCGGGCTCGGACAGGCCGCGCGGACAAACGTGAACACGATCAAGGAGTTGAGCATGGCTCAGGTGGAAGTCGCAACCGAAGGCGCAGTGATGGTGGTGACGTTGAACCGTCCGAAGCGGTTCAACGCGATGACGCTCACGATGTTCGCGCTCCTGGCCGACGTGTGGCAGGAGGTCAGCGACAACGACGACATCCGGTGCGCGATCCTCACCGGTGCCGAGGGCAACTTCTGTTCCGGGATGGACCTCCGCGCGATGGCCGGCGACGCCGACGAAGAGGACTCGATCGACGTTCCGACGAAGATGAAGGAGGATCCGGGCTTCATCTACCGCGGCCTGCTCAAGACGTATCAGCCGACGAAGCCGATCATCTGCGCCGTCGAGGGTGTCGCGATCGCCGGCGGAACCGAGATCCTGCAGGGCACCGATATCCGTGTCGCCGGCGAGAGCGCACGTTTCGGTGTCAGCGAAGCGCGCTGGTCGCTGTATCCGATGGGTGGCTCGGCGGTTCGGTTGCGGCGCCAGATCCCGTACGCGATCGCGGCGGAGATCTTGCTCACCGGCCGCCACCTGCCGGCGCAGGAGGCGAAGGAAGTCGGGCTCATCAACCACGTCGTGCCCGATGGTGGAGCACTCGACAAGGCGCTGGAGATCGCCGGGCAGATTGCTGCCAACGGGCCGCTCGCGGTCGAGGCGATCCTCAAGACGCTGCGCGTGACGGAGATGATGTCCGAAGCCGAAGCCTTCGCCTGGGAGGCCGCGCCCGGACAGGCCGTCTTCAATTCACAGGATGCGAAGGAGGGCCCACGGGCCTTCGCCGAGAAGCGGCCGCCGAACTTCCAACGCAAGTAGTCCGCCGTCCGCCAGCCCGCCCGCCCGCCGACGTCGGCTCACCAATCGGCGAGTTCGGTCCGCGTGGGCGGATCGGCGCCGGTCCGACCGCACGTGATCGCGGACACGCTTGCACCAATGCGGACGGCGTGTTCCAGCGCGTCGAGATCGCTGAGGTCGGCGACGCCGCGCCCGCCGTCGACCCACCACGCGAGGAACCCGGCACCGAACGAATCGCCGGCTCCCACCGTGTCGACGACATCGACCGACGGGACCGCCACGGTTCGAACCTCCGTCGCGGTGATGACTCGCACTGGTCGAGCGCCGTCGGTCAGGAGCACGACAGCGCCCTCACGCGCAAGCTGAGCTGCCGAGACCGTGGGCTCGGCGTGTGGCACGAGGAACTCGAGGTCCTCGGTGCTCGCCTTGACGACGTCGGCCACGGCCGCGAACGCGAGCAGCCGCCGACGATATTCGTCGTGATCGGCAACTGCCAATGGCCGACAGTTGAGGTCGACCATGATCAATGCGTCACCGCGGAGATCGGTGGCGAGCGTCAAGAGTGTCGAACCGATTGGGTCGAGCGCAAGTGCCAACGAACCGACGTGAAGAGCCGCAACGCCAGCGCCATCGACCTCAGCCGGGAGTTGGCCGGGCTCCAGCAGCGGTGCTGACGTGCCGTCGATGTAGAAGCGGTATGACGCCGCGCCGCCGGCATCGAGTTCGGCTGCGGCGAGGGTCGTCGGGTTCTGGCACCGACCGGCGACACCAATCGCAACACCGTCGGCGACGAGTGCTGCAGCCAGCTGCGATCCGAAGCGATCGACCGACAAACCGCCGATGAACGTGCACGCCACGCCGAGCCGGCCGATCGTTCGGGCGGCGTTGAAGGGGCCCCCGCCGAGCGCGGCGGTGACGGTCCCGGCCGGCGTGATCAACAGGTCGATCAAGGCTTCGCCGGCGACGAGAACCGCGGCGCGGTGACGAGTGGTGTTCACGGCCGGGATCGTAGGTCACCCCGATCCTGCGGAACGTACATCACCGTCGACGAGAGGGCATCGCTAAGGTGGTCGCGTGAACGTCCGTCGCCGCGTACCGATCATCGGTGCGCTCTGCCTGCTGTTGGCAGCGTTGGCTTCGTGCACGTCGACCGCGACGAAGGGCACCGTCGTGAGCGAAGCGGACTCGTACGTCGCCGCGATCCAGTGGTACATCGGCACCGAGCCGATCACCGTCGACACCGTGAACGACCCGCTCGTCCTGTACGTCGCACCGTCGAACGGGAAGGCGATCGATGTGGAAGCGCAGGCCACGGTTCTGTCCAAGCTGGCCGACGTCAAGGATCACCTCACGATCCGCTTCGCCGACGGACGAGATGATGCGATCGACACCAAGGCCGATGGCCAGCCGGTCAAGGACAGCGGTGTCCTGTTGCTCGTCGGGCGGGTGACATCGGGCAAACCACCCGTTTCCGTTCGTCTCGGGGTCTACCGCGATGCAGCCGACAGTGCGTTCTTCGAGATCAAGATCGGCCTGAAGGCAGGTCAGGTGCAGGTCACGTCTGCGTCGCAGCTCGAGCCGAGCTGAGCAACGATCGCGCCAGCGCGATCGCATGTTCGGCCGCGCTGTCACCGAGTGCGCAACCCGCACCGAGCGCGTCGCGGCGCAGCGCTTCCAGCTCGGCGAACTCGTCCCGCGCGGACAGCGCGGGATCGGCGACACGGGCCAGATCGACCGCGGCCGCGGCTTCGATGATCGCGAGTCGAGCAACGCCTCCGTACAGACATTCTTCGGCCGAAACGAGACGGGCCGCAGCTCGGCCATCGATGTCGAGCGCCGAGCGCTGCTCGAACACCTGCGCTGCGTTCGACGCACGCAGGAACACGATCAACGCCGGCACGTAGACCGCGGTCAACACGACCATACTGACCTCGGCCGGAAACGAGATCGGTGTGGCGATGATCCCACCCAAGGCCCACACCAGCTGGAAACGGGTCTCGTAGCGAGCAGCTGCACGACCGCGCAACGCTTCAGGCGCACGGTGTTGAATCAGGCTGTCGAAGCCGTGGCGGCCGACGGTCGTCGACACGCCGATCAGCGCCGCGATCGCGAGCAGGAGCGGACGCGACACACCGAGGATGCCGATCAGCGTCGGGACAGCCGGAGCGCCCAGGGCGAGCGCGATCAGTTGCTGGTCCTCGAATCGGCGCCGTAGCACCGGGGCGATGAGGTTGCCCAGGAACGCGCCTCCCAAGTAGACGACGATCGCAACGCCGTACACCCAGATCGGCTCGCTCGCCCGGCGCAACGTGAACGCCAACGTGAACACGAAGAATCCGACAGCGGCGCGGATCGCCATCATGCCGATCGAGCCGACGACGACGGTGGGGAGGTGAAGCTCGGCGTACTCGACCTCGTCGAGCACGACTTCGGGCGCAGGTGGCGGCTTGGCCTTGAACGCCGCGATGGCAGCACCGACGAAGATGACGGCGGCGGTGCGAAGCAACCACGGTGCTCCCACGCGATGTAGCAGGCCGACCCCGATCGCCCCGGCAATTGCGCCGGCGACACTTCCCAGGCGCGCGATGCGAGCGTTGGCACTCACGAGTCTGGTGGGATCGACGATCAGCATCGGAATCAGGGCCTGCTTGACGATGCCCGACGCCTTTCCGATGACGAGGAGACCGAGCGCGAAGCCGTAGAACGAGAGCCGGTACAGCGTTCCGGCGAGGGCGAGGCAGAAGAGGGCTCGGAACGCGAAGCATGCTGTTGCGAGCAGTCGTTGACGGCGACGGAACCGGTCGACCGCAGGGCCGACGAGCGGCGCCAGCACCGCCAGCGGCGCCATCGTGATGATCAGGTAGAGCAACACCTGCTGCCGCGAGGCATCGGGGCTGAGGTTGAAGAACAGCGAGCCGGCCAGCGACACGGTGACGAACGCGTCCGCAGCGCCGGCGAATGCGTGCGCAACCGAGAGCGGTGCCAGCTCGCTCTCGCCGACGGCAACACGCCACGCACGGCTGCGCCAGGGGGCGCGAACCACTTCGACGGGGGCGCTCGCATCTGGTTGAGCCTGCGGGCCGGTGTGCACGGTTACATCATGGCCGAGCGACGCCGGCACCGGGCGCGCACGATCCGATCCGACGGCGTCGGACAATCGGGGTCAATCGGGGTCGGCGTCGGGACCGGTGACGACGGGCTCCTCGTCGTGGAGATCGACGAAGGTGTTGGGGCCGATCGTGGTCGTCGGCGCGTCCCACACGAGCACACCGATGCGGCACCGCTCGATGTGGTTGTCGATGACCGATGTGTCCGTTGCGCCGAACTCGACGAGCGCGCCGCTGTCGCCGTCGGCAACCCAGTTGCCCGTGACGTTCGACCCGTTGCCGCCCGCCACATCGACGGCGCGCATCGTGTGCTGCATGTTGTTGTCGGCGACCTCGACGTGGTCGCAGTGGGCCAGGTGGACGCCCCACCACCGCCCCTCGATGCGGTTCTCGGTGACGGCGCTGGCGCTCACGTCGGCGAGGCGAATGCCGCAGAGGTGATCGACGACTTCGTTGCGGGTGATCCGATGCCCCGAGCCACCGGTCACCTCGATGCCCACATCCCACCGTGTGCCTTTCAACGCGCACCGCTCGATGGTGACCCGCTCGATCTGGTTGCCGCTGACACCGCTGCCGATGACCGACTGGACGGCGACGTCGTCCGCCTCGATCACGACCTGACCGTCGCAGCGACAACCGACGATCGCCGATCTCGCACCCGCCATCACGACGCCAGCCGTCGCAACGTTGAACACGCGAGTGCCGACATCGGTGATGTGGATGTGTTCGATCCGGCCGCCGGCGCCGACTGTGGCAGCACAGGCACCGCCACCGAGCAGCGATGAGCGGTCCCAGCCCATGCCGCGCAGCGTGACGCCGTCGGGCACAACGACCGGTCCCTGGTATCGGCCCTCGGCCAGTTGAACCACATCGCCGGGCGTCGCTTCGTCGAGCAGCGGTTGCAGCGCAATGGGTGGCTCGGTGCGCTCGTCGAAGAGCCGGATGGCCTCGGCCACCGGTCGCAGGCCGATGCGATACACGCCGGCGAGTCCGGTCGGCGACCGATCGACGCGGCTCAGCGTGACGCCGCCACTGTGCTGTTCCCAGTGGAGTGCGCCACCGTCGTCGGCGTCGATGGTGGAGACCACGTATCGATCAGGCGTCAGGCCGGCAAGCGTGAGTTCAGCGCCGGCCGCAAGATCGATGGCCACCACGTGGTCATCGACACAGACGTAGCGGACCTGGGCATCGCCCCATTGGTCGAACGGTCGGCTGCCGTGGATCACATCCGGATGATCGTGCACCCATGCGCCGACCTTGCGCAGCGGCCACTGCTGCAGCTCGGAGACCGTCCCGTCGACACCGGGCCCGACGTTCAACAACAGGTTGCCACCCTTGGCGATCACCTCGGTGAGGAGGTCGACCAACCCTCCGGTCGAGAGCATGTGTTCGGCGCGTTCGTTGCGGTTGTTGCAGAACGAGGAACCGAGTCCGCGGCACAGCTCCCAGGGTGTGAGCCTGATGTCGTCGGGCATGTCGTACTCGTACGTGGCGAAGTCGGGGGAGGGACTCGCCCAACGATCGTTGACCATGATCTCAGCGCCTGCTGCAGCGGCGATCTCGCGCGCCCGATCGATCAGCTCATCGCTGCGCCACACCTCGGCTCCGTGCGCCCGGTGACCATCGCCCCACAGGATCTGCGAGCCGTAGCGATCGACGAGATCGAGGACGTGCGGGTGCATGATCTCGTCGACGTACGAGGGTCCGGGGTAGCGATCGTCACTCCAATCCAGCAGCGAGTAATACGTCCCGAACAACATGTCGTTGCGCCGGCATGCCTGCGCGACTTCGGCCGTCACGTTGCGCTTCGGACCGTGGTCGACCGATGTACGGGTCGTGCCCGGAGCGTCCCACCAACAGAATCCGTCGTGATGCTTGGCCACGAGCACGAGGTAGTTCATTCCGGCGCTGGCCGCGAGTTCGACGTGCTCGTCGGCGTCGAAGCGGTGATAGGTCAGGAACGGGATGAAGTCGTCGTAGCGCTCGACATGGGCCCACCGGTCGCGCTGATTGGCGAGCACTTCGGCCATCGGCGTCGGGTGTGGCGTGACGTCTTCGAGGCGATCCGAGCCCAGATGGCTCCAGTACCAGTCGGCGTATTCGCCGATCGGGGCGAACGACGGAACGGTTGCGACGCTGGAATGCAGGAGGAGCCCGTAGCGTCGCTCGTTCCACCAGCCGGGTACCGTCACAAGGGTCCATCCTGTCACGACTGGTCCGGGCGCGCGGAGTTTCCGCCGGCCACCCGACGTTCCGCGTGCAGCGTCGGCGGGCTTCGCGTTGGAAGTTCCCGCTGCGCCTGTCAGCATGGGGGAGTGATCGCAACCGAGGCCACCAGTGCAACGCTCGATCCTGCGCTGGCGATCAAGTTGAACCTGCTCGACGACGAGCTGCGGCGTCTCGGACGCGTCGTCGTCGCGTTCAGCGGTGGCGCGGATTCGGCCCTCGTCGCATTCAGGGCCAACCAGGTGCTCGGGCCCGACCATGCTCATGCGGTCACGGCCGTCTCGCCGTCGCTGGCCGGCACCGAGGAGGCCGACTGCCGGTTGCTCGCCGCCGAATGGGGCTTGCGTTGGACACCGGTCGCCACCGACGAGATGGCCAGGGCGGCATATCGCGCCAACGACATCGACCGCTGCTACCACTGCAAGGCCGAGTTGATGGACGTCGTCGGCCCGCTCGCCGCCGCCGAGGGCGCAACGGTGGTGCTCGGTGTGAACGTCGACGACCTCGGCGATCATCGTCCCGGCCAAGCTGCTGCCGACGAGCGCGGCGGCGTGTTCCCGATGGTGACGGCCGGCCTCACCAAGGCCGACATCCGGTCGCTGTCAGAGCACCTCGGTCTCCGCACGTGGGACAAGCCGGCAGCCGCCTGCCTTGCCAGCCGTGTCCCGTACGGAACAGCGGTATCCGTCGGCATCCTCAGTCGAGTCGATCGGGCCGAGGCGGCGCTGAAGGCGATGGGCTTCCGCCAGTTGCGCATCCGCCACTACGACGACACGGCGCGACTCGAGGTCGACATCGACGATCTCGCTGCTGTGCTGGCCCAGCGCGAAGCCGTCGTGCACGCCGTCAAGTCGACCGGCTACCGCTACGTGACCCTCGATCTGGAAGGTTTCCGGTCTGGGAATCTGAACGCCGGTCACGTAACCTCGGCCTCATGAAGATCTCGATG
Source organism: Acidimicrobiales bacterium (assembly GCA_038227995.1). GTDB lineage: Bacteria > Actinomycetota > Acidimicrobiia > Acidimicrobiales > Ilumatobacteraceae > WLMZ01. Next base: position 9,432 of record JBBRPP010000077.1, read on the forward strand.
GGAATCAACTACGCCGGCGGATTCAAGCAGGCCGTCCAGCAGGTGGTCGAACTCGAAAAAGTCGGACTCGATCAGGTGTTCATCGCCGAGGCGTACAGCTACGACGCGGTCAGCCAGGTCGGCTACCTGGCGGCCAAGACCGACACGATCGAGATCGGCACCGGCATCCTCAACGTGTACAGCCGCACCGCTGCGTTGATGGCGATGACGGCTGCCGGCTGCGACTACATCAGCGACGGTCGGTTCATCCTCGGCCTCGGCGCCAGCGGTCCTCAAGTCATCGAGGGCTTTCACGGTGTGCCGTACGAGAAGCCGATGGTGCGCATCAAGGAATACATCGAAGCCTGCCGCCAGATCTGGAAGCGCGAAGGACCGTTCAACTACCAGGGCAAGACGGTGACCGCGCCGCTCCCCGAGGGCCAGGGCACCGGCCTGGGCAAGGCGCTGAAGATCATCAATCATCCGCTGCGCAGCGACATCCCGGTGTGGTGGGCCAGCCTCAAGGATCGCAGCGTCGAAGCGACGGCCGAGATGGCCGACGGCTGGCTGCCGATCTTCTTCATCCCCGACAAGTTCCAGCAGGTGTGGGGCAAGTCGCTGAAGGCGGGCACCGCCAAGCGTGATGCGTCGATGAAGAAGCTCGACATCGCGGCCGGCGGCATGTTGGCCATCGGCGAAGATCTGGTCGGCGACAAGCAGAAGGCGATCCTCGACTACGCCCGACCCAACATCGCGCTCTATGTCGGTGGCATGGGCGCCCGCGGCCACAACTTCTACAACGACATCTGCCGCGACTACGGCTGGGAGAAGGAAGCGGTCGACATCCAGGACCTGTACCTCGATGGCAAGAAGGCCGAAGCTGCGGCCGCCGTGCCCGGCGAGTGGCTGGAGCTGTCGCACCTCGTCGGACCGCGCAGCTACATCAAGGAGCGAGTCGGAGCCTTCAAGGAGGCCGGTGTTACGGTGCTCTCGGTCAGCCCCGTCGGTCCCGATGCGGTCAAGACCATCGAAACCCTCCGAGAGATAGTGGACGAAGCATGATCGTGATCGCAGGAACATTCCCCATCGACGGTTCGAAGAAGGACGAGATCGCGGCGGTCGTCACGACCGCTCGCGTCGCAACGCTCGCCGAAGACGGCTGCGTCGAATACCGCCTCTCGTTTCCCGGCGATGACGAGAACACGATGATGATCTTCGAGGAATGGCGCGACGCCGAAGCACTCGGCGCGCACGGCAGCGGCGAGAACGTGAAGGCGTTCGGCCGTGCGATTCGTGGCTTCCTCACTGGCAAGCCGGCACTCAGCATCTACGAGGTCTCGACCAAGGGCCCGCTCGGCTGAACCACTACGTTGCCGGTATGAGCAACGTCAGTCATGTCATCGGGGGAACAGTCGCGCCGGGCTGGGAGAAGGTCCGTGAGGTCTTCGAGACCAACCTGACCAACACCGAAGAAGTCGGCGCGGCCGCGGCCGCGTATCACCGCGGCGAGAAGGTGGTCGACCTGTGGGGCGGTTCGTTCGACGCCGAGCGAACCGCGCCTTACACCGACGACACGCTGCAACTCGTGTTCAGCACGACCAAGGGCATCACGGCCATCGCGCTCGGCATGTGTGTCGACCGCGGCCTGATCGCGTACGACGAGAAGGTCTCGACGTACTGGCCCGAGTTCGCCGCCGAAGACAAGGGCGATGCAACGGTCGCCCAGCTCATCTCGCACCAGTGCGGCCTCTACACCGTCGACGGTCCGATCTCGCGCGAGGACGCGCTCGACTGGTCCACCGTCACGGCGCGCCTCGCCGCCACGGCGCCTCGTTGGCCGATCGGTACTGCGCACGGCTACCACGCGCTGACCTACGGCTGGCTGGCCGGCGAGCTCGTGCGTCGCGTCGACCCGTCGCATCGCAGCCTCGGCACGTTCGTGCAGGAGGAGATCTCGCGGCCGCTCGGCGTCGAACTGTGGGTCGGTCTACCTGAAGAGCACGAGCACCGCGTGTCCCCGATGCTCGCGTCCGCACCGCAAACCGATCCAGCGATCGTCGCGATGATCGCTCAGTTCATGGGGCCGGGCACGCCGGCCGGCGACGCACTGTCGCTCAACGGTGCGTTCAGCGACACGGCAGCGATCGGGACGTTGGCGTTCAACTCGCGCGCTGTTCACGCCGCGGAGATCCCGGCCGCGAACGGCATCTCCAATGCGCGCTCGCTGGCCAAGGTCTACGCTGCGACGCTGGCGTCGGTCGACGGTGTGTCGTTGCTCAGCGACGCGACCCGCGATGTCGTCCGCGCTCAGGTCACGCCGGACGGTGAGCCCGACAAGTGCTTGATCATGCCCACCACGTTCGGGATGGGTTTCATGGTCCACGGCCCCTACTCACCGTACGCCGGCGCCGGCTCGTATGGTCATCCCGGGGCAGGCGGGTCGGTGGCGTTCGCCCAGCCCGAGCGCGACCTTGCGTTCGGATACGTCATGAACCAGATGGCGAACAACCTCGCCGGCGACATGCGCGCCCAGGCGCTGATCGACGCGTGCGCGGCCGCTGCGGACGCGGCCTGACGCCGTCCGTCAGCCGGCTACAGCAAGCCGCGGAGCAGCAGCAGTCCCAGCAGCCAGCCGATCGCAAGGAAGGCCAACGCCGCGGCGACGTACTTCCACGTGTTCTCGGTGGTGATCTGAGTGGGGTCACCCACGCCGGCGTTGAGGTTTTTGCTGATCGACCCGTACGCCTGCTCGAGAGCCTGCGCGGTTGGTGCTTTGTAGAACGTGCCTCCGGTGGCGCTGGCGACAGATGCGAGTTCTTCGTTGTTGACCGGGACGGGAACGATCTCGCCTGTGTTCAAGCGAACCGTGCCGTCGGCGGTGCCGAACGCGATCGACGAGACCGGGATCTTCGCGTCGGCGGCGATCTTGGCTCCATCGGCGGTGGGGCGACCCTGGGTCGTCTCGCCGTCGGACAGCAGCACGATCGCACCGTTCGGCTTGTCGGGATGATCCTTCGCCGGCGGTCCGATGACGTCCGTGGCTGCCGCCAGCGCGTCGCCGATCGCAGTTCCCTCGCCGAGCTTCAGCGCGGCGATCGCGTTCTCCACGTTGCGGTGGTTCAGCGTCGGCGAGACCCGCACGTCGACGCCGGCGTCGAAGGAGATCAAGCCGACCTCGATGTTGTCGTCGACCTGTGACACGAAGTCGGTCGCAGCCTTCTTCGCGGCCTCCAACCTGCTGGGCGAGACGTCGGTGGCCTCCATGCTCAACGAGACATCGAACACCAGCATGATCTTGCCGCCGGACTCGGTCTGCTCGAGGTGTTGTTCGACCGGGCGGGCGACTGCGATGACGCCGAACACGCCCGTGACGAGGTAGCAGGCGGCAACGACATGACGCCGCCAGCCGGGTCGCTTCGGCGCGATCTGATCGAGCAGGTCGACGTTGGTGAACGTGACGACGTGCTTGTGACGCATGAACTGCACGCCGACATACGCCGCCGCCAGCAGCGCGACGATGAGCAGCAGCCACAACCGGCCGGGGTTGAGGAACGTCGCGATCATCGCCGCAAACCTCCGCCGACGCCGGCGACCTGCACCTTGCGGCGACGCACGTGTTGGATCAGATCGCCGACCCAGTCGCTGTCGGTGCGGACGACGAGATGATCGCACCGCGCCGAACGGATGCGCGATTGGATGTCCTCGCGTTGGGCCAACGCTGCAGCGCGGTACTTCCGCTGCAGATCCGCGGTCATCTGTACTTCGCGGACTGCGCCCGTGGCCGGGTCGGACAACGCGATGTAACCGACGGCTGGGATGTCGAGTTCGCGCGGGTCGAGCACCTCGATCGCGAGCACGTCGTTCCGCAACGCGAGCCGCCCGAGCGAGCGCTCCCAATCCTTCGACAGGAAGTCGCTGATGACCGTCACGAAGCCACGGCGCTTCGACAACGCCGCGACACGATCGAGCGCGCCGGCGAGATCTGCCCGGCCGCGTCCCGCTGCGTCGGGCGGCATCCCGATCGCGTGCAGGATCGCGCGCACCTGGGACTTCCCGGGTCGCGGCGGGTACGTGCGCAGGTCTGGGCCGGCGACGAGGACGGCACCGAGTCGGTTCTGGTTGCGTGCCGTCAGAAACCCGACGGCGGCCGCGGTTCCCAGGGCGAGGGAAGCCTTCTGCGGACCGACCGTGGTGAAGCGCATCGGCGCCGACACGTCGACGACCAGCCATCCCTCGAGGTCGCGATCGGCGATCTGATCGCGCACGTGCAACTCGTTGGTGCGGGCGGTGACGTTCCAGTCGATACGGCGGACGTCGTCGCCGACCTGGTACATCCGACCCTCGCCGACCTCGCTGCCATGCCCGGGGGTGATCCCCTGATATTGGCCGTGCAGGAACCCGTCGATCTTGCGCGTGACCGTCAGTTCGAGTGTGCGCAGCATCTCCGCCAGTGCGTCGGTGGGTGGGCCTGACGGCCAGAGAACGGGATCACCCATGGTCGTGCCGGGACGAGACACGGCTCAGCTCTCGAAGACGGACGGGACCGAATTCACGGCCGGCTGCGGTGAGTACGGCTGCTGTGCGTACGGCTGTTGGTCGTAGCCGTTGTGCTGGTTGGGTGGCTGTGGAATTGGCGCGTTCACCCGCGGCGACACCCGGGTCGCCGGAACGGTGCTGAGCAAACGATGCAGGATGTGCTCGACGGTGATGTCGCGCGCCAGCGCGTCGTAGGTGAGCACGAGACGGTGCCGCATCACCTCGGGGGCGAGGTCGAAGACATCTTGCGGCGTCGCGTACGAGCGACCACGCAGCAGCGCCAGCGACTTCGCTCCGCGCACGAGCGCCAGCGATGCTCTCGGACTGGCACCGAGCGCGATCATCGGTTCCATGTCGGCCAGGTTGTAGCGGGCCGGCAGGCGCGTCGCCTGCACGAGATCCACCGCGTACTGCTGGACGGTCCGGTCGATGTAGACGAGATCGGCCGCGTCCTGCAGCGCCTGGAGCCCGGCGAGGTCGATGATCTCTTCCGGTTGCGGAGGGCTCACCGCCATCCGGTCGAGGATCAGCATCTCCTCGTCCGGCGTGGGGTGCGTCAGCAGGATCTTCATCATGAACCGGTCGCGCTGGGCGTCGGGGAGTTGGTACACACCTTCGCTCTCGATCGGGTTCTGCGTCGCAACGACGAAGAACGGTTTCGGTACCGGATGGGCCACGCCACCGATCGTGACCTGTTGTTCCGCCATCACTTCGAGCAGTGCAGACTGCACCTTGGCGGGCGCGCGGTTGATCTCGTCGGTCAGCAGGAAGTTGACGAAGATCGGGCCGAGCTCGACGTCGAACTTCTCGCTGGAGACGCGGTAGATGCGAGTACCGACGATGTCGCTGGGCAAGAGGTCAGGGGTGAACTGGATGCGGGCGAACGTTCCGCCGGTGACCTTGGCGAGCGTCTCCGCCGCCAGTGTCTTGGCCAGGCCGGGCACGCTCTCGAGCAAACAGTGCCCGCGGGACAGCAGCCCGACGAGCAATCGTTCGAGCATCCGCGGCTGGCCGACGATGACCTTGCGCAGTTCGAAGAAGACCTTCTCGACCGTGGCTGACGTCGCCGCGGCGATCTCGTGTTGAGGCTGAGTCTGGGTTGCGGTTTGGGTCTGGTACGTGTTGGGGGTGTTCTGGGTCTGTCCGTCGTGATCCACGCCGAGACTCTACGATGCAGCCGTCGTTTGCAGGCTTCGCCTCACCCGTTGTGTCAGGAAGAGGTACACCGTCGCGGCGATCCCAGCGGCGATGGCGAACACGGTGATGGCGGCGCGCACCCCGAGCTGTTGCGATGCTACGCCGGCCAGCGCGCTGGCGATCGCCAGGATCAGGGTGAAGAGCGCGAAGTCGCCGGCGAGGATGCGGCCAAGGATCGCGTCGTCGGCGCGCAGCTGCAGTCCATACGTCGACAGCGTCCAGTTCGCCCCGCCCCCGACATGCGCGACCCCAACGAACACCGTTGCGACGAGCAGCGTCGGGGACCACGCCGCTCCCAGATAGCACAGAGCAAACGCGATCCCGGCCACGCCGCACAGCAACACGATGCGCGAGAGGTTCCGACCGACGTACTTGGCGGCCAGGATCGGGCCGAGCGCAGCGCCCACGCCGCGCGCACCGAGGACCAGACCTCGTGCCCCGTCGCCGCCATGGAAGACGTCGCTGGCGAGCACTGTCAGTTGGCTGACGACGCCGGTTCCGATCGCGAACGTGGCCTTCGACGTCATCAGCGCGAGCAGCACCGGGTCGCGGCGGGCGTGACCGAGCGCCTCTTTCATGTCATCGATCGGCCGCACGCGTCGCGACTGCTCGGCGATCTGCTCGGTCGATTTCGCCCGTTGCATTGGTGCGTCGACCATCAACACCAGACCTGCCGCGACAACGAAGCTGACGGCATCGGCGACGAACGCGGCGTCGCGCCCGAAGGCGGCGCTGAATGCTCCACCCAGCGAGGCGCCGACGGCCAACATCACGCCCCAGCTCGATCCGAAGACCGCGTTGGCAGTCTTCAGCTCGGCAGCATCCCGTGCCAGGTTCGGCACCGCGGCGCCGATCGCCGGGTTGACGAATGCCGCGAGCGCGGATATCAGCGCCTGCGACACGAAGACGATCCAGATCCGGCCCGGACCCGCCCCCAGCAGCGTGATCGCGAAGACGCCCTGCGCCAGGGAGACCGTCACCAGGATCTTGCGTCGGTCGAAACGGTCGGCGAAACTGCCGGCCGTCGGAGACATCACGAATGCTGGAAGCGAGAGCGCGACCAGCACCATAGAGACCAGCAACTTCGACCCGGTCACGTCCTGCACCAGACCGGCGAGGGCGACGAACGTGAACCAATCGCCGAGGTAGCTGATGATCTGGGCGATGAACAGCAGCCGAAGGTTCCGGTTGTTGCGGAGGAGGGTGAACACGCCTCAACGACCCCGGCGACGGATACGGATGACCGACCCGATCACGTCGCTCTGAAGCATCGCATCGAAGGTAGCACCCGTCTCCAAGCGGTCAACAGTCCCAACCGGCGCGGTCGGTCGGCTGTTCTTCCGGAAGGAATCTCGCTGTTTTCGAAGGTCCCTGGATGCTTCGACGGGTTTCGGGCGCGGCGTGTCGTTGACGGCGAGGTCTCCGCAACAGACGACGTTCGCTGGCATCTGCGATCCGATGCCGACGCGGCACTGCTGGCACCGCGATGTGGCGTGCGCTGGCGGCCGCGTCCATCTGCGCTGCCATCAGACCGTTGTCCGCATCAGGCCACCCGCTCGCGACTCGGTGGCCCGGTGGTTTGGATCGTTCCATCGGGGTAGGTGATCGTCAGTGAACGGTTGGGTCCGAGGTGGAGTTGCCAGCCACCTTCGTGGGCGGCATGGTGATGTCGGCTGCAGAGCGGGATCAAGTTGTCGATGTCGGTGAAGCCGTTGTTGCGCCACCAACGGATGTGGTGGGGCTGGCAGTGTCGTGAGTTGACACAGCAGCCGGGCACCGCACAGGTGTCGTACATGGCGATCAACGCTCGTCGTTGTGATCTGGTCGCCAACCGCGTGGCACGTCCCATGTCGAGCACGACGCCGTCGGAGTCGAGCACGATCGGGATGATCGCATGCTGACACGCCATCCGCCGATACGACTCCACCGGCAGATCGATGCCGTGACCGTTGCCGATCACCGAGCGCTCGTGCAACCCGGACAGCAACGTCTCCAAGTCGATCAGGACGATGACTTCGGTGCGGTTGTCGGTGCGGGTCATGTCATCACCCGAGCCGCTGCCGCCCGAATCGTCGCCGTCCGTGCTGTCGCTGTTCCTGCCACCAGCGCTGTCGCTCCAGCCGCGATCGCTGGTGACGAGGCGTCCGTCGACCAGGCGGATCAGAGCAAGCGCTCGCAAGTGGTCCTGGCGGCCGTCACCCGAAGGGCAGGTGTCGGGGGTTTGTCGTGGAACAGGGTGTCGACCGCGTTGTCCAACCGGCCGAGGAACCGCAGGCCCGTTTCGGGGTCGAGTTCGAACCGCCCGCACACCATCCCGGTGTCACGATCGGTCCACGACCGTAACCGGCACGCCCGCTTCTGCCGTTCCAGCCGGTCACCGGCCTCACGCTGGTCGAGTCGGGCGATCTCCAGTTTCAAGAACTTGTCGAACGCTTCCGGTGTCGATCGTGCTGCGATCGCTGCCAGGCGGGCGCCGTCGGCGGCGAGCAGCAGCCGGTGCTCGGCACTCAACCGGGCCAGGGCCCGACCCAACGCATCAACATGCTCGACCGTCACTCCGCCAGACGCGAGCAGGTCTTCGACCTCAGGGACATCCGCTGCAGCCCTGGCACGTTTCATGTTCTTCGCGGCCTGCGACCGGCTCACGTTTGCTGCCGCGGCGATGTCGGCTTCTGGTGGTGGCGCTGACGGCGTGATGTCGGCCAACTCGGCCAGGCGGCGGGCGAGCACGATGTCTTTCGCGTCGAGCCAGGACCGGATGTACGCCGCC
>JBBRPP010000078.1:0-16565 GCA_038227995.1 Acidimicrobiales bacterium
ACGACCGCACCCGCGAACACGGCGCTCTCGCCAACCCAGGCGGCAGACCACGCCGCATCAACGCCGCCTGAACCCAACCCAACCCAACCTGTCAACCAGCTACCGAAGTCACCGCGTCAAGCGGGTACCGAGGCTTGACAGACCGTTGTTTGACGCCCTTTCGCCGCCCCATCCGCCCTGTTGCCGCCCTCGAGAGAGGTCTGAAATCGGTTGTTCGGGCACGGAATGCTGCGGATCTGGCGCCTTGCGCTTCATTGCCGCATGCGTCAAGGGCGGTGTCGCCGGAGTTGCGAACGGAACGTACCCCCGGCCGTCGCGGGGGTTGGTCGGTCGGACTCTCGCATCGGCGATTTGTGCGTGGTCGCCGTGCGCGATGAACGGTTCCATGGCATCCGCTCGTGCCGGTCGGTCGAGGTTGGTCGGCGCGACTGCTGTCCGGCGAATGTCGACGTTGGTACGCTTTGGTCTTGGCGGCATCGAGACCGCTTGACGAGAATCTCGCGAGGGCCGTAGAACGCGGCCGTGCCCGTGCTTCAGAGTCCGGCGAGTTGATCCTGCTGCACATCGGCCCGATCGAGTCTGTGTTCACCAATGAGGCACGCGAGATCGTCGCCGACTGGCAGCGAGACGGTGGTTACGAACGTGCTCTGATCGCGATCGCGGCCACTGATCCCGATCTCGCGTTCCAGTAGCCCACCAACTCGGTCGTCACCGACGACCAAGTCGTTGCCGACGAAGTTCCCACGCGCACCAGCACCTCCCCGACATCCATCACCGCCACACGCACTGAGCCCCGCTGGGAGGTGGGGCGGTATGGCCGCTGTGGGATCCGGCTCAGGCGGAGTGGGCGACCGGTTCGGCGTTGGTGACGAGCGGCCGCAACGGTGTCGTTGTCAGCCAGGTTGCGACTCGGCGCAGGAGTGGCACGATCACGAACCATCCCGCGGTGGCAACGAGACCACCGAGTGCAAGTCCCGCGAGGACATCGCCGGGATAGTGGGCGCCGACGTAGACACGGGTGAACGCCATCAAGATCGCGAGGCAGGTGGCGATGATGCCCCATCGTCGGTTGGCGAACAACAGGCCGACAGCCACGGCACCCGCAACGGTCGCGTGGTCGCTGGGGAACGAGAAATCGGTGGTCTTGTCAACGAGCAAGTGCACGTTGGTCATCGTGTCGTATGGGCGCGCCCGATCGACCGCGCCGCCGATGATCTGCCCGACACCGAGCGCGACCAGTGCGGAGCCCGCTGCCCACACGCTCGCCGTGACGGCGGTGAGGTCGGCGTGCTGACGTCCGTCGATGTAGGCGACGAGCAGAAGCACCGCGAACAACACGATGCCGTAACCGGCGTTCGCTTTGAACAGACTGTGTGCCCAGCTGGTGCGGTCAGCGAGTCGGTTGATCCAGCGGAAGATGCTGCCATCCATCAGTGGGCTCCAGTCGTCGTCGTGATCGATGCGGTCGAGGGTGCCAGGCGGTCGAGGATCCGACGTTCGGCCGGCCAGGCTTCGACGAGTGCTTCCGGTGGGACGCGACGTGCCGCGTAGCGCAACGCCAACGCGACCACGACGATGTCATCGAGTGGGCCGATGATCGGGAGGAACTCCGGGATGAGATCGATCGGCGACAACACCCACAGGCCAGCGATCGCCACGACGACCTTGACCCGACGAGGCACTCGTGGGTCCTTGCGCAGCCTGCGTGCTGTGGTGACACATGCGGGCAGCACCGTGGCGAGGTCCTTGGCCAGACCGGGCGGCAGCCGCTTGGCCAGCACGATCATCACAATCCACGACACAGCGATCACGATCGCAGCGATGAGCAACCAGTGCAGCAACATGTACTAGAGGAGTGTAACATCTGTTACATGTCATCGCGCACTGACCGTGAGGGCTGGACGGTGTTGATCGTTCGGGTCCGGTCTGAGCCGTCGCGACACCGGGTGGCGGCGTGGCGCGAGTTGCGCCGAGTCGGCGCTGTGCAACTCGGCCAAGGAAGCTGGGCACTACCGGACGCACCGCCATTCGATGGCTTCGTCGACAAGATCGTGGCTCTCGTCGGCGAACACGAGGGTGAGGTGATCGCATTGTCCGCAACGGCAATCGACGAGCGAACACGCGAGCGGATCCGCAGCTTGTACGACGAGGCCCGCCGTGCCGAATGGGCAGAGTTCGTGTCCGAGTGCGGAAAGTGTCTCGCCGAATTGGACAAAGAGATCCGCAACGAGAAGTTCACCCTCGCTGAGCTCGACGAGGAAGAACAGAACGTCGACCGACTCCGCCGGTGGCACCGCGAGCTCCGCTCGCGGGACGTGTTCGACTCGGTCGACGAACGCGAGATCCAGACCAGGCTCGACGTCTGCACCTCTGCCCTCGAGCGCTTCACCGAACTGGTATACAACGCCGTCGGCCTCGAGTGAGCTCCATTCGAGTTCGTCACCAGTGAGCGTGGCCGAACCATTGGCGTCGGTTGCTGGCTGGGGCTCGGCGTCATTCGTAAGTGGGTGCGAACGTCGATCGGCTCGGTGTCGGTGGCGTAGACGATCAGCTGACTGCTGTCGATGTTCGTGCGTCCCCGGCTGACCATGCTCGTCTCCGACGAGCACCATGCCGATCTCGCGCCACTGACCGATCTCATCAATGCCGGAAGGCTCACGCCGAGCATCGATGCGACCTACACGCTCGACCAGGCGCCCGACGCGACGCACAAACTCGAGGCGGGCACTGTCCGCGGCAAGGTCTGCATCGTGATGCCGTGACCACTTCCAGAGTTGGTGGCTCGCGCCGAGACGATCGCTGCGGGCACGATCAACTCAATGCCTGTTCGGACCGTCGTCGAGGTTGCTTGGCACCGGGTCTGGAACTGTGATCGGCCCGACGCGGCCGCGCGGAATTTCGTGTTGCTACGAAAGGAGCGGCGGCAGATCCTCGGCGATTTGCTCGGGCGTCGTCTGCGGCGGATAGCGCTTGACGACCTTGCCATCGCGGTCGACGAGGAACTTCTCAAAATTCCAGGTGACATCTGAGCCCTGACCTTGCTCGGCCTTCAGCCAGGTGTAGAGGTCGCATGCCCCGCCACCGTTGACCTCGATCTTGGAGAACATCGGGAAGGTGGCGTCGTATTTGCCGGTCGCGAACTCGAGGATCTCAGCATCAGTGCCGGGCTCTTGCGCACCGAACTGGTTACAAGGGAACGCGAGCACGGTGAAGCCGTTGGCCTTGTTGTCTTCGTGGAGCGTACGCAGACCTGCGTACTGAGGTGTGAGCCCTCAAGCGCTCGCGACGTTGACGATGAGGCAGACCTTGCCTCGGTAGTCGCCGAGGTCGACGGGTTCACCCGTGATCGACGACATCGCGATGTCGTACATGTGTGACATTCCTGGACTGTACCGCGGTCGCCGCTGCGAGAACGCAGGAGGTCGAACCGGTCGCCGCCGATCAGGATGCGATCGAACGACGGCGATGGCACGATCGGACCGTTGACCATTGCGTGAGGCGCGTCGCCAGTCAGCCCGCCAGGAACGGTCCGATACCGGCGTGAGACACTGTGTGCATGAGCTTCTACAGCGAGCGTGTCTTTCCGCGGGCGCTGAATCGGATGATGGACAGCAAGCAGACGCGGACGATCCGTTCGCGAGTGTGCGCTTGCTTGACTGGCGAGGTTGTCGAAATCGGGTTTGGCACCGGCTTGAACCTGCCCCACCTGCCGCCGGCGGTGACGACGTTGCGGGCTGTTGATCCAATGGCCGCTGGGCGCGGGTTGGCGCGAGAGCGGTTGGCGGCGAGTCCGGTGCATGTCGAGTTCGTCGGCCTCGATGGTCGCAAGATTCCGTTGGACGACGAATCGGTCGACTCAGCGTTGTCGACGTGGACGCTGTGCAGCATCCCGGACCCAGTGGCGGCGGTGCGCGAGATCCGGCGCGTTCTACGCCCGGGCGGAACGCTGCGTTTCGTCGAGCACGGCCGGTCACCCAATTCCCGGGTGCTCAGTTGGCAACGGCGACTCAACCCGCTGCAACGCCGGCTCGCAGGCGGCTGCACCCTCGACAGTGACATCGCCGCGATCCTCGCCGAGGGCGGTCTCGTCATCGACGACATCCACACCTACTACGCCAAGGGTGAGCCGAAGACTCATGGCTGGACATTCGAAGGCGCCGCCCATCGCCCCGCCGTGAGCGTGTAGCCGCAACGGGGCAGCGCGTTTGACGCCTGTGTGGGAGAACTCGACGATCAATCAAGGACGGGTTGCTGATCTTCTACCGCGGCGGGTTTGAGGTCGAGTCGTCGAAGGAGTTGCGCGTTGGCGGCGACAAGGATCGTTGACGCGCTCATCAGCACCGCTCCGACCGCGGGAGAGAGCGTGATACCAGCGAAGCTCAGCGCGCCGGCGGCGAGTGGTATCGCGACAAGGTTGTAGCCCGCTCCCCAGGCCAGGTTCTGCACCATCTTGCGGTAACTGGCCCGGGAGAGCTGGATGACTCCGAGCACACTGCGCGGATCGGACGACGCGAGCACCACGCCTGCGGCTTCGATCGCGACGTCGGTGCCGGCGCCGATCGCGATCCCGACGTCGGCGCGGGCCAGGGCGGGTGCGTCGTTGACGCCATCTCCGACCATCGCCACTTTCATCCCGCGAGCCTGCAGACGGGAGACGGCCTGGTCTTTGTCTTCGGGCAGGACTTCGGCGAAGACCTCGTCGAGGCCGAGCTCCGCGCCGACAGCGTCGGCGACTTGCTGGGCGTCGCCCGTGATCATCACCGAACGAACCCCGAGCTGACGGAGCCCGTCGATCGCGGCGCGTGATTCGGGACGGATCGTGTCTTCCAGCGCGAACGCGCCGATCACAACATCGTCCTGCACGACGTGCAGGACGGCGGCTCCCCGCGAGCGCCAGCCAGCGGTGACGACAGCCAACGATTCCGGTTCGGTCACGTTTCGTTCGCGCAGCAATGCCGGGCCGCCGATGACGATTTGGGCGCCGTCGACGGATGCTTCGACGCCTCGGCCGGCGAGGTTGCGGAACCCGGTCGCGACGAGGGCGGGTGCGTTGTCGTGGTCGGCGAGGTCGACGATTGCTCGCGCCAAGGGGTGCTCGCTGTCGGCTTCGACGGCGCGGGCCAGGGAGAGCAGTTCGTTGCGGTCGATGTCGACGGTTTCGATGCCGGTCACGGTGTGATGTCCGGTGGTGAGGGTGCCGGTCTTGTCGAACATCACGGTGTCAACGGTGCGCATCCGTTCCAACGCGAGCCGGTTCTTGATCAGGATCCCAGCCGACGCAGAGACGCTCGTCGACACCGCGATCGTCAACGGGATCGCCAGGCCGAGAGCGTGAGGGCAGGCGATGACAAGCACGGTCACGGTGCGCTCAACAGCAGTGTTCGTTTTGCCGAGGGCCATCCACACCGTGAAGGTGACCGCAGCCGATGTGAGCGCGACATAGAACAGCAACCCGGCAAACCGGTCCGCCAACGCCTGGGCGCGGGACTGCGATTCCTGTGCTTCTTGAACGAGGCGTTGGATGCCGGCCAGAGCAGTGTCCGAACCAACAGCGTTGACGCGCAGCCTGATCGAGGAATCGCTCGCCACCGAGCCGGCGACGACGCGGTCGCCCATCACGCGGGGGACCAGTCGTGATTCGCCGGTGATCATCGACTCGTCGATGTCCGCTGCGCCGTCAACGATGTCGCCGTCGGCCGGGATGCGTCCCCCTGGGCGTACCAGCACCACATCGCCAGCCATCAGGGCATCGATGCGAACGGTGGTGATGGACTCGCCGTCGACTCGTTCCGCCTCGTCCGGCAACAGCGCGGCGAGCGCCGACAGCGCGCCTTGCGCCTGCCCGATCGCGCGCATCTCCAACCAGTGCCCGAGGAGCATGACTGTCACCAACGTGGCGAGCTCGAACCACAGGTCGACATCGATCAGATCGAGTCGGGTCGCGACCGACGCTCCGAACGCGACGAGCAAACCCATCGAGATCAGCAGCATCATCCCCGGCTTGCGGCCGCGCAGCTCGCTCCAGCCTCCGCGTAGAAACACTGGTCCACCCCACGCGAAGACGAGTGTTCCGAAGATGGGCGCCACGAATCTGTGCCCGGGGACCGCGGGCGCTGTGTAGTGCAACCAGTGCTGAACCATCGTGCTGTAGCCGACTGCCGGGATGCTGAGCACCAGGCTGATCCAGAACTTGCGGCGGAACATCGCCGCATGATCGCCGTGTCCGTGATGCATTCCGTGCCCACTCGAATCAGCACCCATCGTCATCGGCATTGCTGCTTCGTGTCCGTGAGTCGAGTCGTGTTGGCTCTGCGTTTTCACTTCGCGACCTCTCAAGCGTCTGCTTGGTGCAATATACCCCATGGGGGTATATTTGACAAGTCGCGGGAGGAGACCCGCTGGGTTCCCTGGAGGCTCTAGCTATTGACTGCTTCCGGGCTGGTGCACGAGCGCGTCGAGCCGTTGGCGGTAGTCGTCCGGTTCGATTTCGCCGCGGGCAAGCCGGTCGGCGAGAACCTCCTGAGGCGTCGGTTTCGGCGAGACCGGTCCCTGTACGGGTGCATGCGTGTGCGCCGCGTGGTTGCCGTGGCGGACGACGGTCACAATGACCCAGACCACACCGACCCAGAACACAACCATCATGATCGACATCCACCACCAGCCCCCGGCCCAATGATCGTTCCAGTCTCCACGCATTGCAGGCTCCTTCGTTCACTCTCAGCATCGACTGCGCTGAACAGCCTGAACAGTGCCATTTGACCCGACGGCTCGAATCGTGTGAACGCCGGATGAAGTGCAACGCAGGCGCGGGCGCCGGGAACGCGCGGCGAAATAGGATCCTGGCCGTCATGTCCCGCCCGTCAGCGTTCGCCGTCTTCATGACGATCTTCTGTGCGTTCGTGGTGATGGCGGCACACCTCGGCACGATCGACCACTCGATGCACATGACCGGGTCCGACATGCGCCCCGACGCCAGTGCCGCCGTGGGCGCGCCTGCCGCGGCTGCGATGGATTCCGCTCCGCCGATGACACCAGCGACAGCGTTGACGCCGTCCAGCCCGATGCCGGCACATCGCCCAGGTTCCGGCGGGATGACGATGGTCATGGTCTGCGAGTTGATGGTGCTCGTGACAATCCTTGGTGTCGCCCTACGGCGTTTGATCACTGTGGGACGTTTCGCATCCGTCGCGGCGACAATTCGCCCTTCCTCACCGACGCCATCGACACAGGGACTGCGTCCGCCACGGCCGCCAGGTTTGAGCATGTTGTGTGTGGTGCGCTGCTGAGACGACCGCTTCGACCGCGTTCGTTCCTCATCCGCTTCACACTCTTCAGGAGAAATCTGATCATGCAAACACGTCTCGTCTTTGGCGCGCTCGCGCTCGCCACCACTTTGCTGACCGCCGCCTGCGGCAGCTCAACACCATCCACCTCAGCCCCCGCCGGAGCCGCCTCGACAACAACCACAACGACAACGACGCCGGCGTCCGAGCCGTCGATGCCCGCCTCGGGTGCGACGATGCCGATGGATTCGTCGATGCCTGTCGCCGCCACGACAGCGCCCCCGGTCATCTCGATGCCGATGGACACCGTCCCGATCGGCACAGATTCGATGGCCACGGATTCGATGGCGACGATGGACATGGGCGGCAGCGACTCGGGCACTCAGGGCCTCAGCCTGCAGGTCGTCACAACACGCTTTGCCTCGAACCAGTCAACGACGCTGACCTTCAAAGTCGTCGCCGCGGACGGGTCAGCGCTGACCCACTTTCAGGTGGAGCAGACCAAACTGCTGCACCTCATCCTCGTCCGATCCGACCTGACCAGCTACCAGCACATCCACCCCAGCCTGGCCAGCGACGGCACCTGGACAGTGCCCGTCACCTTCCCGCAAGGCGGCTCCTACCGGATGGTCGCCGACTTCGTCCCTGTCTTGGAGGGGACGGCCACAGCTCGCGTTGCGATCACAACCGACCTCGCCGTCACGGGAGCCGGAGCTGACACAGCGCTGCCCGCACCATCAACCACCGCCACCGTCGACGGCTACACCGTCCAACTGTCCGGAGCGATGAGCAGCGCCAAAGAGTCGACGCTGACATTCACGATCGTCAACGGCGCCGACAAGCCGGTGGTGCTCGAGCCGTACCTCGGCGCATACGGTCACCTCGTCGCGTTCGACAAGGCCGACCTCGCCTACACCCACATCCACCCCAACAGCGCCGATCAGAACAACGGCACACTCACCTTCCTCGGACAAGTCGCCGCGCCAGGCCTGCACCGCATCTTCATGCAGTTCGCCGCAGCGGGCACCGTTCACACCGCCGAATTCACCATCACCGCCTCATAGCCGACAGCGTGGGGTGGCTGTCCGCGGCCACCCCACATGTGGCCGGTGACATCGCCGGCACTGACACGCTGGCCGTCGCCGCCGCTGTGTTCACGGCTGAATTCCCGCGCGAGCGTGCCATCAATGGCTGATCGCGCTCGCGGAACTCACGACCGCACAGGCAGCTACACAGTCGGCTGGTTCGGGAGTGGCGACACGCAGGTGTTGCCCACCACTACGCCGCCATCGAGCTGCCAGAGTACCTCGTTGCGATCGAGACTCACCTCCAAGAGCGCAACGAGGTGAAGCCCTCTTGGTCAGAGCGACGAACGCGTCGCCTCAGCGACTTCGACGAACGCCGAGCTGAGATGACCCCGATTGAAGAGAACCGAAATCAGCCCGATCGATCCCACCTACGTCGAGTGCCCGAATTGTAGAGAATTCCCGGTCATCCCCGGGCGTCGGTCCGGACGCCGTACGTGTTCGAGCACATTGTGGTCATGGAGGAGGTTCTCGGCCGCCATCTGCTCGAGGGCGAGACCGTTCACCACATCAAATGGGATCAAGGACGACAATCGCCCCGAGAACCTGGAACTCTGGATCAGGCCGCAGCCGTCGGGGATCCGAGCGCGCGACGCCGTGGCGTGGGCCCGTGAGATCTTGGACCGGTATGACAGGTTTTCGGACAGCTCCAACAACACTCACTCTCTCGACTGAGCGCTCTTGGAGCTGGGGGGAATCGAACCCCCGGTCTCTGGTCTGCGTCGTTGCTGATCAGAGGCTATGTGGCCAGGTCAGCGGTGGTTTTCGTGTGACCGTGAGTGACCGTAGATGACCGGGATTGACCGGTGTTTGACGCCCTTTTCACGCCCCGCCCGCCCTTTTTCCGCCCTCGAAAGAGGCCAGAATCGGTCGGACGGGAACGGGTCACGGTTCGGATCTGGCACTTTGCGCCTCTTTGCGGCGTCCGTCAAGGTGACGTGGTCGCAGGTTGCAACGGTGCGTACCCCCGGCCACGGCAAGATCGATCGAGTCGACACCGAAGAGTCGAGTTGATGCACGTGATCGCGCAGTGCGCGTCTCTCGTCGTGCAGACGCCGGTTCGGTCGGGGTCGGCGGGGGCTGCTGCGCTGAGAATGGCGACGTTGGTACTGTTCGGGGATGGCGACCTGGCGGCGGCTGATGCAAACCTTGCAAGGGTTGTCGAACGCGGTCGTGTCCGTGCCGCAGAGTTGGGAGAGTTGACCCCGCGGCGGGTCGGTCCGATCGAGTCTGTGTTCACGGATGAGGCACGCGAGATCGCCGCCGACTGGCAGCGAGCCGGCGGCTATGAACAGGCTCTGGTCGTCATCGCTGCGGCTGATCCCGACCTTGCCGTCCAGTAAGTAGTTCCGTCAATTTGATCGTCGTCGACGACCGGTTGCTGCTCGCAGTGTTGAGCGACATCGCTCCCGACGAGATCATCGCAGCGGTGACCGGGCGGCGAGGTGTTCACGACTGGTTCTTGGTATTGCCGACTTGGCCGAGCTGTCAACGCCGGAACGGGCACCGGGACGTTGTCCGGCCGATTCCAAGCCCTCGATGAACCGGTCCGACAACGTGTGCTGGCCTCGCTGGAAGACTTGCCGGAGCAGATCGGGTTGCTCAGTCTTCGCGTCGTGGTGCCGGTCATGCAGGCTCTCGCGGTGACTCGACCATTGAACTTCCTGAACGCGGAGGCGCTCGGCGCGGCGCTCCTCCTTGACGCCTCGATCGCGGTCACCGTTGACGCGCCTCTGCTGAGCGCTGGTGCCAGCGATTTATCGGTGGGCTCCCGCCTGATCGACTGATCTGCGACCTCGATGCCGCGCTCGGGAGAGCTGCTGGGTGTTGTGGCGCCTGGCTGTCATGTGCACGTGAGATGGTTGAGGGACGGGGCCGGACACGTTGCAGGGCGACGGGGTGTTGTTGCTTCGCCGTGGGGTCTGGTTGGAGCGGGCGACGTTGGGTTGGAACGTGGTCGGTGTGGTGGTGCTCGCGATCGCGGCGCTACGGGCGTCGTCCGTAGCTCTGGCCGGGTTCGGGTTGGACAGTCTGATCGAGATCGGCGCGAGCGCGATTGTGCTCTGGGAGCTCTCCGGTGTCGGTGCGGCTCGGCATGACCCAACCACTGTGAGCACGTCGACGCTGACGTCCGCCAGGGGTTCGGATCGAGGGTCCCGCCTTTTTAGCATGGATTAGTCGTAATTAGCAGAACTTAGCAGTAGATTCCTTGATGACGAATCGGAACCCGACATCAGTCAATTCAGCAGCACAAGGAGACCCCACGATGACCAGCACCCTCACCCGCACAAACAACGGAGCGACCGAGACCGATCACTCCAGCCGGCCAGCCGCCGGTCGTCTGCCGCTCATCGACCTCGTAGCCGTTGGCGCCATGAGCGCCGTCATCGCGATCCACACCTCGGAATTGTCCGGCAAGATCGAGGAGACCGCATACTTGGGCTTCGGTTACATGCTCTTGATCGCCGCCTCGATCATCTCGATCGTGTTACTGACGCAGCGCGATATTCGTGGCTGGATCCTCGGCGGGTTCACTTCCGCAGCAACCATGCTCGGATTCGTGCTCACCCCCACCACCGGCCTGCCCGATGCGAAGGGCGACATCGGCAACTGGGGCGAGACCATTGCGGTCTGGTCGCTGCTCGCCGAGGGCCTCGTCGTCGTCCTCTCGGTCGCAGCAATTTCCCGCGCCCGGTCGCGCTCGCGAGCGTAACTCCCTGAGAGGCCTCGACCGGTCGTGGGCGATCCGCGGGGCACTCGCGTCGAACGACCTCAATGTCCTGCGTGCTCGAGCTCGGCGGTGCTGACGTCGTGTCGTCACTCGCCGGTCGTAGCTCGCCGGGCTCGTCTGGGTGTGCGGTGCAGTGGTGTTTGATGGAGGATGGGCGTCTTCGGTCACCTTGTGGGGTCACGGAGGTATTTCATGACCGAGATGGCGGCCCGTCCTCCGCTGAACATGGCTCCCTGAATCGACGCGGTGTCGCGGTGGTCTCCGCACACGAACATCCCGCCGCCGAGCGCCACCGTCTGCTTGGGATGCAGCGGAGGGCGCTGGACAGGCTGTCCATGGGCGATGACGTCGGTTCGCAAGTGTTCCCACTCGGCAGCGGTCGAACCGAACCATCGAGCAAGCTGCTCGCGCACGCGGGTTGTGAGGTTTGGGTCCAAGGCGCCCGGGGCCCGGGACAGCTGCAGCGACCAGCGCACGCCCCGCAGGTGCGTAGGACGATGACACTTCGCTCATGACGGCGAGATTCCTGGCTGGACCGGACGACTCGCCGTCGAGGATCACCACGGGACCCAGCAGGGGCGCTTGCGATGCGGAGAACCAACAGCACGCCGCGGCGCGTGAGCCGGGGTCGGGGACACGATGACCGAGCAGCTGGTGCGCTGTCGGTCCTTCTGTCGCCACGACAACCGCTCGCGCATCGAGACGCGCTCCGTCATCGAGGATGACGTACGACCCGTCGACGCGCCGCACGCGTGCGCCACACCGGACCGTGTCGTCGGGGAGCGACGCCCGGAGCTGCTCGGGAATGGTGCCCATCCCGATGCGAGGCACTGCGGTCGATCCGATCGCAAGCATCCTCAGGATCGTGTCGAAACGGCGGCTCGACACTTCCAGCTCAGGGTCGAGTTGGATACCGGAGAAGAGCGGCCGCCAAAACGACTCGATCATCTGTTCCGAGAACCCGGCCCGTGCAAGCCGGTCCGCGGTTGTCATGTCGTAACGGCGAAGCAACGTTTGGACCGAGTGCGAACGGACATCAAGAATGAGTCGCAGCAGCCGCACCTTGTCGGCGAGCGTGCCGATCGGAGCCGTGAGGGTCTGTGGGATCTGCGCAGGGCGTCGCAGCGGATCTGCAACGCGTCGGAACCGTCCGTGGAGTCTGACGGTCGCGCCGGGTTCGAAGTACTGCAGATCAAGAGCATCGACATCAAGACGCCGGCCGACCTCCGGGTACGCCGTCAGAAGTATCTGGAATCCTCGATCGAGCAAGAAGCCATCGACGACGTCGGTGCGAACCCGGCCTCCCACGGCGTCGGACGCCTCGACGACGCGGCAATCCACCCCGGCACGGGTCAGATCTTGAGCGCAAGCCAACCCGGCAAGCCCCGCTCCGACGATCACGACGTCACTCATCCGCACCCAAATTTCCTTTCGGGCCACGGCGCTCGCAGCGGTGCGGGTGCGGCCCTCCCGCATACGGTTTGCCGACGTCGTTTGATCGCCAGGCATGCGATGTCCCGGAGCGGAGGTCCCGCCGGGCGCTGCTGCTTTTGAATAGACCAAGGTCGGCCTCGGGGTCGATGAGCGTCCCCTTGATGGGACGGCCTTCCATCACGTGGGTGAGGGTTGGCGATCGTCAGCTCGGCCGGCGTCGGGATGGTCCGTGGATGGCGACGGTCCTGCCAGGGGATTTGGGACGTCTTCATTTTGTTCGGGCGGTCGGCTGGCGCGACGGTTCCGCGTCGCGCACCGCGGCGAGCAATTCGTGGAGGGTGCGACCGGGTCCTCCAACCACAGTGGAAATGCCGGCTGCGCGTAGTTGGCTGGCTGTTTGCTCGGCGAGTTTGGCCGAAGCCGGGTTGGTCACCGACAGCACGGCGACGTCGACGGCGTTCTCGGTGCAGAACCGTAACATCTCGTCCGGGGGTGTGTCGGCGCCGAGGTGGTGGACGTGCCAGTTCGCTTCGCGCAGAACCACCGTCGCCATCGTCGTCGGCAGTGAGTGGCGATCGCCGGTGACGGCGGCAACTGCCACCACGCCGCGTCGTCTTCCGCGTGGGTTCGGGGAGAGCTCGGCGAGGACGCCTTCGACGGTCGTGGATGCACGGTGCTCGGCCCAGATCGGCAAGTTGCCCGCGTGCCACGCCGAACCGATGCGTCGCAGCGCGGGAGCGAGGACCGTTTCGACGAGGTCGACGACCTTGGTGCCGTCGCCCACGAGCCGCTGGCAAATCCGCCGCGCACCGACGTCGTCGCCGGCTAGGAGCGCCTCGTACATCGGCTCTACCTGGTGGTGCAAGCGCCTGCCGCTGGGCGGTCGCGGGACCATCGGCTTGTGCCGCTTGTTGTCGACCTGGTCGAGATCGGCGCGAGGGATCCGGTACCGGCCGGCGACGAGGTGAGCGGGGAGTTGTCCGCTGCGCACCCATCGGTAGGCGGTCTGGTAGTGGACGCCAAGCGCGTCGGCAGCTTCCTGCAGATCGAGGCTCTCGGCGACGTCGTTCACAGCCCCCAACCTAGCCATCGGCGAAGAAATTGCGCTGAATCCTGCTGAACTCGGTTCGACGTGGACGAAGTTTCTCCGAAGCGGGGAATAAATGAGACTAAATGATGTTAAGACATCAGCAACTGCGCTGACGAAAGGTCCCGCCACATGAAGAACCTGCCCACCTCCCTCCGACTGAAGCTGCCGTTTGTGCTGGCCGGCTTCGTGTCGTTCCTCTTCTCTGTCTGGCTGTACTTCGTCAAGCACGAGACCACCGCCGGCATCTTCGTCGGCATCTGGGTCCCGTCGATTCACTCGCTCGGATCGCTGCTCCTCGGTCAGATCGAACAGCCGGCTCGCAACGCACGCGACGAGGTCCGGGTATGAGCACGCTGTTGCTCTCTGTCGGAATCGCAGTCACGTTCTTGACGGTCTGGGGCGTGATCATGGTGGGCGGCTACCTGCTCGGCCGTGAGCCCGCTGACACATCGGCGACGCCCGTGTCGGGCAGGACGATACAGCGATCGATATCCGGCGAAAGTGATCTCGTCATATGACAGCTGGCTTGCCTCAGCGGCTTGGTGCGCGTGCAATTGACTCCGCCGGGATCCGCGAACTCGTCGTTCGGATCTCGGCCGAAAAATTCATCATCAATTCCCTTTCAGCGGAAGGCTGACATCATGCCCCACTACACAACTTCGGTTCGAACACCGTGGTCCGCCGGGCGGGCCTTCGAATACCTCAGCGACTTGGAACACTTCGCCGACTGGGATCCGGGAGTGAAGCGATCCGCCCAGGTCGCTGGGACGGGGCCAGGCTTGGGTGCCGCCTATGACGTCACCGTCGGCGGCGTCGGCCGAAACCTCACCCTGCGGTACGAAACAGTGGCAATCGACCCATCGCGGCGGATCGAGGTCCGAGCCGAAACCGCCACGCTGCTCTCGGTCGATGTGATGACGTTCGTCGAGAACACGGCGGGCTGCGTGGTGACCTACGACGCCGACCTCTCGCTGAAAGGGCCGCTGCGGCTCGCCAACCCTGTGCTCGGTCTCGTGTTCGGGCGAATCGGTGACCGGGCCGCCGCCGGACTTCGTCGCGCTCTCGACGGGGTGACTTCGTGATGAGTGCCCCGCGGCTGATCGACGCCGCTCTCGAAGGGCTGATCGTGCCCAGCTTCACCCGGGTCGGACTTGGTACTCGGCGCCACCTGTTCGGATGGCGGAGCCTCGACTCGTACGACCTTTCCGACCGAGTCATCGCGATCACCGGCGCGACCTCGGGGCTCGGCCGGGCCGCAGCAGCCCAGATCGCTTCCGACGGAGCGACGGTGATCGTGCTCGGGCGCAATCGAGACAAGACCGAACGAGTGGCAGCCGAGATTCGCACCGAGACCGGCAACCAGGGCGTGTCCGCGATCATCGCTGAGATGGGCGACCTCGACTCGGTCCGACGAGCCGCCGACGAGATCCTCGCCGCCCACGATCGGCTCGATGTGCTGATCCACAACGCGGGCGCGTTGACCCAACGGCGCGCCGAAGCCTCAGACGGGACCGAAGCCACGATCGCCAGCCAAGTCGTCGGACCGTTCCTGCTCACCAGCCTGTTGCTCGATCGGTTGCACGAATCGGCCCCTGCCAGGGTCATCACCATGTCGTCCGGCGGCATGTACTCCGCCGGATTGACAGTCGACCACCTGCAAATGAGTGCGAGGGACTACAACGGTTCGAAGCAGTACGCGCTCGCGAAACGCGCGCAGGTGACCCTCAACGAGATGTGGGCGCAACGTGTCGACACGAGCAAGGTCGTTTTCCACGCGATGCATCCCGGCTGGGCCGACACCCCTGGCGTCGAAGAGTCACTACCGACGTTCCGTAAGATCGTCGGCCCGCTGCTGCGCGACGCGGCCGGCGGCGCCGACACAATGGTCTGGCTGGCAGCCGACGACGGTGAACCTCTTGCGTCCAGCGGTGGCTTCTGGCTCGACCGCCGCGGCCGTCCGATCCACCGCCTCCCCGGCACGCGCCGATCAGACACAGCCGCGCGGCGGAGCGAACTTTGGGATTGGGTCAGCGCCCGAGCAGGTCGCGAGCCATCGGGTTCAGGCCCAAAGGTCACGACGTGACGAACCTGCCCATTGCACCTGATGGCCGGAACGGTTCGAGACATGTACTCGTCACCGGAGCTTCGGGCTACGTCGGCGGCAGACTCGTCCCCGAGCTTGTCGCAGGTGGGCACAGAGTCCGGTGCGTGGTGCGCGACCCGCGATAGCTCGATCAGGCACCATGGCGCAGTGACGTCGATGTGGTTCGCGGGGACCTCGGCGGCGACCTCACGGACGCGATGGTCGAGGTCGACGTCGCGATGTATTTGGTGCACAGCATCGGAGAAGGCCCGGATTGGGTTGCCCGAGAACTCTCCATGGCCGAGAACTTCCGTCGCGCCGCAGAACGCTCCGGAGTCCAGCGGATCATCTACCTCGGCGGCCTCGGCGAGGATGGCAGCAACCTCAGTCAGCACCTACGCAGCCGCCATGAGGTCGGAACCGTACTTGCCGCTGGGTCCGTCGAGACCGTGGAGTTACGAGCCGCAATGGTGATCGGCTCAGGGTCGGCAAGCTTTGAAATGTTGCGGTATCTCACCGAAGTCTTACCGGTCATGGTCACCCCGAAGTGGGTGCACACCCTCTGCCAGCCGGTCTCGATCCGTGACGTCCTGCGATATCTGGTGGCAGCGATCGCCGAGCCTGAGACGCTCGCGGGCAATTTGGAGATCGGTGGCCCTGACGTGGTGTCTTACACAGAGTTGATGACCACCTATGCGCAGCAGGCTGGGCTCACGAAACGGAAGATGTCAAGCGTTTTGAGACTGTGAATGATTATTTGTTCTGTATGAGTGCGTGGTCGGGGTTGTTGATCCAGGCCACGGTCGGGATGTGGGGTGGTCGGGGACGGCCAGCGAATCGTGACGGGTTCGCCTCGAAC
>JBBRPP010000079.1:0-15067 GCA_038227995.1 Acidimicrobiales bacterium
GCGCCAGCGCCTGGCAACGCTACGCCGGCAAGACCACCACCAACCGCACCCCAACCGTGCTCGACTGACCTACACTCAACCCGCCTCACAGGTGGGGAAATTCGATGAACACACCTGGGGAATTTCGATGAGCGCCATCACTGGATCCCTCCATGCCCAGCAAACCCATCCACAGGCCTTCGGTGGATACTTCAGGGGCTGAGGTTGAGGCGTTAGGACCCAAGGTGCTTGTGGCCGTCGAGGATACCGACGAGTCAGTGAACGCTGTCCGTACGGCACACCGGCTCTTCGGTGACGCTGCGCATTACTTCGTGATCAATGTCGGCAATCGTGCTTACCCGACAATGGAATGGGCGTACGCCTACCCAGTCGCGGCGCCGATGGCCTGGTACCCGCCCACATCGGTCGAAGATCCGGCGACCGACTCGACTTCGGTTGAGGTCGCTGAGGAAACAGCCATCGATGTCGCCGCCCGGGCAGGGTTGGACGACGTGATCTCGGTGGGAGATCTCGGCGACCCGGCGACCGCGATCATCAGCGCCGCAGATGCCAATCAGGTCGATGTGGTCGTGATCGGTTCCCACGATCGGGGCTGGTTCAGTCGTCTGTTCACCGGCTCAGTCGAGGGCGATCTGCTGCGTTCGGCCCCATTTTCGGTGCTGGTGGTCAAATAGCGGTTACCGCAGCTTCGAGGTGGGCAACCCTTCGATCGGCTCGTCAAACAGCCACGCCACTCGCGGCGTCACACGTGTGGAGCGATCAGCGACGCGACACGTATCACTGAGGATGGACGCCGTTCGAAGATGCTCTAACCGGCGTCACCAGAGCTCGCCATGGGTCCCGAGCTGAGGGCGTGAACGCTTTGCCAACACGGGTTCCCTCGCAGCGCTCCTCAGGGTCGCCCTTTGTGCCGAGCTACTCGTGATCCGCACCGAAAGGCCGGCGGTGATCGCCAGCTACGGCGCAGAAGAGGCCCGGCAGTCCGTCCCAGGCACTTGCAACGCGCTGAGCTCGTTGGTAGGTTGATATCTAATCAGTTATCGTGATGCGGAAGGAGTGCCTCGTGGATACATCAGCACGCCTGGTGAGAACAGCCCGGCGAAGTCGGGGTCTCACACAGCGTCAGCTTGCGGACGTCTCGCATCGCGCGCAGCCGGAAATCGCGCGCTTGGAACGCAGCGGACAGGCAGTCAGCGCCAATCTCGTCGATCTATTGATCCGCGCCGCAAGGTGCCGCCTCGTTGTTTTGCCAACGGATCGAACCCCGGTCGCTGAACACGCTGACGCGATCGCGGAGTTCCTCGGTCACCACGACGAGAACCGTGCGTTCCGACAAGTCATCCAACTCGCCAACGACCTCGCCCACGAGCACGGCGCGGAACGCGTCGCACTGGCAGTCGCACCGCCACCACCAACCCGCGACGTCCGCTTCGACGCGCTGATCGAAGGGGTCACCGAGTTTCGGTTGCGCGAAGAGAAGTTGCCGCTGCCACGGTGGCTGAAGGGAACCTCGACCAAGCTCGCCGACACCTGGTTCGTCGACCGCTACACGATCGGCGATCACAACGTCATCGCAGCAACTCCAGAGCCGTTGCTGCGCCGCAACGTCGTGCTCGACCAATCCGAACTACTGTCGATCTGATGCTCGAACGCAGCGACATCGTGTGGGCACTGGAGCAACTGGCCGTTCGCCTCGGCAACGCCGGCCACACGCTGTCGATAGCGGTGGTGGGTGGCGCTGCGATCGTGCTGGAACACAATCCAGATCGCGGTTCCTGCCAACGCCGGTCGGCTACGCCACCCGATCGAACACGGAACACATCATTACTCCGCCTTGCGTTCGACGAAGCAGCCGTCCGCTGAGTCACCCGAGCGCGTGCCTGGCCTGCAGTCAGCAGACAGTGATAGCGACGCCGCAACCGTTTACCGTGCAACGTCTCATTCAACAACCGCCTGAGAGGCGTGCGTCTCCCTCATCCAGTCGACGCCATGGGCGTTTGCCCTGCTCAGAACACCGGCACCTGAGCCTGAACGGGACGGCGGAGTTCGTGACTTGATCTATGCGTTTGTAGCTCGTACGACTGTGAAGGCAATGTCGTCGTTTGCTTGTTCGATGCTGGACGCGACGGCGTTTGCGATCATCTTGGTGGTGCTGTGTCGGATGGGACTGAGCACTTCGATGAGGGCGCTGATATCGGCGTCGATGTCGTGCCAGTGGTGTTCGACGAGTCCGTCGGTGTATGCCAGCAGGATGCAGCCAGGTGAGAACTTCGCGTGGGCTGGCTCTGGTGGAGCACCGCCGATGCCCAGGACCGGTCGGCGTCCGCCCTCGAGCAGTGTGGCATTTCCGTGTTGGTCCATCAGGATCGCCGGTGGATGGCCGGCTGAGACGTAAGTGATCTCGCCGGTGTTGGTGTCGATGATGTGTACCGAGACCGTGGCGACGAAAGATGGTTCCTCTCGGCTGAGAACGGTCTCAACGTCATCGAAAAGGGTGTCGAGCTGATCGGAGCGCAGGCGTACAAGGGAGTTGACCGCCCCGCGGATCTGGGTCATTGTTGCCGCCGCCTCGATTCCGTGTCCGCACACGTCACCGACGATGAGTGCGGTTCGAGAGGGTGAGATCGGAACGATGTCGTACCAGTCGCCGCCGAATCCCAGTTCTGTGTTGGCGGGCAGGTATTCGGCGGATATCTCCAAGCCGTGGCGGGCTGGGATCGTGGGCAGCAATGCCCGCTGCAGGGAACGTAAGAACTGGTTGCGAGCGTCACCGACCAGGCTGCGATCGAGTGCTTGCGCGCACATTTGAACGACCGTTGTCAGCAACGACCGTACGATCGTTGTGAACTCGACCGGTTGCGCCCACCCGATACCGAGCGCGCCTGCGACTGTTCGGTCTGAGCGCAGCAAAGGAAACGAGGCAGTTGCCTGCAGGCCGGCGGCAATCGTGTCGTCAACCAGGTGCGGATACAGAAGGGCGAGCTCGTCCAGATTCGCAATCAGGACCGGATCCCGTGTTGTCACAGCGTGGCTCAAGGGGGTGTCGTCGGTGAGCAGCACGATCGAGTATCGATCGGCAATCTCGGCTGGCAGTGGCTGTGAGTGCACCATTCGTAGGTGAACCTCGGACGCGTCCAGTACAGCCACGTTGGTGAACTCGGCCGCGAGCGCAAAGCGACCGGCCGTTGTGACGATTTCAGCGACGTCTCGAACCGATGCTGCCGCGCCGAGCCGTTGCGACAAATCAGCCAGCAAACTCGACCTGGCGACAATCTCGTCTCGAACGGGCGAGCGAACGCTGCCGGGCAGTACCTCTACTACGGCAAGGTGGGCGGCTGCGTCGTCACCGGTAACGAGGACGGTGTCAAAGCCTGCGCGACGGAAACCCTCTACGCCCTCTCGCATATCGGGTACACGATCCCGCCGCAGGCCGATTGTGGTTGGATCGGCGAGATCGGGCCGGGCCCCAGCTACGGCGACCCGGTCGAAGGATCCGATGTGCCGATGGGGTACGACAGCGAGTTCACCAATAAGAACGCGACAGCCATGAGCTGGAACCTGATGCACCTCGCCCGCGTGCTCAAGGACATCGGGGGCTTTCCCGTCGGCGGCAATGTCGCCGCCACATGGCAGGAATCGACGAACGCCGCGCACCAAGACCCAGACCGCTTCTGACCCAGCGGCGCTCGTTACGAGCAAAAACACGTAACCCGTCGTACGACGCCACTATTAGATCAACGTCCGCCTCGACGACCACTGACACCGACCAGTTCCAGAAAGCCGTACATCAACATCATGAGCAACACAGCCAACGACCACGACGCCGACTTCGAATTGCAGGTCGCGCAGAGCTGGCGAAGATCGAGCAGAGCAGGTTTGCCGGACGAAGGCGCTGGGTACGACTCGTCCATGGAAGCAACCCGGTCGAGCCAGGATATCGCTATACGACCCATGCCTGGGCCGGTTGGGGATGAGCTGCGAAACCTGAACCTCCGCGTTGGGTCGCCCACGTCGTACAAGGCATCGCGATGATCCGCCGCAATCGGTTTCGGTGGGTCGAGTACACCCTGTCGGCCTCGCTGATGATCGTGCTGATCGCAGGCATCACGGGCGTCAGCGACATCGCCGCGCTGATCGGGCTCTTCGGCGTGAACGCGTCGATGATCTTCTTTGGCTGGCTCATGGAGACCACGTCACAATCGGGCCACGCAGTTGCGAGCACCTCGTGAAGGTAGCCGTGGCCGGTGCTTCCGGATTCGTGGGTGGCGCTCTCGCCCGGCGGCTGGTCGCGGATGGCCATGAGGTCACGGCGCTCACTCGCGAGCCGACTCGCTACAGCGGTGCGGGCTGCGCTGTCCGGGCCGATGTGGGCGACGCCGACAGTCTGGTCAGCGCCCTCGCCGGCCAGGACGCTGCGTACTACCTTGTCCACTCCCTCGCCGCGGCCGATTTCGTCGAGCGCGATCGCGCTGCGGTCGATGCGTTTGCCACGGCCGTCACCCAGCAGGGCGTCGGTCAGGTGATTTACCTCGGGGGCCTGGGCGACAGCCACGACGCCCTCTCTGATCACCTGCGCAGCCGACGTGAGGTCGAGGAGATCCTGCTGGCCCGGGCGCCCACGACGGCTCTGCGCGCCGGCATCGTGATCGGCGACGGCGGTACGAGCTGGGAGATCCTCCGCCAACTCGTAGGTCGGCTGCCGGTGATGATCACCCCTCGCTGGGTGAGGACGCTCACCCAGCCCATCGCTCTCGACGATGCGGTCGACGATCTCGTCGGCGTACTCGGTCGACCGGATTGCATCGGGCAGACTTACGAGATCGGCGGTCCGAACCCGCTCACCTATCGCGAGATGATGCTGACCGTGGCTCGCCTGATGGGCCACCGGCGGCTCATCATCCCGGTTCCCTGGTTGTCGCCTCGGCTCTCCTCGCGCTGGCTGGGGCTCATCACTGACGTCGACATGAATACGGCTCGAGCGTTGGTCGACTCGATGGCCAACGACGTGATAGTGCATGAGCATCGCATCGACACACTTCTGCACCAGGCGCCCATGACGTTCGAGGCTGCGGCCTCGCGTGCTCTGGACGCCCGCGAGGCACGGGTCGCTGGTGTGGCTGCCTAGCCTCCTCGTTCCTCGGCGATCGCCCGTGCCCGCCTCAGCCCAACAGGTTTCGGGCCGCCGCACGGTCTTGACCCTGAGCACGTTCATTGTCGGCACAGTCCTTCTCTCGCTGACCCTGCATGTGGAACAGGGGTCCAGGGCTTTCGTGGTGTTCGGCTTAGCTACTGCGGCGGCCTGGGGTGTCGGCGCGCTGGTGTCGGGGCGTGTGACGCTGTTACCCAACCGAGTCGGGGCGGGCCGCGTCCTCGTTCAGGCTGGCGCCATCGGGGTCGCCTTGTTCGTGATATTCGCGACTGCGTACCAGGTGGCCAAGCACACGCCAGTGCTCTCGGGCGCGCTCGACAGCGTGCTCGGCAAGGCCGATGCCGCACCGCGACTGGTCGTGCTGGCGGTGACGCTCGCGAACGGCCTCGCCGAGGAACTGTACTTTCGCGGTGCGCTGCCCGCCGGGCTCCCGGTGCGTCGGCCGGCCCTGTTGGCCGGGCTGCTGTATGTGGCGGCCACTGCGGCCACCGGGAACTTGGCATTGGTCATCGCAGCGGTCGTGATGGGCACCGTATTGGGCCTCGAGCGCCTGCGAAGCGGAGGCGTGCTGGCTCCCATCGTCACCCACCTCACGTGGTCCACGCTGATGCTGCTCGCCCTGCCCCGATGAGCCCTGAGTCAGCGACCAGGTCGGTCGGCCAGGGACAGCCTGCTCGTCTTCACACACCGACACTGATGTCGCCGAGTCGACGCTATCGAAGGTCGGTCGCCGCCGAGATCGCCACAGACTGAGAGCCCACGACGTCGATGACCTGTTCGAGTCCTGCAACTTCGATCGAGCGACGGACAACTGGATTTCCCACGACGACGAACCGCTTCCCCACCCTGTCCGACTCCTTGGCGATCGAGTCGAGCAGTCTGATGCCCGCCGAGTCGAGAAACTGGATTGCGGAGAGATCGAGCACGAGAGCCGCGGAGTGGTGCAGGCTCAGCCGGGCGCGATCGAGGAGATCTGGAGCGTTCGACAGATCGATCTCGCCAGCGACCGACATCAGGTCGTAGTTCGGATGCTGGTCCAGCGTCACGATCGCGATCTCAGTAATTTCGGTCTCCCAGGAGTGAGCGCTGCAGCCGGACCGAAGTCCCCGACGGCGACCGGGTGATTTCGATCGGTCCCATCAGCGTGCGCATGATGCTGAGGCCGCGCCCACCACCCGACGGGTCGTCCAGCGGGCGATCGTACCAAACGCCATTATCGGTGACCACGACGATCAGCGCGCCGGGAGGTTCGTACGACAGTTCGATCACCGCCGGTCGTTCGTCGGTCACGTTCCCGTATTGCAATGCGTTGGAAGCCGCTTCGCCGATGGCCAGGATTACGTCATAGAGTTCCTCGTCGGTGGCTCCGAGGCGCTGAAGCCAGGGACGCATCGTTGCCCTGCTCGCCCCCAGGCTGGAGAGGTCGGGGCCGAGTTCGATGCGAAGTGTGACTGGATGCCGGGAAATCGCCGCTCCGAGAACGGCGATGTCGTCGTGCAAAGCAGTCTCGTCGATGCACGAATCGATCAGCTCTTCGCACCACCCTGGCGCTGTTTCATCGATTGTCAACATGGCAGTTGCCAATCTGTCGATGCCAATATCGATCACCTCTCGGCGGCGCTCGACGAGTCCGTCGGTGTACAAAACCAGCAAGCTGCCGTCGTGAAGCGGTTCCGTCGCCTGCGGGCGCACCCCGCGTGCCGCGCCGAGCGGTTGAGCCCGGCCGCCGCTCAGTTCGCGCACGCGTCCCCGCGCGTCTCGCAGCAGCGGAGGTGGGTGTCCGGCGATCGAGTAACGAAGCTCATTGGCCAGTGGATCGACGATCACACAGGCCATCGTCGTGAAATAACCATCTTCGACGTCGCCGACGAAACGATCGAGGGCGTGCAGGAGTTCGGCCGGCTCGAGCTGCTGCCCGAGCGCCCTCGCTGCGCTGCGTAGCTGCCCCATCGCCAACGCGGCCGATACCCCCCGGCCGACAACATCGCCAACGATCAGCAGGACGGCCTGACCTGCGAGCGGGATGGTGTCGTACCAGTCCCCCCCGACAGCAATCGCCGTTCCAGCCGGCCGGTAGCACGCGCTGACCGCTACGTGGTCGGTGGAGTTGACCGAGTGTGGAAGGAGATTGCGTTGCAGCTGCGAGACAGCGTCATGCTCAGCCGCCTGCCGGGTGACCCGCTCGATTGCTTGACCGCATTGATCCGATATCGCCTCCATGTACGACACCTCTTCAGCGCGAAATGTCCGCGCCAAAGGAAACGCCAACCTGAGAAGGCCCGTCTCGCGGTTTCCGAGATGGAACGGCATCAGCGCCCAAGCGAAATGACCAGTCACGTACAGCGATGTCGCATCCGGAAATCGAAGACTGAGGTCGTCGTGGGACTCGACGACGACCGTCTCGCCAGCGAGGAAGGCGGCGCGGGATAGCGTGTCGAGCGCAATCGGGAACCCGAGCGAAGGTCGCGCCGACTCGTCCGGATCACTGTCGCCGATCGACACCAACTGCGCCCCAGTGTGGTCGAGTAGCAACACCCAGACCGCAGTCGCGCCAAGAACGGTTCGTGCCTGATGCGCCGCCACGGACATGACGTCCTTGGTCGTGACAGCAGCTGCGAACCCTGCCGTCGCCTGCTGAAGGCTCGCCAGTCGGGCCGCGCTGCGCTCGGCCTCGGCGCGCGTTCGGGCAGTCTCCTCGAATGCTTTGGCCCGATCAAAGGCGTGAGCCGCCACCCCGGCCAGGGCTCTGAGATGCGTCCGGTCGTTGAAATCGAATGACCTCGATTCTGTCCACACCACGACGAGGTAGCCCCGACGACCAGCATGGAGCCCCAGCGGAAGCGCAACGAGCGCCCCAATGCCGACCGAGCCGACCAATGGAGAGAACTCGGGAAACTCGGTCTCGAGCGCGTCCGACGTCTCGATCCAGACTGGTTCGCCGGTGATGGCGGCTTGCGAACCGGGCGAGTCAGCACCTCGGGGAATCGTTGCCGGGGCGCTCAACGCAACCGGCAGCATGTCGGTGTCGTTGGCTGCGCCCTCCCCGGTGGCGATGTCGACATCGTTGACCGTTGCCCCATAGGCACCGAGTCGATCGCGTACGTGGTCGACAAGTATTTGGTTCATCTCATCGGTCGTTGCGGCTTCTCCGAGACGCGAGCTGAGGTCGCCGGCTGCCAGCATCCCTTCGGCACGGACTCGCGTGTCGCGTTCTTTCACCTGGCCCTCGTCGGCCACGACCCGAGCGTTAATCTCGATTGCGAAGATCCACGCCGTAATGATCGTCACGGCAAGAAACAACTGAGTCAGTCCCAATCGGGTCTGCGCCGAGTTGTCTGTGAGCGATGCGAAGTAGCCGTGGCCCGTCTTGGTCGCGAGGTTGGCGGTGATCGCGCACACGAAACTCGCCACACCGACTCCGACGAGCCCGAATCGGAACGCTGACCACAGCAACAGGGGAAGGATCAGATAGACGAACGAGCGGTCTGACACCCAGAGCACCAAGATGCTGACCACGAGTGTGCCGATCAGAACCCCGACGGCCTCGACGAGGTCTCGTCGACGCATGATCGGACGCTGATGCGCAAAGGCAAGGATTGGGGCGCCGACGCAGAGGACACCCAAGGCATCGCCCACCCACCAGTGCGCAAAGCTGACCAGCCAATCCGAAGGTACCTGCCAGCCATAGACAGACGCACCGATGAGCGCGCCGGCAATCGGTCCGAGCATCATCGGCCCCACGACGAAGGCCGCCGCGTCGCGTCCACGGTGAAGATCGAGTGATTGCGATGAGCGCGGGGCGAGCAACATACATACGACCTGAGCTCCGACGAGAGGTTCGACGATGTTCGCGATGGCGTACGACACCGAAATGCCGGGGTCGAGGCCATGGCGAAGGTTGACGGAAGTCTCGGCGACGAAGATCGCCAGCGTCACAAGAAACCATTGTCGACGAGGGAGCAAGATGAGAGCGGCCACGGTCAGGCCAGCCGGAGGGAAGAAGGCCAACGATGCGTCGCCAGCTCCGAAAAGCCCCCAAGCCATCTCAGCACCGACTGAATACAGGATCCCGACAACCAGGAAGTCCTTCAGAGCGGCAAACCGGCTCGTATCGGTGCGGGCGAGTTTTCGCTCCGTTTGTGCAGGCGCGGAAGTCAGCACATCGATCGACTACATGTTGACACCGTCATCCAAACACCGAACATCGAACCTACCATTCTCCGAGTCGTCGAGTCGTCGAGTCGTCGAGTCGTCGAGTCGTCGAGTCGTCGAGTCGTCGAGTCGTCTTCGCAGGACCCAGCACCACCATCCTCACCGGCGACACAACAGACATCGAAGCCCCGCAGCACACGCCCACCACGTCACGGTCCAGACAATCTGAGACGGTTCAAACCTTGCGATCGGTCACCGCACGGGAACGCCAGCGAGTGAACCGGAGCCTTCGAGCGATGCGAGCCGGGTGATCTTTAGCTCCGTGCCGTTCTGCGTGCGACGTGGGCAGCTACTTCGACGCGGCTTCGCATGGCGAGCTTAGAGAGGATCCTTCCGACGTGGTGCTCCACGGTCTTGGCGCTGATGAAGAGCCGCTCACCGATGTCACGGTTCGTGTGCCCGAACGCCAGCAGGTCGAGGACTTCCTCTTCTCGTCTGGTGAGGGGCGTTCGCCGCTTGGGTCCGGTTCTCGCTGGAGCGCCCAGCGAACGGAGCAACGCCGCCGCCTGGTCTGCGTCGCGTCGGGCCCCGACCTCGTCGAAGGTGCGGTACGCAGCTTCGGCTTCGGCCGCCGCCGCCGCCGGTCGATCGATGGCGATCACTCGGGCGAGATCGAGACGAGCCGAAGCGACCTCGACAGGCATTCTCGCTGCGCCGAACAATGTCATCGCCTGGTGCCAGCATGCGCGAGCGTCGCCGCTACCCGTTGCGGTGCAGATTCGAGCGCGGGCGACCACGGCCAGGGCGTTGACGTAGACAGACGACTGCGCGTCGGCCAGGGCCGTGAGCCGACGGCTGGTCTCGCGCGCCCGCTCGATGTCACCTGATTCAAGGAGCGCTTCGACCGACAAAGCGAGCAACGGACCGGTCGTGTGATCCTCGTGAGGTCCGCTCGCCAAAACACGGTCGAGTAACTCGACGGCACGCGCTCCCTGGGACCTGGCGAGCTGCAGGCGGACCAGTGGCGCGACGGCGTCAGGGAGGTGGTCGAGGCCGAGCAGGAGTCGTTCTGCTTCTTCGAACCGTCCCTGCCGGATGCGAAGATCGGCCAGTCGGCACAGCGCTCCGGCTCGCGCCGACAGCCCGTCGGGCAGCATGTCGAGCGCGGCGGCAAGCTCGTCGTCGGCATCGGCCCAGCGGCCCGCTGCCACGAGAATGCCTGCGTAGTGAGCGCGGCAGTGCCCGGCCACCGCGACGAGGTTGCCCCGACAAATGACCCCGATAGCCGTTCGCAACCATTGATCGGCGCGACCGACGTCGTGCGTGCGCTCGCACGCGGTCACCAATCCACACAGACAGCCCTCGATAACGGGAAGCTCAGCGACCTCGCCACCACAGATCGCGGTCAGCGCTTCATCGAGGCGCGCCATCCCGTCCTCGACTCTGCCCGAGAATACGAGCATCATCCCGAGCGACGCCGTGGCATCACATTCAAGATCCCAGTCCCCGTTACGTCGCGCCACCTCGATCGCTTCCAAATACTGCGACTCCTGCAGGTCGAAATCGCTGCCGTTCAGCGCATCGTCGACCACCACCCAACCCCGTCCACCGTCGTCGCTCGCATGCTCGAGCAAACCACGCGCCCGTGCCAACCACCCGCGATGGACGGCCCAGTCACCAAACACCCACCCCCGGAACCAGCCAACCGTCCGCGCCGCTCGAGCAGCCGACACCATGTCGCCATGTCGCCGGTATGCAGCGAAGGCACGCTCGTAGGCCGAAACAGCTGCGTCGTAGTCACCAATGGCATGAGCAGCGCGGCCTGACTGCTCAAGTGATCCCCCATCGACGACGCTCACCTGAGCAGCATCGCGCGTTCGCACCCCGGGCCGAGTCGAGTCGCCCACCTCACAGGTCGCCGTCGGCGAGAAGATCGACGGGGTCCTGCATCCTCACCATTCCCAGGTAGCCCCCACCCCGCGAGATGCCGTCGTACACGGCGTAGCCGAGCACCTCCTGCGCCTGGCGAGGCAGAGCGGCGGCGACCGATGGCGGCACCGACAAGTAGTTGTTCTCCTCCGTGCGGAGCCAGCCCATGCAGTAGCTGAGATGCACCGCACGACGGGGCCGGTCAGTGCCGTTGGCGCCACCACCGTGGATCACTCCCCCGGTGTAGATCAGTGCCGATCCGGCTGGCATTTCGGCGTACGCGATTTGCTCATCGATCGGTGTTGACTGCTGATCCATGGTCAGGCCACGATCGGGCCACCGATGGCTGCCGGGTACGACTCTCGTCGCCCCGTTCTGGGGCGTGAAGTCGACCAGAGCGATCACCGAAGCAAGTTGCAGCTCGAACGCCCGATCGGGGACGTCGACCCAGACGCCCTCGTCGCGGTGCAGCCACTGATCCTGCGCCCCCGGACCGCGCTCGAGGATCTGGCCGAGGTTGAGCTGGAACCGTGCACAGTTCGGGCCGAGCACAGCATCGGCGAGGGCGAGCAGCAGCGGGTGGCACATCACCTCCACCGCGAATGTCGGAGATATGCCCGGCACCCCGGCGACGTTCTTGGTGCACGCACCGTGGAACGCCTTGGCCATTTCGTTGAACATCGGGCCGTCAGGATCAGCAGCGGCCACGGCTCGGCCCACCTCATCGTTGACCCGTGCAACAACTTCGGGCGACAGCATCGCCTCGACGATGACCGCTCCGTCACGCTCCAGCGTGTCAAGAAGCACCACGATGTCGGATCGGAGGTCGAAGCGTTGAATGATTGCGGTGTCGGCGTTGCGCGCTGTGGTCATGGTCGCACTCTCGCGCCCAACTGCCCATGAAGCATCGGGGGGATCCCCTATCTGTCACCAGAAAATGAGAAGCGACCGGGCGCTGGTCCGGTTGTTATTCGGGGCGACTCGGTGGCATCGATCGACGCGACAGGAGCCGGCTGGAATGCGTCGATGAGCCTTCGAATGGAGGCTCTTGACCGTGCGAGTTCGATCCGCCCGGCGCGATGCGCGTTGCGAGCGGGACGTGTCCAAGGTAGTTGCGGTACATCGTTGATCGGTCGGCGCGTATGGTGACGTCGATGTCCAATCGGAGATCGACTCCGGTCGGTGGCACCCCAGGGGGCAACGGGGCCGGCGCCTGATCGGACTGGCTGGTCGCTGTGTTGTCGTTGCCGATGGCCGACCACGACCACGGCGGCGGCACCCGCGCGTTCACCTTCGATCGGCGAGCACGATCGCGACACCGGTTTATGACCGCCGTGTTCAGGTACGCGCCGGGACGGCCGAGCTTCGGAACGGTAGAACTGGCCGAAATCCCACCTTCACCGGCTCCTCCGCTATGACCGAAATCTCCTGCACATCATTGTCGACGAACAACGACCACAGATCAATGCGCCGATGGGTACGCCAACCAGTTCTGGGCCTGCTGGCCTTCGCGCGTCACACTTTCATTGCGATCTCGCAACTAAAGTGTTCACATGAACGGAGCCACGATCACCGTCAAAGAAGCAGCGACTCGACTCGACGTCAGCGAACAACGGATCCGGCACCTGATCGCCGGGGACAACATTCTTGCCGAACGCCACGGTCACGTCTGGGCAGTCGATCCGACATCGGTCGACGACTACCGCCGCAGAAGGCGACCGACCGCGGGTCGGGGCCTGTCCCCACGCATGGCATGGGCCGCCCTGCTCTGCGGGCTCGGCACCGATGTCGACGACGAAGTCGTCGACATATTCGCGCTACGCCCAGCCGAACGAAGCCGGCTCACTCACCTCCACGACCGCCGTCCGAACGAATGGCGATGGCTGGCCCACCGCCGGGCCGACACGAAACACTTCGACACGTTCGCCGCGTACACCGAGCAGATCTCACAAATGGAAAATGTCGTCCGTACCGGCCACAGCGCGGTGAAGGACCATGGCGTCGATCTCGCCGTCCACTCCTCCACACTCGACGTCTACGTTGACGTCAAGACCGCTGCCGACCTCAGGAAAAAGATGCGGCTGAAGCCAACCTCGGTCGGCAACCTCACATTGCGGACCATCACCGATCTCGCTCCACACCTGGCCGCCTTCGTCCTCGACAGAGACGTCATGCCGCCAGCCGTAGTAGGCATCGATCTCCTCGACGACCCGGACGTTCGAACCGGACGCGCCGGAACCGAACTCATCGAGAAGGTGCTCGATGGCCGCTGACGTGAAACGAGTCAGCCTGCTCCAAGTCGACACACCCGAGTGGCGACTATGGGCTGCCATCGCCGAGCTCGCCAGCCACCTCACGGCAGAACAATGGGTGCTGATCGGCGGACAGATGGTTGCGCTCCATCTCCATCTCGCTGGGGCACAACCGACCCGTACCACAACCGACATCGACATCGTTGCCGACATCCTCACTGCACAGAGCTCATATACAGCCTGCAAGAACGCTGCGAGCAAGATGAACCTGAAGCCAGAACCGTCAATCACCGGCGACACATTGCACCGATTCGCCGGCCCGCGCGGGCAACTCGATCTGATGGTGCCAGATCACCTGCCGAGCCGGCTGACACGGAAGTTCACCCGCCCCACACCCGTGGTCGTGCCGGGCGGACAACGCGCCATCGACAGACGGACCAACATCGCGATCGCTACCACATACGGCGACGCCGACATCCCGATTCCCGACCTCCGAGGAGCATTCGTCCTCAAAGCTCGAGCGGCGACCACGGACACCAGAGACCGCGAACGTCATCACCTGGATTTGGCACAACTATCCGCGATCATCGACAACCCGCTGCGACTCCGCGACGAACTCGACGCCAAAGAGAAGCGCTATCTCCGCAAGGTCCGCCTCGACGAAGACCCCACGAAGGTCCCGTGGTTGCGGCTCGACAACCCTGTCCGACAACGGGCACTCGACACCTGGTTTACACTCACAGCCAGCTGACCCACCGAGTCGTCCGGTTCGCAAGTCATCGGCATCCCATTTGCCGTCGTCGAAGCTCCGTTCGCGACGTGTGAAGGGGCGTGCGGCTAGCGGCTGGGCATGAAGAGGGCGGCGACGGTCTCGGCTGCATCGTCGTGCATGATCGGCATCACATGGGAATACGTCTGCAACGTGACGGCGATGTTGGAGTGGCCGAGCCGTTCTTGCACGACACGTGGATGAACGCCGGCCTGCAACGCCAGCGTCGCCCACGTGTGCCGCAAGCCGTGCACCGGAATCGGCGGCAGCCGGTGCCGGATCACAGCACGTCTGAATGCTTGGTAGACACGCTCGGGATGAAGTGGTTCGCCATTCGCCGTGGAGAACACCAGATCACCTCCAGTGCCACCTCGACAGGTTCCTGACGGCGCGACGGGTCGATGTTCACGCAACACCTCGATCGTGGAGACGTCGAGGGCGATGGGCCGCCGGCCGGCCCGGGTCTTGGGTTGACCGACGTGGACCTGCCAACCAATCGCGATCACCGTCTGATTGATCTGCGCCCGACCCGACTCCAAGTCAATATCCGACCACCGCAACCCGAGCGCCTCACCACGGCGAAGCCCGGTCGTCGCGATCAACATCCACAACGCCGACAACTCGTCGTCACGCGTCGCCTCAAGAAACGCGCGCAACGTGTCGGCAGTCCATGCTTTGATCGGACGGTATGTCGCTGACCGTTTCGGTGGGTCGGCCATGTCCGCCGGGCTCTTGGGGATCCTCCCCCACCGCACCGCATCGCGCAGCATCCGATGCACCGTCATCGCCACGTTCTCCACACTCTTCGCCGACAGC
>JBBRPP010000080.1:0-14470 GCA_038227995.1 Acidimicrobiales bacterium
AAGCACACCAAGGAGAAGCAGATGAATCCCGCAGTCATGGTCATGTGGACCTACGTCCAATGTTGTTGGGCGAAAGCCCGCGACACCTCCCGCGACGATCGAGGCTCGGCCTCGGTCGAACACATCCTCTGGTACGTCGCCGCCGGCCTCGGCACCGTCGCCGTCGCCGCGATCATCTGGGCCGCGATCCGCACCAAGGCTTCAGAGCCGTTGCCCAGCCCGGCCGCTCCCTGACCCTTATGTCCGGTCCGGAGCGTCGCACGCGACAGCGGCGGGATGGCGACATCGGCGCGGCGACCACGGTGTCGCTCGTGCTGATGCTGCCCGTCCTCACGTTGCTGCTCTTCGCTGCTGTCCAGGCGGCGCTGTGGAACCATGCGCGCACCGAAGCCCGCGCCATGGCCCGCGCCACCGCTGCCCTCGTTGCTCGAGCCGGTGCGAACCCGATCGACGCCGAACGCGACGCCGAGGCCAACCTGTCCGCCCGTACTGACATCACCAACGTCAACGTCACCATCACCGTCGCCCCCGCCGGTGGCACAGTCGTGGTCCGGGTGACCGGCGAAGCGCCAGGCATTGTTGTTGGCACGACCAGCTCCGTCGATGTCGAGGTCGCGATGCCGGTCGAAGGTTGGAGCACGCTGTGAGACAGCGGCGCGACAGCGTGCACGACGACCGCGGTGCCGCCGAGGTGGTGGCCTCGATCATGATCGCCCCAGTCGTCGTTGGGTTCACAGTCCTCGTGTTCTTCCTCGGCCGCCAAGTCGAGAGCCGCGCCTCGGTACGCACTGCTGCAGACTCGGCCGCCCAGGCCGCAGCTCGCCAACGAAACCCCACCGCCGCAGAAGCGGCCGCCCGCCAGACCGCCGTGGACATGCTCGGCGACTCATCGACCTGTGCTGGCGGCCCGACCGTGATCGTCGACCTCACCGACTTCCGCCCCGGCGGCATCGTGACCGTCGACATCACCTGCGGCACCCGCAGCGACGACCTCACCGCGGTCGCTGCACCGTCGAAGCAGTTCACGGGTCACGGTGCCGCTGTCGTTGACACCTACCGAGCGGGTGCCCCATGATCCGCCGCCTCCTGTCTCGTCGAAGCGACGATCGCGGTTCGGCAACCGTCGCTGCGATCGCACTCATGCTCAGCCTCACCGGCGGATCCCTGCTCTGGCTGACCTGGAACGTCGACCGGTCCATCAACGCCGCGAGCGACGCCGACGCCATCGCGTTCCAAGCCGCGCGTGCCGGCGCGCAAGCCATCGACCCCGCAAGCCTGCGCACCGCCACCCCAACGCTGAACGCCGATCAGGCACCGCAGCTGGCTATCGACGCGGCCGCAGCGCTGTTCGCCGCCAACGACACCAGCGGCCGGGTGATCAGCGTGAACGTCGCCCCAGACAGGGTCACCGTCGTCGTCGAGATCACCGAAGCTGGCCGCACCGTGACCGGACAAGGCACAGCCCGACTTGCCGTCGGTGTAGGAGGAGAAGGCACATGAACCTGGCCGCGCTCCGCAGCCGCGAACGCAACCTGCGACGCGGCCTCGGCGCTCTCGCCGGCCTCGCGTTGCTCGTCGTCGGTGTACCGGCCGTGCTGCTCAGGCTCTCGCGAGCCCTGCTCGATTCTGCCAACCCACTCGGTGGTATGACCGCACCGTGGACGTGGAGCGGCACCGAGATCAAGCACACGCTCACACGCGCCCTCGACAACCAGACAGTCATCTCCACCATCTCCAGGGTCGGCCTCACCCTTGCCTGGATGGCCCTTGCCGTCATCGTCATCAGCGTCGCCCTCGAACTTCGATCTCTGCGCGTCCACGGCATCCACCTGCCGCGCCTGCACGGCCTCGGCTGGTCACAAGCGATCGCTCGACGACTCGCAGCTGGACTCCTCGCCCTCTCGACGGTTCTTCCGTCCCACGTTGCATCTGCGGCTCCACTGACTCCTCGCGCCATTGCGACCCTTCCGGTCGCCGCCGCGCCGTTGGGTCAGTCGTCGATGCCGGCGTCGTCGGCGCTAGCGCAAGCCGCAAGCTGGTCCACCTACACGGTTGGTCGGGGCGACAGCATCTACGGAATTGCTGGCCGACTTGCCGCTGGCGACCGGATCAAGACAAGGGAGATCGCCCAGGAGATCCTCGACCGCAACCTCGGCCACGTGATGAACGACGGCCGCAGATTCACGACCCCCGGCGTGATCCAGATCGGATGGATCCTCGACATCCCCGCTGACCGAAACACGCCAGTCACCCAACCGCCCGTGGTCGACGCCGGGCAACTGGCCGAACAGACGTATACGGTCCAGAGCGGCGACAGCTACTGGGAGATCGCCGATCATCACCTCGAGA
The DNA here is from genome assembly GCA_038227995.1 of Acidimicrobiales bacterium. Classification (GTDB taxonomy): domain Bacteria; phylum Actinomycetota; class Acidimicrobiia; order Acidimicrobiales; family Ilumatobacteraceae; genus WLMZ01. The sequence continues at coordinate 2,350 of JBBRPP010000080.1, forward strand.
TCGTCCTCGGCCACGAACCGACGCCACACGAAGTGCTCGCCGAGACCAACGACTTGATGGGCGCCAACGTCGACCGTCTCGGCAACCGGACGCCGACTTCGATGATCTACACCGGTGACGTACTGATCCTTCCGAGCCCGAACGGATACCACCCACCCGTTGAAGCACCTCCGGACGTCCCCGTGGCCCCCGAGTCAGCTTCGCCGCTGGCGCCGACCCCTTCGTCACTGCCCTCGCCGACAGCGTCGCCCGTCACCACGGTGAGCACACCAACTCCGCCAACGGCTCCCGCGTCCCCTGGGCCAACGACCCCGACGCAAGCCTCGACGACCGTCAACGCAGGGACCACCGCCGTCGCTGCGGAGAGTGCGGCACCGAATCCATGGGCCGAACTTGCCATCGGTAGCTTGTTCGCCACCGGCATGGCCGCCACTGTCGTGAAGCTTCGCCGCCGCCGCCTCGCTCGTCGAACCCCCGGCTACCGACTCGTGGCCGCGACACCGGTCGCAGCCACCACCGAGACCGTCCTGCAAGCGGAGTCAGATCCCGATCGCTTGAACGCGCTCCATCGCCTACTCGGCTCGCTCGCTGGGCGCACGCGTCTCGAAGGCACCCGACCACTCGTGCGAGCCGTTCAGCTGACCGACACTGGCATCGAGCTGTTGTGGACCGAAGCGCAGCCGTCTCCGGTCAAGCCCTGGACCACGACCGATGGCGGTTGGTCGTGGCGAACTCTGTGGCCAACCGAACAACCTGACGGCGATCACGGACGGCCGATGCTGCCAACCCTCGTCCCGATCGGCGTACGCGCCGACGGCGCAGAACTGCTCCTCGACCTGGAGACCGCAGGCTCCCTGTCCGTCGAAGGCGCCCCGGAACTCGTCACCGCCTTCACACGCCAACTTGTCCTCGCCCTCGGGACCAGCTCGCTCGCCGACAACATCGATCTCATCACCATCAACCTCGCCGTGCCCGGTGCCGAGCACCTCGAACGCATCCGAACCAGCGCGCTCGACGCCGCCACGGACTGGCTCACCACCCGGACCACCGAGACCGCCGCCGGGCTGACGAAGTCGAAGGCGCCCACCACCTTCGCGGCACGACTGATGGGACGCTCCAACGACGAATGGGAGCCGATCGTCGTCGTCGCCACCTCGGCCGGCGAAGACGCGGCGCTCCGCCTGACCGGCGCAGCGGTCCCCGGCAGCGGCTCCGTCGCGATTGTCAGTGACGTTGGCACCACCGGCGAGCGAATCCTGCTGCACGACGAGCACAGGGCCGAATGGGTCCGGCTCGGCCTCGTGTTCACGCCCCACTTGGTGACGCCCGAGGCCGGTGCCGATCTCGCTGAACTGCTGACCAACGTCGAGGACGCCGCCGAGGTCGAAGCGGTTCTCAACGACAGTCCGATCCAGATGCCCGAAGCGACGACGCCGATTGTCGCCGATGCAGATCTGGCGCCTCGCTGCTATGACATTCTCGTTCGAGTGCTCGGCGAGGTAGCGGTCGAAGGCGTCGATGAACACCTCACCGACGCCGAGGTAGAGCTCCTGGCCCTCCTGGCCACGGTACGGCCAGACGGACCCATCAACCTCGACCGCCTCGCCACGCTGCTCTCCCACGACGAATGGCGCACCCCCAAGCCCCGCTCGATCCAAGCCCGTATCTCACACCTCCGCCGCAAACTTCGCAACGGCACAGACGGCAACCCGCTCATTCCCGACAGCCGTGCATCGACCGGCGGCCAAAGCCGCTACCTCATCTCACCGCGCATCGTCACCGACATCGACCTCCTCGACCACGCCTACCGACTCGCCGACGACCTCCCATCGAGCGAGGCCACCGTCATGCTCCGCCAAGCGTTCGAACTCGTCCGAGGCAAGCCGTACACCGCCCGATCCGGTTACACGTGGGCCTACGACGAACACGCTGCCGCTCGGGCTGAGCAGGTCGTTGGTGACGTGGCCGCACGACTGATTGACCTCCACGGAGAAGCCGGCGACGCCGCCGGCATCCAATGGGTCATCCAACGCGCCCGACGAGGACTCGACGGCTCCATCGCCGAGCTACCGTACCGACTTGTCGAGCGCATCTGGGCGGCACGGATGGCAGATCCAGGTCTTGAGGAGTCAACGGCGGAGTACGAGCGCGAACTGGCGTTCGAAGTCGACGAGGACGATCCTGAGGGTGAGTATGACCTTCGCAGCACGGGGTCGACCTAATGGCTGACGACCGGCTGAGACGCGCTGACTGGCAATGCGGAGAACACCGACTGGCCGTGCGGCTTGCATAGACGGCGGTAGGTGACGCGCCACGCGGTATACGCAGAGTGTAGTGGGGCGCCCGGTAAGGGCCGGAGTGCAGTGCCGCCCCGCTGCTTGGCGCCGCCGTTTCGAGCGGCAATACCGGGCGTCTCCTACGCTTGTACGGCGGTGATGGGCGGCCGCCGAAGCTTGTCGATGCACTCCGGTCGGGCACGCAGCCTTCTCCTGGTGCGCTGGCTCAACCAGCGCGACAGCCGCCCCGGCGGTGATATCCCGCTCGGGGTTCCCGGTCGGTGATCGGGTCAGATGTCGCCGTAGGCACGTGTTTCGGCGGTGGCTCCGGGGTGGGTGACTGCTCCTTTGCCGGCGGGTCCGACGTTGTTGGCGTAGCGCCAGAGTGCCCCCGATCCGCAGTCGTGTGTCCTGGGTGTCCAGCGTTCACGACGTGCCGCCAGCGTCTGTTCGTCGAGGCGGACGTTGAGGGTGCCGGTGGTGGTGTCGATGTCGATGATGTCGCCGTCTTCGATGAGGGCGATCGGGCCGCCGACGGCAGCTTCGGGCCCGATGTGGCCGACGCAGAGGCCTCGTGTTGCCCCGGAGAAGCGGCCATCGGTGAGGAGCGCGACCTGGTCGCCCATGCCTTGACCGTAGATCGCTGAGGTTGTGGAGAGCATTTCTCGCATGCCGGGGCCACCGCGTGGGCCTTCGTAGCGGATCACGAGGACTTGGCCGGGTTCGTAGCGTTGTTCGATGACGGCGGCGAAGGCGTCTTCTTCGCACTCGAAGACTCGGGCTGGCCCGCTGAAGGTGAGGGTGTTGAGCCCGGCGACTTTGACGATGGCGCCTTCGGGGGCGAGGTTGCCGGAGAGCCCGACGAGTCCTCCAGTGAGCGAGAGGGGTCGTGTCGTCGGGTGAACGACGTCTTGGTTGGCCGGGAGGCGGATGTGTGCCAGGTTCTCAGCGAGTGTGTGTCCGGTCACGGTGGGGCAGTCGCCGTGGAGGTAGCCGCCATCGAGGAGTGCTCGTAACACGACTGGTACACCGCCGATGTCGTGGACGTCCTTGGCGAGGTACCGTCCTCCGGGCTTGAGATCGGCGATCAGCGGGGTGCGGCGAAAGACGGCGGCGACGTCGAAAATGTCGAACTCGATACCTGCTTCGTTGGCGATCGCCGGGAGGTGAAGAGCTGCATTGGTCGATCCTCCGGTCGCGGCGACGACGGCTGCTGCGTTCTCTAGGGCGTGTCGTGTGACGATGTCGCGCGGCCGGATTCCGCTGGCGATGAGTTTCATGACGGCGGCGCCGGACTGTTCGGCGTAGCGGTCGCGGGATTCGTAGGGGGCAGGCGTGCTTGCCGAGCCCGGGAGGGCGAGGCCGATCGCTTCTGACACGTAGGCCATGCTGTTGGCGGTGTACTGGCCTCCGCAGGAGCCGGCCGATGGGCAGGCGACGGTTTCGAGTTCGGTCAGGTCGGCGTCGGTGATGTTGCCGGCGGCGTGAGCGCCGACTGCTTCGAACACGTCGAGCACGGTGACGTCGCGGCCGCGATAGCGGCCTGGGAGGATCGAGCCACCGTAGAGGAACACTGAGGGGACGTTGAGGCGCAGCATCGCCATCATCAGCCCGGGCAGGGTCTTGTCGCAGCCGGCGATCCCGACCAAGGCGTCGTAGCAGTGCCCTCGAACGGTCAGCTCTACGGAGTCGGCGATGACTTCGCGGCTCACGAGCGACGCTTTCATCCCGGCGTGACCCATCGCGATACCGTCCGTGACGGAGATCGTGGTGAACTCTCGAGGTGTGCCCCCGGCGGCGGTGACACCTCGTTTCGCGGCTTGGGCCTGACGGCTGAGCGAGATGTTGCACGGGGCAGCTTCGTTCCAGGTTGTGACGACACCGACGAAGGGTTGGGCGATCTCACGGGCAGACAATCCCATGGCGTAGAGGAACGATCGATGCGGTGCTCGTTCAGGGCCGACTGTGGTGTGTCGGCTCGGCAGACGTGACTTGTCGAAGACGAATGGAGCGGGGCCTTCAGTCGAGTTCGACGCCGCTCCACTTGCTGCTGCGGTCGACGACTGGGGGTTGCGCCGGTTTGGATCAGTTGTCGGGGCGGGATCAAAGGGCCAGTCGAGGATGGCACGAAGATGAACGGAGTACAGCGACTGGTCGGCCGCGCCGCCAGGCGCGAGATGGGCTTCGGGACCATATGTGACATCGTCGACCAGGAGTCGGCCGTCATGGCTTTGCAGGAACTTTACGGTGACGACTCCGGTTGCGTCGAGCCCGTCGACGATCGACGTCGCTGTCGCGAGGGCGCGCTCCTTGATCGACGCCGCGTGCGGCGATGGGCAGCGTGGTTGGCAGGCCTGTTCGTTGGTCGTAACCACCGAATGGACGAACTGATGGCCGGAGCGGCGGCGGGCGATGATCACGGTGAGTTGGGAGGCCAACGGTTCGAACGCTTCCAGCAGCCACAGCTGTCCGATGGTGTTGGCCCACACCTCGTCCAGCGCGCTATAGGGCCGTAGCAGATGGACATCGGGCTCGGTTGTCCCCCAGCGCACCGCGCTGAGACGGACCGGCCAACCATAGTGTTGCGCGAAGCGTGCCACTGCCTCGGTGTCACCTGAGTCGATCTCTTCGAACTCGGCGACGTCGAATCCGCAGTCCTGCAGGAGGAACCGGGCTGCGAGCGGGTCATGGGCGACACGAATCGTCGACTGGTTGGGTCGCAGTGTCGCCCCAGCGGCCTCGAGGAGAGTGGAGTAAGTTTGGTGATCGCAACCGTAGCCGAGGGTGATTACAGCCGACTTGGCGATCAGCTCGCCGAGCGTGTCAGCATCGAAAGGACTCGAGGCTCTCACGATCGCACTGGGCGGCTGTGGCGGGCCGGGGGTGAGGACCACCAACTCGATGCCGAGATCTGCGGCTGCCTGCTGGTACCGGCACGCTGCTTCGCGTGTGCCGACGTAGCCGACCGGGACCGTTCGTGTGGCCGAATCGCTATGCCCGTCCAGCCTGTGGCGACTACGCACGCCCGTCGGGGACACACCGGAGTTCACGGGTTGCACCATTCGCAGCGGGCCGGGTCGGCGACCGCTTGTTCCCGGTCTACGGTGAAGGTTGCCGGGCACCGGGCGCACCCGAACACGTCGGCTCGCGGGATCGGCACGCGCCGACCACAGTGCTCACAGGGCACACCAAACTCAAGCCGAGTGATTCCCCAACCCGGCGTGTTGCACTCCGGACAGCACGAGACAAGCCTCTTTGCGAGACGCTCGGCTGCTCGGGCGATGATCGGGCGTCGGGTAGGGCACTGGTGCGCGCGCAGGTCGGTCTCGACTCGGGCGCGTTTGTTCGACGACACCGCTGCGCAATCGTGGATGGCCTGCGTGAGCTCACGGCGCGTACGGATGCCCTTGTAGATCGGTTGCGCCGTGCCGACTGCGGGCCGGACGGTCAGGGCGTGCGCAGGGAACCGGCCGCGTCGGAGCAGGTCGTCGATGTTGTCGTCGGGGGTGATGTCAGCGGAGACAGCGGCGATGTCGAAGCTGGTTTCGGCCTCGCCGATCACGATGCCGAGTTCGTCGTCGACGAGGACGACGAGTTCGATGGCAGCGTTGATGAACGGCGCGCTCGGGTGTGGCCCGATGCTCCCTTCGGACGCGATCCCGATCGAGCAGCGGGCAGCGTGCATGCCGAGGCGTGCTTTGGTGACCGCTGTGTCCCACGGCGACCCGGTTCTCGAGATGTCACCGGTGAAGGTGCCGAGCTGGTCGGTGTCGACGAGGACGGTGTCGACGATCAGCCCGACATGAAGCGCGAGGGGCGGCTCGACAAGTGGGAGTTTGTCGTGCTTGGTGCTCAGCACCGCTCGCCGGGCGTAGTACGGGTGCGACGGGTGGACTCCTCCGGCCTCGTTTCGTTGATCGATCACGGCGCGCTCGATCCGGTCAGTTGGCATCCCGGTCAGTCTTCGCCCTGTGCTTTGGTGAAGCTCGGCTGACCGTCGAAGTACTGGAGGAGCTCGACGTGACACCAGGCAAGCTCGGCCTCCACCCGGCCGATCAGGTCACGCACCTCAGCGAGGGCGAGCGGCTGATCGCCGCGGCGGATGAACCGACACCGGTACTGGTCGACGACATCGATGTTGCGGTTGCCGTCCGGGTACACCTTGGTGCCGCGATTAGAGATCATCTTCAGCTTGAGCGCGCTGCCCTCGGCGAGACGTTCGAGCACCGGGCCGAGCTGCTCGGGAAACCAGCCGGACTCGACGAAGATGTCGGTACCGACGACCTCACGGGTCGCCGGACGAACCGTGACAGGATCGCGCAGTGCCGGCGGAATCTGGATCGGCTGGGCGCGACGCACGGTATAGCCCTCGACGCGGGCACCAAGGTTTCCAATGATCGCCTTCGTGTACTCGCTAGTCGACACCCCACGGTCGTAACCCACAACGTCACCGGTCAGGGTGCCCTGTTGCAACGTGGAGAGAACGGCGTGCTCTACGGTCTCGGCGGCCTCGAACTCACCGAGGTACTTGAGCATCATCACCGCCGACAGCACCACCGCCGACGGGTTGATCACGTTACGCCCGGCATACTTCGGGGCTGAGCCGTGCACCGCTTCGAAGATCGCCACGTCACTGCCGAGGTTCGCCGACGGCGCGAACCCGAGACCACCGACGAGGGCCGACGTGAGATCGGAGATGATGTCGCCATTCATATTCGTCGTGACGATCACGTCGAACTGCTCAGGCTTCTTCACCAACTGATGCGCGCAGTTGTCGATGATCACATGCCAAGATTCGATCTCCGGGTACTCCGGTGCGATCCGCTCGAACGACCGCTTCATCTCGCCTTCGGTGAGCTTCATGATGTTCGACTTCGTCGCGCACGCGACCGAACGGCGGCCCTCGCTGCGCGCGAACTCAAACGCCAGCCGCACGATCTTGTCGCAGCCCTTACGCGAGATCAGCTTCAGGCACTGCGCGACACCTGGGGTCTGCATGTGCTCGATCCCGGCGTAGAGGTCTTCGACGTTTTCACGGACCACGACGAGATCGATCCCACTCCCGCTGTAGCGGGTCGTGACTCCGGGCAGCTCGCGGACTGGGCGAATGTTGCCGTAGGTCTCGAACAGCTTGCGCATCGTGACGTTAGCCGACTTCTCGCCGTACCCGACCGGGGTACCGAGCGGGCCCTTCAACACGACACGGTTCCGGTTGATCGACTCGATCGTGTCCTCCGGGACCCCTGATGCGACTCCGGCTTCGAAAATCCGCTCACCGGCGTGACGTTCCTCCCAGTCGATGTCGACACCGACCGCGTTGACGATGTCGATCGCCGCGTCGACACATTCGGGACCGATGCCGTCACCGGGGATCACAGTCACAGTCCGACGGGTGGAGGCGGTCATGAGAGCACCAGATCCTTGTTCGAGAAGTAGGTCGACTGGTGGTCGACACGGACGATGTCGAACTCGCGGTCGACCCGATACTGCAGCTCGATCACGCTCCGATAGCCAACTGCGAGGTCCGGGCGGGCCAGACCGAACCGGCAGCAGTGCCGCCCGGCACCGACGGCCTCGACCGACGACACCTCGAACGGCCCCCCCGACGTCAGCAACCGGAGCAAGACAGCCACATCGTCGCTACCAGCCTCCGAATCGATCTCGATGCACGCTTTCTGAACCAACACGATCTCTCCTGGTTGTTGAACCTTGATAAGTGAACCATGTTTCAGTGACCATGTCAAGTGACCCAGGCTTCACTCGACAGGTCTGATACACTCAGAGCGATGGTCAGTCGATTCGCCGAACAGCCGGCCGAGGTCCCCCCGTGGACCTTTCTGACCAACCACGCCCACGTCCTGATCTGCCTCGCCCAGAACCCCGAGGTTCGTCTCGCCGAGATCGCCCGCAAAGTCGGCATCGGCGAACGCGCCATCCACAGCATCGTCCACGACCTCGTCCAAGCCGGCTACGTCAACCTGTCCAAGAGTGGCCGCCACAACGTCTACCAAGTCCGCCTCGACCGGCCCCTCCGCCACCCCCTCGAAGCCAGCCACCAGATCATCGACGTGTTCGGTCCCCTTACGGTGGCCACCTGACGATGATCATGGTTGACCGTCTCGAGGGGTCCGCAACGAGCTCGACACCGTCAGAGCCTTCATCGACCTGTCCCGACTGGCGGCCATCGCGGTCGCTTCGCAGTGCTCGCCCCCATGCCCGACGCATCGAGTTGACCGGTCCCCGGACCATCCGCATCCGGCCGCACGAGACCCACGCTGTTTCGCGAACGACACTCCCCACGCGCACACTTCCGGCGAGGGAGTGTGTGGGGGACTGGGGACTGTCGGGACTGTCGGAATTTCAGTGTAACTGGGCGTCGTAGGCGGCGGGGACAGTTACGACGAGCAAGCGGTGCTCGGCAGAAGCCTGGGCGCCGGTGGTGTCATGTTCTCGTACAGGTCCGCCAATAGGGGCTGAGGGCAGTGGTCGACGCCGCCGATGCGGATGCCGAGGTGGAGGTGGGGGCCGCTGGAGTGGCCGGTATTGCCGGAGAGCATGATCGGTTGGCCTGCCACGACTTGGTCGCCGAGCGAGACCGTGAGGCGGGAGGCATGGCAGTAGATCCATCGCACGCCTTCGGTGTCTTGAATGGTAAGGCCGGTGCCGCACTTGTCGACGCACGTTTCGCGGTGGCCGTAGCAGTTGCCGGACCAGTTGGAGACTCGGTCGACGATGCCGGCGCGAATCGCGTAGATCGTGGTGCCCACCGGGATGCCGAAGTCCCAGGCGGGGTAGTCGTGGTGCGGTGCGGAGAGCGCGGCCGGGTTGGCGTCGATGAAGCTTTGGTCGACGGGCAACGACCACTCCCCTCCGGCGAGGACGGGTCCGCAGACGATCGTGCCAGCGGCGGCTTTCGAGTCGTAGACGCCCATCCACCGGGTCTGGTACTCGCGTGGGGTGAGGGTGTTGCCGGCTTCGGGTGCGGGCACGATGTCCATGAGCGTCGGGTTGCTGACGGCGGCGGGGTAGTACCAGAGGACGGGGACGTAGCTGACGTCGTGGTATTGATCGAGGATCAGTTGGACGTGGTGGCCGGCGACGGCGTCTTGCACGGCTGGTGGTGCTTGTGAGGCGTGTTGGTACTCGGTGCCGATGCCGGCGGCTGCGCTCCACGCTGCCCATGTCGAGTCGATGATCTGGTAGGCGCCTGACGCGCTCGCGTGCGCAGCCTTCACGGTGTAGTCACCGCCGGACTCGAGGGTTCGGATCGTGTCGAGCACGCGGGGAACATCACCGCATCCGGCGATCGCCTGGCCGGTGGTGCCTCCGGCAAGGAGTGGCAGTGCGAGGAGCCCGCTGATGGCTGTGGTGACGATGGCGGCGATGAGTTTCACGTCCTCTTACAGAGGCACTTTCGCGGTGATCGCAGCAGAAGTGCTGCGCTTTGCAGTTTTGGACCTCTGTAGGTAGGTCGAGGAGGGACGTGCGGTTCCTCCCGGCAAATGAGGAGGATTCCGATGACTCATCGATGGCGCAAGTTCGCCTTCCGAACCGGCACGGTGGTGATGTTCGCGACGGCGATCCTCATGCCGGCATCGGCGGCGTTTGCCGATCCGGTGAACCCGACGCCGTCGACCACCGGCATGCCGGGCGCGGCGTTGTGGAACCAGGTGCTCGGCTGGATGATGCAGTGGGGACTGTGGCTGTCGCTCGCTGCGATCGTGCTGGGCGCGGGCGGCTGGTGGGTGTCGGCGTCGACCGGTAGCTACGGCGGCGCCTCGAAGGGCAAGCAGTTCGTCCTTGGTGGCGCGATCGGCGCGCTGCTCATCGGCCTCGGGCCGACGATCGTGAACCTGCTCTTCAGCGCTGGACAAGGCGGATGAACGCCATGCGGCGGCTCGCCGTCACCGTCCTGCTCGCCACCACCACCGTCGCTGGCTGTGCACTCGGTTCCTCAGCGACGAACCAATCGGCGCCAGCCGTTGGCGCGGCACAGCTCGCAACGCCCGACGGGGGCACGGCGACGGCCGCGTCTTCGACCGCTTCGGTCGTGGCGGCTCCGTCGATCGACGACGCCCGCACGGTGGCGTTGCGGTGGGTCGCTTCAACGGGAGAGCTGTTGAAGATGGGCCCGATCGCTCGCAGCGAGCTTCTCCGCCAGCAGGTCGCGTCGGTCTCGGCTGAGACGATGACGGAGAACCTCAACTCAGATCTCGCCAAGCTTGCCGATGGCCTGCCGATCCCATCGACCGAACTCAGACTCGTCGAGACACCCCTCACGATCGACGTGTCGGTCGAGACTTCGACGGGCCAGGCGCGAGTGCAGGTGTGGAGCGTCGTGGTTTTCGGGGCCAAGGATCTTGGCGCACCCAGGATGGTGTTCCGTACGAGCCAGCTCGTGTTGGTCGCCGAGGCTGGCGAGTGGAAGCTCGCCGGGTTCACCGCCGTCGAGGGACCGACACCGATCGCGACGGATGCGCTTCCGGCGGATTGGGACAGCTTCGCCGTGGTCGCTGGCTGGCAGCCGGCGCCGGGAGGTGAGCGCTGATGTTCCCGATCGGCAATCCGTTCGACGACCTCTGGGGCTTTGTCACGTCACCGTTCGAGAGTCTCGTTGGTTGGGCGGGCGACAAGATCTTCGAGGGGATCACCAACTGGATCGCGAAGGGCTGCGTGCAGCTGCTCGGGTTCGTCTGGTCGGTCATGGACCGCACCGCCTCACCGCACCTCGATGCTGAGTGGTTCTCCGGCACGGCGAACAGCCCGTACCAAGTAGCGGCCCGTATCGGCGGTCTCGTGCTGCTCGGCTTGTTCTTCGTCTCGATCGCCCATGGCGTCGCAACCGGCGACGTCGGTGGAGTGATGCGTCGAGCCTTCGCTGATCTACCGATGACGGTGTTCGTGATGCTGGCGCTCGTCACGCTCACGCAGGCTGCTGTCGGGCTGACCGACGCGATGAGTGACTCGGTGTGGGAAGGGATGCGCGCCAACGCAGTCACTGTGTTCGACGGCATCGGTCGGATCACGACGGTCGTGCCGGGCGGAACGTTCCTCGCCCCGCTCGTGCTGCTGGTGTTGATGATTGCGTTGTTGTTCTTGTGGTTCGTGTTGATGCTTCGCGACTCGCTCATCTACCTCGTTGTGGTCCTCGCGATCGCGTTCGGGCTGCCGGGGATGGTGTGGCCGGCACTTCGTGGGATGGCTCGCCACACCATCGAGTTGCTGGCCGCGCTGATCCTGGCCAAGCCTGTGATCGCGCTCGCGTTGTCGGTCGGTGTTGGTGCCCTTGGCGGTGTTGGGGCAACCGGCACTCCTGGCGACGGGATCATCGACAACGGCCTCGCCGAGTTCGGCACCCTGGTCGTTGGGATCATCACGTTCGGCTTGGCGGCGTTCATGCCGTACCTCGTCTACCGGCTCATCCCCGTGGTCGCGGCGGCGACCGTCGCTGCGGGTGTCGCCTCGGGACCGTTGCGTGCTGCGTCGACGGGCATGCAGTTTCAGTACTACGCGCAGTCCACCATGAGCCGGCTCTCGTCGGGTCGGAGCTCATCGGATGGCGCGTTGGAGGGTGGTGGTGGCGAGGCGGGAGGATCTGCGGGGTCGGCAGGCGGGTCGGCAGGCGGGTCGGGTAGTGCTGCGATGTCTGGTGCCCGGATGGCGGGGGCGAGCGGTTCGGCCGGAGCCGGCGCCAGTTCAGCGGGTTCGGCTGCGGGAGCCGCAGGTGGCCCAGTAGGCGTCGCCGCAGTGGTGGCGGCATCGGCGGCGAGGAAGGTCGCTTCAGCTGGTACACGGGCAGTGGACGCCCAGGTGCCCCAACGCGATCCGGAGAACAGGACATGACT
>JBBRPP010000081.1:0-14203 GCA_038227995.1 Acidimicrobiales bacterium
AACGCCTGCACGGCGAGATCACCGACGACGCCAGCTACACGACCCCTGCAGAGTTCGAGAGCCTCTACTACGGTCAGAACCGGCAGGCCTTCGAGGCAGCCACCCAATAGCCCGAGCAGTCACCAAACTCGGGGCGGTTCACCTTTGAAGACTGATGAGGAGCGTGTCATGTGGCGGCTGGTGCGTTGGGCAAGCACGGTGGTAGCGATCCGTGCCCCACTGTCGATTCCGTCGGCGTCTCGAGTTGGAACGGTTCACAAACGGGGTCCAGTCGGAGCCCATCACGCTCTTCGCCTGTCTGGTCGTCGAACACGATGAGGCCGCCCGGGTGAAGACTGCACCATGAGCTACAGACGATGGTGTCTCCACTGAACTCGACCGCCCACGCGGGCGAATCTTCGACTGCCGTGCCACCATTGAAGCTCACTGTTTGGCCGGGTGATAGGTAGGTCACCGCAAGGATGCGAGGAACTGCCAGCGTTCTCCCTGAGCGTTGGGCGTCTTGTTCGATCTGTGTCAGCACCTTGGCCTCGAGGCCGGCGACGGTTTGGTGTGTGGTGACGCCTGGCGGGGGCGGGGTGATCCTCACGGGTGCTTCCGCGGGGATCTCAGGATCGTGCGGTCTCGACACTGCTGTCCATCCGACGGCCAGGACGGCGCCCACGGCGACGGCGGCCATCACGGACGTCGAAATGCGTCGTCGCCTGTGTGCCCTCACCGTCCCTTCCAGTGAACTCAGCGCTTTGGCGACGTCGACTGTGTACGCCTCCGCTGCTTCGACGAAGCGGTCGTGAAGCTCGACGTCGCGGGTCATGAGTCCCCCATGGGCAAAGAGAGCGCGGCCCGCATCGATCGCCGACCACGCATCAGATGTGTCCGCACGGTCGACTCGGCGATGCCGAGGATCGATGCGACCGTGGCGGTGTCGAAGTCGGCGTAGTCGACCAAGACGACGCTCACCCGCTGTGACGCGGACAACTGTGCCAACGCGGACCTCACACCCACCCACGCATCGGTCGCCCCGGCGTTGTCGCTGACGCGGATGTCGGGACCGTGGAGACCGAACGGTGCGGCAACCCGGCGACGGAGCTGCGATTTGGCCAGGTTGGCTGCGACTCGGAACACGAAGTTGCGGGCGTGATCGTCGGATGTCATCCGAGCCCAACGCTGGAAGAGTCGCGCGAACGATTCCTGAGCAATATCCGCGCCGAGCTGTGCGTCACGAGCCACGAGGCCCGCCGTTCTGACGACACCTGGGTAACACGACCGAAAAACGGCATCGAACGAGGAGCGCACCTCCACCAGGTTCTGGTGCTCGACACGCGTGACTTCCACATCACTACATACGTTTGTGAGCGCTGATTCGTCTACACCCCCAACAATAAGTCCGCGTCGGTACAACGGACTACGTGCTTCAGAACGCTGCGCAGGTCCACCCCTACCATGCCGCCTTCGGAGGTGTTACATCCGAGTCGCTATGTCAATAGGCAAACCCTTCCCAATATCCGGATGACTACGGCAGCGTTCCCAACAACACAGAACGCTCCGGACGACCCGCACAGAACGCCCGAGACGGCACCAAGAAGCACGCACAGAGCCGGCATCGTTATGCCTTGGAAGTCCGTGTTCGATCGAGCGGCGTTCGAGGCGTCTTCGTATCTCTTATCCGCCGCGCTCTTGAAGCTCAGTCGTGTGGCAGGGTCATGGTGGGTGGGCGAAGGCTCGTCAGACTGTCTCGATCGTCAGGCGGGAGCGGGTGGCGTCTGCGATCATGCGGATGTGGGTCGGCTTGGAGGTGACGACGGCGTCGTGGCGGCGGACGGCTCCTTCGACGACGGTCACGTCGGTAACGTCGTCATGTCCAGTGCGCGCCGCCAGCACTCCGACGGCCTTCGCTTGTTCGTCGGTGAGTGGTTCGGTGGTGCACAGGGCGAGGAAGCGGGCCAGGCTGGCCTGGCGGGATCCGCCGCGCCAGGCTTCGGCGAGAACTGGGGTTGGGACGGTCGGCGAGGTCTCCAGAGCAAGGAAGCCGGCGTGGAATGCCTACATGCGCCGGTCGTTGCGGTCGGCTGCGATCAGTGCGCCGGTGTCGTAAGTGACGCCGTGCATCACGCGTTCTTGGCGGTGGGGATGCGCCGCATGATGCTGCGGGCGCGAGCGAGACCTTCGGCGAGCTCGTCGGGGGTGAGGTTGCCGTGTTTACGTTCCCATTCGGCGATGCCTTGGCGGCCGGCGTCGAGGCGAAGCCGGTGGGCGGCGGTGTCGGCAATCCAGGCGCTGACGGCGGTTCCTTCGGCCGCCGCGGCAGCGTCGATTGCGTGGGTGAGGTCGGATGGGAGCGAGATGGATCGCTTCTGTCGTTGGGCCATGATGTGATGGTAGGACAGCTGGTAGGACAGCGCAACGCCGGTTCCTGCACGGTTCCTGCACAGGACTCGGCCGTACCTGGCGGACCTCGGCGGATCAGACGGACAGGACGGACAACAGCGGCAGACGTGACCAGGTCAGACGGACTGAGCCGGACGTCCCGGACGTGGGAGTGAAGTCTTAAACCCCCTTGTACGAACGTACGTACGGGTTCGAACCCCGTCCCGGGCACAACAAACACGCAGGTCAAGATGCAAATCGTGCGATCGAGCGCGGTCTCAATGGTCCCGCGAGTGCACAATTCCTGCACAGAGCAATTCACGCTAGCGAAAATCGGACATCTCGCATGACTCCCTTAGGGGTGGTGCTCAATCGCGCGATGCGGGCGCTGCCTACCCAGCGGCCCTTGCCAACTTTGGAGCGTCCTCCGCTTTCGGACTCTTCGGGTCGGCGCGACGCTGCCATCGCCACCCGAGTGCAACGAGCCGACGAACAACGACTGCTGGCCCTGACCGAGATGTTCGCCCGACATGGCTTCCATGACGCCGAAGCCCTCGTACGAGCCCGACTGCTGTACCACAGCCAAGTCGGCTACTACGCGGCGCGCACCTCCGAACCCACTGAAACCCGGCTGGCGTATGTGCCCCACTACCTGCAAGCAATGACGGGCACCGAGGCGACGACGGAAGAACTCGCACACTTCGAGGCGTTTCTCCTCTCAACCCAATCCCGTTGACGAACCGTCAGAACTTGCCGCTGTTCACCCATTGGTCGACGGGTGGGATCGGTTCCATGTTGTCCCAGTGTTCGACGATGAGTCCGTTGTCGACTCGCCAGATGTCGAACACGGCCATGGGGATGGCGCTGAGTTCCATCTCGCTCAGTGTTGCCACGAAGTTCCCTTGGCCGACGATCTTGTGCAGGCGGCGGTAGACCATCGCTTCGCCTCTGGCAGCGAGCTCGCCGAGAAAGGCACCGAAACCCTCGAGTCCGTCGGCGACGAGTGGGTTGTGTTGTGCGTAGTTCGCGGCGGAGATGAATCCGGTGAGGGGTACATCCTGTCCGCCGATGAGAACGTCTTCGATGAGCGCGCGCACGAGTTCCTTGTTCGCGTCGGTTGCGTCGAGGTCGGTGATCTCGGTGGGGCCGTCGATCTGGGATCGACCAGATTTCGTGTCGTCGACGAAGGCGCTGATGACGTCCCAGTGTTCGATGAGACGGTCATTGGGGTCGGTGTCGAACAAGTCGGTCGTGACCCACCGGTCCGCGCCATTGTTGAGTGATTGGAAGGCGTGGACGAACACGTAGTTCTCGTCCTCGAACAGGCGCACGAGTTCGATCTCGCGGATCGGATTCCTGGCCATGAAGCCTTCGAAGAACTCGATGAATCCTTCGCTGCCGTCGCGCACGATCGTGCTGTGCTGGGTGTAGCGGTCGCCGGTCGTTGCCTCGACTGCTTCGCGGTAGTTCCCGTCACGAATCCCGTCGAGGTACAGGCGTCGGACTGCTTCGGTCTTGTTGGTCATTGCACCTCCTTGGGTGGCGATGGCCGTTCCGGGTTGTCGGATGCGGCGATGATGGTGTGCACTTCCAGCTCGAGCGATGCCGGATCGATGGTGTTCATGAATGCCGCGGCCGCCGGGTAGTCACCGGATGCGAGCGGAGCTCGGTCGAAGTGGTCCCGGCTGGTGAATCGGGCAACCACGACGTACTCGCCCTCGCCGACGCTGACCACTTCGCGGCGCTCGAGGCCGTCAATGTGAGGGACGGCTTCACTGTTGAATCGTCGGTTTGCTTCGAGGAACTCGGCGGGGGTCACTCCGGGCCGCGTGCGAAGCCGAGCGACTCGATGACGGCGGTCATGTCAGCGGTCATGTGGATGCCGGCACTGGCCGGTAGCGGGCGATGTGGCCACTGGCGATCGCTCCCACGTACACGAACAGCGCCAGCTGCACCACGGCCGTGACAGCAGCGATGGGCACGTTGCCCGACGCCGGTTCCCTCTGCAGCCCGGCCACGACGTCGAAGATCTCGATCACGGCGCGTAGACCGATCACCAGCTGGAGGAACCTGACGTGCTTGGACTGCAACGCGATGACCGTCAGGATCACGAGGGCGAGACAACGCCCGGCGGCCATGATTCCCAGCTCCCTGTGGGCGTCGCCGTTCGTGACGCCGGCGACGATGGTCCGACCCGTGAGAGCGATGATCGCGTACAACGCGGATTGGGCGATGAGGAGCCAGCTGAGGATCGTGACCCACACCGGATAGGCGTCGACCTTCGTCACGACGGTCTCGAACTTCGAATCGGCGTGCTGCGCCGCGCTGGAGGTCACTCGCTGATGACGGTCTGGAACGAGGCGGACATGGTGGACATGTCGATCATCTGCATGAACAGTCCGGCGACTTCCATGCCGTGGTCGGCCGGGGGTGCGGTGGCGAGGTCCATGCTGGCGTAGCGCAGGATCAGAACGCATTCGCCGTCGGCGGTGAGCGCGGCTTCGCGTCGCTCGAGGCCGGCCAGGTTGGGGGCGACTTCGCGTTGGAACCGTTCGTTCATGGCGAGCAGGTCGGCGTGCTCGACGCCAGCCTTGGGGCGGAAGCGGACGATCTGGATTGCGGCGGACATGGTGTTCTCCTTGGGTGTGTCGTCATGGCGGACAGGTGCGGAACGCGAAACTGGTTGCGATCGGAAGCTGTCAGGCGCACACTGTACGAAGTCTTGCCACTCTTGGTAAGTAGGCACTTTCAGGTGGTGTGGTATCCAATGGAGAGTAACAATCGACTTCGACCGGATCCGGATGCGATCATTCATCCGTGCCCGGCACGGCAAGCCCTCGACATGGTTGCCAACAAGTGGACGCCGCTCGTCGTGTGGCTGTTGGCCGACGGCACGATGCGATACAGCGACCTGAAGCGTCGCATCGGTGGCATCTCGCAGAAGATGCTCACCCAGACACTGCGCGAGCTCGAAGCAACTGGATGTGTGCACCGCACTGCCCATCCAACCGTCCCCGTGACCGTCGAGTACACCCTGACGACGCTCGGTCGTACCCTCATCGGGCCGTTGACAGGCCTGATCGAATGGGCCCACGACCACGCCACGGAATGCGGTTTCGTCGACCCGGCACCGGCGCAATGATCCGACCGCGACGGGCCGCGCCGACCGCGACCGGACGGTCCGAGGCGTTCAGCGACGGTGTGTTCGCTGTCGCGATCACGTTGCTCGCTCTCGACCTTGGCCGAATCCACGGCGACCCCACGCGGGGTGACGGCACCCTCGGCGCGGCGTTCGGCGAGCAGTGGCCGACCCTGCTCGCCTTCGCCGCGTCATTCGTGTTCATCGGCGTCGCCTGGACCAATCATCACCACGTGTTCATCCGCGTCGAACGCCTGTCGCGCCAGCTCAACGCGGTGAACCTCACGCTCCTCGCGGGAATCGCGATGGTGCCGTGGGCCACCTCGACGCTCGCCGAGGCGCTCTCGCTCCCAGGTCACCACGGTCAGCAGGAAGTGTTGTTGTATGGCGCTGTCATCAGCTTCGGCACATTTACCTGGTGGCTCCTGTTCCACACCCTTGTCACTCACCCCGAACTCCTCGAACAACGCGACCACGCCCATGGCTTCCGAGCTGACCGGATCGGCACGTTCGTCGGTTTCTTCGGTAGCGCGGTCCCGGCAGTGATCGGCTACTTCTGGTCGCCGATTATCGCCACCGTCATGTTCTTCGCTCTGCCGGTGTTCTTCGCGATCGGCTCGGAGGGATTCGAGCGTGGCACGAGACCGAGCGACCCCGGAAGCATGACAGTGGCTACTGGTGCTTCGGAGCCGGAGCGTGCTTGACGAGCCAATCGGTGAGCGCCTCGACTGTCGGGTTCGGCGCGGTCGTTGCACGGGTGATCGCCGTGAACGGCTGGTCAGTTCGGACGATGCCGGACCCGATCTGATGCAGCTTGCCCTGAGCGATCAATTCGGACACGAGGTGGACCCACCCCAGGGCGATGCCTTGACCGTCGGTGGCGGCCTGGACGATCAGTGAGTAGTCGTTTGAGCGGGGGCCTGGGAGCCGACGTGGGCTGGTCACGTGGAAGTGCTCGAACCAGCGGTGCCAGTCGAAGCGTGGTTGGTAGCGCTCGTCGAGGTGCAGCAACGGAGCGTCGAGCAGGGCCTCCATCGGCGCATCGTTCCAGCGTTCGGCGACCTCTGGCGCCGCGACGAGGATGATCTCCTCGTCGCAAAAGTGGTGAGCGTTCATCCCTTGCCAGGGTCCGGCGCCGAGTGGAATCCAGATGTCGGCCTCATCTCGACCGACCCCTCGGTCCGTGTCGTTGGTGTGGATCCGGATCTCGACGTCGGGATGCTCTCGTTTGAACCACGCGAGTCGGGGGAGCAGCCACAGTGATGCGAGCGACGTGGACACCGACAGGGTCACGGTGGGCCGGTACGCATCACGTGCTGCGTCGATCGCCCGATCGACCCGCTCGAACCCTGCTTGGACGTCATCGTGCAACCGTCGTCCGAGATCGGTCAGAACCACTCCTGTCGACCGCCGTTCGAACACACTGGAGCCCAGCGCTCGTTCCATCCGAGCGATGGCATGACTGACAGCGGACTGGCTCACTGCCAGATCGTCGGCTGCGAGTGTGAAGCTGCCGGCCTGAGCGGCTGCGAGGAACATCCGGAGTGCTCCGTCGCTGATCGTCCCATGATTTGACTTCATGACGTCATGATACAGACATCCTATTTCCTCTACTATCTAGCTCGAATATGCTTCGGGTATGAGTCAAATGCATGGTGATGTCTCCTTGTCACGCGAGGTGATCGGGTTCGTCGGGCTGGGCAACATGGGTGGCCCGATGTGCCGGCGGCTCACCGATGCCGGGTTCCGAGTCCTCGCTTTCGACCTCTCGTCCGAAGCCCTCGACGCCGCTGTGAGCGCTGGCGCAGAGGCGACGACGAGCGCTGTCGATGCTGCCTCGAGGTGCGATGTCCTGCTTACTTCCCTGCCGCGTCCCGATCACGTCGAGGGTGTGATGGCCGGCCCGTCCGGCGCGCTGGCAGCGATGAGGACCGGATCGATGTGGATCGACCTGACCACCAATCGCACATCGCTGATCCACGAACTGGCTGCGGCTGCCCCGGCTGGTGTGACCGTTGCTGACTCGCCGGTCACCGGCGCGGTCGACGGCGCACGACACGGCCGCCTCACCCTGTTCATCGGTGGCAGCGACACCGACGTGGACCGCGCCCGCCCGATCCTCGAACAGCTCGGCCGGGTGATCCACTGCGGAGAGCGCGGCACCGGCAACGTTGTCAAGCTCGTCACGAACCAGCTGTGGTTCATCCACGCAGCCGCACTCGGAGAGGCGTTCGCACTCGGCATGGCCAACGGCGTCGAGCTCGCCACCCTGTGGGAGGCAATCAAGCACAGCGTCGGCGATTCGTTCGTTGCGCGCCACGACGCGCCATCGATTTTCGCCGGTCACTTCGACCCGTCGTTCAGCCTTGACCTGTGCGTGAAGGACCTCGGCCTGATCGCCGAGCTCAGTGCGGCCGTCGGGACACCGCTGCCGATCACCGAGACCACCCGTGAACGCTTCGAGCAAGCACTCGCCCGCTACGGCGGAGCCGCCGCCGAGCTCCACGTCGTTCGGCAACTCGAGGACGATGCTCACCTGTCGATGCGTCTCGACGGCGATTGGACACCGCCGTGGGAAGCCTGACCCGAACCGATTCGATTGAAAGGACCTCGACATGACCGATCTCGCTGCGCTGCTCGACCTCGACCGCTATCCACTCCACGACTCGGGCTCTGCGGGCTACACCGAAGCGGTCACCCGGGCCCGTGCGGGTCTGCACGCCGATGGGTGCGCGGTGATCGACGGCCTGGTTCGACCCAACGCGGTCAGTGTGCTCAACGACGAGATCGTTGCGTGCAAGCACGCCACGCACTACTCGACGCAGAACATCAACCCGTACTTCCACACCGCGCCAGATCCGGCCTACCCCGACCGGCACCCTGTGAACACCTTCATCGAGCGATCGAGCGGTTTCATTCCAGGTGACGCCTGGGATCCCAACTGCGCCACCGAGATCATCTTCCGCGATGAGGCACTGATCCGCTTTATCGCCGACTGCCTCGAGTTGCCGGCACTGCATTGCTACGCCGATCCGCTCGCCGGTCTCACGGCCAACATCCTCGAACCCGGCCAGCAGTTCAGCTGGCACTTCGACACCAACGACGTGGCCGTCACCGTGCTCGTCGACCCGGCCGACCAAGGCGGGCTTTTCGAGTACGTGCCGTCGACGCGGACCGCCACCGATGAGAACTTCGACGGGATCCAGCGAATCCTCGAAGGGGATCACACCGGTGTCCGCACCCTCGACCTGCGGCCGGGAGATCTCCAGATCTTCCGTGGTCGTTACTCGCTCCACCGGGTCACCCGGGTCGGTGCTGGTTCCAAACCTCGTCACGCCGCGATCTTCGCCTACACCGCCGAATCAGGGGTGATCGGCCGTCTCGCGCGGACCGTGCAGCTGTTCGGTCGCGCCCTACCCGCCCACGAGGCGGCCGAGCGCGATCGCGTCCGCGCCGACGCGTTGATCGACTGAGCGCTTGCTGACATGCGGCGCGTCACGCGGACAGCCCAACACCGACCCGGTTCGAGGGCCCTGGGAGACAATGGCAAGGGTACCCCGGTCCGCGATCTGGCGATCGACGTGTAGGAACGCCTCGACGCGATCGACCAGCACAAGCTGCGACACGACCGCCTCGATCGAGTGCGCGCCCAGTTGGTCGCCTTATGACTACGGAGCCGCGCTGCTGAGTGACCCCATCAACATCCGCTACGCCACCGGATCACGGAACATGGCGCTGTGGACCCTGCACGCGCCCGGTCGATACGCTTTCGTGCCTGTCGACGGCCCGGTGGTGATGTTCGAGTTCGGTACGTCACGGCACCTCAGCACCGGCATCGACACCATCAACGAGGTCCGCACCCCAGTTTCGGCCTTCTACTTCATGGATGGACTTCACGACTTGCATCGGTCGACCCATCCAACATCCCCTCCAGCCATCTCACTGTCATTGACCGCGAGCGGCCCGCAGTCTTGGGAAGACTGTGGGATGGCACTACTCCGGGCGCCGTCGCCGATAGCTCTGACCAGGTCGAACACGGGTTCTGAGCGCCGGATTCCTAAATCGCAGGTCGCCCAGGGGACCGAGGGAGGGGGTCACACTGGGCATGTCGGCACGATGGCACTCCTGCCCCAGGTGCTCGACGCAGTCGACGTTCCTGTGGTCGCGGCGGGCGGGTTCGGTGACGGCCGTGGGCTCGCTGCGGCTCTGGTGATGGGATGTCAGGGTGTGTGGGTGGGTACCCGATTCCTGGCCTCGGCTTAGTCGAGGTTGGCTGATTGGCAGAAGGCCGAGTTGCTCGCCGCTGCCGATCAGTCGCCGACCATCAGTCGGGCATACACGGGCAAGCGGTTCCGTCTGTTGCCCAACGGCTGGACGTCGGGTTGGGAAAAGGCGGGGATCGATCCGTTGCCGATGCCGCTCCAACCGGTGCTCACCGGTTCGGTGCTCGGGGGACTGGCCACCGATCGGGGTGGTCGACAGGGTGTGTCGATGAACGGAGCGGGCAACATCGTCGGCCTGGTCCACGAGATCCTCCCCGCGGCTGTGCTGGTCGAACGGATGGTTGGCCAGGCCGCCGACTGCCTACGTCGCTGACGGCTCGCTGCCTCGGCCGGCGTGGGCGAGCACGATGTGGGCGATGTGCTCGCCGTGGGTGTCCTGCTGGAAGTGCGCTGCATCGTTGAACGAGTCCCACGTCGCGTGCGGGATCAGGGAGTGCCACCGGCGCCCCCAGTCGCCGGTGAACACGTCGTCTGCCAGACCCCACACGAAGTGAACCGGCAGCCGGGTCGAGTTGATCGCGGCGAAGTGCAGGGCCTGCGCGTCACCGTTGCCACGCGCGTGATCATGGAACGGTATGGACAGCGGGAACTGGCGAGGTCCGGTGACACCGGCTTCGCCGAGGCCCATGAACGGTGCGTCGTACGCGCGCCGTACTGCCTGCGCCCCCGGCGACAGCGTGGCCTGACCGCCCTGCAACATGGGGAGTAGAACGTCCTGCGGCGCGCCGCGTCGGGTCGCCATCACCATCAGCGTGCCCCAGCCGAAGTGCTCCGGGACATGGTCGCGGAACAGGCCGCCTGCGCTGTTCTGGACGATCCAGTTCTGGATGCCGTTCGTGTACTCGTAGCCGCCATGGTGCAGCCACGTGTTCATGATCACGAGCCGGGAGAAGCGCTCGGGCATCGTCGCGACCTGTGCGAGACCGATCGGACCTCCCCAGTCCTGCACGAAGATCGTGATGTCGTCAAGGTCGAGTGTCTCGATCAACATCGACAGGTTGGCGGTGTGGCGGGCGATGTCGTACCAAACGGGATCGGTCACCTTGTCGCTGCGACCGAAGCCGATGTGGTCGAGTGCGACGCAGCGATACCCGGCCGCCAGCATCGGCGGGATGATCGAGCGATACAGGTAGCTCCATGTCGGCATGCCGTGGAGCATCAACGCCACAGGCGCATCCGTTGGCCCCTCGTCGATGTAGTGCATCCGCAGCCCATCGATGTCGAGGTAGTGCGGCTCGTACGGGAACTCGACGAGGTCAGTGAAATTCTCCTCAGGCGTCCGAACGAACGGGGTCTCCGGGGTGCTCATGACGACATCCTTCCAGGGGACGCACCGAGCGACGGCGGTCGGAGACCTCGAGTGTGCGGGTCACTCTGCTGGTCAGCCGCGGTTCTGCGTGAAGCAGGTGGTGAGGAAGCTCATCAGCGGTGTTGTCATCACGGTGTCGCCGAGTTTGCCGATGTTGGCGTTGACCTCGGCGTGGGTGAGCGCTCGGGCGTCGATGGTGGTCGCGTCGATCCCGTTCGCCGCGAGCGTGCTGAGGAACGCGGTCTCGATCTGCTGTCGTTGTGGCGTGCCGCGCACGACTCCGATCATCGGAGGGATGCCGATGCCGGGCTGCACGAGGGAGGTTGCTGACGTGGCCGTGACGTAGTCAGGGTTGGTGCCGAGCGCCGACTTCCACTGCTTGCGCTCCCCGTCGGGGTCGGTGGCGTTGGCGGCCGTCTTGTCGAACCCTTCGGTGTCGAGCGGGCCAGCGCAGCGGATCGAGGAGAGTTCGAGTCCGACGGTGCGGAGGTAGGTCGGGTTGGTGACGACGTTGGCGACGATGTCGGCGCCGGCCGAGTGGCCCAGGAGTGCGATTCTGGTGGCGTCGCCGCCGTAGGAGGCGATGTGGTCATGGACCCAGCCGACCGCAGCGGCGACGTCGGTGTAGTGATCGGGAAAGACCGCCGAGGCGGTCTGGCCCGGGACGGTGAGACGGTAGTTCACACTGACCAGCATCCAACCGGCGTCGTTGAACAGCTTCACCTTGTCGCGTATCTGGTTGCGTTTGTCACCGATCTGGTAGCCGCCACCGTGGACCCACATCACGACCGGGGCGTTGCACGCCGACGAGTTCGGCGGGTAGACGTCGACGCTGGTCAGGTTCGAGTCGACCCCAGCGATGATCGTGTAGGCGACGGTGGTCGGCAGGTCTGCGTGCACGCAGCTGGTCGGATCTTGTTCGGGTTGGGTCGTGCTTGCAGTCGTTTCGGGCGACTCCGGAACCGGCGTACTGGTTGGCTGATCACGGGGAGAACTCGACGCAGTGACAGACCCTGTCGTGGCAGTGTCCAGCGGTGCACTCGTCGCTGAACACCCGGCCGAAAGGGTGACTGCGAGAACTGTCAATCCGAGCCGCGTTCTGCGTTTCCCGTTCGCCGGCATGGGCTGCAGCTTGCACTATGAGTATGTGCAATGTGTGAGCACGCAGTTGGCAAGGCAATCCGCGCATCGTCCATCGGGAGTTCACTCACCCAGGCTTGAGGCAGGTGGCGAGGAAGAGCGGATAGTCCACGCCATCACGGATGATGTGGTGACAGTCTTCGAAGGTCACGTCCGAGAAGCCGGCGACCGTGAGATCGGCGGCCAGGGACGAGCGCACGAACCCACGGTGGCCCTCGAAGTGCTCGCCGTGAAAGGAGCCGTCCTCCTCATCGAGGTCGACGACGCACAGCGTCCCGCCTGTGTCGAGCAGGTCGACAAAACCGGACAGGACCATACCGATGTTCGCGATGTGATGCAGGGTCAGCACCGTCACGATCAGATCGAAACGATCATCAGGAACCGGCCCGGTGGCAAGGTCAAGGTCCCACACTCGAGCATCGGTGATGGCGGAAGCTGCGATCTTGGCACGCAAGACGTCGCGCATGCCCGTTGATGTGTCGGCCAGCGTGACCTGACCGACGGACTCGCGCAGCGCCTGGGTGACGAGCCCGGTTCCGGCGCCGTACTCCATCATCCTCATCGACTGGTTCAGCGGGACGGCCGCCCGGATCTTGCGAGCGACCTCAGCGGCCCGTTCAACCTTTGCTGGGTCGTCATCCCACGTAGCGGCCCTGGCATCGAAACTGTTCGTGCTCACAACGCGAGTCAAGCAGCTCTGACGCCTCGAACGAAAGAACTGCACCCACAAGAGAGGTGCCTCCGGCTGGGCGGCGCCCAACAGGTAGACGTCGTCAGACGGTCTCGATGGTGAGCCGCTCGCGAACGGCGTCGGCGATCTTGCGGATGTGGGTCGGGTTGGAGGTGACGACCGCATCACGTCGGCGGACGGCGCCTTCGACGACCGCGACGTCGACGATGTCGTCATGGCCCGCGCGTGCTGCCAGAACGCCAACAGCCTTCGCCCGATCTTCGGTGAGCGGCTCGGAGGTGCACAGGGAGAGGAAGCGGGACAGGCTCGCGTGGCGCGGTCCGCCGCGCCACGCTTCGGCGAGCACCGTCGTCGGGACTGTAGGGGACACCTCGAGCGCGAGAAGGCCTGCGTGAAGCGCCCACATCCGTCGGTCGTTTCGGTCGGCCGCGATCAACGCGCCAGTGTCGTAGGTGACGCCGCCCATTCAGGCGCTCTTGCGTGCCGGCTGACGGCGCAGCATCGCCCTCGCTCGGGCGAGCCCTTCCGCGAGCTCATCGGGCGTGAGGGCACCGTGCTGTCGTTCCCACTCGGCGACACCCTTGCGGCCGGCATCGATCCGCAGACGGTGCGCTGCGGTCTCGGCGATCCACGCGCTGACCGTGGTGCCTTCCGCCGTGGCCGCCTGGTCGATGGCATCGGCGAGGTCGGCGGGGAGTGAGATCGAACGCTTCTGTCGTTGGGCCATAGTCCGATGGTAGGACAGGAGGTAGGACAGCGCAACGAGAAATCCTGCACGATTCCTGCACAGGACTCGGCCGTACCCGTCGGACAGGGGCGGATCAGACGGACAGCACGGACAACAGCGGCAGACGTGAGCAGGTGGGACGGACTCTGCCGGACGTCCCGGACGTGGGAGTGAAGTCTTAAACCCCCTTGTACGAACGTACGTACGGGTTCGAACCCCGTCCCGGGCACCACAAACACGCAGGTCGGAGGGCACTGTTGCGTTAAGCCCGCGCGGCCCGTCGTTGGACCGGAGACTCACCACTCTCGCCCCAATTCGGCCTCAATTTCGGCTTCGGAGGGGCCGATCAGGCCGAAAGTTGCCGTTCTGACCCCACCGCGGGCAGCCTGATCGCTCAATGCAACAGGGGAGTGTCGGAAAGACGGTGTAACTGGGATCTGGTCTGAGAGGGTGAGCGATGGCTCGCCGGAGAGTAGGACCAATGTCCGAAGCATCGAGTGTCTCGATGATTGATCAGGAGCTTGCCCAGCAGCTCGTCGACCGAGCC